>NZ_UHFA01000002.1:1200000-1800000 GCF_900459175.1 Streptococcus downei MFe28 | reverse complement strand
TGTCATGGGGGGACCCCAAAGTCCGACCTCTACCCAGGAGGAATTTCCCCACTACAATGCTCAGGCTGAGATTGACCTCATTCAAAAGGCTATCAAGGCCGACAAATACATTATCGGTGTCTGCCTGGGAGCCCAACTACTGGGCCAAGCCTATGGAGGGACCTGCCTAGCCAGCCCCGAGCGAGAAATTGGGAATTTCCCTATTGAGTTGACCCAGGCTGGTCGATCCGATTCTCGCTTATCTCATATTCCCCAAGGACTGGTGGTCGGTCATTGGCATGGGGATATGCCAGGCTTATCGGAGGGAGCTCAGATTCTGGCCACTAGCCAGGGCTGTCCAAGGCAGATTGTCGCCTACAGTCATAAGCATTTTGGCTTTCAAGCCCACCTGGAATTGACCAAGGACTTGGTCAAGCAGCTCTTGGCCCAAGAAAAGGATATTGAGGGCGGCAGTCAAAAATACACCTATGTCCAAGGGGCAAAGGACATCTTGGCCTACGATTATGACCAGATGAATCAAGCCCTCTATCAATTTTTAGATAAATTGACCCAATCATGAAGACCTACCATTATGGCTTACGCTTTTGGCTAGCGGTCTGCTTAACTGGTCTTTTGGGTGGTTTGGCTGGAATTGCTATGCACGAATTGCTCAATCTGGTCGAAATGCTGGTTTTTGGTCACAGCGATGATGACTATCTGAGCTTGGTGCGGTCCCTGTCTGCTGGCTCCCGCTTTGCTGGCATTTTCATTATTTCGATTATCGCTGCAGCTGTCTGGTATTGGCTACAAAAGGCCCCTTATCAGATTATTTCCGTACGACAAAGTCTCAAGCACCCCAAGAGACTTCACAGTTTTCTGCGCCAGGTCATCCATAGTCTCCTGCAGATTGTCTTTGTTGGTGCCGGTGGTCCAATCGGTAAAGAAGGAGCCCCCCGCGAATTGGGGGCCCTCTTTGCCGGTCGCATAGCTGTTGGCTTCAAATTGAAATCCAAGGATGCCTATTTGCTGATTGCCAGTGGAGCGGCAGCAGGACTGGCAGCTGTCTATCAGGTGCCCTTGTCCTCATTCTTCTTTGCTTTTGAAGTATTGGCGGTGGCCCTTTCCCTTCGCAATCTGCTGGTGGTTCTGGTCACTACCTATCTGGCGACCTGGGTCTCCAATCCCATTGTTACTAGTAATCCCAACTATCACTTGCGAGCTATGACCACTCATCTAGGGTTCTGGACTAGTCTGGGCCTCTTGCTTCTTCTGGCAATTCTGACCGCACTCCTGGCGGGGATTTTCAAGCGTCTCAATGGCCTTGCTGGCAAATGGCGACGCAAGGACAAGACCATCTGGCTCAGCCTGCCCTTGACAGGCGCTCTAGTCGGAGCGACTGCCCTGATTTTTCCAACCGTTCTAGGCAATGGTAGCGCCCTGGCGCAATCGGCCTTCAACGGTTTAAGTTTGCGGACTGCCCTTGTTCTTTTTGCCCTCAAGGCTGGCCTGGTCCTTCTTAGCTTGGTCAGCGGGGCCTATGGTGGTACCCTGACTCCTTCCTTTGCTTTAGGAAGTTTACTGGGGCTTATGGTCTGTCAGGTCGTCAGTGGCTTGATTCCTGTCCAAGGCCCTGAACTCTTTATGCTAGCAGGGGCAGCCAGTTTTTTGGCTATTACCATGAAGGCTCCCTTGACGGCTTCTGGGCTAGTGATTGGCTTCACTCATTCCCAGCCCGTCCTTCTGATACCCATCCTGTTTACAGTCACTCTGACTAAATTTTTTGAATCACGCTTATTTTATAGAAATTGAGGAATTAACTTATGTCTATTCATATCGAAGCAGCCCCAGGAGAGATTGCTGATAAAATTCTCTTGCCAGGTGATCCCTTGCGGGCCAAATTCATCGCTGAAAACTTTTTAGAAAATCCAGTCTGCTTTAATCATATCCGTGGCATGCTAGGCTATACTGGAACCTACAAGGGTCAAAAGGTCTCTGTCATGGGAACCGGGATGGGGATGCCCTCCATCTCCATCTATGCCCACGAATTGATTGTTGACTATGGTGTCAAGAAGCTGATTCGGGTGGGAACAGCCGGTTCCATTGATCCAGATGTCCATGTGCGCGAGCTGGTTCTGGCCCAAGCCGCAGCTACCAATTCCAAGATTATTCGCAATGACTTCCCTGAATACGACTTCCCGCAAATTGCGGACTTCGACCTCCTGGATAAGGCCTACCATATTGCTGAGGATTTGGGCATGACCACCCATGTAGGTTCTGTTCTGTCTTCAGATGTCTTTTATTCTAGTATGCCAGAGCGCAACCTAAAACTGGGAACCCTTGGGGTCAAGGCTATTGAGATGGAAGCCGCAGCCCTCTATTATTTGGCGGCCCAATATCAGGTCCAAGCCTTGGGCATTATGACCGTCTCTGACAGCTTGGTTCATCCAGAAGAGGACACCACAGCCCAAGAACGGCAAACTACCTTTACCGACATGATGACCGTCGGTCTAGAAACCCTGATTGCCTAAAATGGATAAGCAGACCCTAAAGGAAACCCTGGTCATCCTCATCCAGCATTACGACTATGCTTCGGCCTATCGTCTTGTGGAAAAGCAGGCGATAAATCCGGATGCCAAGACCCTCCTATATTTGATGAAGAAGCGACGGCAGTTAGCCATTAACGAACTTTATGAGCCCAAGACGATCCAGCATTTTCAAGAGGCTTATCAGTGCTCATTAACAGCCAATCCCCAAGAACAGGAGTTGTTGGCCAATTATATCATGGACCTGCAGGCCAAGGTTAGGTCTGAGGACATCATTGATTTTGTCCGAGCCGTCAGCCCCATTCTCTATCGGCTTTTCCTGCGCTTGATTGAGAGGGAGATTCCTGATTTGACAGCCTATATCAAAAATTCCAAGGACTCTAGTTACGATTCTTGGAAATTTATCCAGATGGAAGACTCACAAGATCAAGCCCTACAAGACTTTGCCAGAACCTGGCAGGATCCCAGGGTGACTTCCAGAAGTCTGGTGGCCTTAATTGACCTGCTTCCCATTTCGGGCTCGCTCAAGAAGGATGTGACCTTTCTTAGGGATATGGAGAAGTCGGTCCGCAATCCTCTGGCCCATCTCATCAAACCCTTTGATGAAAAGATTTTACATGAGACGACTGGCTTTTCCTCTTGTTCTTTCCTAGAGATGATTATCAAGTTAGCCCGCCATACTGGTATTGCCTATCAGGAAAATCCCTTTTATTTTGACCAGATCAACCAACTCATTAGCTCACTTTTATAAGCAAAAGGATAAAAAATTCTATGAAGTATTTGATTACCTTCCTCATTTCTATGATTCCCCTCGTCGAATTGCGGGGAGCTGTTCCCTATGGTATCGGCGTGGGTCTCCCCATGTGGCAGGCTATTATTATCGGCGTCATCGGTAATATGTTGCCCGTGCCTATTATCTTCTTCTTTGCCCGTCGAGTCTTAGAATGGGGGGCTGATAAGCCTGTCATCGGTGGCTTCTTTAGCTGGTGTCTCAAAAAGGGCCACAATGGGGGCCAAAAGTTGGCTAAGAGTGCTGGCGACAAGGGCCTTTATTTCGCCCTCTTTCTCTTCGTTGGTATTCCCCTACCAGGAACAGGAGCCTGGACAGGCACCCTAGCAGCCTCCATCCTTGACCTTAAGTTCAAAAACAGCATCATCGCTGTCATCGCAGGTGTTATCCTAGCTGGCTTCATCATGGGCTTTGGCTCAGTCATTGTAAAAAGCTTTTTCTAAGAAAAGAAAAAAGAGGTTCGGGGTGAACTTCTTATATCTAAATTTCATGAAAACGTTAGAATTTTTCTGGCGTTTTTTTATTAACCTGATAAAGTCCTTAAACTTTTTTTCTAAAATAGACTTAGAAAGAAGAGGAGGATAAAATCATGGATTATATGTTAGAGACTATCAAGTTAACAAAAAAATTTGGCAGGCAGGTTGCTGTCAAGGAATTATCTCTTCAAGTTGAAAAAAATTCGGTCTATGGGCTCTTAGGACCCAATGGTTCCGGCAAGTCAACGACACTCAAAATGATTACAGGAATGCTGAGAAAGACATCTGGTCAAATTCTTATAGACGGACATGAATGGGGCCGTGAGGATTTGGAAAATATTGGGGCTCTAATTGAATCTCCGCCACTTTATGAAAATCTAACTGCACGTGAAAATTTAAAAGTAAGAACCCTGATGTTAGGCCTGCCGGATGGGCGGATTGATGAAGTCTTAAAGATCGTTGACCTAACTAATACGGGTAAAAAAAGAGCCGGTCAGTTCTCCATGGGTATGAAACAGCGTCTGGGGATTGCGATTGCTCTGCTTAATAATCCCAAGCTTTTGATTCTGGATGAGCCGACCAATGGCCTTGATCCCATAGGCATACAAGAATTACGAGATTTAATTCGTTCACTTTCAGAACAGGAAATCACCGTCATTATTTCCAGTCATATACTCTCTGAGATACAGATGATAGCGGATCATATTGGAATTATTGCCAATGGCGTACTGGGTTATCAGGATAGGATTCACCAAGGCGAAGACTTAGAAAAACTCTTTACTGAAGTGGTTATGAAGTACCGAGGAGGTGAGTGAGATGCTGGGGATTTTTCAGGCAGAACGTTTAAAACTGAAGCGGACGATGGCAAAAAAGTTGCTGTTTTTGGCTCCTATATTAGTGATTATACATGGTCTTATGGTGCCTCAGTATTTGATTACAGATGCTTATAATTGGTGGTACATTATCATTTTACCGGGGCTGCTGACCTTATTTACTGCTTTAGTAAACATTTATGAAGAAAAAAAGTTACATTATCGGGCAGTGTTTCCTTTGCCAATTTCTTTAAAAAAAATTTGGACGTGTAAGATTGCTTCTTTGGCCTATTATTTGACCCTGAGCAGTCTTTTGCATTGGTTCCTCTTAGCCTTGTCTACTTTTCTTCATTATGGAGAAACTTATCCTATTAGTCAAATGCTTCTTGCTTCTATGGTACTATTGCTCAGTGTGCTTTGGCAGATCCCGTTTTGTTTATGGCTGGCAAAGAAATTGGGTTTTATTGCCACCTTGTTAGTCAATTTCACAGCTAATTTCTTGGGAGTTGCTTTTTCGACAACTGCTTATTGGTTACTGTATCCTTATGCTTGGGGGATGCGATTGATGATTCCCATTATGAAAATATATCCCAATGGATTGAAAGCTGGTTCAGAGGCAGCGGCACCGCTATTAGCAACTAGCAGCTGGTCTATTATGCTCAGTTTAATGCTGGCGTTTGCCCTCTTTGCAGGGCTGACTTGGGTAATGGCTCTCTGGTTTGAAAAACAGGAGGTTAAATAATGGTAAAATTGATTTGGGCAGAGTTTTTAAAATATAACCGTACCTTTTTGCCTTGGATACATGTACTTTTACCAGCTGGTATAGCTGTTTTAACTGCTGTCTTTGGTTTTGTGACACCTGCTTATTCTTGGGGAAGCATTACGAGTGCTTATTTGCAAGTACTGGGAGTGGCTTTTCCACTAGTCATTGCTATTATTTGCAGCAAAGCCGTTGAATTAGAGGCAGAAGCTGGTCACTTTCAAACTGTCTTAGCAAGTAGTCAGCGAAAAATCCTTTATTTTGTAAAGTTTGTCAGTCTTATCGTAATGGAAATTGTTGCTATCTGTTTAGCCCTAGTCATCTTTGGCCTCTTGTATCGGTCTAATACAGATGTCCCTTATCTTGCCTTTTATGGTTATGCGGGTCTGTTTTTATTGGCATCAACAGTCATCTTATATTTGCTTCATATGCTAATCGCCTTTTTATTTGGCAGTGGCGCAACAATTGGTCTAGGAATTTTTGAAGTCCTAGTCTCAGCCTTGCTTCTAACAGGCTTAGGTGATGGCATTTGGCAATTTGTGCCGGCTGCCTGGCCAGCACGGTTAATGGAGGATTTGTTTTACATGTTGCAATACCCAGATCAAAATCCTATGTTTGTCCAGCAGCTTCTCCTCTGGCTGGAAGTTGCCTTTCCAACGACTTTGCTTGGTTTATTTCTCAGTCTTCTTTGGTTCGACAGGTGGCAAGGGAGAAGCAGTGTTGAATAAAATATGTTATTCAAAGGGAGGAGGTTTTTCAATGACAAAAATTTTAGCTCTTGATGATGAGACCGATATTTTAGCGCTTATAAAAAATACCTTGGCCCTGCAGGGTTATCAGGTAGATACTTTTGAAAGTGCCAGTCAGGTAGACAGAGCCCATCTGCCGCGTTATGATTTAATCTTACTGGATATTATGATGCCGGATATAGATGGCTTCAGTTTTTGTCAGGAAATTCGTCCTCTGGTGGATTGCCCCATTCTTTTTCTGACAGCTAAAACCCAGGAAGCTGATATCGTGACAGGTCTGGCTTATGGAGCAGATGATTATTTGGTCAAGCCTTTTGGGGTACAGGAGCTGCTGGCACGTGTGCAGGCACATCTGCGCCGAGAAAAGCGTGAGCACCATGCGACCTTGCTCCTAGATAATGTTCGCTTTGACCTCTCTAGTAAGCAAATCATGGTCGGTGAGACAATTTTGGATGTGACTAAGTCAGAATATGAAATCTGTCAGCATTTAGCCAAGCACCGCGGTCAGGTTTTTTCTAAAGAGCAGCTCTACGACTATCTGTATGGCTTTGAAGAACGGGGGACACCTGCCGCGATAGCAGAGCATATTAAAAATATTCGGGCCAAATTTAGAGACTACGGACAAGAACCAATAAAGACAGTCTGGGGGATTGGCTACAAATGGGAATAAAGAAAAAGTTCTCTAGTTTAAGGACGATTTTTATCAGCTATTTTACAACGGTCATTTTTGCTTGTGCACTTTTAATGATAGCTAATCTAATTGTCCTATATCTTGCTTATCGAACTGGAGCCATATTTCCAGCCAACTATTCAGAACAGTACCTGATTGAGAAAAAACATTCAATTGAGACCAGCAAGACTTTGTCTAAACAGATGCTCCCGGATGATACTCGGTATCTCTTGATAAATCATTCAGGAAAAATCGTGGAAACTAATATGTCTCAGCCAATGAAAGAAGCGGTGGTGAAAAATTTCAGAGAGCAGGACAGCGGTCAGACAAAATATGGCTATTATAAGGTGTTTCAAAGACCTGATGGCAACCTTCTTGTTAATTACCAACTTAAGGAGCGCTATTCATTTAAATGGGGAAACCTTTATCTACCTAGGCCCACATGGCTAGTAGTAATTTTATTTGGTGTGGGCAGCCTGCTCATTTTTATTATAGTCACATTATCCTTTGTGAAACGGCTACAAGGGCAATTAAATCCAGTTTTAGAAGCAACGAAAAAGATTACAGAAGAAGACCTGGATTTCTCTGTTGGACATTCTCGTATTAAGGAATTTGACCAACTGTTAGTAAGTCTAGATAAAATGAGGGGTGCGCTAAAAGAGTCCCTGCTTGAGTCTTGGTCACTAGAGCAAGAAAAAAGTGACCAAATAAGAGCCTTGACACATGACATTAGGACCCCGTTGACAGTTGTTCGTGGGAATACCGAACTTCTGAGCCAGACAAATCTAACAGCGAGCAGAAAAAATTTGTTGCCTATAGTTCTAAAAATATTGGTCAAATTGAGACCTATCTGAGTGAATTATCCTTGATTGCCAAAGAAAACAATTTACGAAATTTTCAACCTGAAAAGATTTCTCTCAAAGACTTTCTCGAGGAATTAAACCAGGCAATCTTTGCTTTAGCTAAAACCAAAAGTTTATTACTTGATTGTCAAAATGCAATTTCTGGAGACCCTGAAATCAGCCTTGATAAGTCTCTATTCCAGCGAGCCTGGATGAATATCATTTCAAATGCAGTAGAGCATAGCCCTAGGAGAAGCCAGTTATTATTGAACTACAGGATAGAAGATAATTCGTTATTAATGACATGTCAGGATAGTGGTCCAGGCTTCTCTCCTGAGGCTCTGAAAAAAGCCCACTTACGTTTTTTCAAAGATGATAAAAGTCGTCATGATAACAGTCATCTTGGAATTGGTTTAACCATTGCTGAGAATATTACCCAACTTCATCAAGGGCAGTTAACTTTGGATAATGCAGAATCAGGCGGAGCAAGAGTGATTGTAAGGGTTCCCATCATTGAATTTTCATAATAAAATGAACCAGCCCTTTAATTATCAGACGAATAGAGGGCTGGTTCATTAGCAGAGAAATGTTAGCAATAAAACTAACTTCGTGTTACAATTAAGTAGTAAAGAAGTGAAGACGGTGGTTACAATCCTTTTTCTGAAAGTGAGGTGATGCCTATGCGGTACTCATCGAAATCTAACAGAGAGGAGGTAACTCTTTGACTGCTTTTGAAGTGGTAGAGACGATTTTAGGTTTTGCTATGTTTACCATAGCCCTAATCAGTCTTTGTTACCAAATCTTCAAAAATGACAGAAAAAAATAACCGTCTCAACTTTGGTACGTTGACGGTTATTTTTTAGCTAAAAACGTAGCCACCGTTTAACGGCTTTACATGGGGTCTTGTTGGCGACAAGGCCCTTTTTCTATTATCATTGTACCATAGTTGGCTGGTAATGCAAGCGTCAGATAGATGTGGAAGAAGCACTGATATTCGAATTTTTGGAACTATTGTCAAATATGCACTGGTGTATTGACTGATTATTAGAACTCACCGGTACTCTGTGAAAATAGCTAGCTTTTCCAACCACCGAGCTCGCCTTTTTACCATCTCTAGATTTTAGATGCTTATTTGCTATAAGATGTGACATGAAGCCTAGGTCGGGTCGGCCGACATTGACAACTTAGATGAAATAGTGAGGGAATAGATATTTTCTAAGGAAAATAGCGCCGTCGAACGAGCTCTCAGTGCTTAGTAAGACTGTTCAATCAAACTTCACTTCTTCCAAGAGATAATCGATAAAGCGTTCGCCCATCTTGGAGAGGTTGGCTTTTTCGTGTTTGATGTAGACGATGTCAATTTTATCGTCAACTTCCAGCGGAATAGAGACAATATCATCGCCGTTGAGGTTGCTGTTGAGAATCCCTGTGGCCACGGTATAGCCGTCCAAGCCAATCAGGAGATTGAAGAGGGTGGCCCGGTCCGAGACCACGATGGATTTTTTGTGGGGAATCTGGGACATGATTTCTTCTGAGAAGTAGAAGGAGTTGTGCAAGCCTTGCTCATAGCTGAGATAGGGAAAATCCTCTAGGTCGCTGAGACTGACGGATTTTTTGCTGGCTAGGGGATTGGACTTGCTGACAAAAATATGGGGCTGGGCGACAAAGAGGTTGGTATAGGTCAGGTGATTGTCATCAAACATCTTGGTCAGGACATCCCGATTGTAGCTGTTGAGAAAGAGAACCCCGATTTCTGAGCGGAAATTTTTGACATCATCGATGATTTCATAGGTTCTGGTTTCTCGCAGGAAGAGCTCGTACTGGCTCATATCGGCTCCCTTGAGTAGGGAGACAAAGGCATTGACGACAAAGGCATAGTGCTGGGCCGAGACACTAAAGAGCTCGCGGTTGTGGTCCTTACTCTTGTAGCGTTCTTCCAACAAATTGGTCTGCTCCACCACCTGGCGAGCGTAGGAGAGAAATTCCACCCCATCCTGGGTCAGGGTAATCCCCTTAGGATTGCGGTTGAAAATCTTGATATCCATTTCCCTTTCCAAATCCCTGATAGCATTGGAAAGACTAGGTTGGGTAATATAGAGTTGCTTGGCAGCCTCATTCATACTACCCGTTTCGACGATTTTGATAATATAATGTAATTGTTGAATACGCATAGGCTTATTGTAACATAAAGCAGATATAGTTTCAGACTATAACAGTAATAGAACTTATAGGTCCAACTATAGCAATCTTAGCAGATAGAGAACCCCAGGAAACGCTCCTCACAATCCCTTGTTTTTACTGACATTTGCAAGGGCTTGTGATATAATTTTATCAGACAAATTCTGAAAGGAAGCTTTTTCGATGAAAGGTATTATTCTTGCAGGTGGGTCAGGAACTCGCCTCTATCCATTGACCCGTGCGGCCTCAAAACAGCTCATGCCTGTTTACGATAAACCTATGATTTATTATCCCCTCTCAACTCTCATGTTGGCAGGGATTAAGGACATCTTGATTATTTCAACACCGCAAGATTTGCCTCGTTTCAAGGAATTGCTTCAAGATGGTTCTGAATTCGGCATCAATCTTTCTTACGCTGAGCAACCGAGTCCTGACGGTTTGGCTCAGGCCTTTATTATTGGTGAAGATTTCATTGGCGATGACAATGTTGCTTTGATTTTGGGTGACAATATCTACTACGGTCCAGGTCTCAGCCGGATGTTGCAAAAGGCAGCCAGCAAGGAAAAAGGGGCAACCGTCTTTGGTTATCAAGTCAAGGATCCTGAGCGCTTCGGGGTTGTTGAATTTGACGAAAATATGAATGCAATCTCCATCGAAGAAAAGCCAGAACACCCTAAGTCTCACTATGCTGTGACGGGTCTTTATTTCTATGATAATGATGTCGTCGACATTGCCAAGAATATCAAGCCAAGCCCTCGGGGTGAATTGGAAATTACCGATGTCAACAAGGCCTATCTAGAGCGTGGCGACCTCTCGGTGGAAGTCATGGAACGTGGCTTTGCTTGGTTAGATACAGGAACTCATGAAAGCCTCTTGGAAGCGGCCCAATATATCGAAACGGTTCAACGCATGCAAAATCTCCAAGTGGCCAACTTAGAAGAAATAGCCTACCGCATGGGTTACATTAGCAAAGAGCAGGTGCGTGAACTAGCCCAACCGCTCAAGAAAAATGAATATGGACAATACCTCTTGCGTTTGATTGGAGAAGCCTAATGACCGATAAATTTTTTGAAAAAGAACTGGCAGCTCGTAAAATTGAAGCTATCCCTGGCATGATTGAGTTTGACATTCCTGTTCACGGCGATAACCGTGGCTGGTTCAAGGAAAATTTCCAAAAAGAAAAAATGTTGCCACTCGGTTTTCCAGAAAGCTTCTTTGCGGGTGGTAAGTTGCAAAATAATGTTTCCTTCTCTCGCAAAAACGTTTTACGGGGTCTCCATGCCGAACCTTGGGATAAGTATATCTCGGTAGCTGATGAAGGAAAGGTTCTGGGCTCTTGGGTTGACCTGCGTGAGGGCGAAAGCTTTGGTCATACCTACCAAACCATCATCGACGCCTCCAAGGGTATCTTTGTTCCTCGTGGTGTTGCCAATGGTTTCCAGGTCCTTTCTGACAAGGTTTCCTACAGCTATCTGGTAAATGACTACTGGGCACTGGAACTCAAGCCAAAATATGCCTTTGTCAACTACGCAGATCCAGCTTTGGGCATTGAATGGGAAAATCTAGCAGAAGCAGAAGTCTCTGAAGCCGATAAAAATCATCCAATGCTCAAAGATGTGAAACCACTGAAAAAAGAAGATTTGTAAGAAAAGACCCGATAGGGTTTTCCACGGCGAATATAATAGGTGAGCCTAGCGAACCTCTATCTGATACTTTTCTCTGTAACGAAAAAATCAATATAAAAAGACGAGCAAAGCGAGCTAGAACCGATAGTTTCCGCCGTGGTGGAATGATGGGCATTTCTGAAACCTTGGGTTCAGAAATGAGTCAATGAAATCCAGTCCTTAGAGTGACTTGAAAGTCCTTGGCAAGGAAGTTGACAAGAAAGACTTTCATAGACACTTTTAGACTTAGTTCATGACGCCCCCACCACCTAAGGAAACTGTCAAAAACAAAAAACTAAAAAAGGGAAATCGAACCCGCCCTAAAGGCTGTGTCAAAAAGAGAAATCGTCTAGAAAATCAGGATTTTCTGCCGATTTCCTGTTTTGCCTTTGCCTTTTACGGGCTTAGTATCTTAGGAGTAATCATGTCTGAATACAAACACATCATCGTTACCGGTGGCGCAGGCTTCATCGGTTCCAACTTTGTCCATTATGTCTACAACAACCATCCGGACGTTCATGTAACGGTTTTGGATAAATTGACTTACGCCGGCAACCGTGCCAATCTCGAAGAAATTCTTGGCGACCGCGTTGAGTTGGTGGTTGGTGATATTGCGGACGCTGAATTGGTGGATAAATTGGCTGCCAAAGCGGATGCCATCGTTCACTATGCTGCGGAAAGCCACAATGACAACTCGCTCAAGGACCCAAGTCCCTTTATCTATACTAACTTTGTTGGGACTTATACACTCTTGGAAGCGGCTCGCAAGTACGATATCCGTTTCCACCATGTGTCAACGGATGAAGTGTATGGTGACCTTCCTCTTCGCGAAGACTTACCAGGTCATGGTGAAGGTCCAGGCGAAAAATTCACCCCAGACACTAAGTACAATCCTTCATCCCCTTATTCATCTACCAAGGCGGCTTCTGATTTGATTGTTAAGGCTTGGGTGCGTTCATTTGGTGTCAAGGCGACCATTTCTAACTGTTCCAATAACTACGGTCCTTACCAACACATCGAAAAATTCATTCCACGTCAAATCACTAATATCTTGTCTGGTATCAAGCCAAAACTTTACGGCGAAGGTAAAAATGTCCGTGACTGGATTCACACAAATGACCACTCAACTGGTGTCTGGGCTATTTTGACCAAGGGACAAATCGGAGAAACTTATCTGATTGGTGCCGATGGCGAAAAGAATAATAAAGAAGTGCTTGAGCTCATCTTAGAAAAAATGGGACAACCAAAAGATGCCTACGACCATGTGACAGACCGTGCAGGTCACGATTTGCGTTATGCCATTGACTCAAGCAAGCTCCGCCAAGAACTGGGTTGGACACCTGAGTTTACTAACTTTGAAGCTGGCCTAGAAGATACCATCAAGTGGTACACCGACCACCAAGACTGGTGGAAGGCTGAAAAAGAAGCGGTCGAAGCTAACTATGCCAAGACACAAAAGGTTTTGAAATAAGCTATAGCCCCAAGCCTTTCTATAGAGGATTGAGACTAGAAATCATAAAGACTAGAAATAAAGAAAGCGAGCTTAAGGGCTCGTTTTTTGCTGGGCGGGTAGATTGCTTGTGTAGACTCAATGGGGGTCAAGAATGGCGACCTAGATGAGGGAGAGGCGTTACTCTTTTAAGATTATAGTAGGAGTAAAAGGGGCTTAACCTCTAAGTCTATTTTTTTAAATTTTGGCGAGTATCAATCAAGACAAGCCAATGTTGATAGAAAAATCTGGGCAATCTTTGCTGGTCTGCTCATTTTGTGAGGGCCTTGGTCTTAATTTTATTAAGCATTTATGGTAAAATGAAAGAAAATAAGAAGTAAGGTAAGTCACTATGGAGCAAGTCCTACAAGATTATCAACAACTATTGCACAAACTGGCCGTCACGCGGCACTATTTACATCTCTTTGAAGCAGAATTATCCATGATTGAACAAGAGCCTTCGCTCTTAGAGTTTTCTGTTGAAACGGTTCTGATTAAGCCAGAAATTGACAAGATTTTGGAAGCCTGCCAACCTCTCAAGCGTCAGGAGGAGAAGGTTCAAGCCTTGGCTTGGTACGATGAGCCCTCTTTTCGTTTGATGAATGAATCTCTGGATGTCGTGGGGGATTGGCTGTCCCAACTGGCCTTTTTGGAGGAGGTAGCGGTTGCCCAACCGTTTTTCTACAGTCTACTAGACCAGGATCGGGCTAAATCCTTTGGTATTTTGGTGGATCTCTTTGGCAGTTTGCAAGTTGCTGGTGCAGCCCTTAAGGAAGAATATGAACGCCCTTATGAGGTCTTGACCGACCAGCCTTAAATATTAGAAAGAAATAGTTGACCTTTAAATGAGTCCAGAGAGGCTCCAAGGCAGGCATTTTACGGATGGGGAGAAATTTCCCACCTCTATTTGTGTGACCTTGCTCTCTAGGCAGGGTCTTTTTGTTGGAAAGGAAACCTTATGCAAGCACAAGAAAAGCCCAGCATTCTCAAGGAAAACTTGAGAATCAGCAGTCAGACTGAAATTGCTCCTAAAATTTTTAAGATGGTTTTGACTGGCCAGATGGTTGAGGAGATGAAGGAGGGGCAATTCCTTCACCTGCGGGTGCCAGACCCCAGCAAGCTCCTTAGGCGGCCAATCTCAATCTGTGATATTGATAAGGAAAAGCAAGAAGCTTCGATTATCTATCGGGTTCAGGGCATGGGAACAGAGATTTTATCCCATTTAAAATCAGGTGATTTTATTGATACTATGGGACCCCAGGGCAATGGTTTTGACCTATCAATGGTTAATCAAGATGACAAGGTCCTGCTGATCGGTGGGGGTATCGGTGTTCCACCCCTCTATGCGACCGCTAAGGCCTTAGCTAAAAAGGGAGCCCAAGTGACAGCCGTGCTGGGCTTTGCCAATAAATCTGCCGTCATCTTGGAAGAAGAAATGAAGCAGGTGGCTCAGGTGACGGTGACTACGGATGACGGTTCTTATGGCATCAAGGGCTATGTCTCGACGGTCGTCGATGAATTAACCGATGATTTCACAGCCATCTATTCCTGCGGAGCACCAGGCATGCTCAAGTATGTGGATAAAAAATTCGCTGACCACCCCCATGCTTATATGTCCTTGGAAGAAAGGATGGCTTGCGGAATGGGGGCCTGCTATGCCTGTGTTGTCCATCTCAAGGATAGTTTAGAAGCTGCAAATAGGCGGGTCTGCCAGGACGGGCCCGTCTTTGAAACAGATAGTGTTGTGCTCTAGGAGGTAACTATGACTAAGAATCGTTTAGCAGTATCCCTGCCAGGCTTAGATTTGAAAAATCCCATTATCCCAGCCTCGGGTTGTTTTGGATTTGGCCAAGACTACGCCAACTACTATGACCTCAATAAACTGGGTTCCATTATGATAAAGGCCACGACCCAAGAAGCTCGTTTTGGCAACCCCACCCCTCGGGTGGCAGAAACTCCATCTGGCATGCTCAATGCCATTGGTCTCCAAAATCCAGGTGTGGAAGCTGTCCTTACGGAGAAACTTCCTTGGTTGCAGAAGCATTATCCTGACCTCCCCATAATCGCCAATGTCGCTGGTTTTTCCAATGAAGAATATGCCAGTGTCGCTGGGAAAATTTCCCAAGCTCCCAACGTCGAGGCTATTGAGCTCAATATTTCCTGCCCCAATGTAGACCACGGCAATGCTGGCCTCTTGATTGGTCAGGTGCCTGAACTGGCTTACGCGGCGACCAAGGCAGCTGTTGAGGCATCTCAAGTTCCCGTCTATGTCAAATTAACGCCAAGTGTGGCTGATATTAGCCAGATTGCTAAGGCAGTAGAAGATGCTGGCGCAACTGGCTTCACTATGATTAATACCCTAGTGGGCATGCGGTTTAATCTGCAGAGCCGTAAGCCTATTATTGCCAATGGGACAGGTGGCATGAGTGGCCCAGCTGTCTTTCCTGTCGCCCTCAAACTTATTCGCCAAGTTGCCCAAAATTCTAAGCTCCCTATCATTGGGATGGGAGGTGTTGACTCAGCAGAGGCAGCTCTTGAAATGATGATAGCAGGGGCTTCCGCCATCGGAGTTGGTACTGCCAATTTCACCGACCCCTTTGCCTGCCCTAACATCATCGCTGACTTGCCGAGAGTAATGGATAAGTATGGCATTGAGACCTTGGAAGAGCTGAGAAAAGAAGTGCGTGAAAGTCTACTTTAACAGAGTTTGAAAAAGGAGTTGGTTATGGCCCTAGCAAATGAGACGGAAGCTTATCAGATTTTACAAGAGTTAGACATCGACTATCAGCGTTATGATCATCAGGCGATTACTTCGGGGAAGAATTTGGATTTTTCTTTGCCCAATCCTCCGGTGAAAAATCTTCTGTTGCAAAATAAGCAAGGAAAGCAGTTCTACCTCTATCTCTTACCCAATGAAAAACGAGCTGATTTATCGGCTTTAGCCCAAGTTTTAGAGGAAAAGCGCCTAACTTTTGCTAAAGCGCAACAATTAGAGGAGCTCCTCCATGTGTCAGCGGGAACCGTAACACCCTTGGGACTGATGTTCGACAAGAAAAACCGAATCAAGTTGCTTGTCGACGAAAATCTTAAAGAACTGGGCGTGATTAGTCTCCATCCCTTCGTAAATTCAACGACCTTGTCAATCTCTTACCAAGATTTTGAAAGACTCATGCTTAGACTGGGCCATGACAGTAAGCTTGTGTCAGACTAAGAGGGGCTGTAGAAACTCAAAGTGTTCCTTTATGGGATCCAGAAGGCCAACTTTTTAAATGAACTTTGTAGACTTCGAAAGTATTTGTAGTTTATTGTCCTTGAAGCTAGGAAAGACAGCATTTGATTGACAGTTAAGTACCTGTAAGTTAAAATAGAACTGATGAGATAACCTTTAAGTTGGTCCAGAGAGGCGAACAAGGTAACGGTAAAATATGGGGAGAGGACTACCCTGATTTTTATCATACCTTGCCCCTCCGGCAAGGTTTTTCTATGGCCCTTGGTGAGTGTTGAAAACAGAGCCTAGGGCCATTGACCCAGTTTGAACGGCGTGAGAACTAGGTTCCTCGATTTCTTAATGAAATAAGCCAGAATGGCGAAGCTGAATTTAGAGCTATTGATGCGTCAATGTGTGTGATGTTGAAAAAGTAATGAGGCAAGGATTTTTTTGTCCCAACCTCTACGTTCCTAAGTTTTCTTAGCGAAACGAGTTAGTTGATTTATAACGAAGTTGAGCTTAGAAGTTTTTAGAACTGGACTAGAAGCAAGTTCTGCCCAGTTTCACCTCTTTCCCTTACGTTTTTTGCAGAAAGGATACAAAGACCGATATGAGAGAGTCTCGTCCCCTTGTTGCCCTTGACTTTCCTTCTTTTGAGGCTGTCAAGACCTTCCTAGAGCGTTTTCCGCAGGAAGAGAAACTTTACGTCAAGATTGGTATGGAGCTCTATTATGGGGCTGGCCCTGAGATTGTTTCCTATGTGAAATCTTTGGGGCATTCGGTCTTTCTTGACCTGAAGCTACACGATATTCCCAATACGGTTAAATCTGCCATGGCAGTCCTAGCCAAGCTGGGTGTTGATATGACCAATGTTCATGCAGCTGGTGGTGTCGAAATGATGAAGGCGGCAAGAGCAGGTTTGGGCCAAGGTCCAAAATTGATTGCCGTTACCCAGTTAACCTCGACCTCGCAAGAGCAGATGCAAGATTTTCAAAATATCCAAACTAGTTTGGAGGAATCAGTCCTGCATTATGCTAAAAAGACCCAGGAAGCTGACCTAGACGGTGTAGTCTGCTCAGCCCATGAGGTAGCTAAAATCAAGGCAGCAACCTCTGAGGATTTTATTTGCCTGACCCCAGGCATCAGGCCTGCTGGCTCAAGTGTCGGTGACCAAAAACGGGTCATGACCCCTGCCGATGCTTACAGAATCGGTTCTGACTATATCGTGGTTGGTCGCCCCATTACTCAGGCAGCTGACCCAGTCGCTGCTTATCAGGCAATCAAGGCTGAGTGGAATTCTCAAGCATAGCAGACAGAAAAGAAAATGATTTGTTAGCTGGGCAGGTAGAAAAAAGTTTGCCCTCAGGTATGGGTAATTAAGCCCGCGAATACCTTTGTCCTCATAAGAAAATCCCTCAATTTAGAATGGAGAAAACAATGACATTAGCATCCCAAATCGCATCCGATTTATTAGACATTAAGGCCGTCTATTTAAAACCTGAGGAGCCTTTCACCTGGGCGTCAGGGATTAAATCGCCGATTTATACCGATAATCGCATTACCCTTTCTTATCCAGAAACAAGAACCTTGATTGAAAATGGTTTCGTTGAAAAAATCAAGGAAGAATTCCCAGAGGTTGAAGTGATTGCCGGAACAGCAACAGCAGGGATTCCCCATGGCGCTATCATCGCCGACAAGATGGACCTGCCTTTTGCCTACATCCGGAGTAAACCCAAGGACCATGGAGCTGGCAACCAAATTGAAGGACGCGTTGCCAAGGGTGAAAAGATGGTCATCATTGAAGATTTGATTTCAACTGGTGGCTCGGTCTTGGATGCTGTTGCAGCAGCCGAACGTGAGGGAGCCAAGGTTCTTGGCGTTGTTGCTATTTTTACCTATGAGTTGCCCAAAGCCGATAAGAACTTCGCCGATGCGGGTGTTAAATTGGTGACCCTATCCAATTATTCGGAACTCATCAAGGTAGCTAAGGTCCAAGGCTATATCAATGCAGATGGCTTGCAGCTCTTGAAGAAATTCAAAGAAAATCAGGAGTCTTGGCAAGACTAAGCTGACGAGTTTTCCTGATTGTATCGATTTGAAATGATTTGGAGGTGCTTATGGCTTTCGAAAATTTTTCTAAGCGAGAACTGCTGGATTGGCTGGTGAACTTGACGGGGGCAGAAGAGGCCTATCCGTTTACGCGTGAGAAGAGCAAGTACACCCCAGTCATCCGGCACCGCCGCAACCAGAAAATGCTGGCATTGGTAACACAGAAGGAAGGAAAACTCCTGCTTAATCTCAAACTCAAACCAGAACAGGTTGAGATTTTGTTGGACACTAAAGGGGTTATCCCGGCTTACCATATGAATAAAAAACACTGGCTGACCGTCTTGGTCAATGGGACCGAGCTGAGTGAGTCCGAACTCAAGGCTATGGTGCTGGAAAGCAGCCGTTTAACCAGTTAGGAGGATGGTTATGAAAATTATAGTTCCTTTTGAAGAGCACATTATTCCAGAACGATACAGCAAGCACACCAATGAACTTGAACTGGGCAATGCTATTGTATCCTTTCCTTTTTCAATAAAAGAAGAACCTGCCGAAACTAAGACCTTCGCTTGGACTCTGGTAGATTATGACTCCATTCCAGTTTGTGGCTTTGCTTACATACACTGGGTTGTGGCCAATGTGCCCGCCGCAAAAACAGAGATTGAAGCTGACTTTTCACGACTTGATAACCAGCATCTTCATGGGAAGAACAGCCTTGTCAGCAAGTTTTTAGCAACAGATTTTTCGGCCATTGAGAATAATTATATGGGGCCGTATCCGCCAGATAAAGATCATTTTTACACATTAACGGTTTATGCTCTGGATAAAGAATTGGACTTGGCTGATGGTTTCTACATGAATGATTTTTTACATCAATTAGAAGGGCATGTGTTGGCAAAAGCGAAGCTCGATTTGATCGGAAAATGTTAGGAGTAAAGTATGCAGCATTCAAGTTGGCACCAGCTCATTAAGGAAAAATTGCCTGAACATTACTTCGGACAAATCAATGCCTTTATGGATCAGGTTTATAGCCAAGGAGTCGTCTATCCACCGCGGGAACAGGTCTTTAATGCTATCCAAACGACGCCCTTGGAAGACGTTAAGGTGGTCATTATTGGTCAGGATCCCTACCATGGTCCTAAGCAGGCTCAAGGCTTGTCATTTTCCGTCCCCGAGGAGCTTCCAGCACCGCCATCTTTGCAAAACATTCTTAAAGAATTAGCTCAGGACATTGGTCCCAGAGACCACCATGATTTGACCCCCTGGGCTAAAGAGGGTGTGCTCTTACTCAATGCCTGTCTGACAGTGCCAGCAGGTCAAGCCAATGGTCACCAGGGTCAGATTTGGGAACCCTTTACCGATGCCATCATTAAGGTGGTTAATGAAAAGGAGACGCCGGTCGTCTTTATTCTTTGGGGCGGATTTGCGCGCAAGAAGAAGGGGCTCATTACCAATCCTATCCATAGAATTATCGAGTCCCCCCACCCCAGCCCTCTATCGGCCCATCGGGGCTTCTTTGGCTCCCAACCTTTTTCTAAAGCTAATGCCTATTTGCAAGAAGCTGGTCAGGAGCCCATTGATTGGTTGGCTTAATTCTTTAGGGGACTTCAAAAACCTTCTATTTTTATAGTTTTAGTTTTTTAAGGTTTACTTTGTCCAAATAGGAATAATTGAGAATTTAGAGTGCTAATTGGAGAGGGAGTTTTACATGTTACTCATTAAAAACGGTCGGGTCTTAGACCCTAAGTCTGGTTTTGATCAGATTGCTGATGTCTTGGTCGACGGCAAAAGAATCGTCAGGATTGGCCAAAACCTAGACCAGGATGCTGAGCAAGTCCTTGATGCGACAGGTCTAGTGGTGGCACCAGGACTGGTGGATATCCATGTTCATTTTCGTGAACCTGGTCAGACCCACAAGGAAGACATTCACACAGGTGCCTTGGCTGCCGCAGCAGGTGGGGTTACAACGGTGGTCATGATGGCCAATACCAATCCGACCATCTCTGATGTCCCCACCCTCAAGGAAGTTTTGGCCAGTGCAGCTAAGGAAGACATCCACATCTATACCAACGCTACCGTCACCAAGAACTTTGATGGTCAAAATTTGACAGACTTCAAGGCCCTTCTCGAAGCAGGTGCCGTTTCCCTATCGGACGATGGAATCCCCCTGCAAAGTAGTAAGCTAGTCAAGGAGGCCCTAGAATTAGCCAAGGAAAATAATACTTTCATTGCCCTCCATGAAGAGGATCCTGAGCTCAATGGCATTCTTGGGTTTAATGAAGATATTGCTCGCGATAAATTTGGTTTCTGTGGAGCAACAGGTGTGGCAGAATACAGCATGGTTGCCCGTGATGCCATGATTGCCCATGCGACCCAGGCTCACCTCCACATTCAACATCTGTCCAAGGCTGAGTCCGTTAAGGTGGTTGAATTCGCTCAGCAACTTGGTGCACCTGTGACAGCCGAAGCGGCCCCTCAACACTTCTCGAAGACTGAGGATTTGTTACTAGTCAAGGGAGCTATGGCCAAGATGAATCCCCCCTTGCGGACAGAAAAAGACCGTCTGGCGGTTATTGAAGGTCTTAAGTCGGGAGTCATCTCCATCATTGCGACTGACCACGCCCCCCACCATGCTGACGAGAAGGCAGTTGCTGATATAACCAAGGCCCCATCTGGCATGACAGGGCTGGAAACCTCGCTTTCCTTGGGCCTAACCAACTTGGTTGAAACGCGAGAGCTGACTCTGTTAGATTTCTTAGCCAAGATGACCAGCAACCCAGCCGACCTTTATGGATTTGATGCTGGCTATCTGGCTGAAAATGGTCCAGCAGATATTCTTATCTTTGCGGACAAGGAAGACCGCCTGGTTTCAGACCAATTTGCTTCCAAGGCCTCAAATTCTCCCTTTATCGGAGAAAAGCTCAAAGGCGTGGTCAAATATACCATCTGCGATGGTCGAATTATTTATCAAGCATAAGCCTCTAAGGACTGGGTTCTTTCAAGTGAACTTGGTCTTTTTTGACGGGAAAATATTATTTTTTCTGAACAATCTCATTTCAAATTATTACTATTTATTGTATAATAGATAATACTAATATTATTCTGGAGTTCTTCATGCGCAAGCAAACATTCTTAATCCCGACCCTATCTGCCCTCTTATTCTCGACGGCAATTTTATCAAATAAAACCTATGCCAACGAGGCTAATTTGGCCACTGGGGTAGATGGACAGGTGGACTCTATCCAAGTGTCACAGTCGCAAGAGGAAGAATCCAGTCAGAAGGCTTCTTCACCAAGCTCACAGTCGTCCTCAACGGACTCGAGTTCAGAAGAAGAAAGCCAGACCCAAAAAGCCAAATGGATTTTGGTCAACCCACAATCAGACCAAGAGCCTACAACTCCAGAAAGCCAAGAAAAAACTAGCCAAGCGGACTCCCAAGCACCAGCGTCAAAGTCAAGTCAGGACATCACGATTCTTCATACCAATGATGTCCATGGACGGATGGTGGAAGATGACAAGAATGGTGTTATTGGCGATGCCAAATTAGCTAGCGTTGTAGAAGCCTCTCGTCAGCAAGGTCAAACCCTAGTTTTTGATGCGGGTGATTCCTTCCAAGGCTTACCGATTTCTAACAGCAGCCAGGGTGAGAACATGGCTGACGTCATGAATAGCATTGGCTATGATGCTATGACTGTCGGTAATCATGAGTTTGATTTTGGTCTCTATCAATTGAAACGTCTCAAGGAGAAGTTGCAGTTTCCAATCATCAGCTCCAATATCTATGTTAATGGAACTCGGCTCTTTGAACCATCGACCATCATTGATAAAACCCCTGACCAGGATGGTGATGAATTTGTTGTCATCGGGGTTACCACCCCAGAAACGGCGACCAAGACCCATCCCGATAACATCAAGGGAGTAACTTTTGCAGACCCAATTACAGAGGTCAACAATGTTATTGCTCAAACCGAAGCTAACGCAAAAGCCCAAGGGAAGACCTATCATAACTACGTCATCTTAAGCCACCTTGGCGTGGATGCAACTACCAAGACAGAATGGCGTGGTGATAGTCTAGCCCAGGCCTTAGCGCAAAATGAGCTGCTGAAAGATAAGAATGTCATTGTTATTGATGGCCATTCCCATACGGTTCTCCAGCTGACGGATGGCCATGTTACCTACAATCAAACAGGAAGCTACCTCCACAATATTGGCTATATTACCCTAAATTCTGATCGTGTCCTGTCGGCAGGTGTCTTATCGGCAGACCAATTAGAAAATGTCACACCAGACCCTGCAGTCGCAGGCTTGCTGGAGAAAATTCAGGCCAAGTATGAGGCAGAAAGTGCCCAAGTCATTCGAGAAGACAACCCTGTAGAGTTAAATGGCGATCGGATGAATGTGCGTGTGCGTGAGACCAATCTAGGGGACTTAGTTGTGGATTCCCTGCTAGCTTATGGTCAGACAGGCTTTAGTCACAAGTCTAATCTCGCTGTGACCAATGGTGGAGGTCTGCGAGAAACCCTTAAAACAGGCCAACCTATCACCAAGGGTGATGTCATTGCCGTCCTTCCTTTTGGTAATACCGTTACACAAATTCAAGTAACAGGTCAAAACATTGATGATATGTTTCGGACCTCGCTGGGGTCCATCGTCCAGGTTGATAAGGATAACCAGCCTATCTTAGATGAGGAAGGTAACCCAATTTTGGAACCTAGTGGTGGCTTCTTGCAGGTTTCCGGTGCTCGTGTCTACTACGATACGAATTTAGATCCAGATAAACGGATTCATGCCATCGAAGTTTGGGACCCTGAAAGTGAAATCTACCTGCCTTTAGACTTATCCAAGACCTATTATTTGGCCACCAACGATTTTCTGGCTGCTGGTGGAGATAATTACACCATGCTGGGTGGTCCTCGTCAAGAGGGACCGTCAATGGACCAAGTCTTGGAGGATTACCTCAAATCAGACATCGATTTGCTCCAGTATAAGGAGATTAATCCAAATAAGCGACTTATATCGATTTTGGCTCTCCATTACTATGATCCAGATTGGATCAAGAAGCATATTGGCCCTTCGGAGCATTCTTTCAAACCAGCACCCTTGGCTCCTCGGCGAGATGGCGGGCGAAGTGATGGTTTCCAACCGAGGGCACCAAAAGATTCTAAACCGGATTCTAAGCCCAATCTAAATCCAAATGATTCAGAGAAACCAGAAGGTCCGGACCAGCCAAAGATTGATGGGGGAGTGGACAATATTCCTGATGAAGCGCCTAGTAAAAAGTCCGATGCGACAATTGAGCAAAAGATTCCTGAGGAGCTTCCTCAGTTGGATAAGGCGATTGACATCGGTAAGCTGGCAGATAAGCCTGAGGAGGCTATGAAGCAGGCTAGTGACAAGTCAGAGCAAATGACAACTAACTCAAATAAGCCAACTTCGCAAGATATTGACCTTCCTGATGTTAGCTCACAATCCAAAGGACTGGGAGCAAATTCTGCTGCAGGTTCTAGCGGACGTGGCCAATCTGGGTCTGGCTCAACTGGCTCAAGGATGGAAGCAAGTGCTCAACCCCATGTTTCGGCTTCTAACACTGCTGATAATACCCGCTTCAACGAAGTCTTGGTTAGCTTCGTTGGCGTTACGGTTATTGCAGCAGGAGCCGTAGTGGACCACCTACGTGTCCGTAGACATAAATGAATTAAAGACTAAAAAGGATATCCTTCGGGATGCCTTTTTTCTATGGCCGAGAGATTGCTAGTTGATAATTCCAATTAAACCCAAAAACAACAAAAAAAAAAAAAAAAACAGATTAGGCTTGGCTGAATCTGCTTGAGTGATATTCTATAAATTTTATTTCTTTGGGTGCTGATGGGTCAGGTCGAGGCCAAATGGCACAAGATTTTCTTCCTTATTTTTTATCCGAACCATATTGTCCTTATGCCGTATGATAATAATCAAGGCCAGACAAGAGACAATCAGCGTAAAGAGCCAATCGTAGCTCGGCAGGATAAAATGAAAGGCCGGGAAGGTAAAGAGGGTGATGAGTCCAATGACCGAAACCGCTATACTGGAAAAGGAAATCATGCTGGTCAGAAACAAAATGGTGAAGAAAACAGCCAGTAGGAAGAGGCAGTAGAGGGGGGTGAAGCCTAGGAGGACACCAGCACTAGTAGCTACCGCCTTGCCTCCCTTGAAGCCAGCAAAGATTGGTAGGGTATGGCCCAGAACGGCGAAGAAACCAATAACCAGGGGTGAGATAGCCGTTGCCCCAAACCAAACAGGCAGTAGGACCGCCAAGGTCCCCTTAAGCATATCCATCAGGAAGGTAATGGTTCCCGCCGTTTTTCCTAAGACACGAAAGGTATTGGTCGTGCCAGTATTTCCGCTACCGTAGTCACGGATGTTTTTGTGGTAGAAAATCTTACCAATCCAGAGCCCTGAGGGAATAGAGCCCAGCAGATAGGCAATCACAATAAAAATAATAGTTTCCATGCTGTCATTATATCAAAAATTAAGGCCTGATTACAGGCTTTCTTAGAGAAAGCTGATAGAAAGGCCTCTTTTGTGGTTCTAAGGCCAAATTCTTTTGCAAATTCCCCCAAAAACTTGTAATATAAGAGGGATGAATAATTGGGAGGTCAATTTTGACGAAAAAAGAAATTTCAATTACAAATTATAATGATGATGCCATTCAGGTGCTAGAGGGGTTGGATGCGGTCCGCAAGCGTCCCGGTATGTATATTGGCTCGACTGATGCTACGGGCCTTCACCACCTAGTTTGGGAGATTGTCGATAATGCGGTCGATGAAGCCCTGTCTGGCTTTGGGGACCGGATTGAAGTTGTCCTCCATCAGGATGGCTCGGTCAGCGTTACCGATAGTGGACGCGGAATGCCAACGGGGATGCATGCTACTGGCAAACCGACTGTTGAAGTCATTTTCACCGTTCTTCACGCTGGTGGTAAGTTTGGCCAAGGGGGTTACAAGACCTCTGGTGGCCTGCACGGGGTTGGTTCCTCCGTGGTTAATGCCCTGTCCAGCTGGTTAGAAGTCGAAATTACCAGAGATGGTGCCATTTACAAGCAACGTTTTGAAAATGGTGGCAAGCCAGTAACTGAGTTAGAAAAAATTGGCACGGCTCCTAAGTCCAAATCAGGGACCAAGGTCACCTTCAAACCAGATGATAGTATTTTTTCAACCACTGATTTTAAATTCAACACCATTTCTGAGCGCCTCAAGGAATCCGCCTTTCTTCTTAAAGAGGTGACTTTGGTTCTCAAGGACGAGCGCACGGAAGAAGAAGTTGAATTTCATTATGAAAATGGGGTTCAGGACTTTGTTCACTATCTCAATGAAGATAAGGAAACCCTGACCCCTGTTATCTATTTTGAAGGGGAAGACCAAGGCTTCCAAGTTCAGGTGGCCATGCAGTACAATGATGGCTTCTCTGACAATATCCTCTCCTTTGTCAATAACGTTCGCACCAAGGATGGCGGTACCCACGAAACGGGCCTCAAAACAGCCATCACCAAGGCCATGAACGACTATGCCAGAAAGACCGGCCTGCTCAAGGACAAGGACAAAAATCTGGAAGGCTCTGATTACCGTGAAGGCCTGTCAGCTGTCCTCTCCATTTTAGTTCCCGAAGAGCACTTGCAATTTGAAGGCCAAACCAAGGACAAGCTGGGAAGCCCGCTGGCCCGTCCCGTTGTCGATGGCCTGGTCTCTGATCAGCTGACCTTCTTCCTTATGGAAAATGGGGAGTTGGCTTCTAGCTTGGTCCGCAAGGCCATTAAGGCTAGAGATGCCCGAGAAGCAGCCCGCAAGGCCCGTGACGAAAGCCGTAACGGCAAGAAAAACAAGAAGGACAAGGGCCTCCTTTCAGGAAAGCTGACTCCTGCCCAATCTAAGAATCCCAAGAAAAATGAACTCTATCTAGTCGAAGGGGACTCAGCCGGTGGCTCCGCTAAACAAGGCCGTGACCGCAAGTTCCAGGCTATCCTACCCTTGCGAGGTAAGGTCCTTAATACCGAGAAGGCCAAGATGCCTGACATTCTCAAGAATGAAGAAATCAACACCATGATTTACACCATCGGAGCAGGTGTCGGCCCTGATTTTAGTTTGGATGACATCAATTACGATAAGATCATCATCATGACCGATGCTGATACCGATGGGGCCCACATTCAGACCCTCCTGCTGACCTTCTTTTATCGCTATATGCGTCCCTTGGTCGAAGCGGGCCATGTCTATATCGCCCTGCCACCTCTTTATAAGATGTCCAAAGGAAAGGGTAAGAAGGAGCAGGTGGAATACGCCTGGACAGACGGTGAGCTAGAAGACCTTCGTCAGAAGTTCGGCCGTGGTGCTCTCCTGCAACGCTACAAGGGGCTGGGGGAAATGAATGCTGACCAGCTCTGGGAGACCACTATGGACCCAGACAACCGCACCCTTATCCGCGTGACCATCGAAGACCTAGCTAGAGCCGAACGCCGCGTCTCCGTCCTCATGGGCGACAAAGCAGCCCCCCGCCGCCAATGGATTGAAGACAACGTCAAGTTTACATTGGAAGAGAGCGGAATATTCTGATGGGAAAGAAAAGAAAACATATTAAGGTTGGAAAGCTCATACCTTTTTTAAACAAATTAAAGCTATGGTTAAAAAAATTTTGGTGGACATTGATTGTAGCATCATTAATAGTTCCTGTAATAAAGGATTATTCAAGCCATGTTATGAATAATCACTATGACAATTCAAAAGAAATTGTCATATCGGACAATGATATTTCAAATATAAATAATAAAACTGGAATGGTAGAATCCGTTACTACAAATCCAAAAATTTTTTCCAATTTTATTTTGAATAGCTTAACCGTTGAAAATAAGCGAGCAACTTCTCAGGCTATAACGAAAATCGAATTGTATGGGATAAGAAAAAAGCCTTATAAAATAAAAGATTTACAATATGATGGAGGATTTTTTGAGGACAACCAAAAGTTTGTTTTGTTGACTTACAATAATGGTAATGAGAAAGCAGCCACACCTAGCTACCATATAAAATATATTGCGTATGAAAAAGGCTTATCGAAAGATCATCTCTTAAAAGATCAAGTTATTAAAAAAACAAATGTAAACTCAGGAGATGTAAAAAGTCTAGCGATTGAAAATTTTGAGCAATTTCGCAGTGAGTTTGAAACTAATGATAAATTAGAAAATCTGAATGTTGTTATAACAAATAACAAAGGAGCTCAAGTCAAAAATTTAAATCTAATTGTCAGATATGATAGGAATAAGAAAAAATTTGTTAAACCACAAGTAGGTTCTACAGGTCCCGGTGTCGGGGATGTTCCATTATTGAATTTAACTTCTAATGTCAAACAGCAGTCTGCCTCATGTTCACAGATTCTAAAACATGGAGCAAATAATGTTGGTTTTACGGTCTTAGTTGATAAAACCTGTCAGTTAGAGTATAAGGTTAAGATTGAAAGTGGAAAGAAAATAATTACTAATAACAAATCCTATAATGTCATAATGAGAGTTCCAGTCTATACTCAAGAAAATAGTGGCTTCTATGGCGATTTTTATGAATTTCTATTAAAACACAATACTGAGTTAGACAAACCGATTTCATATAACAAGAAGTTGATTAGTGAATTTGATAAAAAATTAGTTTTTGATAAATATAAAGCTGCTAGAAAATTTTCCAAAGCACAAATTTAAGTAAGTTAATAATAAAAACAAAGCTCTTAAAGAGAGCATTATCTAATAATCGTTGCCGTGATGAAAAGACTGTTTGGATTTTCCAAACAGTCTCGGAAAATTGGAGACTGTTGGCTCCAATTTTAGCCATGGAATTCCGTAGGAAGTCACTGGCGTCCGCATCACTTAAAACGATTATTAAAAATTAAGATAATAAATAGATAATCTATACAGAAAGGAAAGTTCAAGTTTGTTGAACTGAACACGCCTACGGCTCTGTGAAAAAAGATAAACTTTCCTAGGTGCAAGCACCTTCGTCAAGTTTCCTATTTTTCTTTGAGTCGCTTAATGGCTTTGTATCTTATGAGTAACATTCAAAATATGTCCCTCGAGGACATCATGGGAGAGCGTTTTGGTCGCTACTCCAAATACATCATTCAGGAGCGGGCGCTGCCAGACATTCGTGATGGTCTCAAGCCTGTTCAGCGTCGGATTCTTTATTCTATGAATAAGGACGGCAATACATTTGAGAAGGGCTACCGGAAGTCGGCCAAGTCGGTCGGTAATATTATGGGGAATTTCCACCCCCACGGTGACTCTTCCATCTATGATGCCATGGTCCGCATGTCTCAGGACTGGAAGAATCGCGAGATTCTGGTCGAAATGCACGGGAACAACGGTTCTATGGATGGTGACCCACCGGCTGCCATGCGTTATACCGAAGCTAGGTTGTCAGAAATTGCGGGCTACCTCCTGCAAGACATTGACAAGGACACCGTGCCCTGGGCCTGGAACTTTGACGATACCGAAAAGGAGCCAACGGTTCTGCCGGCGGCCTTTCCAAACCTCTTGGTCAATGGGGCAACAGGGATTTCCGCTGGTTATGCGACTGATATTCCACCTCATAATCTGGCTGAGGTCATTGATGCAGTTATCTATATGATTGACCATCCC
The DNA here is from genome assembly GCF_900459175.1 of Streptococcus downei MFe28. Lineage (NCBI taxonomy): Bacteria > Bacillati > Bacillota > Bacilli > Lactobacillales > Streptococcaceae > Streptococcus > Streptococcus downei. Next base: position 1,771,146 of record NZ_UHFA01000002.1, on the reverse strand, counting down.
AAGGCTAAGGTTGATAAACTCATGGAATTTCTCCCTGGGCCTGACCTGCCGACTGGCGCCATTATTCAAGGAGCGGATGAAATTCGTAAGGCCTATGAAACGGGTAAGGGACGGATTGTCGTTCGCTCACGGACGGAAATTGAGCCCCTCAAGGCTGGTAAGGAGCAGATTGTTGTCACCGAGATTCCTTACGATGTCAATAAGGCCGTCCTAGTCAAGAAGATTGATGATGTCCGTATTAACAATAAGGTTCCTGGTATCGCCGAAGTGCGGGACGAGTCCGACCGTGAAGGCCTGCGGATTGCCATTGAGCTCAAGAAGGATGCCGATAGTCAGGCCATTCTCAACTACCTGCTCAAGTACACCGACCTGCAGATTAACTATAATTTCAATATGGTGGCCATTGATAATTTCACGCCTAGACAGGTTGGCATTGTTCCCATCTTGACCAGCTATATTGCCCACAGGCGTGATATTATCGTGGCTCGCTCCAAGTTCGACAAGAAGAAGGCTGAAAAACGCCTCCATATTGTTGAGGGACTTATTCGGGTTCTGTCCATCTTGGACGAAGTCATCGCCCTGATTCGGGCTTCGGAAAATAAGGCGGATGCCAAGGAAAACCTCAAGGTCTCTTATGACTTTACCGAGGAACAGGCGGAAGCCATTGTTACTTTGCAACTCTACCGTTTGACCAATACCGATATTGTGACCTTAGAGGAAGAAGATGCTGCCCTGCGGGAAGAAATTGCTACCCTCAAGGCCATCATCGGTGATGAACGAACCATGTTCAACCTCATGAAACGTGAACTTCGTGAGGTCAAGAAGAAATTCGGCAACCCCCGTCGTTCTGAATTGCAGGCTCAGGCACAGGCTATTGAAATTGACACAGCCAGCCTGATTGTTGAAGAAGATACCTATGTCAGCCTGACCCGCAGTGGTTACCTCAAACGCACCAGCCCCCGCTCCTATAATGCCTCAACACCTGAGGAATTGGGCAAGCGTGATGACGACAAGGCTGTTCTGATTGCACCAGCCAAGACCACCCAGCACTTGCTGATTTTCACCAATCTGGGTAATGTCATCTATCGGCCAGTCCATGAATTGACCGATATTCGCTGGAAGGACATCGGTGAACACCTTTCGCAGACCCTGACCAATTTTGCCACGGACGAAGAAGTCCTCTACGCTGAAATTATCGACGATTTCACACCTGAGACTTATTTCGCTGTGACTAAGATGGGCCAAATCAAACGAGTAGACCGAACCGAATTCCAGCCATGGCGGAGCTATAAGACCAAGTCTAGCAAATATGCCAAGCTCAAGGGTGATGAGGACCAGGTGGTCGCTATGGCCCCAATCAAGTTGGATGCCGTCATGGTCATCACCGAGAAGGGCTATGCCCTTCACTTCCCTATTGAGGAAGTGCCAGTAGTCGGTAGCAAAGCAGCTGGTGTCAAGGCCATCAACCTTAAGGATGGCGATAGCGTCAAAGCGGCCTTCATCGCCAATACCAAGTCCTTCTTTATCCTGACCCAGAGAGGCAGTCTCAAGCGGATGGCTCTGGATGACATTCCTCTAGCTAAGCGGGCAGGGCGTGGTCTCCAGGTTCTGCGAGAACTCAAATCCAAGCCACATCGTGTCTTCCTGGCAGGACCAGTCCTTTCGGATGCCAATACCCAAGACTTGGACCTTTTTAGTACTGAGGTTGAAGAATCCAAAGACCAACAAATCCTTGAAGTTATGTCTAAGACTGGTAAGCTTGAGCAAGTCAATCTGGTAGACCTTGGCCTATCCGAACGCACCAGCAATGGTAGCTTCATTTCAGATAGCATTTCTGATGAAGAAGTTTATCAAGCAGAAGTGAAATAAAGATTTTAAGAAGTTAGACGAGCTCATCGCCTGGCTTCTTTTATTAACCAAATTTTCTGAATTTTTCCACAAAAGCCTTGAAAAAGCTTGGAAAAAGGTCTACAATAAAACCACATTATCTGATAGAAAGAGGGATTGATTATGACAGTTGATTTAGATTGGGAAAACCTAGGCTTCGCCTATCGCAAGCTACCTTTCCGCTACCTTTCCTACTATAAAGATGGCAAGTGGGATAATGGACAGTTGACTGAGGATGCAACTCTCCATATTTCCGAAAGTTCTCCAGCTCTCCACTATGGGCAACAAGCCTTCGAAGGGCTCAAAGCCTATCGGACCAAAGATGGTTCTGTTCAACTTTTCCGTCTAGACCGCAATGCGGCCCGCCTGCAAAACACGGCTGACCGTCTGCTCATGCCCCAAGTACCAACAGACAAGTTCATTGATGCTTGTAAGCAGGTTGTCAAGGCCAATGAAGACTATGTGCCACCTTACGGTACAGGTGCCACACTTTATCTGCGCCCTCTCTTGATTGGAGTTGGTGATGTTATCGGTGTTCACCCTGCCGATGAATATATCTTCACCGTCTTTGCCATGCCAGTAGGTAATTACTTCAAGGGTGGTTTGCAGCCAACCAACTTCTTGATTCAAGACGATTATGACCGAGCTGCTCCCCATGGTACAGGGGCTGCTAAGGTCGGTGGTAACTATGCGGCTAGCCTCATGCCTGGTGATATTGCCCATAATTCTGGTTTCTCAGACGTTATCTATCTGGACCCAGCAACTCATACTAAGATTGAAGAAGTGGGTTCAGCTAACTTCTTTGGTATTACCAAGGATGATGAGTTCGTCACACCACTAAGTCCATCCATCCTACCATCCATTACCAAGTACTCCCTTCTTTATTTGGCAGAGCATAATCTTGGCCTCAAACCTGTCCAAGGCGATGTCTTCATCAATGACCTAGACCGCTTCAAAGAAGCAGGTGCCTGCGGTACCGCAGCTGTCATCTCACCAATTGGTGGCGTTCAACACGGTGATGATTTCCATGTTTTCTACAGCGAAACAGAAGTGGGACCTGTCACTCGTAAGCTCTATGACCTCTTGACAGGTATCCAGTTCGGTGATATTGAAGGACCAGAGGGCTGGATTTATAAAGTTGATTAACATTAGTGAACTTCTTGCAATAGATTTTGCAGGAAGTTTTTTGCTAAAAAGTGGAGACCTCTCAAAATCCTATTAGTCAGTTTAGAAACTCTACTAATTAGAAATAATTCTCATTTCATCTTGCAAGCTTGAGGCTTTTTGTGTAAAATTAATAGGAAATTTATCAATGCAAGGAAGTAAGTCATGGCAAAGAAAGACAAAAAAATTGAAATTCAATTAGCAGATGCCCAGATTCTTGTTTCAGGGAAAAAACTGGCTGGATATGCCTTAACCATTGGAAAAAGGACGGTTGGTCAGATTGTAGAAGTAGATGGTCAGTTTGCAATCGTTGAAGATGAAAGCATCAAAGATTCCTATAAGGACTTGGATCAAGCAGTCCAATCTATTATCGAAAAATACAATCTAAATCATTAAAAACTGTTGACATTAAGGGTTCCTTTATGTTAGAATGAACCCTAGTTGCATGGAAGGGTAGCGAAGAGGCTAAACGCGGCGGACTGTAAATCCGCTCCTTCGGGTTCGGGGGTTCGAATCCCTCCCCTTCCATTAGGATACTAAAGGCGTTAAGAACGCACAGCAAAAATAGGGAGTTGACGCTAAGTCACTTGGACTTTAGGAAACTCATCTTTTTTGCCCAGCGTTTAGCCTGAGTTCAACTCTGTTTAACATGGAGTCAAACTCGTAAGTATTAAATTTTGGGGTATAGCCAAGCGGTAAGGCAAGGGACTTTGACTCCCTCATGCGTTGGTTCGAATCCAGCTACCCCAGTCTGAGGTTATGAGGTTAGCCCTCAAACCGTCAAGTTTGTCCTTGCGGGTTGCCTTAAGAAAATATAGTGTTGTCAAGTGCTGGATAGACCAGTTCTTGCTGGAGGTTTTTTTAGAATGAATGAATTTGAAGATTTGCTAAACAGTGTTAGCGAAGTTAACCCTGGTGATATTGTCACTGCTGAAGTTTTGACAGTTGATAATGGTCAAGCAAACGTAATCATAGAAGGTACTGGTATCGAAGGTGTTTTGACTCTTCGTGAATTGACTAACGATCGTGAAGCTGACATCAATGATTTTGTTAAGGCTGGCGATAAGATTGAAGTTCTTGTCCTTCGTCAGGTTGTAGGAAAAGACACAGATACCGTTACTTATCTTGTCTCTAAAAAACGCTTGGAAGCACGTAAGGCTTGGGATAAACTTGTTGGCCGTGAAGGCGAAGTCGTTACTGTTAAGGGAACTCGTGCTGTTAAAGGTGGCCTTTCAGTAGAATTTGAAGGACTCCGTGGATTTATTCCAGCATCAATGCTTGATACGCGTTTTGTTCGTAACACTGAACAATTCGTTGGTCAAGACATCGAAGCTAAGATTAAAGAAATTGATCCTGCTGAAAATCGATTCATCTTGTCACGTCGTGAAGTTGTTGAAGAAAAGAATGCTGCTGCTCGTCAAGAAATTTTCTCAAAACTTGAAGTTGGCTCAATCGTTACAGGTAAAGTTGCTCGTTTGACAAGCTTTGGTGCCTTTGTTGACCTTGGTGGTGTTGACGGACTTGTTCACGTGACTGAATTGTCTCATGAACGCAATGTATCACCTAAGTCAGTAGTTTCTGTAGGCGATGAAATTGATGTTAAGGTTCTTGCTATTGATGAAGAAGCAGGACGCATCTCACTGTCACTTAAGGCAACAACCCCTGGACCTTGGGACGGAGTTGAACAAAAATTGGCTGCCGGTGATGTTATTGATGGTACTGTTAAGCGTCTGACTGACTTTGGAGCTTTTGTTGAAGTTCTTCCTGGAATCGATGGACTGGTTCACATCTCTCAAATTTCACACAAACGTGTTGAAAATCCAAAAGATGTCCTTTCTGTTGGTCAAGAAGTCCAAGTTAAGGTCTTGTCAGTTGATGCTGATGCTGAACGTGTATCCTTGTCTATCAAGGCCCTTCAAGAACGCCCGGCTGATGCTGAAGGTCAAGGCCAAGGTGAAAAACGTCAATCACGTCCACGTCGTCAAAAACGTGAAAAACGCGATTACGAATTACCAGAAACCCAAACAGGCTTCTCAATGGCAGATCTCTTTGGAGATATCGAATTGTAAGCAAAGAAAAGCAGCTTTCGGGCTATTTTTTTCTGGCCTTTAGTAGAAACTCCATCTAGCTGAATGTTTTGTAGGGAAGTAAATGGTAAGCTAGCCTTTGATTTGCTAGGCTTAATTCATAGACAAACTTCTAATTTTTGACATTAACTAGAACTTCCTTTGAGAACTTAGGCATTCCAAAATCTTGGATTTTCCTATAGCAAAATCTAATTGAACATGGTATAATAATATCCGTTGCCACTCTTAGTGTAATGGATATCACGTAAGATTCCGGTTCTTGAGATGGGGGTTCGATTCCCTCAGAGTGGAAAAGAATAGATCGTTAGTTGAGCTAGCGGTCTTTTGTCATGCCTTAAAGTTTGCTAGATTTGGTATTGGCTCAAAATAAAAGAACCTGTCCAGCAGGTTCTGATGTCTTTATTTCTTCGAGAAGCCAAAGAGGTAGTAGGCCCATTTGCCACCTAGTTCCCAAATCAGATTATAACCGATGACGGAAAGGGGCTTGGTCCAGAGCATAATCAAGCTGAATTTTTTCAGGGACATATTGGTTAGCCCTGTTACCATAACCATTAAGTCAGCTGGTGAAACTGGGGAGACCATACAGAAGATAAAAAATCGTTCATAGCCTGGGCTCTCTAATTTTGCCTCATATTTAAGAAAGGTCTCTTCCTTGACGAAAAGAAGGATAAACCTGCGACCGTATTTTTGAACTAGGGCGAAAAGGATGATACTCCCAATAATAATCCCGACTGAATTGTAAATCAGCCCCTGCCAAAAGCCAAAGACGGCAAAGCCGACGATAGTGGTCACGCCACCTGGAATGATGGGGAGAACGACCTGGATGATTTGAATGAGGATAAAAATTAAGGGAGATAGTATCTTATACTGGACAACCCAGTTTTTGAAACGATCAAAGTCGCTTAAGGTGCCATCTTTAAAGAGCCAGATTACTAGAATGGCAGAGATAATTAGGATAAGCCAGCCCAGCCATTTGATGGCCTTTTTCGTAAATTCATACATGCTAAAATTATACCCTAATTCCCTTATTTTTGCTATTTTTAGGTGGATTTGTTATAATGAGCCAAGTAATCATTAGGGGTCGTTACGGATTCGACAGGCATTATGAGGCTTGTTTTGCAACCCATCGGCAGATGTAAAAATGCCAGTTAAATATAACTGCAAAAAATACAAATTCTTACGCAGTAGCAGCCTAAACACCTGCCTGTGTGACTAATAGCGAATGGCTTGTGTTTGCTCATTAGTCTTAAAAACAGCAAGCTACGTTGGGATGCAGTCAGGTCATCCTAAAAGAGATTCACTGACTCGCAAGATTTGGGCTTGAGTTATGTGTCGAAGTCTTGTTAAAACAATACATAACCTATGGTTGTAGACGAATGAGTTAGCAGGTGTTTGGACGTGGGTTCGACTCCCACCGGCTCCATAGAGAGAAAATATATATTCGAATAAAGGGAAGGTTTCAAAGATGAAAAAAGTATTAGTGGCTCTGGTGGCTTTGTTAGCTGCCCTTGTCTTGGTCTCTTGTAAGAAAAACAATCAGGATAAGACCTCCTCTTCATCCTTTAGTTTGAATTCTAGTACCTTGCAGAGTTCTGACAATCATGATGGCGTTCGTAAGAACTTTGATAAGGTTAAGGTTGGTAAGGCTGAAAATGATTTTACTGGTGGTACTAATCTGGCCCAGTTGAAGCAATATTTTGGCGAGCCTAAAAGTCACAAGCAGGAGAAGCCTGCGTCTGGTAATATTACCCTGGATGTTTATACTTGGAATGTTGGCAATATCACAGTTGAAGTCAAACTTTTCAAGGATAGTACCCTGGTTCGTTCCATTAAGGGCTACACCTACCAAAGGGATGCTAATTTTTCTGCGAAAGACTATAAGAATTTGAAGAATGGCTATGCTTATTCAAGCATGGTTGCCAAGTACGGGGCACCAGATAGCCTTTCAGAAGCAGCATCGTCTGATAAAACTGAGATCCAAGCTGTTTGGTCCAGTAATCTTAAATTAGCCAAAGGCCAAAAGGAGGGTCAGATGATTCTAAACTTTACTAATGGCAAATTGACCGATAAGGAGCAGTCTGGATTAGGTCAAGCAAAATAAACAACAAGAAAAAAGAGTCTGGGACAAAACCCATTTGCCCCCATAAAAACAGAGGATCACTTGTTGGTGACCCTCTATTTTTTAGGTTCGGTTGCTTCTCCTGTTATATTTGATGAGATTATTGGCCATAAGGGCCAATCCCATGTCAATCTTGACCTGTCGTTTCCCCCGCAGATGACACCTTTTGTAACCCAAACAAGCCTTTATCTGCCCAAAGACAGGCTCCACATCAACCTTGCGTTGTGCGAAAACTTGACTGCCCTCAGGAGATAAAAGCGCTTGAACTTCTTTTTGCTTTAAGTATTGGTACCGTTCATTGATGTAAAGCCCCTTTTGAGGAGCTAATTCAGGCTCCTCAGCCTGGTAGACCTTAATCTCTTGTTCAAAACCTGTTTGCGTTTTCTGGTGTTTGAGATGATGAAACACATATTTCCAGCCCTCCGGATGGGTGTAGCTATCCTCTTTTTCATTATAGTGCCAATTGGCTAGATTCTTGTCAGACTTTCTGTAGCCCCTCTTTTGTTCCTTATCAAACCGACCATACTTAATCAAGTGATTAATTTCCTCTTGGTCAAGAGTTAGTAGGTTCTCTTCACTACCATAACCAGCATCTGCGACAATAGTCTTGGCGTCATGGGGATAGGAGTCTAAAAATGGTAAGAGGGTCTTGGTGTCTGTCGGATTTGGGAAGATATCATAGTGGAGAACAAATTGATTCTCAGTAGCGATTTGGAGATTGTAGCCAGCCTTCAGTTGACCATTTCTCATGTGGTCGTCTTTCATCCGCATAAAAGTGGCGTCTGTATCTGTCTTTGAAAAACTATTGCGACCAGTGAAAGTGGCTTGATAGGTCTCATACTTTTGTGCACGGGCTGAAAAATCATCCCTTACCTTTCGAAGGACTTTCTTGAGTTTCCGACGCTTTGTTTGACGCTCATCCTTTCCTTTGACAGGATTTTCTTCGATGGCTTGGTTAACTGATTTCAATTCTTCCTCAAGGATTTGAGAAAACTCTGTCAATTGTTCAGAAGTTACAGGCTCTTGGTCATCTAAGACAATGGCCTCTTGAATCAAAGGATTAATTTCCTCTTGAAAATAGGTTTTTAGAGTCGCTTGAAGTTTGGCAGAAAATTTATCAACAGCCTTCCGCCAAACAAAACTGTACTTGTTAGCGTTAGCCTCAATCTTAGTCCCGTCAATAAACAAACACTCTAAGGACACTAATTCCTCCATTTTCAACTGAAGGTTGAGGTCAATAAAGAGATTACGAATCAGCTCCTCCATCCCAGGAGCCACACGAAAACGATTGATTGTCCGATAAGAAATCACCAGCTGACCTGTTAAGTATTGCATGGCAAGATTTTCCACCATCATTTTTTCTATCTTTCGTCCGGAAAAGATCCCTTGAGAATAAGCAAATAAAAGGGCTGCTAGGAGTAATTGGGGATGGTAAGAAGGCCGCCCAACCTCATGATAAAAGTTTAGAAAGGCATTATCATCTAGTTTATTGACCACCTTTTCAATCGTAAAAACGAGATGGTTGTGGGGTAAGAATGCGCTTAATTCTAGTGGCAGAGTCGTTTGATTTGTGTTATAGTGACTGTACATGAGGTAGCCTTTCTATTATTTTTTTGTCAACGATATTTTATCAAGACTACCTATGTCAAGCAAAAAGCAACGGTATCAAAACCGTTGCTTTTTCGTTGGCTGAGGGATAGTTTTGTCCCAACCTCTTTTTTCTATAATCAGTTATTGAATATCGACTTTGTATTTTATGATATAGTGGGTGACCTGATACCAGATGAAGGCGAGAACAGCATCAACAAGGATTCCGACTATTACCCGTGTGTTATAATCCACAATAATATTTTCATTACCAGTTGCTATTTGAAGGAAACTATTGACAAAGGTGAAAATCCCCTCAATAACAAAGTAGCTAATGAAAGCCATTAAAACCCGATGATTACGGAAAAGTTGACCAACAGAAATAGCAGCATAAATTAAGAGAATATTTGCGACCCGTCCGACAATTGACCCTAATAACCATAGTGGGACACTGTTATGAATGGCAGTGACTGTTGCCTTAGGTAAAGAAGCATAAATTCTACTAGAGAATTCAGAAACTTCTTGCTGATTAATAAAGAGATAGATTAATCCCATAGCTAAGGCAATAACCAAATAATTACCGATAGTTAAGGTCAAAGCCACCGACAGTTTTGAAAAAATCAGCTGACTTTCTTTAACTGGCAGAGTTAAACTCAGATAGCCTTCTCGGCCAAAAAGATGGCTATAAAAACGACGAATGATTAAAATCAGAGTGGCAATTAATTGGCCGACAATCAAAACGATAAAGGCAAAAACAAGCAAGATAAAAGTTACAGCTAAAAATCCACTATTTTCAAACAAGTCGTAGTGATGACTAATATAAGAAGCATAGAAACCCAAGGCCAGACTAGCCAATAGAATTAAACCATTCATGGCTAAATACCAGTGTCCGACTGCCTTAAATTCATACTTAACTAATTTACTAAACATACGGAGACCTCCTAGTTCTGGAATATTTCTCTAAAGAGTGAATCAATGGATTTTCCGTGTTCAAAGCGGATATCATCACTGTTACCCTCAAGGATAACTTTGCCCTCTTTTAGAAAAATCACATCATCAAGAATTTGTTCAACATCAGCTATTAGATGGGTAGAAATAATGACTGAAGCATTTTCTGAATAATTGTTGATGATGGTTTTAAGAATATAATCCCTTGCGGCTGGGTCAACTCCACCGATAGGCTCGTCTAGAATATAAAGTTTGGCCTTTCGACTCATGACCAGGATAAGTTGAACTTTTTCCTTGTTACCTTTGGATAAATTTTTAATCTTCTCTTTAGAGTCAATACCGAGGTCTTCGAGTAGATGCTCAGCCTTTTGATAATCAAAATCTTCATAAAAATCTTTGAACATATTCAAGGCTTGTTTGACCGAAAAATTTTCGTTTAGATAGCTAGTATCTGGCAGATATGAGATTATCTTTTTGGAGTCTGCAGAAGGGTGGAAGCCATCAACAACGATGTCACCACTTGTCTGCTTGAGTAAACCGTTGATGAGCTTAATCAGGGTAGTTTTTCCGCTCCCGTTTGGTCCTAGTAATCCAATAATTTTACCACTAGAAATAGTCAAGCTTACGTCATCCAATGCTTGATGTTGGCCATAAGCTTTTGAGACGTGGTGTACTTGTAGTAATTTCTCCATGTTTGTCTCTCTTTCTTGATTGGGCTACTTTTCTGACTGATTCATCAGATATTTCTTGGTTTCTTCTAAGATTTCTTGATTAGAAAATCCGATATTTGCCATATTTGAAGCAAAGCCAGCAATTTCATCTTCGGCAAGTTCAACTCGCTTTTCCTTAATAAGCTCTTCGTCTTCGGTAACAAAGCGGCCAGCAGTTCGACGAGAGAATACGATTCCTTCACGCTCTAGTTCGGTAAAGGCTCTCTGCATGGTGTTTGGATTGACACCGGCTTCCTGAGCGTAGTCTCGAACAGTTGGCAATTGTTCTCCTTGCTTCATTTCTTGGCTAACGATTTTGATTTTAATGTTTTTTGCAATTTGCAAATAGATTGGTGATTTTTCATCAAAGGTCCAAGCCATATAGTCTCCTCCCAATTTATAATTGTCATAAATAAATAATACAGTAAAATTATTTAAATATCAAGTTCTATTCCTTGTAATCTAAGAGTATAATAAGCTAAATCTAGGGCTTGAAGGAGAAAATTCTTTGCTTTCATAGTATAATAATAATTAACTAACAAACAAGAAAGAAAGGATATGAGATGTTTGCACCCATAGATACTAAGACAGTCTATAGCTTTATGGATAGCTTAGTTAATCTCAAATCTTACGTAAAAAGGGCCAAGGAATTGGGTTACAGCCATCTTGGCATTATGGACCAAGACAATCTTTATGGGGCCTATCATTTTGCTGTTCAAGCCAAGGAAGCCGGCTTACAAGCGATAGTTGGTTTAGAGCTAGACTTTAGGCTTGCGGACGAAAGTCTTCTTAAGGTAAAACTACTGTCTCTGGATACCCAGGGCTATCGGAATCTCCTTAAACTCTCAACTCTTAAAATGAGTGATGGTCTTGACCTGACGGACTTGCCCAACTATTTGAATGGGGTAGCCCTTATTATCCCTTATTTTGAAGGGCTGGATTCGCTCAGTCTTCCCTTTGATTATTATATTGGAGTGGGTCTAGATAGCCCTGAAAGGGCCTATAAGAAGCCGATTTTACCTCTCCATACGGTCCGCTACTATGAAGAAGCTGATCGGCAAACTCTGCAGGTTTTGCATGCTATCAGGGATAATTTGCCCTTAAGGGATGTCCAGCCAGTTCCAGCTGGTCAATACCTTCGCTCCTGTCAGGAGATGCAAGAGGCTTTCGAGGAGCGTTTCCCGGAAGCGCTGAAAAATTTAGAAGCACTATTAGCACCGATATCCTATCACTTTGACCACCAGTTAAAACTGCCTCGTTTTAATCGGGATAAGGAGGCCGTTCTTGAGTTGCGAGAGCTGGCAGAAGCAGGACTAAAAGAAAAGTGCTTGCTAGCTAGCACTTATCAGGAGCGCCTAGATAAGGAACTAGCCACCATCCATCAGATGGGCTTTGATGATTATTTTTTGATTGTTTGGGACCTTTTACGCTTTGGCCGCTCCCGTCATTATTATATGGGAATGGGGCGCGGTTCAGCTGCAGGTAGCCTAGTGGCTTATACCCTAGACATTACAGGTATAGATCCTGTGAAAAATAACCTCCTTTTTGAGCGTTTTCTCAATGAAGAGCGTTACTCTATGCCCGATATTGATATTGATCTGCCTGATGTCTACCGAAGTGAGTTTCTCCACTATGTTCGCGATCGTTATGGCAGTCGTCACTCGGCCCAGATTGTCACCTACTCGACCTTTGGTGCCAAGCAGGCTATTCGAGATGTTTTCAAGCGTTTTGGAGCGGCTGAATATGAATTGACCAATATTACCCGTAAGATTGGCTTTCGTGATGATTTGGCTTCCGCCTATGAAAAAAATCTGTCCTTTCGCCAGATGATTAACAGTAAGGAGGAATATCGAAAGGCCTTTGCCATTGCCCAAAAGATTGAGGGACAACCCCGACAGACCTCTATCCATGCGGCTGGAATCGTTATGAGTGATGACGACCTGACCAATCATATTCCACTCAAGTCTGGAGAGGATATGATGATCACCCAGTATGATGCTGGGGCCGTTGAAGCCAATGGTCTCTTGAAAATGGACTTCCTGGGTTTGCGAAATCTAACCTTCGTTCAGCGGATGGCTGAAAAATTGGCTGAAGAAAAGGGAATCCAGTTAGATATCAGGTCTATTGACCTAGAAGACCCTGGAACCTTAGCCCTTTTTGCCGCTGGTAGAACCAAGGGCATCTTCCAATTCGAGCAGGCTGGTGCCATTAATCTCCTCAAACGGATTAAACCTGCTAAGTTTGAAGAAATTGTTGCGACGACCAGTCTAAATCGGCCGGGGGCTAGCGATTACACCGAGAACTTTATCAGACGTAAGTATGGTCAGGAAGCTATTGACCTCATTGACCCCTTAGTTGCCCCGATTTTGGAAGGAACCTACGGCATCATGCTCTACCAAGAGCAAGTTATGCAGATTGCCCAGGTCTTTGCAGGTTTCACACTGGGCAAGGCCGATCTCCTGCGACGGGCCATGTCCAAGAAAAATCAGGCAGAGATGCAAAAGATGGAAGCCGACTTTATGCAAGGGGCCAAGGCCTTGGGACGAAATCTGACGACGGCTAAAGAGCTTTTTGAGCGCATGGCTAAGTTCGCAGGCTACGGGTTTAACCGCAGCCATGCCTTTGCCTATTCTGCCCTAGCCTTTCAATTAGCCTATTTCAAGGCGCATTACCCTTCCATCTTCTATGATGTAATGCTTAATTACTCCAGTCCTGATTATATCAGTGATGCTCTTCAGGCTGATTTCAAGGTTGGTAGCCTAAGTATCAACACGGTTCCCTACACGGATAAGATTTCTGACGGCATTATTTATATGGGCATGAAAAATCTCAAAGGCCTCCCTAGAGATTTGGCCTATTGGATTATTGAAACAAGACCCTTTTCTTCCATTGAGGATTTCCTAACCCGTCTGCCTGAGAATTATCAAAAGTCAGACTACATCAGGCCCTTAATTCAGATTGGCCTCTTTGACCAGTTTGAGCCTAATCGTCGTAAGGTGGAAGAAAATTTGGAGTCTCTCTTTACCTTTGTCAATGAATTGGGCAGCCTCTTTGCAGACTCTTCCTATAATTGGCTTGAGGTAGAAGACTATTCCCCAAGTCAGAAGTACGATTTGGAGATGCAGTGGTTGGGTGTGGGTATTAGTCCCCATCCTCTGGTTGGCCTGGCCAAGGAGCGAGAAGGAACCTTTATTCCTTTCGATGAGTTGGTTACAAACGAGCAAGTACGAGTACTGGGGCAAATTGAAGCCGTTCGTGTGATTCGAACCAAATCTAAGGGGCAACAAATGGCTTTTGTTAGCCTGACTGACACCAAGCAAAAATTAGATGTGACCGTCTTTCCAGAAAGCTATCAAAAGTGGCGAGACTGGCTCAAAGAAGGACAAATCTATTATATGACTGGAAAGGTGCGAGAAAGAGATGGCCACCTGCAACTCATTCTTCAGGCTATTGAGCCCTTGGCAAAGGAGAAATTCTGGATACAGTTGGCCGACCACACCCATGATAGGGAGGTTGCTAAGATTCTCAAGGCCTTCCCTGGGCAGATTCCTGTTCTCCTCCACTACCAGGATAAAAACCAAACCTTGCAAAGTAAGCAATTATTTGTAGCCAAATCTGACCGTCTCCAAGAAGAGCTGAAAGGCTTTGCTATGAAAACGATTTATCACTAAAAAAATTCCGAAAAAAGAGCATTTTAAAAACGAATGTGCTATAATTAAAGGGTTAAAAATAATAAAGGAGTAACAGGTATAATGAAACGTATTGCTGTTTTAACCAGTGGTGGTGACGCCCCTGGTATGAACGCTGCCATTCGTGCGGTCGTTCGTAAAGCAATTGCCGAAGGCATGGAAGTCTTCGGAATCAACCGTGGTTATGCTGGTATGGTTGAAGGAGACATTTTCCAATTTGATAGTCAAGCTGTCTCCAATGTAATCAACCGTGGAGGTACTTTCCTTCAGTCCGCTCGCTATCCAGAATTTGCCACTCTTGAAGGCCAATTAAAGGGAATCGAGCAACTTAAAAAGTATGGTATTGAAGGAGTTGTTGTTATCGGCGGTGACGGTTCTTACCATGGTGCCATGCGCTTGACAGAACATGGTTTCCCAGCTGTTGGTCTTCCAGGTACTATCGACAACGATATCGTGGGTACAGATTACACGATTGGATTCGACACAGCAGTAGCGACAGCGACTGAAGCCTTGGATAGACTTCGGGATACTGCCTACAGTCATGGTCGGACCTTTGTTGTCGAAGTGATGGGCCGTAATGCTGGTGACATCGCTCTCTGGTCAGGTATCGCAGCTGGTGCGGATCAGATTATTGTTCCAGAGGAAGAATTCGATATCAATGACGTTGTTGCTAAAGTTAAAACAGGCTATGAAAATGGTAAGAAACGCCATATCATCGTTTTAGCTGAAGGTGTCATGGGGGCTCAAGAATTTGCGGCCAAGATGAAGGAAGCAGGAGATACTAGTGACCTTCGTGCTACTAACCTCGGCCACATTGTTCGTGGTGGCGCTCCAACAGCTCGCGACCGTGTTATTGCGTCTTGGATGGGTGCCCATGCAGTTGAATTGTTAAAAGCCGGTCGTGGTGGTTTAGCTGTTGGTATCCACAATGAAGAATTGGTTGAAAGTCCAATTCTCGGAACGGCTGAAGAGGGTGCCCTATTTAGCCTAGCAGAAGATGGCAAGATTATCGTCAACAATCCGCACAAGGCACGCTTAGACTTTGCTGATTTGGCTCGTGACTTGACGACCTACTAATCGGTCAAACATTTATCAATCTAGTTAATCCTATCCCTAAAGGGATAAAAAATAGAGGGAGTTCATATTTATCATGAATAAACGCGTAAAAATCGTTGCAACACTCGGTCCTGCGGTAGAAATCCGTGGTGGTAAGAAATTTGGTGATGACGGTTATTGGGGTGAAAGCCTTGACCATGAAGCATCAGCGCAAAACATTGCTAACCTAATCACTGAAGGAGCTAATGTTTTCCGTTTCAATTTCTCTCACGGTGACCATGCCGAGCAAGGTGAACGTATGGAAGTTGTCCGTAAGGCAGAAGAAATTGCTAGCCAAAAGGTTGGTTTCCTGCTTGACACTAAAGGACCTGAAATCCGTACAGAATTGTTTGCAGATGACGCTAAAGAATACTCTTACAAGACTGGTGACAAACTTCGTGTCGCAACCAAGCAAGGTATCCAATCTACAAAAGAAGTTATTGCTTTGAACGTTGCTGGTGGTCTTGACATTTTTGATGATGTTGAAGTTGGTAAGCAAATCCTTGTCGATGATGGTAAACTTGGTTTGCGTGTCGTAGGAAAAGATGCTTCAAGTCGTGAATTTGAAGTAGAAGTTGAAAACGACGGCATCATTGCTAAGCAAAAAGGTGTTAACATTCCAAACACCAAGATTCCTTTCCCTGCCTTGGCAGAACGCGATAATTCTGATATTCGCTTTGGTCTGGAACAAGGTCTTAACTTCATCGCTATCTCATTTGTTCGTACAGCTAAAGATGTTAATGAAGTTCGTGCTATCTGTGAAGAAACAGGTAATGGCCATGTTAAGCTTTTGGCTAAGATTGAAAACCAACAAGGTATTGAAAATATCGATGAAATCATTGAAGCAGCTGACGGTATCATGATTGCTCGTGGTGATATGGGTATTGAAGTTCCATTTGAAATGGTTCCAGTTTACCAAAAGATGATCATCACCAAGGTCAATGCTGCTGGTAAAATCGTTGTTACAGCAACAAACATGCTGGAAACCATGACGGACAAACCACGTGCAACTCGTTCAGAAGTATCTGACGTCTTCAACGCTGTTATTGACGGTACTGATGCAACTATGTTGTCAGGTGAATCTGCTAATGGTAAATACCCACGTGAATCTGTTCGCACCATGGCAACTATTGACAAGAATGCGCAAACCCTTCTTAGTGAATATGGTCGTTTGGACTCTTCTAAGTTTGAACGCTCAACTAAGACTGATGTTGTAGCTTCAGCTGTTAAGGATGCGACTAACTCAATGAACATCAAGCTGGTTGTTACCATTACGGAATCTGGAAATACAGCTCGTTTGATTTCTAAGTATCGTCCAGAAGCTGATATCTTGGCTGTTACTTTTAATGAAATTACACAAAAATCACTTATGCTCAACTGGGGTGTTATTCCGGTTGTAACGGATAAGCCTGCGTCTACTGATGATATGTTTGAATTGGCAGAACGTGAAGCTGTTAAATCTGGCCTTGTTGAAGCAGGTGACGACATTGTTATCGTTGCTGGTGTTCCAGTTGGTTCAGGCGGTACCAACACCATGCGTGTACGTACTGTTAAATAAGCTTTGTTATAAGCACAAGAAAGCTACCTCAGATGGTGGCTTTTCTTATGTCCGGAATTTGCCAGTAACATGGAAAGCTATCTCCTACTTACTGGAAGTGATGTTCTATCCTTGTACTCGAAAAAATACTCTCACTAGGTTTCAAACTGCCTTGAATTTTCTTAGTCTCGTTATCATTCTGTCGCCTTCTGAAAGGGATTTGTTAAGTCGCCGACCTTTTCTATTTGCCTAAGAAATGTTATAATACTGGGTATTGGAAGGAGTTTCTATGGTTAAGCGAGATCTTATCAGAAATATCATTATTCTTTTAGTCATTGTATTGGCAATAATACTTTTGCGAATTTTCTTATTCTCAACGGTCGAAATCAAGGCGGATTCAGCTAATTCCTTTTTGGCTAAGGGAGACTTTGTGACAGTCGCAACCAAGGGGGAGCCTGTTGACAATGACTTTGTGGTTTATAAGGTTGACAATAAGGAATATGTCGGTCGGGTCGTAGCCCAACCTGGTCAGAAGGTGACTTCTGTAGATGATGTGCTCTACATTAATAATAAGGTCAAGCATGAGCCCTATTTGAAAAAAGAATATAATCACTTTATGAAGAAGTCTCAACCTGGTCAATATTTTACAGAAGATTTTACAACAGAGACCATTGGTAAGAGTGATAAGGTCACCAAGGTTCCCAAGGACTCCTATCTCGTTTTAAATGACAATCGCCAGGATAAAAATGATAGTCGCAAGTTTGGCTTCATTTCGAAAAAACAAGTAAAGGGAGTCATCTCCTTCAGACTCTGGCCCCTAAATAAATTTGGTTTTGTAAGAGTTGAGTAGCCTCTGGGCTACTTTTTTTATGCCTCTTAGCGATTGCGAAACAGAGCTTAGAGGAAATGACCCAGTTTGCGCTAAGTGATAACTAGCTTCCTTATACTCTTCGAAAATCAAAATTTACCTTCGTTAACTCACCTTGCCGTACTCCAGTACTGTCTTCGGTTCATTTCCTCGGCTAATTTCGATTTTCATTTGAGTATTAGTTAAAAAGGAGTGAAAAAGTCTCCAAGTTTCAAACAACAAGCGCTTGTCGCTTCTATTTTCTCTACTGCTCAGCCTGATTTCACGAATTGAACTAGACCAATTTTTCTCTTGACAAAGTGAAAACATTTAAATATACTGTATTTATCGTCCTTGGTCTGAGTAAATAGACTAGACCAATTTGAAACGAAATAGAAAAAGGAGTAGTAGCCTAGGCTACACAAAAAGTAAGACTATGTGTGGAATTGTCGGTGTTGTCGGAAATCCAGAAGCAACAGATATTTTAATTCAAGGGTTGGAAAAATTAGAGTACCGTGGTTATGATTCGGCTGGCCTTTATGTGACTGATGGTCAAGAGAGCCATCTGATTAAGGCCGTTGGACGGATTGCTGAGCTGAGTGATAAGGTTGGCGATACAAAGGGAACTGCCGGTATTGGCCATACCCGTTGGGCAACCCACGGGCCAGCCAGCGAAGTCAATGCTCACCCCCATCAATCACAAACAGGACGTTTTACCCTAGTGCATAACGGTGTGATTGAGAACTACCTAGAAATCAAGAATAACTACCTAGCTAATCACGATTTTAAGGGACAAACGGATACTGAAATTGCTGCCCATCTGATTGGTAAATTCGTCGAAGAAGACGGGCTTGACGTCCTATCTGCTTTCAAGAAGGCTCTATCAATTATTGAAGGTTCTTATGCCTTTGCCCTGATGGATGCTAATGACAGCCAAATGATTTATGTAGCTAAAAATAAATCCCCTCTTTTGATTGGCTTGGGTGATGGTTACAATATGGTCTGCTCTGACGCCATGGCTATGATTCGTGAAACCAATCAATTCATGGAAATCCATGATAAGGAGTTGGTCATCGTTAAGGCGGATAGTGTAGAAATTCAGGACTATGACGGAAATGTCCAAGAACGTTCTAGCTATACCGCTGAACTTGACCTTTCTGATATCGGTAAGGGTACCTATCCTTTCTATATGTTGAAAGAAATCGATGAACAACCAACCGTTATGCGAAAGCTCATCAATACCTACGCTGATAGTAAGGGTCATATGACAGTTGACCCTGCCATCGTTAAGTCAGTCCAAGAAGCTGATCGTATCTATATCTTGGCGGCTGGGACTTCTTATAATGCCGGCTACGCTGCCAAGTCCATGTTTGAACAATTGACGGATACGCCTGTTGAACTGGGGGTTGCTTCTGAATGGGGCTACAACATGCCACTCTTGAGTAAGAAGCCAATGTTTGTCCTCCTCAGCCAATCTGGTGAAACGGCTGATAGCCGCCAGGTATTGGTAAAGGCTAATGCCATGGGTATCCCAAGTCTGACCGTGACTAATGTACCCGGCTCCACCCTTTCTCGTGAAGCCAGCTATACCATACTCCTTCATGCTGGACCAGAAATTGCGGTTGCTTCAACTAAGGCCTATACTGCTCAAATTGCTGCCCTAGCCTTCCTAGCCAAGGCTGTCGGGGAAGCCAATGGCAAACAAGAAGCTCTTGACTTTGATTTGGTCCATGAACTCTCTATCGTTGCTCAATCCATTGAGTCAACCCTGTCTGAAAAGGACAGCATTGCTGAGAAGGTTGAAAAACTCTTGCCAACTAGTCGCAATGCCTTCTATATTGGCCGTGGTACAGACTATTACGTAGCTATGGAAGCCTCTCTCAAACTCAAAGAAATTTCCTATATCCAGTGTGAAGGTTTTGCTGCAGGTGAATTGAAACATGGTACCATTTCTCTGATTGAAGAGGGTGTGCCAGTCCTAGCCCTTATCTCCGCTAGTCCAAAGGTGGCTGCCCATACTCGTGGTAATATCCAAGAAGTAGCAGCTCGAGGAGCCAGTGTTTTGACCATTGTTGAAGAAGATTTGGCTAATGATTCGGATGATATTATTGTCAATAAGGTTCACCCATACTTGGCACCAATTTCTATGGTCATTCCAACTCAGTTGATTGCCTACTATGCCTCTCTGCAACGGGGCTTGGATGTCGATAAACCACGAAACCTAGCTAAAGCCGTAACTGTAGAATAATAGAGGTAGTTAGCTAAGTGCCAAGCACTTGCTAACTAACGAAAACCGCTATAGCAGCTTTTCTACCTCTCTTACTAATTCAAAAAGTTTGCCATGTCGGGCAAACTTTTTTCGTGTCGTAACCCAGCGATAGAGAGCAAAGTGGTGTTGATGTTTGTACTTGGCCTAGAGGAGATTTTTATTTTAGTTATAAAAGTTTTGCCAAAGACTTCCCAGGGTGGCAAAAAATCTTTGCCAAAATTTGAGTGGTCTGGCAAAAAGAAAAGTCCTATAATAAAATTGTAGTAAAAGGAGCCTAGGGACAAGTCTTTATCAAAAGATTGGTTACTCTAGGCCAGTAAAAAGGAGGACTTGAAATGTCTAATGGAAATTCCTTGAAGGTTAGAGTCCAGAAGTTAGGGACTGCCCTTTCTAATATGGTCATGCCTAACATCGGAGCCTTCATCGCTTGGGGGGTAGCAGCCTCCCTCTTCATTGATACAGGATATTTGCCAAACAGTGGTTTGAATACCAATGTTGTTGGCCCCATGCTTAAATATGTTTTGCCCCTCTTAATTGGATATACAGGTGGCTATAATGTTCATAAACAGCGTGGTGGTGTTATCGGGGCTATTGTATCCTTTGGTGCCATAGCTGGTTCAACCGTCACCATGTTTATCGGTGCCATGATTATGGGACCTTTATCCGCTTGGATTTTGAAGAAATTTGATGAGAAGGTTCAGCCAAAAATCAAAACTGGTTTTGAAATGTTGGTCAACAACTTCTCCCTGGGCTTGATTGGTTTTGCCCTCATGGTGCTGTCCTACTTCATCATTGGTCCAGTCGTTGCCCAATTGACCGAGTGGGTTGGTATTGGAGTAGAAGCTATCGTCAAGGTTCATCTCCTGCCTTTAGCTAACCTGATTATCGAACCTGCTAAGATTCTCTTCCTCAACAATGCCCTCAACCACGGTATTTTCACCCCACTTGGTACGGAACAGGTTCAACAAGTTGGTAAATCTGTCCTCTTCCTCTTGGAAGCAAACCCTGGTCCTGGTCTTGGTGTGCTTTTGGCCTATGCCTTCTTTGGTAAAGGTTCAGCCAAGTCCTCTTCATGGGGAGCTATGATTATCCACTTCTTCGGTGGTATCCATGAAATTTACTTCCCTTACGTTATGATGAAACCAGCCATGTTCTTGGCAGTTATCGCTGGTGGTTTGACGGGTACCTTCACCTTCCAAACCCTGAATGCAGGTTTGACAGCACCGGCTTCGCCAGGTTCTATCATCGCCATCATGGGGATGGCTCCTAAAGGTTGGGGTCCTCACTTATCCGTCCTAGCAGGTGTCTTTGCTTCAGCTATTGTCTCCTTCTTAGTGGCTTCCGTTATTTTGAAAGCTGATAAGTCTGAGGATGACTCTCTGGAAGCTGCCCAAGCAGCGACCCAAGCAGCTAAGGCCCAATCGAAGGGTCAAGCTAACCAACCTCTGGCAAACTCAAAAGAGATTACTGCTAATAATATCCAACAAATTATTTTCGCCTGTGATGCAGGTATGGGTAGCTCGGCCATGGGAGCTTCTATTCTACGTGATAAGGTTAAGAAAGCAGGGCTGGATATTCCAGTTAGCAATCTCGCCATTTCTAACCTGACCGACAAGGATCATACCCTGATTGTCACCCAGGAAGAATTGGCAGCTAGGGCTGGTGAAAGAACTCCAAGTAGTGTTCATGTTAGTGTGGACAACTTCTTGGCTACACCTAAGTATGATGAAATTGTTGGGCTCTTGTCTGGTCAAACTGGTGCTAGTCCAGCTCAAGAGACTGCCCAATCCGAGGTGGCTGGTCAAGAATCAGACGATTTAGATTTGAACTATATTGATGAAGTCATCTTTGCTCACGGCAAGGCTCAAGGTTCTGCAACCATGGGTCAAGCAACCTTAGAAAGTATCTTTAAAAATAATAATATCGGTATCCCGGTTGCGAAGATTGCTAACGAAAAGTTGGGTGACTTCAATGCAAAAAATATCTTAGTCGTCACAACCATTGCCAACCAGTCAGAGGCTCAGGCCTATGCTCCTCATGCCCAATTCTTAGTGGTTGACAGTCTAGTCACAACTGCAGAATATGACAAGATGGTAGCACGGATGCACAAGTGATACCTAGTTACGGGATAGAAAGCTAGAGAAAGTCAGGCCTGCTTGCCTTTCTCTAGTCATAGGCCTTTGATTTTCATGTCTCATTAAATATAGTAGAATGTAGCTATGATATTTACCAAACGTGAAGAGAAGTTGATTAAGGCCTTCTTAGATGTGGGAAAGCTCTCAGTTGAAGAGATTCAAAGGCTCTTAAATGTCTCCCAAAGGACAGCCTATCGCACCCTTGCTGATTTGACAAAGAGTCTAGCAGAAGTAGGGGTAGATCTTCGTAAAAAGGAGAAAAAGTTCCACCTAGAGGGAGACTTGTCCCAGTTGGGTTCTCTATATGGTCAAGAGGACTACAGTCGTAGTGAACGGCTTAACCTGATTTGTCTGGCCCTTCTTGAGGCAGACAGGCCACTGACCAACGCCCATTTTCAAAATGAACTCAAGGTCAGCAATGTGACCATTATTCAGGATATTACTGATGTTGAAAACCGTTTGGCTGAATTTGGCATTAAGCTGGAGCGCAAGCAGGGTTACCAATTAAGATTGACAGCTGAGGAACACCGCTACCTCTTGTCTGTTCTCCTCACCCATATGATAAGCTCAGCTGATTTTAAATCAGGTCAGTTTGAATGGCTAGCAAGTGAGCAAATGGCCAGCGCTATTAGGAAGGCTAGACAGGCTGTTCGCCAGATTCAGGCTTTTATGCCAGAAATGGATGGCAAGCTTCTGCAGTTCTTTACCATTCTTTTGGCCCTTTCCAAACAATTTGGGCAGGTCAAGACGGTCAGCCATGTCAGTAAGCAGTCACTAGAATTAGCTCAGAAGCTCTTTGCCAGCTACTCTAAGCTGACGGCCCAGGCCTATACCATCAATGATATTGTCTACTGGGCTGGTCAGTTTGATAAGTTTTACATCAAGCGGCAGGAAAATCCCCTATATGTGGAAGATTTCGATAGTCAGTACTTTTATAGTGTGACCAATTTGATTGATAAGGTGTCCTCCTTTACTAAGATTAATTTTCTTAAGGACAAGACCCTCTTTCATTTCCTCTTTCATCATCTGCGCCTGAGTTTGGCCATTCCTCACCTCTTTCCTGATCAATCGCTGTCCCAGCCAGCTCACCTGGTTGCCTACCAAAATGATTTCCTCCATCGGATTATTCGCTTGGTTCTTAAGGATTTATTTCCGGCCTATTTGCAAAATGAAGCAGAGTATGAGTTAATCACCCTTCACTTTGCCTCCAGCATTAGACGGAGCCCGGATATTTATCCGATTCAGATTCTGCTCTTAACCAACCAACGCCCTCTGGCAGTTGAATTGCTTATCAGCAGGATTAAGTCGATTGCTCCCTTTGTTCAGTCGGTTCAGGTCAAGCGCTTAGATGAATATTTGGAGTCGGACCGAGAGCAGTTTGACTACGTTCTAGCAACCAGTCCTAATGATTATCCTGGTGTTGAGTTGGTTTCTATCTATCCTAACACGTCTGAGATTTTACACCTGCAGGAACGCCTTCAGGCTGTTCAATTGGAGCGAAATCAGGAGAGGAATCGTCATGTTGAGATTGTCGGTCAGACAGACCTCCAGTACTATCTAGAAGCCAGTCAAGATTTGTTGGATCGTTTTTACCTGAAAGGGTTAAACAATAGACCTTCCTTTGAGGAAACGGTTGCCCAGGTTCTTGAGGATTTACCCTTTATCTCAGACCAAAACTATTTGACCAAGAAGCTACTCAAACGTTTTGCCATTAGCCCTTTTGCCATCCCTGAAACTGGCTTGGTGCTTCTGCATACGCAGTCACACGCTGTTGAAAAGAGTCAATTTGTGGTCTATCAACTGGAGCAGACCATTGAAGCCCTGTCCATGAACCACGAAAAAGAAAAAGTGAATCGCTTTTTGGTCATGCTGACTAAGGATAATAGTATGGAAGCCGTCAAGGAGTTGATGTCAGCTATTGGTCAATCCATCATTGAAAATCACCTCTATACAGAAATTTATAAAACAGGTAATCAAGGGATTATCTACCAATTACTCAATAAGATTTTTACAGAAACAATCAAAGATTTGGAGACTTAAGTATGGAATTTGAAAAAAGTCTGATTAAACTCAATCAGCAATTTACCAATAAAGAAGAAGCCATCCGTTACTGCGGGCAGTTATTAGCAGACGGTGGCTATGTCAAGCCAGACTATATTGACGCCATGGTTCGTCGTGACCAAGAACTATCTGTCTATATGGGGAATTTCATCGCCATTCCTCACGGGACCGACGATGCTAAAAAGGAGGTTCTTAAGACTGGCGTGACCGTTGTCCAAGTTCCTAAGGGGGTTAATTTTGGTACGGAAGAAGATCCGCAAATCGCAACCGTTCTCTTTGGTATCGCCGGTCTAGGAAACGAACACTTGGAATTGATTCAAAAGATTTCTATCTTTTGTGCCGATGTTGATAATGTGGTTAAATTGGCAGATGCCCAGTCTCAAGACGAAATTATTCGTCTCTTAAATAGTGTGGAATAAGGCTAGTCGCCTAGTAAGGAAAAGAGGTTTAGAAAAATGAGTAAAGCAGTACACTTTGGTGCCGGAAATATTGGGCGTGGTTTCATCGGAGAAATTCTCTTTGAGAATGATTTTGACATTACCTTTGTGGACGTTAATGAAAAAATTATTGACGTCCTCAATGAAAGAGCTAGCTACGAAATCGAAATCGCTGAAGATGGCAAACGCCATATCGCAGTTTCTGGTGTTTCCGGAATTAACAACGGCAAAGATCCAGAAGCCGTGGTCGCAGCTATTACCCAAGCGGACATTATCACAACGGCTATCGGTCCTAACATTCTGCCCTTAATTGCAGGCCTGATTGCTCAAGGAATTGAAGCTCGTCAAGCGGCTGGTAAGGAAGAACCGATTGATATCTTGGCCTGTGAAAATATGATTGGGGGGTCCCAATTCCTCTGGGAAGAAGTCAAAAAGCACCTCTCCCAAGCTGGTCTAGAATATGCTGAAAACTATGTTGGTTTCCCAAATGCCGCTGTTGACCGGATCGTACCTGCTCAAAGCCATGAGGATCCTCTCTTCGTTGTCGTTGAACCCTTCAAGGAATGGGTAGTCGAAACAGGTTGCATGAAAAACAAGGGCCTTAAATTGACTGGTGTCCACTACGAAGAAGAACTAACACCTTTCATCGAACGTAAGCTTTTCTCAGTAAACTCTGGTCACGCAACCTCTGCCTATACGGGTGCCCACTACGGTGCTCAAACCATTTTGGAAGCTCTCAAGAATTCAACCGTTAAGGCCAATGTCCAAGCTGTCCTGGCTGAAATTCGTAGCCTCTTGATAGCCAAGTGGGACTTCAAGGAAGCAGACCTCTTGGACTACCACAAGGTCATCATTTCACGGTTTGAAAATCCTTATATCGTGGATGATGTGACACGGGTAGCTCGGACACCAATTCGCAAACTGGGCTTTGACGAACGCTTCATTCGCCCAATTCGCGAACTTAAGGAACGCGGACTAGCCTATGACAATCTGCTCAAGACAGTAGCCTATGTCTTTGAATACAAGGATCCAAATGATCAACAATCCGTCGAATTGCAAGACCTCCTAGCCAATAAGCCATTAGCAGAGGTTATTACTCAAGTGACCGGTCTTGAAGACCAGGACTTGATTGCCGAGATTGAGTCGGCAGTAGAAGCTTTGGAAAATCTACTCTTATAGCAAAATAAGGTTTGGTCAAGTTACCAGGCCTTATTTTCTAGGCTCATTGTACTGCCGGCAGAGCTTTGTCTAAGGGGGCTAGCTAGGCCAGGGGCTTAATTGAATTGTAATTTCTTTTGGCTTAAAAAATGCTATAATCAATATGCTTATTAACTGATAGATAAGGATTAGGAATAATGGCAAGAGAAAAGGACTTTGATAGGGCTTTTGAGACTAATGAGACCGATTGTTTGGCCTGGTCGGAAAGGATTCATACCAAACTGGGCGTGACCCTAGGCCAGATTCTACTTGCGGCTGTTCTGGTTTTCTGTCTTCTTGGATTCTTGGGCTATTCAATTTATTCAGTTGAAGGTGTCCCCTATTTTGCTAAGCAGCACTTGCAATTGGAGAAGGGAAAGGAACCCCACCATTGGACCTACCAGGAGTTTGATAGTCTTAAGCTCAGTAGCGACGAGCATGAGACGTCAGGATATTTAGCTGATAAGATTGCTCAGCGATTTGGTAAAGCTGAAATTGATACGTCAGTGAACGATCTAACCATGACCTATAGTCCTTCTTCCAAGTCTTATGGAGGTAACCCCTTCACCGAAGTGACTCTGACCTTCTGGAGAGCAAAGGGAAAGTATTACCTCAGCCGTAAGGAGGCAGAAAATATTCAGGATGGAAAAAATTTCCGCTTGCAGGAAAAAACGTCAGTAACTGATGAGGCTGCCTATGAGAGCCTGAACGTTGGTAATTTTGATGACGGAGAGGGCGGAGACACCTACCAGTCTGTTGTCAAACAATTTGGATTCCCTCAGTCCAATCATATTGATGTCATTAATAACGGACATACAAACCTAACGATTGACTACCGCTGGAATGAGGGCAATCATTATTACGACCAAGAACTGACCTTTAGTAAGCATAAGGATGGTCATTATTACTTAAAGTCTCGTCGTTAGATTTGACCTAGAGATTGATGGGTTCTAATCAAAAGGAGATAAAGATGCAGGAGCAGATTTTTCAAGACCAGAATAAAAGAAACAGCAGTCAGAATCCTCAAGGAGGTTCCAATAAATCTGGCTGGAGCCTAAAGAAAAAGATTTTACTTGGTCTGGCCACGGGTCTTGGCTTGATAATCATCTTCGTAATGCTCTACCAAACCAATTCGGTAGCCTTTTTGACCCAATTGCGTTATCAGAATCATTCGGGGCAGGAATCGTCTAGCCTGACTTATAAGGACTACCAAGGCGTTAAACAAGGGGATTTACTTGATAGTGTTATTGAAAAATTTGGTAAAGGTAAAGTCAAGGTGGAGCGTGCTCTTAATCAGGACCATGATTCTAGTGGGGATGAAACCGGGCGGGTCTCTAGGTCCTGGTTTCGGGCAGCTGACTTAGATGTAGGTTACGGCACTTCCTACGATAAGAAAACCTATGTGTCATTCCATTTTAAAAGAGAGGGGCTAGGTCGATATGTCTTGGATTATAAATTTATTATCAATGCTCAAGAAGGCAAGACATTTCGATTAGAAGATTCTCCTAAAAAGCGAATCAGTCGCTCTGATTTTAAGAAACTCCATGTTGGCGACTCCTACTCTGGTCAAGGAGGGATGACCTATCAGGAAATTATCAATCGAATTGGTTATCCTACAAGCAATCAGATTACTGATTATATCAGTCGAGGTAGGGAATTACGCATTAGTTATTATCGTGATAAGTCGGATGGAAGAAAAGATTACTCTGTCTCCCTAACCTTTGAGCAAGCACAAGATGGCAAATATTATCTCAAAGCAAAAGATGGCGATTTTAAGTAAAGTTACTAATGAAAAATAGCAGAGGGCGCCTTATTATCAATCAGGTATTTTCAAATAGAGAAAGGATAAAAGATGACAGAAGATAATGAATTCGAGTCAGCCTTTTCGACGGGTCAGGAACTTGAATCTCCGATTTTTTCAGGGCGAGCCCCTAAAGCGCCAAGATTTTCCAAGTCACTGCAGTTAGAACCTGAAAAGATGGATGCTAAGGGCTTTAAAAGGGGGCTCCTGCTGGCTTTTATCGGCGTTGTAGGTGTCACAGTTTTAATAGCCCTTCTTGCTCTTTTAGTAACTAACCTTACCTAAAGTTGTCGTCTAGTCATGCCTATTTGGAGCTTTGAGGAGACTCAAGCCTTAAAACCTGATGACACAATAATATAGCTTGCCATATTGGCCTATAGCCATTCTATATCTAATTTTGTAACCAGTTTGCCCTCTTACTGGATTTAAGGTAAAATAGATTTGTCAGTAATTTTAGAAAAGGAAAATCTATGTCACTACCAAATTGCCCAAAATGTAACTCGGAGTATGTTTATGAGGATGGTGTCCTCTTGGTTTGTCCAGAATGTGCTTACGAGTGGGATCCCAACCAAGTTGAAGAAGACCAAGGTTTAGTCGTTCTTGATAGCAATGGGACTCGCCTAGCCGATGGCGATAGTGTTACTATTGTCAAGAACCTCAAGGTCAAGGGTGCTCCCAAGGAGCTCAAACAGGGTACTCGGGTGAAAAATATCCGTCTGGTTGAGGGTGACCACAATATTGATTGTAAAATTGATGGCTTTGGGGCTATGAAGCTCAAATCAGAATTTGTCAAAAAAGCATAAGTTAAGGGCTAGGAGCTAAAGGCTTCGAGCCTTTTATTATGATTTGAAACTTTTGCATATTTTCCAAGAAGAGTTGTATAAATATAAAAACTCACTCTTCCCAATTGTATGACAGTTTGATATAATAAGAGATATTACCTAAGAAGTGAGGAAGTTCTATGTCCTATGTTTTGGAAATCCTGCCAGCCCTCTTAAATGGAGCCTTGGTGACCCTGCAGGTTTTCTGCATTGTCATCATCCTGTCCATTCCTCTAGGGATTATTCTGGCTTTTTTGATGCAAATCAAATTCAAGCC
Organism: Streptococcus downei MFe28; assembly: GCF_900459175.1. Classification (NCBI taxonomy): domain Bacteria; kingdom Bacillati; phylum Bacillota; class Bacilli; order Lactobacillales; family Streptococcaceae; genus Streptococcus; species Streptococcus downei. Next base: position 1,742,478 of record NZ_UHFA01000002.1, on the reverse strand, counting down.
CCTCAACTGGCTCTTGACCATCTATGTCTGGATTATGCGTGGGACGCCGCTTCTCTTGCAGTTAATCTTTTTCTACTATGTCCTGCCTAGTGTCGGCATTGTTTTTGACCGCTTGCCGGCGGCTGTTCTGGCCTTTACCTTCAACTATGCGGCCTATTTTGCAGAAATCTTCCGCGGAGGGATTGGTGCTATTCCTAAAGGACAATATGAAGCAGCCAAGGTTCTGAAATTCAGCCAACTCCAAACCATCCGTTATATCATCCTTCCGCAGGTGGTCAAAATCGTCCTGCCTAGTGTCTTCAATGAAGTCATCAATTTGGTCAAGGATTCTTCCCTAGTCTATGTCCTAGGTGTCGGTGACCTCCTGCTGGAAAGTCGGACGGCTTCCAACCGTGATGCTAGTCTGGCGCCAATGTTTGTAGCAGGTGCCATCTATCTCCTTCTAGTGGGTGTGGTGACCTTGGCTTCTAAACGCATTGAAAAGAAATTTAACTTTTATAAGTAGGAGGGGCCTATGTTGTTAGAATTAAAAAATATTTCCAAGCAGTTTGGCCACAAGCAAATCTTCAAGGATTTCAACCTAAATGTGGAAGAAGGAAAAATCCTGGCGATTGTTGGTCCTTCTGGCGGTGGTAAGACAACTCTTTTACGGATGCTGGCTGGCCTTGAAACCATTGATTCTGGTCAGGTTATCTATCAGGGACAAGAAGTCCCCCTCAACCACTTGGAGTCTGAAAATATTCTGGGCTTTGTCTTTCAGGATTTTCAACTATTTCCTCACCTAACCGTTCTAGAAAATCTGACTCTATCTCCCATCAAGACCATGGGCGTGACCAAGGAGCAGGCCTCGAAGAAGGCTCAGGAACTCCTTGCTAAGCTGGGACTGGAAGAACACGGCAGTGCCTATCCATTTTCCCTTTCTGGCGGTCAAAAGCAAAGGGTAGCCTTTGCTAGAGCTATGATGATTGATCCTAAAATTGTCGGCTATGATGAACCGACCTCAGCCCTGGATCCCGCCCTTCGTCAGGAGGTAGCTAAATTGATTGTTCAGAATCGCGATTTAGGGATTACCCAGATTGTGATTACCCACGATATGGATTTTGCCCAAGAGATTGCTGACCATATCGTGACCATCAACCCTAAATAGATAAAGGGGTAAGACATGAGAAAATTATCCAAGAGTCTAGCTTTGGGGGCCTTGTTTTTCCTAGTGGCTCTGGTCCTTGCCTCCTGTAGCTCTCGTTCCAATTTTGCGACTGAGACCGACCAATGGCAGACCTATAGCAAGGAAAAAACTATCAAGATTGGCTTTGATGCCACCTTTGTCCCCATGGGCTTTGAAGAAAAAAATGGCAAATATACCGGCTTTGATGTTGACTTAGCGAATGCTGTCTTTAAGAAATATGGGATTAAGGTTGAATGGCAGGCTATTGACTGGGATATGAAGGAAACCGAGCTTAAGAACGGAACTATCGACCTGATTTGGAATGGCTATTCCGTGACCGATGAACGTAAGAAGGAGCTGGCCTTCACTGAGCCCTACATGGTCAACCAACAGGTTGTCGTGACCAAGAAGTCTCCGGGGATTTCTAGCATCGCCATGATGGCTGGCAAGTCCTTGGGAGCACAGGCAGGTTCCTCCGGCTATGATGCCTTTGAAAGTCAGCCTGACCTCCTTAAAAACAAGGTCAAGGATAAGAAGGCGGTTCAGTATTCCACCTTTACCCAGGCTTTGATTGACCTACAGGCGGGTCGGATTGATGGCCTCTTAATTGACCGAGTTTATGCCAATTACTACCTGGAGCAGGAAGGAAAATTAGACCAGTATCACATTATGCCGGCTGGTTATGAGGCAGAAAGCTTCGCCGTCGGGGCTCGCAAGTCTGATAAGACCCTGGTTAAAAAAATCAACCAAGCCTTTAAGGAACTCTATCAGGCTGGCCAATTCCAGAAGATTTCCAAGAAATGGTTTGGTGAAGACGTGGCTACCAAACAAGTCAAAAATAAATGATAAGAATAAAAGCTAGGCTCAGCCTGGCTTTTTTGATAGTCTTTGAAAATCAAAAGAAGGATAAGCCAAACCATCAGCCAATAAAGGAGATGTAAACTTATACCCAATTAAAATCAAAGTTTGCATCTTTGATACTTTCTAACGTAGCAAGCTCATCAGCGATTAAAAATCACTGATGAACTACGGTAATCGCTATGGCGACTTACCTAGCTACCTTACTAATTCCCTTTTCAAAATAATATCGATTTTGAAAAGGGAATGTCGTTTAAAAGTGCGGACGCAAGAAGAAATTATCCAGTGGATGATTTCTTGGAACTCACGTAGTTTCATTGCGACACTTGGTTAGGCCAGTCGATTTTACTGGCCTAACCGAGTTAATCAGGGGGCTAGCCAATCACTATTGAGATTGGCGTTAGACATCGCTACTTTAGTAGCTGATGGCTTTGCCCCGTGATAAATTTTGAGCCCCTTCGCTTTCGAGTTTTTAAGCTCAGGCAGATTTAGTCCACCGGACTAAATCTCTCTCAAAATTTCCGTTCTTAGCAACATCTGTAGTTGTTGCTAAGAATACCACTTTGGCGAAAGTATCACTTTTAGAATGACTCCATTAGTTAATGATTTATGTTAATTTTCCAGATGTAGTCGTATTGAGATAGTAAATTGCTAATTTTGAATTTCAAAGAGTATTAGGGCTTTAGCTAAAGTAGCCGACCTTGCCCATCGAGAATTTCGAATTCTTATACTCTCTGATGTTTAAAATTGTCACCTGACAGTTCAAACCAAGTCAGATCTGAGTTACTTAGTAGTTACAAACAGAGTGATAGTTCTGATTTTAACCCGGTATTAGCCCTGCTTGACTAATCTATTTTGAAATTTTCCAAATATGTAGTAAAAAGAGCTGGCCAAGCCAACTCTTATCTTTCTGTTTCTGGGGTGATTTGGTGGAAGAGGAGTTTCCAAGTTTCATGCCGCCGCCAGATGCTGACGTGCTGTCTGCCTTCCAGACGATAGGTAATAAGCTTGGTCTTCTGACTGATGGAGGTCATCTTGAAATATTGGAAGTTGCTGGAGTAGTAGGGAGCCAAGTCAAGGAAGCTTTGTTCCGTTAAGACTTGACCATACTCATTGACCAGCATAAAGTCTTCAGCAATATAAGTTTCGTAGTCTGGAATTTTGGCCAAGACAAGTTTTTCAAATTTATAGAGCTTGTGATAGACATTATCAGGGATTTCGTCTTCGGGAATAGGAGCAGGTTCAACATGGATATCGACATCATAGACTTGAAAATCATCATGGAGGAGTTGCTCCACTTGCTCGGTAATGGCATGGCTCTCATAGACAGATAGGTCAGGATTCATTTCCAGAACCAGGTCGAGGAAGATATTGGAACCGTAAGTCCGCCCCCTCTGGGATTTGACGGCTGTAATCTTGGGGATTTGTAAAATAGCCTTCTCATATTGGGACAACTGCTTATCATCAAAGCCATCAGATAGACTGAAGGTGGCCTGGATAAAGATGTCATAGGCTGTCTTGAGGATGAAGTAGCAGATGATGATGGCGGCGATCCGGTCAACGATGGACAAGTTCAGAGAGCTGGCCACAATGGCAACCGAAGTTCCAATCGAAGTGACGGCATCTGACAGATTATCCTTGGAAGCTGCCAGCAGGGCTGAGGACTTGACCTTCTTAGACAAGTGGCGGTTGTAGAGGTAGACACCATACATGACTAGGGCGGAAATGACACCAACCAAGGCCCCCAATGGATCAATCTCAGTTTGACTGTTGCCGATTAGCTTTTTAATGGTTTCAAAAAGAACCTGAAAGCCAACCAGAAACATGATAAAGGAAGTCAGCAGGCTGGCTAAATCTTCAATTTTCCAATGGCCGAAGCGATGGTCTTCATCAGCCGGCCGACTAGCCAGATAGAGGCCAACCAAGAGGATGACATTACTCATGATGTCTGACAGGTTATTAAAACCGTCGGCAGTCAGGGAGGAAGAATTCAGCAGATAACCGAAGACCAGCTTACCAACGGTCAGGACCAGATAGGCGAAGATGGAGACAATGGGCCCCCGCCTTGCAAATTTTATATTATCTTCCGCAGTTGCCATAAGTCCTCCTTGATTTCTAATACCCTATATTATAGCAGAATTGCTGGCTCCAGGCCAATGGGGCCGGAAATAAAAACTCCCCCAGACTGATTGTCAAGAGGAGAGTAATCACATTTAGCTCAAATCCAGCTGAGACTTAGCAAAGTATTTCTTGGTTGAGGCAATAATGATTGAGGGAGAGGTCCAGCAGCATTATCAGATCTGGGAAAACCATGAGACCGTTGACGATATCAGCAATGGACTTCTTTATAGAAGCTACTTGTAGTTTCTGTCATGCAAAGCAGGAGAATTTTGTGTGGCAGTTGCTACTATAGGATTAACTTATTTGCTAGCATCAACGTGATTTTTAACTCCTGCCATGCGCTTAAAATAGGATTTAGTTTCCTTGATGATAATAGGTGATAGCACTAGGAGTGCGATCAGGTTTGGCAGGGCCATAAGACCGTTAACAATATCGGCAATTTTCCAGATAACCTGCAGTTGCAGGTAGCCTCCCAAGGCCACCATGAAAACAAAGATACAGCGGTAAATGGTAATTCCCTTGGTGCCAAAGACAAATTCTACGCAACGTTCGCCATAGTAAGACCAGCCAAGAATAGTAGTAAAGGCAAAAAGAGCCAAAGATAGGGTCAGAACCAAACTACCAATATTGCCAAAGACTGAAGAGAAAGCTGACTGGGTGACAGCTGCTCCCTCTAAGCCTTTGACTGACCATTGACCCGTAATCAGGATGGATAGGCCTGTCAATGTACAGATGATAATGGTATCAATGAAAGTGCCAGTCATAGAGATCAGCCCTTGTTCAACTGGCTCGTGGGTCTTGGCAGCCGCAGCGGCAATAGGAGCAGAACCCAGTCCAGATTCATTAGAGAAGACTCCCCGAGCGACCCCCAGGCGAATGGCCTGCATGACCGTAGCTCCTGTGAAACCACCGACAGCAGCTGTCGGTGTGAAGGCTGATTTAAAGATGGCCACAATGGTTGGAACAAGGTTTTGATAGTTAATTGCAATGACACTGAGGGCAGCCAGAATATAGAGTCCTGCCATGAAAGGAACGATTTTTTCTGAAACCTTGGAGATGGATTGAATTCCTCCAAAGACAATGATGGCGACAAAAATGGCAATGATAATGCTGACCACTTTTGGTGACCAATTGAAGCTGTTTTGCAAGGACCCTGTAATCGAATTAACTTGAGAGAAAGTCCCAATCCCCAGAAGAGCCACTAAGATACCAGCTAGGGCGAAGAAATAGGCCAGAGGTTTGGCGATGACTTTCAATCGGCCGGTAATTCCATTGATGATGTAATACATGGGTCCACCGGAGACTTGGCCATTGTCATCCTTTGTCCGGTACTTGATAGCCAGCAGACCTTCGGCGTACTTGGTAGCCATACCGAAAAAGGCAGCCATCCACATCCAAAAGAGGGCCCCGGGACCGCCAGTTCCAATGGCTGTCGCCACCCCAACTATATTACCAGTTCCGACGGTGGCAGCTAAAGCCGTAGCCAAAGCTGCAAAGCTGGAGATGTCTCCTTCACCTTTGTCCTCTGCAAAAATCAATTTAAAAGCCTTAGGTAGGCGGAGTACCTGCAGGAGTCCCAGTCGAATGGTCAAATAAATCCCTGTTCCGACTAGAAGAACCAGTAGGGGTGGTCCCCAAACAAAATCGTCAATTTTTGTAAAAAAGTCTAGCATGACTAATCCTCCAAAGTATTAATATCATCAGCAACCAATGGAATCGAGGAATATAAAAGGCCCAGACTAGCTGAGGTCTGGACCATGGAGACTATAAACAGCACGACAAAAGTCTAGGCAGTTGTGGGCTGAATTTCTGTCCTTTTGCCTGAGAGTTTGAGTAGTCTAGGCTACCTTGCCCCTTCGGCGTTCTCTCTGCACTTAACAGCTTGGTCAGCACAGAGAAAATCTCTCCAGAAGTCCGTCCATCATCAGTCCTATTCTATGGCTAGAAACCTGAGAGCATTACTCCTTCGGCGAAAGACCTGGTCTTTTCTCTCCTGATGATTTCAAACGGTTATTGATAAATATGTTACTAGTTTAGCGAAAAATCCGAATGCTGTCAAGCCTGTTTTAAGGGAATGACGATGAAATCCGAATGATTTTAACGAAAATTTGTCAATCAAGGAATCAAGGGCCACATTCGTTCGTGCCTCTCGAAGGACCGTAAAAAACCCCGAGAGCTAGAGGCCCTTGGAGCTTGGGATGATGAGTGTTAAGCTTCAATGCGTTCGGTGGTTTCCTTGTCGAAGAAGTGTCCCTTAGCAACATTGAAGGTCAAGTTGATGTGCTGGCCTGGAGCCAGGTAATCGCGGGCATTGACCCGAGAAGCAAATTCTTGATTACCCGTCTTACAGTAAAGCACGGAGTCGCTGCCTAGCAATTCGGAAATTTCTACGGTAGCCTCGACGACGGCAGAAGGGAAGGTAGCCCGGGCAATTTCAGCTGAGGAAATGTCTTCCGGACGAATACCGAAGGTAACTTCTTTCCCCATATAACCCTTGCTTTCCAAAAGTTTCTTTTGGCCTTCTGTCAAAGCAATTTCGAAGCCCTTGCCATCTGAGATGGTGTCCTGATTAACGGTGACATCAAAGAAGTTCATGGCTGGACTGCCGATGAAGCCAGCAACGAATTTATTAGCAGGCTTGTTGTAGAGCTCTTGCGGTGTTCCGATTTGTTCAACCTTACCGACAGTACCCGTGCCAGCCTCGTTTTTGGTTGCTGACATGATGACAATCCGGTCAGCTAGGGTCATGGCTTCAGTTTGGTCATGGGTAACGTAGATGGTGGTTGCCCCAATCCGACGGTGAAGTTTAGCAATTTCAGCCCGCATGGATACCCGCAACTTGGCATCTAGGTTTGACAGGGGTTCGTCCATGAGGAAGACCTTGGCATCGCGGACAATAGCCCGTCCCATGGCAACCCGTTGCCGTTGACCACCTGAGAGGTCAGCCGGCTTACGGTTGAGCAATTCTTTCAGCCCGAGAATGTCGGCGGCTTCCTCAACCCGTTTGCGAATGTCGTCTTTCTTGTATTTGCGCAATTCCAGACCAAAGGCCATGTTTTCAAAGACGGTCATATGAGGATAGAGGGCGTAGTTTTGGAAAACCATGGCAATATCACGGTCTTTAGGAGATTTGTCATTGACCAGAACATTGTCAATATAAAGCTCTCCCTTGGTGATTTCTTCCAGACCGGCAATCATCCGCAGGGTGGTTGATTTACCACAGCCCGAAGGTCCTACGAAAACAATAAATTCCTGGTCCTGAATATCAAGATTGAAATCTTCAACAGAGTAGTAGTCGCTGTTGGGATATTTTTTATAAATATTATCAAGTTTTAAAGTCGTCATAATTATTTCCTTTTACAATATACACTGAATTGAGTTCAAGCTACAAACTCACAAACACGAAAGTTAAACTGAACTCGCCTACACCTCTGTGAAAATAGATAAACTTTCCTAGGTGTTTCATCACCTTCGTCAAGTTTCCTAAGATCTTTGAGGTACTTGACGGCTCTGTATCTTTATTTGACCGAACCGCTGGTAATCCCTTCCACGTAGTACTTTTGCATATACATGAAGAGGAGGGTGATTGGGATAGCGATAATCACGGAACCAGCAGCGAAGGCCTTGAACCATTCATTAATGGTATCTTGTTCCAACATGGCAAAGAGTCCGATAGCAACGGTGTATTTTTCGGTGGCATCGCCCAGGATAATCTTAGCAAAGATAAAGTCCATCCAAGGAGCGATAAAGGCAGTCAGAGCCGTATAGACAATGATAGGCTTAGACAGAGGCAGGGTTATCTTAAAGAAGATGTCCTTACGGGTTGCCCCATCAATCATAGCTGATTCATCCAAGGAATAAGGAATGGTATCGAAGAAACCTTTGGCGATGTAAAAGCCGAGGGCAGCTCCAGCTGAATAAACCAGTACCAGAGCGGCCAAGGTTTGCGTCAAATCAAGGGCCTTGAGGATGTAGTAGATGGCAATCATGGACATGAAGCCAGGGAACATATTAAGAACCAGGGCCAGTTTCAAGAAGCCATTGCGGTACTTGAATTTAATCCGACTGAGCGAATAGGCAATGGCCACCGTGATAAAGGTCGAAATGACACAGGAGAAGATGGCAACAACCAAAGTGTTCATGAACCATCTAGCAAAAGGAAAGGAATCATTGTTAAAGAGCTTGATATAGTTATCTAGCGTAAAAGTTTTTGGAATAATGTAGCTGACAAAGGCCGTCCCTTCGCCACGGAAGGAGGTCAAGACTACCCAAAAGATTGGGAAGAGCCAGACAATGGATAGGATTATCAGCAAAATATAGGTTAGACTTAAATTGATACGTTTTTTGGTTTTCATTATTTGACAGCCCCTTCCTTATAAGAACTTGTTCTTGTGTAGGTCAGCAAACTAAAGACAGCAGACAGGATGAAAATCAGGATACCAATAACGGAAGCTAGATTGTAGTCCTTGGCTGAAACAGTCAGCTTGTAGAGCCAGGTTACCAAGAGGTCGGTTGAACCCGCTTGATAGAAGTTAGGGTTATCTGGACCACCACCAGTCAGGAGGTAGATAACGTTGAAGTTATTGATATTACCGATGAACTGTTGGATAAGGGTAGGGGTCATAATAATCAGGATTTGTGGGAAGGTGATGCGTTTGAAAATTTGGAACTTGCTAGCCCCGTCAATTTCAGCCGCCTCCAATTGTTCCTGAGGCAGATTCATAATGATAGAAGTCGAAACCAGCATGGTATAAGGAATACCGACCCACATATTGACAATGATGATGGAAACCTTGGCCCAAGTTGGATTGGTCAAGAAAGGCAGGGGATGATTGGTCAAGCCAAAGTTCATCAAGAGCTCATTGAGCGGTCCGCCAGGTGCCAGGAGGTTCTTCATAATCAAAAGAGAAATGAAGATTGGCACGGCAATGGTGATGACGAAAATGGTCCGCCAGAGCTTCTTGAATTTCAGTCCCTTGGTGTTGATAATCAGGGCTAAAACAATCCCGAAGAAGAAGTTGGTGACGGTTGCAAAGACTGCCCAAATCAAGGTCCAGGTCAGGATTGGGAAGAAGGAACCTGCCATCCGGCCGGTCAGGACATTACCAAAGTTTGAGAAGCCCACCCAATGGAAGAGACTTCCAGGTGGGAGGTGGTTGTGGTCAAAGTTGGTAAAGGCCAGGCAGACCATATAAACCAGAGGGACAATGGTAAAGAGGAGCACTCCCAGAAGGGGAATGGACATCATGGTCATATGGAAACGACCATCAGCCAGGCTGGAAAAATCTTCCTTAAAGCTAGGAACCTTGAGCCCTTCAGATTTCATGACGTAAAGATTGCGGGCACTCTTTAGATTACACCAGTAGATGTAGGCAAAGACACAGCAGAAGACGATGGCAGCAATCCCAAAAATTAGGAGCAGCATGGAATTGTCTCCTTCAACGGTCTTGGTAATTTCAATCCCGTCGACTTTTTCGGTAACCGTCCCTTGGGTGTGGGTACCTAGGGTAATCAAGCCCTTAAAGGCCGGAATGACCTGTAGGACCAAGCTAATCAGAAAGACAATTTCTGAAAGGAGAAAAAGGAGTCCTTTAATAATCTGCTTATTAGCGAGATTGGGCGTTCCCATAATGATGGCAGACAGTTTAATGTCTAAGCCCCCCTTCTTGAGGGCCTCTCGCACAGGAACCTTTTCGTAGTAGTTAGAGTTGTTCATGTGTAACCTCCAAAAGGTAATGCAAACAATACCATCTGGTCAGGGGCTATCCATGACCAGTATGTTCATTTCTCTCAAGATAAGATAAGGAGGTTAGGATTCCTATCCCAACCTCCCGGTCATTTCTATTTAAGAAAGGTATGAGACTTATTTGGTTGCAGCCAAGTCTTCATCAAATTGTTTCAGTTTAGCCATGTAGTCAGCTGGAGCAATTTTACCAGAGTAAGGTCCGCTAAGCAGAGGAGCTGAAACATTCCAGAAGGTTGACATTTGGCTAATCTTAGGCATAACGACCGTGTAGTCGCTTGAGCTAGTCATGGTTGCCACAACCTTAGCCAATGGGTCAGACGTTACAGCACTTGAGGATTGAACTTGCTTGTTTGAAGGGACGATGCTACGAGTCTTGAATTGGTTGGCTTGACTATCTTTAGAAGTCAGGTAAGAAGCCAACTTGTAAGCAGCAGCGATACGTTTGGCATTACCCTTGGCAGGAGCTTGGTTAACGGCATAGAGTTTAACCCCCATGAAGGCCTTTTGTTGGACTTCTTGGTCACCGATTTTAACGGTTGGGTAAACAGCTACGCCCATCTTATCTTTGCCAAGTGCTTTAACTGCATCTGGGTAGTTCCAAGGACCAGTTTCGATGGCATCAACTGCGCCGTTACCGAATTTAGAAACAGCTTCATTGTCAGGAACATTAACAAAACCAGAATTGTTCTTTTGATCAGCCAGCCATTGCATAACCGCAACACCTTTTTCGTTTGCCCAATTGGTTCCCTTAGCATCTTCACCGTTAGCTCCGAAGAGGGTGTTACCGACTGATAACATCAGAGGTGCAACAGAATAAGCATTGACTTCGTTGAAGCTGTTACCAAATTTGGCCTTAGAGGTCATGGTTTCATAAGATTTTACATCTTCAGCAGATAATTTATTTTTATTATAGAGGAGAACTTGCGATTCAACTCCAAATGGGAAAGCATAGGTTTTGCCCTTATATTGGGCACCAGTTACGGCATTTTCAACATTGTTGGCCTTGACTTCCTTGACATACTTGTCAGGAATTGGTTGGATGATTTTGGCTTCTACCAGCTGACCCAGTTGGTCGTGAGGCATGGAGAAGACATCAGCAGCAGCGGCAGCATCTTTGGAAACAACCTCTTGTGCCTTAGAGTCATTGGACTCCTTGACTTCAATCTTAATGCCCTTATTATTCTTTTCAAATTCCTTGACGGTTGCCGAATAAGAATTTTTGGCACCGGTTGGAACCCAGAGCTTAAGGGTTGTGTCAGAAGACTTGTTACCAGAACAAGCTGCTAGAGTTGCAACAGATAGAAGAGCGACTCCACCTGCAACAATCTTTTTCCATTTTTTCATGTTTATTTCCTCCTAAAACATAAAAATTTAATTTACACTCTTATTATGAAATCGTTTGCAAAAAAAGTCAAGTATTTTTAGAAAAATTTTTAAATGATTTTACGGAAAAGTTAGTGGAAGCCTCTTAAAGAGGGTAGTTAGAGGCCTAGGGAGATTTTTACAAAGATTACAAATTTTCAATGCAATCGCTTGCAGAAACTCTTGCATTTTTGAAAAATAGGTGCTACATTAGAATCAAGTAAAACGCTTACAAAGTTATTTTGGAGGTAGGCTATGGCTGACAAGTGGTGGCAAGAGGCGACGATTTATCAAATTTATCCCCGTTCCTTTAAGGATAGTAATGGGGATGGCAAGGGAGATCTGCCAGGTATTCTTGAAAAACTTCCCTATCTAAAAGAACTGGGAATTGATGTGATTTGGATTAACCCTGTCTATGCCTCTCCAATGGTAGATAATGGCTATGATATTTCCGACTATTATGCTATCAATCCTGAATTTGGGACCTTGGATGATTTAAGGGAATTATTAAAACAGGCCCACGCACTAGGGTTAAAGGTTATCATGGATTTAGTGGTTAATCACACTTCGGACCAGCACCCTTGGTTTAAGGAAGCCAGAAAGTCTAAGGATAATCCTTACCGTGACTACTATCTTTGGCAAGCTGCCAGTCCTGATAAAATGCCCAATAATTGGAAGTCCTTTCAGGGGACTTCGGCTTGGACTTACGACGAGAAAACCCAAGAAGCCTATTTCCATATTTTTGATGCCAAACAACCCGACCTGAATTGGAAAAATCCCCGTCTACGCCAGGAAATCTATCAGATGATTGCCTACTGGTTAGACTTTGGCCTGGATGGTTTTCGCTTGGATGCCATCAGTCACCTTCAGAAAGAGCCCTGGGATTTTCAAATCAAATCTTGGGAAGGAGACGGCCCTTGGGCTCCCTTTATGAATGTCAAGGGAATCGAAAGCTATATGACTGAAATCAAGGCCATCTTTGATCACTATGGAGCCTTGAGTGTTGGCGAAGCCTCTGGTGTTACCAGTCAAGAGGCGCCAGCTTGGACCGATGCAGAAACTGGCTTTATGACCATGATTATTGAGTGGGAGCATAATCGTCGCACCCCAGATAATCAAGGTGATGTGGCAGGCCTAATTGCCGTTCTTAAGCGCTGGCAGGAGGACTTGAGCCAGCGAGGCTGGAATGCCCTCTATCTGGAAAATCATGATATTCCCCGAATTATTTCTGCCTTTGGGGATGCTAGCCAAGCTTGCGCAAAGGCTTTTGCTGTCGCCTATTTCCTCCTGAGAGGCACCCCCCTAATCTTTCAGGGGCAAGAGATAGGTATGACCAATGGCCTCTTTACCTCAGCAGACCAGATAGACTCAAGAAGTGTCAAGCTGACCTACCAGGACTTGCTGGCCCAGGGACTGAGTGAAAAGGAAGCCCTAGCTCAGGCTACCCAGTGGAGTCGAGATCACGCTCGCTTGCCCATGCAGTGGGATGCCAGCCCTCAAGCTGGCTTTACGACTGGTCAGCCTTGGATGGTGCTCAACAGCAATTACCAGACCAGAAATGTCCAGTCCCAAATGGCCCAAGAAGGCTCACTCTTTTATCTCTATAAGCGTTTGATTGCCCTTCGCCACCAGGAAGCTGTCATTAGCCGAGGGAGTTTTTCTGCTCTAGAGACAGGCCAAGACCGAGTTTTTGCCTACCAGAGGGAGCTGGATGACAAAGCTTATCTGATTTTAGTCAACCTAGCTCCGCAAAAGTTGACCCTAGACTTATCCAACCTGGACCTGGCAGAGTGGCAGGAGCTGGATTTGTTCAACCAACCTCTAATCTTGCAGGACCAGCTTGATTTAGATGCTTATGACTACCATGTCTATGTTCGTTCCAGAAAATAAGGGAATGTTCGGGAAAAACAGCTAGCCTCAGCTCCCTGGTTGAGCTTTTAGGTCACAAGTTGTACAATGGCGAAAAAGTCCCTTCTTTACTTCAGAGGGTCGATTTGAGATTAGCCCTAGCTGGTTTCTAGGACTAGCGGAAATAAAACAGGTTTAGAACAGCCTTACCTTAGGAGTAGGGGAGCCAGGTTGGGAGATTATCAGAAAGTTTTGAAAGGAGGCAAATATTATGGTAACCATCAAGGATGTAGCCGAACGAGCTGGTGTCAGTCCTTCTACGGTCAGCCGAACCCTGCAGGATAGCTCTGCCATTTCCCAAAAGACCAAGGACAGGGTTAATAAGGCCATGAAGGAACTGGGCTATGTTCCCAATATTGCTGCTAAGATGCTGGCCAGTAATGATAGCCAGGCCATCGGTTTGGTCTTTCCGCCCATCACCAAACAGGAGCGTCACAGTCAGCCCTTCAACATGGAAATCATGACGGTGATTAATCATGAAGCTAAGGAGAACAACTATACGGTATCGATTGCTGTAGGTCCTTCGGTCCAAGAGTTGGAGGAGCAAATCAAGCGAATGTACGCGGAAAAACGGGTGGACGGCTTTATCGTGCTTTATACCATGGCAGATGACCCCGTCCAGAAATTTCTTCTGGCCAATCAAATCCCCTTTGTCGTGCTGGGAACACCTGTTGATTATGAAAACGAAACCACCTATGTTGACAATGACAATAAGCTCATGGCCCGCACAGCTGTTGACCATTTGGTCCAAATGGGTCACCGCAATATTCTCTTTATCACAGATGACCTGACCAGCGAGGTCTACCTGGAGCGCTATATCGGCTACGGGATTGGCACTAGTTTAAATGATTTGCCCCGACACCCGTCCTTTTTATTTGATAAGTCGGATAGTAAGACTCTAGACAAGCTCTTGGATTATGTCCAGAGCCAGGCTATCAGCGCCTTGGTTGTTATCGATGATTTGACGGCCCTTAAGGTCATGGAATTTTTTAACCTCCACGGTTTGCGCGTGCCTGAGGACTTGTCCCTAGTGTCTTTCAATAATTCAGCCTATGCCCAGATTCTTCACCCCTATTTAACCTCCTTTGATATCAATATTAAAAATTTGGGGCGAATTGCCTTTGAGCGGGTTTGGGCTTTGGTTCAACAAAAGTCCAAGGTCAGGGCCAAGGTACTGGTTCCCTTTGACCTAAAAAAACGTGAAAGTGTCAAAAATATCCGAAAATCTTAAGCTAAAGCACCACCCTTGACTTAAAATTTTTGCTATAATGGCTCTAGTTTTAAGTGGGAGGAGAGAGCTCATGTCAAGACGAAAGAAGATATTTTATGTGCAAGTGGAATTTTTAAATGGCAAACGCTGGCATTATCAGCTTCCCCGTGACCTGCAAAAGCCCATGCGGATATATTTTCACGAGCATCCCAAGGACTGGAAAAATCTGCTCTACGGTGCTCTTATCAATGTTCCCACCGATGTCTATAAGGAGGCCAATAACTACCAGCCCCTCATGCATCTGGCCCGGGTTCGCAAGCTCTATTACCGCTATGAAGAGCAGTATTGGCGAACCAGGGGGCAGTTTTTGACCAGAGAAAATTGGCAGACAGCTGGTCTCAAGCACTTTCGCCAGAGCCTGCGCTTTCTCCGCCATGATTTTAACTGGCGAAACAAGATGACCATTTCTCTGGATTATTACCGCTGGCGGTTGCGCTACCGCAAATCTTTAGAAAAAATCGGCTAACAGGAGTTTCTTTAGTCTCATTTAAGTAAGAGTCGCTATACTATAGTCATCCTAAATAAACTTTTCTTTTTCATAATCTCCGAGGAGAGGTCCAGTTGAACTGGGCTTCTTCTTTTTTGTGATTAAGGAAATAGTACTCAATAAAAATCAAAATCTGAATTCTATACAAATAAGCTACATCATCTATTCGGGATTTTGATTTTTATTGCGTATAAGACTCTAACCTTGAATGATTTCATTAGCAAATTTCCCCCTCCAACTTTTTAGTAACCCAAGCGGATTTGTGTTATAATTTTAGGGCGAAATTGAAATGAACACGCCTAAAACTCTTTGGAAAAAGATAAAGCAGGCTTGGAGTCCGCTACTCCATCACCTGCTTTCCACCTCGCCTTTTCATTTTCAGGCTCGGGTTAAAAAGGCCTCCCATACCTTTCTAATCCATTGAGTTGCTTAACGGCTTTGCGATACGAAGCTAAAGCAAACTATAATATTGCTTTAGCGGAGTTAGTCAGGGACATAAAAAACGCTCTAGCGGTTTTTGTAGCAAGTCTAAATATCAATAATAGACTTGCTTTGTCCGTGAAATCTTACTTATAAGGAAAAATGTGATGAATCCTTTATTGAATGGAATGAACGACAAGCAAGCAGAAGCGGTCAGAACTACTCAGGGGCCGCTTTTGATTATGGCTGGGGCCGGTTCTGGTAAGACCCGAGTCCTGACCCATAGGATTGCCTATTTAATTGATGAAAAAATGGTTAATCCCTGGAATATTTTGGCCATTACCTTTACCAATAAGGCAGCCAGGGAAATGCGGGAGCGAGCCATGCTCCTCAATCCAGCCACCGAAGAAACCCTGATTGCCACCTTCCACTCCATGTGTGTGCGAATTTTACGACGGGAGGCCGACCATATCGGCTACGACCGCAATTTTACCATTGTCGATCCCGGTGAGCAACGCACCCTGATGAAACGGATTATCAAGGGTTTCAACATGGATTCTAAGAAGTGGAATGAGAGGGCTATTCTGGGCACCATTTCTAATGCCAAAAATGACCTGATTGATGAAGTGGCTTATGAGCAGCAGGCAGGGGATATGTACACCCAGATTGTGGCCAAGTGCTACAAGGCCTATCAGGAAGAACTTCGTCGCAGCGAGGCCATGGACTTTGATGACCTGATTATGCTGACTTTGCGGCTCTTTGACAGCAATCCTGATGTCCTAGCCTACTACCAACAGCGTTACCAGTATATCCATGTCGATGAGTATCAAGATACCAACCACGCCCAGTATCAGCTGGTTAAGCTTTTGGCTTCCCGTTTTAAGAATATTTGTGTTGTCGGTGATGCCGACCAATCCATCTACGGCTGGCGGGGGGCTGATATGCAGAATATCCTAGATTTTGAAAAGGATTATCCTGAAGCCAAGGTCGTTCTTCTGGAGGAAAATTATCGCTCTACCAAGAAGATTCTCCAAGCGGCCAACGATGTCATCAACAATAATCGCAACCGCAGACCCAAGAAACTCTGGACCCAAAATGATGAGGGACAAGAAATTGTTTATTATCAGGCTCATGATGAAAGGGATGAAGCTGTCTTTGTTGCCTCAACCATTGACCAAGAGGTCAGGGAAAATAGGCGTGATTTCAAGGACTTCGCTGTCCTCTATCGGACCAATGCCCAGTCGCGGACCATTGAAGAAGCCCTGCTCAAGTCCAACATCCCCTACACCATGGTCGGGGGCACCAAGTTCTACAGCCGTAAGGAAATTCGTGATGTCATTTCCTACCTCAATGTTATAGCCAATACCCATGACAATATCAGCTATGAGCGGATTGTCAATGAACCCAAGCGGGGTGTGGGACCAGGAACGCTGGAGAAAATTCGGACTTTTGCTCTAGAGCAGAATCTCAGCCTGCTGGAAGCTTCCGAGCAAATTATGCTTTCTCCTATCAAGGGCAAGGCTGCCCAAGCCGTCTGGGATTTGGCCAATAGTCTGCTCAATCTGCGGGCTGATTTGGACAACTATAGTCTGACCGAATTGGTTGAAGCGGTCTTGGACAAGACAGGCTATTTGGAGGCCCTCCAGGTGCAAAATACCTTGGAAAGTCAAGCACGAATTGAAAATATTGAAGAATTCCTGACCGTTACCAAGAATTTCGATGAGAACAAGGACGATGCCCCAGAAGATGAGGCTGGTCTGGACAAGCTTAGCCGTTTCCTCAATGACTTGGCTCTGATTGCTGATACCGATGATGGCGATGTTGAGTCGGCAGAAGTCACCCTCATGACCCTGCATGCCGCTAAGGGACTGGAATTCCCAGTTGTCTTTCTGATTGGTATGGAGGAAAATGTCTTCCCCCTCAGCCGAGCCGCCGAAGACCCCGATGAATTGGAAGAAGAGCGTCGCCTGGCCTATGTCGGCATCACTCGGGCAGAAGAAGTCCTCTACCTGACCAACGCCAACAGCCGGACCCTCTTTGGGAAATCCAACTACAACCGACCAACTCGCTTTATCAGGGAAATTTCTGATGACCTGCTGGACTACCAAGGTCTGGCAAGGCCGGCCAATAGCTCCTTTGCCGCTACCTATCGTGATAGCGGAGAGACTAAGTTTGGTCAAGGCATGAGTCTGGCCCAAGCCTTGCAGACCAGAAAGGCACAAGCAGCACCAAAATCCTTTGCGACTGCTCGGCCAGCCGTAGCCCAAGCCCAAGGGGCTGGTGCTTCTGATAAATCCGCTGTCGATTGGCAGATTGGTGATATTGCCCACCACCGCAAATGGGGAGATGGCACGGTGCTAGAAGTCTCAGGCACTGGCAAGACTCAGGAACTCAAAATCAAATTCCCAGAAGTCGGCCTCAAGAAGGTCCTGGCAAGCGTCGCTCCAATTGAGAAGAAGTAAACAAGGCTTCCATGTTATAATAGTCTCATGAGAGGAGGTGAGTTTATGGACTTAATTGCAAGATTAAAGTTGGAGAGAGAAGGCAAGCTTCATGGTGGCATTTATGATATTACCCAAAAGCGTTTTGCCTACAATTCCAACAAGATTGAAGGCAGTCGCTTAACGCAAGAACAGACCAATCTTATTTTTGAAACCCAGTCCATTGCCAATATCGGCCAGGAGGGAATCAAGCTTGATGACCTGATTGAAAGCACCAATCATTTCAAGTGTTTTGATTTCATTCTAGACTCACTGGAGCAGGAACTGACGCAAGACTATCTCAAGCAACTGCACAGTTTATTAAAATCTGGCACCAGTTCGCAAAACAATCCCCTGACCCCAGTTGGTCATTATAAGATTGTGGATAATGAAGTCGGTTCTATTGCGACGGTTTCCGCCCAACATACCGAAGAAGCTATGCTTTCTCTTTTGATTGGTTATCAATCTGACTCAAACAAATCTTTAGATCAAATTGCTCGCTTTCATGTTAGCTTTGAGCGCATTCATCCCTTTGCGGATGGCAATGGCCGAATCGGTCGACTTCTAGCCTTCAAAGAATGTTTGAAAAATGGTCTAGTTCCCTTTATCGCTTATGATAGCAATAAGCTCGCCTACTATGGGGCTCTAGCCAATGCCCAAGAAAAGGATGAATTCAGCCCTCTTTTCGCATATTTCCAAGAGGAGCAGGCCTTCTATGCCAATTGGCTCAAGACCAAGGGTTTTACAGGACCAATCAACGAGAAACTAAAATCAGATGAAATATAATAAGAGATGAACACCTGCAATAATGTAGGTGTTTTTGCATGGTGTAAATCAATTTTAGATTTGTTAGAATTAGGTGTTAATTAAAAATCCGAAGAGAGCTCTCTTCCATAAAAGGAGAAAGTATTTCCAAAGTTATGAAGAAAGAACTTGAGCAATTATTGTCACAAAATGATGAATTTTTAGTCGAAGGGCGATTGAATAAGAACAAACTAGCGGACCTAGCTCGAAAATATGATTCTGGCCTTATCAATACTCTTATGACTGATCCGAAAATTTCAGAACACTTCTTCTCGAAAATCCAAAAGGGTGTACTTGTTTTCAAAAAAAGATACTTTTCTGCAGTTTTTGAACAATAAAGAATTTCTTCCAGATAGTTTTACGGCTTATAAAACAAAAATCGGCTTGGCGACAGGTGATAATAAGTACCTATCTGAGAATAATGCGGTGGTTCTAAATTTCCCTTACAAAGATTGTATTTTGGAAGGTGGACAAGATAAGGAAGACGCCAAACGTCAAGAAGTCTTCTTCAACGAAACTCTGGCACCGACTGAAATCAACCGACTCTTAGACGATAAAGTCCTGACCAACTTTAAACGCTTTGACCAAAATGGTGAACATGAGGTTGAAGAACTGAAAGACACAGACAACCTCATCATCAAAGGCAATAATCTCATCGCTCTCCATAGTCTCAAGAAACGCTTTGCTGGGAAAGTGAAGTTGATTTATATTGATGTTCCCTATAATACAGGTTCAGATAGTTTTAATCACTCTACATGGTTGACTTTTATGAAAAATCGACTGATGGTTGCCCGAGAATTATTATCCAAGGAAGGAGTAATTTTTGTACATTTGGATGATAATGAAGTAAAGTATCTTGGCGTACTTTTAGATGAAATTTTTGGAAGAGAAAACTTTATTGAGCTTGTAACTGTCGTTAATAATCCTCGTGGTCGTGATTATGGTGGAATTGCTAATATGCATGAGTTTACCCGTGGTGCTAGTTATACTTAAAATATCCCAAGTTATAGGTTAGTACAATCTGTTCCAGCATTAGTTGAAGCCCAGCTAAGCCTCTGGCTAATGTTTGTTCAATTCCAAATAAGCGACAGAGTTCAGAGAAACGTGTTTCAATGGTTCTACGCATAGCTAATAACTCCCAATGACTTTTGTGTGAGTGAGAAGAATCAAAATAACTTGTTTATTTTGATTCAGAAAATCAATAGAATAGTTACCAAAGAGAGGTAAAATATGTTTTCGAAAAACAATTTCTGTCCTATTAACAGTTGTTTGCAATGGTGGTCTGCTGGTTGAAGTAGTTTGCCCTGCTTTATAGGATTCTCACCAAATATTATGATAGAAGTCTGAAAACAGAATAGCACCTCTTGCTTGCTTCTAGTGGAGCTGATTCGCCATTAAGACTTTGATTGATTTTGTTTTGTAATTCAAATTCGTATTTTTTGCTTCACTCCTAAGTTTGAAACGTTTTTCAATCACTTTCTTATTAATTTCTAGTGAAGATCTTGCTTCTTCTGGAATATAGATGCGTAATCGATAAGTTCCATTTTTTGTATTTGTAATTGATACTCAATAAAAATCAAAAATGGCCAAGGCAACGAACTGCAGACAGTACTTGGGTACGGCAAAGTGAGTTAACGATGGATAGTTTTGATTTTTGAAGAGTATGACATAGTATTCTCCTTTTGAATTGAGCTAGAAAAATACCGTGATTTTATGATAGAGAAATCACGGTAAATATACTACTGATTTTTTAGCCAACGATTAACATCGTTTTCGTCAAATCTGATAGATAGTTTATTTCTAATTCTGAGCTAATTCTGATAGTTGGTAACCCTTTTTTAATCCAAGAGTCAAGTGTGTTATTAGAAATTCTTAAGCACTTACAGGTTTGTTGCTTATTTAAAAATGGAGTTCTAATGAAAAAACTAGAAAAAATATGGGAGCAAGGTTTTAAAATGAGTCATCAAAGCCATTTTTTTATAGAGTATACGAAACACTAAGGAATTAAAGTCAATCGTAAAGAGATAGTTGTTTACTTTATCAACTATCTCTTTATACAAATATACATTTATTATACATTTATTAGACAAGCTCATCTTGAAATTTATAAATACATTCATTAAGATTTGTGCCATAAAACTAAACAGTTACAACCCGCTTTGAATTATCAGTCTTACTTAGAGTTTAAAAAGCGATATCATTAATCACTTTTCTTAACTTTCTGTTTCACCTTCGAGAGACAGATCAGTAGAGTCAATTATTATGTAGCAATAGTGTTAATTCATTGAGTATATCATTGAGCATATCCTGAATTTCATTGGGATGGCCAGTTGCCCCATAAATTAATCTTTTTATATTCTTTTGAAAATGTCTAGGTAAATACTGTGCATTTTGTTCTGCATAGTCTATCATTCGTTTTTCACCTGGATGGGTCAGCATATTAAGTGCAAATATTAAATCAAAGTAAGTTTCTAAAAACGCTGTAACTCTATGATTAAAGCTAACAATATCTTTACGCATGGCTGCTTTGATAATTTGCTTATCGTAGGATGGAAGATAACCAGTTAGTAAGTTCATATGGTGACTGAGGATAGTCTGTTTTAGTTTTTGTGGATAGTCAATATCAAATCTGTTAACAATACATTTTAGCTTATCACTGGAATCATAAAGAATTTTTGAGTTCAGAACATTATGCCATAAACAGGTGGTATATGCGTTTTGGATTTTGCATTTTTCAACAACATCTACTAGCTCATTTCTTATCTGATTAATATCTCTATAGAGGATGTCAATGTCTTGGCCAGACATTAAAGTGCAATCGTCTTCAAGTTCCCAAAAATGATTCCCTACTTCTATGTGCGAGCAGAATCTTTTTAATATGGTTAATCGTGTGGCTTCGTCAGGAATTGATGAACAGTAAATGTAAAGATCATAGTCAGATGTTTCATCATAATTATCAGTTGCTCGAGAGCCACCTAGAGCGATTGCTTCAACCTCTGGGATTTTTGAAAATTCTTGCCAAAGAGATGTAAATTCCATGTTGTGCTCCTTCCGTAAAGGTAGACTTCTAATCGGATTATATCATAATAAGCTAAATCCTCAAAGTAAGTTCCGTAAAAGTGGAAGTTAGTATAAGACTTTTAGTGCTTTTTCTTAAACTTTATCCCTGAGCAGTTTAGGAGATTGAACAATTTCTTGAGCCTGAATTGCCCTAATTCCAAGTAGGCTTGCGGTATCTTCCTCGTAAGTGAAGGTAAAGATTTCGTAAGCGATCTTACCGTTAATAGCAGACCTCTTGTGTCAGGTTATCAGAAGACGTTTCAGACTAACTTCCAGATTTTGGACCAAAACGAAACTTGCTTTGAAATGTAACAATATCATAATATTATACCCGAGGTGCTAGTTAAAAAGTTACGAAAAAAGCCCAATTGGACTATACTGTAAGTGCAAAAATCAAACAGGAGGTTGTCCAAATGAGCCACTTACAGTGTACCGCTAATTGTCATCACTTACAATACAAGGTGAAGCCATTGTCCAAA
Organism: Streptococcus downei MFe28; assembly: GCF_900459175.1. Taxonomy (NCBI): domain Bacteria; kingdom Bacillati; phylum Bacillota; class Bacilli; order Lactobacillales; family Streptococcaceae; genus Streptococcus; species Streptococcus downei. Next base: position 1,720,318 of record NZ_UHFA01000002.1, on the reverse strand, counting down.
ATTTGTCATTGGTTCTATCAAAACTATTGTCCAGAAGCTATTAAGCACCGACATAATGTCAAATTAGCTCATGTCTCCGATGAGTCCCTCTTAACCTTACTTGTCCTACAAGCAGAACTGGGAATTAAGTCACAACGTCACTTTTACCAGATGTGTCATCTATTTTGCTTGGGAAAGAGACTCGAAAGAAGTCGCTTCAATCGTCGATCCCAAAATCTGATTTGGCTCATTCAGTTGATTCGACAAGGCCTGAACCAACAAATACCAGCAGAGTCCATTGTCATTATTGATAGCTTTCCCTTGCCTCTTTGTCAACCCGTTCGCAATCATAGGGTCAAAATCCTCAATGGGTTAGCGGATATTGGCTACAATGCTTCCAAGCAGATGTGGTTTTATGGCTTTAAAGTTCACATGTTAGTGACTTTATCGGGCTATATTTTGAACTATGTTGTCACGCCAGCCTCTGTTCATGATATCAGAGCTGTTGATGAATTACTTGAAAACTGTAGGCAACCGTTTATTCTAGGAGATTTAGGTTACCTTAGTCAGTCCCTTAAAGAGGAACTAAACAAGAGGGGCTATCACTTATGGACACCTTGGCGACAAAATATGCAGGGTTCAACTGAACACAACAACTGGAAGTTACTAGCCATGCGTAGAACCATTGAGACACGCTTTTTCCGAGCTCTGTAGTTTGTTTGGAATCGAGCATACATTAGCCAGAGGTCTAGCTGGGATTCAGCTAATGCTAGAACAAATTATACTAACCTATAATCTGAGCTATTTTATTGTGAACTAGCACCACGGGTAGCCTGTGTCTCTTTTATCAGTACCAATATGTTACTCCAAACTCTGCCCCAGTGGCGGAGTTTTTTCATATAATCCATTTTTCCTGTGTCTGGATTCTCCAAAGAGCTATAGTCCCTACCTATAACCCTTTCGCTTAGATAACTATTGGTCTGAAAATAGTTTTGGGTGTAAAATAATACTAATTTATCGAATAGGAGAGATTTTATGACCCAAGATTATTCCTTTGAAACCCTGCAGCTTCATGCTGGTCAGCCCATCGACTCGGATACCAAGTCGCGAGCTGTGCCCATTTACCAGACAACCTCTTATGTCTTTGACGATGCTCAAGCAGCTGAGGACATCTTTGCCCTGAGACAACCAGCTAATATCTACTCCCGCATCACCAATCCGACGGTGGCTGTTTTTGAAGACCGCATGGCGGCCCTTGAGAAGGGCGTGGGAGCAGTAGCAACAGCATCGGGTATGGCCGCTATCACCTACAGCATCTTGGCCTTGGCCCATGCTGGGGATCACGTGGTTGCCGCCACCACCCTCTACGGAGGCACCTTCAACTTGCTCAAAGAAACCCTCCCTCGCTACGGGATTACAACAAGCTTTGTCAATGTCGATAATCTAGATGAAGTCGCAGCGGCCCTCCAGGACAATACCAAGTTGGTCCTGATTGAGACCCTAGGCAACCCGCTTATTAATATCCCTGATATTGAAGCTGTGGCGAAAATTGCTCATAATCACAAGATTCCTCTGGTTATTGATAATACCTTTGCGACTCCATATTTGATTAATGTTTTTGAACATGGGGCTGACATCGCTGTTCATTCGGCTACAAAGTTTATTGGTGGTCACGGAACCTCTATCGGGGGTGTTATTGTTGATAGTGGTCGCTTTGATTGGGAGGCTTCTGGCAAGTTCCCCCAATTTGTTGAGGAGGATCCTTCCTACCACAACCTTAGTTATACCAGAGATATTGGAGCGGCAGCCTTTGTGACAGCCGTTCGGACCCAGCTTTTGCGTGACCTCGGCGCTTGTTTGTCGCCTTTCAATGCCTTCTTGCTTCTCCAAGGCCTAGAAACCCTCTCCTTGCGGGTTGACCGTCATTTGGAAAACACCAAGAAGATTGTGGATTTCTTGGAAAATCATCCCAAGGTTGAGAAGGTCAATTATCCTGGCCTGCCATCCAGTCCCTATTACGACTTGGCGAAAAAATATCTGCCTAAGGGAGCAGGCTCTATCTTTACCTTCCATGTCAAGGGAGGCAGTAAGGAAGCTAGAGCAGTTATTGATAGCTTAGAAATTTTCTCCGACTTGGCCAATGTGGCCGATGCCAAATCTCTGGTAGTCCACCCAGCGACAACCACCCACGGACAACTATCTGAGGAAGACTTGGTAGCTTGCGGTATTAGTCAAAATCAAATCCGCCTGTCTATCGGCTTGGAAAACGGCAATGACTTAATTGCCGATTTGAGTCAAGCTTTGGAAAAAATTTAACTCAGTCCTTTGATAAAATCTAGGTCAGCTCTTCAATAAGTCTTAAGTTTGGAGGTATTTATATGGTCAGTTTACAAGAAGCTTTTCAAGCCTTTAAGAAGGCCAAATTAGTCGATTTAACCCATCAAATTTCTGAAACCAGTCCCCACTTTCCTGCCTTGCCGGCTCTGGAGAAGAAGGATATCTTTACCCTCAAGGACGGTTTTCATGTCCAACAATTCACCGTTGTTGGCCAGTACGGGACTCATATTGATGCCCCCATTCATTTTGTCCAAGGAGGCAAGTGGCTAGATGAGCTCCCTCTAGAAGAACTTTTTCTCCCCCTCTATGTCATTGATTTATCAGAAAAAGTTGCCCAAAATCCTAATCTTGAATTAAGTGTAGCCGATATTCTAGCATTTGAAGAGCAACATGGCCAGATTGAAGCTGGGGCCTTTGTCGCCTTCCGCAGTGATTGGTCCAAGAGATGGCCCGACCAGGACGCTATCAGAAATCTCAATGCCCAAGGCACTCAGGAAACCCCAGGCTGGAGTCGGGAAGCTATCGAATTTCTGATTAAGGAAAGAGCTGTTAAGGCTCTGGGGCATGAAACCCTGGATACGGATAGCGGTCAGACCGCTGCCAAAAATGGAGCCCTGCTTAACGAATACTATTTACTGGAGCAAGGGATCTACCAACTAGAGGTCATGGCCAATTTGGACCAGGTTCCAGCCACAGGCAGTTTCATCGCCATCGCCTATCCTCATTGGGAAAAGGCGACAGGCTCGCCCGTTCGGGCAGTGGCCTATGTCCAAGAATAAAAGTGCCCTCTAAAAGAGCTAGTGCGCCTGAGGCTAGCCAATAACCGTCTAATCATTTTTAAAGGGAGGAGCACCTCTCTTTTTCTTATGGTCCTCTTTTTTGATTGCCGGTCAATTCTCTTTCGTATCTACCCCCTGCAATTTTTCAATAAGTCCTGTCCGCCTTTCTTGGGGATTTGTGCTATAATGAACTGTAAAACATTTTGGCAGAAAGCTGATAGAAAGAACATTATGGATTTAAAAAACTACATTGCTTCAATTGAAAATTACCCTAAAGAAGGCATTACCTTTCGTGACATCAGCCCCTTGATGGCAGACGGTCCAGCTTACAGCTATGCGGTTCGTGAAATTGTTCAATACGCTAGCGACAAGAAGATTGATATGGTCGTTGGACCAGAAGCCCGTGGCTTCATTGTTGGTTGTCCAGTTGCCTATGAATTGGGGATTGGTTTTGCACCTGTTCGTAAGCCTGGAAAATTGCCTCGCGAAGTTATATCCGCTGACTATGAAAAGGAATATGGGATTGACACTTTAACCATGCATGCCGATGCTATTAAGCCTAGTCAAAGGGTTCTGATTGTCGATGACCTCCTGGCAACGGGTGGTACGGTTAAGGCTACTATCGAGATGGTTGAACGTCTGGGTGGTGTCGTTGCCGGCTGTGCCTTCTTGATTGAGTTGGATGGTCTTGATGGTCGCAAGGCTATCGAAGGTTACGATACAAAGATTTTGATGAACTTCCCTGGTTGAGCTATAGAGAGTAGTTATAGCCCAGCCTAGTAAAGTTCTATTTGAAATGCCTATCCCCATGTTTTATAATAGAGGTAATCTATTATAGAATGGGGATATTTTCATGCCAATTACCCTCAATAAAAAATTGCCTGCCGTTGATATTTTAAAGAATGAAAATATCTTCGTCATGGACGATATCAGAGCCAGGGGGCAGGATATTCGGCCAATTAAGGTCTTGATTCTCAATCTCATGCCGACCAAGGAGGCCACAGAGACCCAGCTTTTGCGCTACCTGTCTAACACCCCGCTGCAAATTAAATTGGACTTTATCTATACCGCCAGTCATCAGTCCAAAAATACCAAGGCTGAGTATTTGGAGACCTTTTACAAGACCTTTGAAGAAATTAAGGGGGATTACTTTGATGGCTTAATCATTACGGGGGCACCCGTAGAAACCCTGCCCTTTGAAAAGGTTGACTACTGGCAGGAGCTCTGTCAGATTTTTGATTGGGCCAAGCATCATGTCTACTCAACCCTGCACTTGTGTTGGGGGGCTCAGGCAGGGCTCTATTACCGCTATAGGGTGGAGAAGTTGTTGATGGACTACAAATTGTCCGGAATCTATGAGCAAGATGTGGTGGAGCATTTTTCACCGCTCATGCGGGGTTTTGATGATAGCTTCCTATCGCCTCATTCCCGCCATACCCAGGTTACAGAAGAACAGGTCCGCTCAAAAACCAATCTGCAAATCTTAGCTAAGGGAGATGAGGTTGGCCTGTCTATCCTAGCCAGCCGGGATTTGCGAGAAATCTATAGTTTTGGGCATCTGGAATATGACCGCGATACCCTGAAACGAGAATATCAAAGAGACCTTAAGGCCCATAAGGGGCCCAAGCGTCCTGTCAATTATTTCCCTCAGGGACAGGCTGACCAGCAGCCCAAGCTTCGGTGGAGTTTGGCAGCCTCGACCTTTTTTACCAATTGGCTTAATTACGCTGTCTACCAAGAAACACCTTATTGCCTGGAAGATTTGGAAGAAAGAGACAGCCTATATGGCTATTTATAAAGAGAAACTATGACTTTTTTAGACAATTATCAAAAGGGCAACTTGGTTTTGCCAGCTAGCCTACTCTTTCATTTTAAGGAAATCTTTGCGACCGCTGATGACTATCTGGTCTGGCAATTTTTCTACCTACAAAATACAACTAAAGTAGATGAAATGCCCTCCAGCCGAGTGGCTGATGCCTTAGGAAAGACCGTGGCAGAGGTCAACCAAGCCATTTCTAACCTGACCAATCAGGAGCTTCTAGTCATGAAGACCATTGAATTGGACGGAGAGACGGATATTATCTTTGATGCCAGTCCGGTGCTCCAGCATTTGGATGACCTGCTGGGACATGGAAATCAAGGGAGCCAAGCTCCGACGGCTCCGCTGGATAATGCCAATGATTTGCAAAGCCTCATCAATGATTTTGAAAAATCGGGCTGGATGCTAACACCGTTTGAATTGGAGGACTTGCAAAAGTATGTCCGAGAAGATGATGTTAGCCCTGATTTGATTCGTGAGGCCCTTAAGGAAAGTATTTTCAACAGCAAGCGCAACTGGAAATACTTGACGGCCATTCTGAGGCGGTGGACCAGGGATGGTATCACTACCGTTCGGCAGATTGAAGAACGCCGCCAAGAGCGCGATCAAGCCAACCCCAGTAAGGTTCAAGTTTCAGATGATTTTCTTAATGCCATGAACCTCTGGAATGAGCGAGAATAAACTATCAAGAAAGGTCCGAGCCAATCATGTGCTCAGGCCTTTTTGCAATTTGGAGTCACTTGCTTGTCATTAGCTCTGAGAAATTGGCTGCGCCCCCAAGCTAGGAAGTAACTGATGTTTCTGACCTTTTCAAGCAAAAAAACGGCAGGCAAGGCTTGATTTTTTCTGCTATAATAAGGCCTATGGAAACAAATATTTCACAACGTCTCTTGGATGTGGCGGACTTTATCCCCCAGGGGGTCAAACTCTTAGATGTCGGTAGCGACCATGGCTACCTGCCAATTTATCTTTTACAGGCAGGGTTGATTAGCTCGGCCATTGCTGGTGAAGTGGTTCAAGGTCCCTATCAGTCTGCCCTTGCTAATGTGGCAGAAGCTGGTCTGGATAAGCAGATTCAGGTTCGTCTGGCTGATGGTTTAGAGGCCTTGGAGCCTAGTGATGGGGTGACCACCCTTGCCATCTGTGGGATGGGAGGACGACTGATTGCCGATATTTTGGCAGCAGGTGAAGACAAATTATCAGGTCTGGAGCGCTTGGTGCTCCAACCCAATAATCGTGAGGATGATGTTCGAGCTTGGCTATCTGACCACGGCTTTAGAATTAAGGCCGAAAAGGTCATGAGCGAAAAAGGAAAATTCTATGAAATCATTGTCGCCCAGCCTGGACAGGAAATTCTCAATGATTTTCAGCAACGCTTTGGTCCCCGCCACCTAGAAGTGAAATCTCCTGGTTTCATGGCCAAATGGCAAAGGGAACTGGGAAAATTAGAAGGAGCTCTGAGCAAGATTCCCCAAGATAACCAGGGGGACCGGCAGGCTCTAGAGCAAAGAATTCAAGCTATCAAGGAGGCTATCAAGGATGAAGGCTAGAGAATTTATTGACAAATATGAAAGTTATTGTCCCCAGGAGCTCTCCATGGAGGGAGATATTTCTGGACTTCAAGTTGGCAGTCTAGACAAGGTCATTAAGAAGGTCATGGTGACCCTGGATGTTCGGGAAAATATGGTAGCAGAGGCTATAAAAAATGGAGTGGATCTCATCATCACCAAGCACGCTCTAATTTTTCGTCCCCTCAAGGATTTGACCAGTAGTCCACGAACAGATATTCTTTTGGAGCTAGTCAAACATGATATTGCTGTCTATGTCAGCCATACTAATATTGACATTGTCCCTGATGGCCTCAATGACTGGTTCTGTGACCTTTTGGCCATTGAAGATAGAGAAATTTTGACGCCAACAACCGATGGCTATGGCATTGGCCGAGTGGGAAATATTAGACCCCAAAGTTTGGAAGATTTAGCGTTGAACGTTAAGTCGGTTTTTGGTCTAGACAGCATCAGGCTGGTGCGTTACGATGGAGCTAATCCAACCATTAGTCGGGTTGCTATCTGCGGTGGTAGTGGTCAAAGTTTCTACCAGGATGCCCTAGCTAAAGGGGCTCAGGTCTATATCACGGGAGATATATATTACCACACAGCTCAGGATATGCTGACAGATGGCCTTCTGGCCCTTGACCCCGGTCACTATATCGAAGTCCTTTTTATTGAAAAACTCGTGGAGAAGATGACTGCCTGGAAGTTAGAAGCAGGCTGGGATGTAGAAATTATCCCTAGTCAGGCTTCCACCAATCCTTTTAGTCATCGCTAGGAGAGTCAATCATGAATTGGATTTTATCGCAAAATGTTGTCCTCCTAGCCTTCCTAGCTGGGCTTTTCACCTGGGGCTGTACCATTCTTGGGGCAGCTATCGTTTTCTTCTTTAAGACTATAAGTCGCAGGCTTCTGGATACCATGATGGGTTTTGCGGCAGGGGTCATGATTGCTGCCTCCTTTTGGTCCCTCTTGGAGCCCTCCATCACTTATGCCAAGGCAGATTATGGAGGCTGGTCTTGGATTCCTGCAGCGGTCGGATTTTTGGTGGGCGGTCTTGCCCTTCGTCTGATTGATGCCCTGGTCCCCCACCTGCATTTGGATAAGGAGGATGTCAGTCAGGCTGAGGGCCTGCAGCCCCCTAAGAAGCTCTCCAAAACGGCCTTGCTCTTTCTAGCCATTACCATCCACAATTTCCCTGAAGGCCTGGCGGTCGGCGTAACCTTCGGTGCCCTAGCTGGTTGTCTTCCCAGCCAATCAGCTCTTCTAGGAGCTCTTGGCTTGGCCATCGGGATTGGTTTACAAAATGTCCCCGAGGGGGCAGCCTTGTCCATTCCTATTCGGACAGATGGTAAGTCACGATTGCGAGCCTTTTATCTGGGCTCTATGTCAGCCATTGTTGAACCCATCGGAGCCGTCTTAGGGGCAGGACTGGTTATGCTCATGATGCCCATTCTTCCCTACGCCCTCTCCTTTGCGGCTGGTGCTATGATTTTTGTTGTCGTGGAAGAACTAATTCCCGAGTCCCAGACCAATGGCAATACCGATATTGCTACTCTGGGGTTGATGCTGGGCTTTGTCATTATGATGGTCATGGATGTGGCCCTTGGTTAGGAGAATATTAGCATGAAAGTTGCTGTAGTAGGGGCAGGTATTGTTGGCGCAACAGCTGCCTATTACCTTTCAAAAGAAAATGATTATCAAGTGACGGTCTTTGATTACGGCCAAGGACAGGCCACCAAGGCAGCAGCAGGAATAATCAGTCCCTGGTTTTCCAAGCGACGCAATAAGGCTTGGTATAAAATGGCCCGTCTGGGTACGGATTTCTATCAAGAGCTGATAGCCGACTTACAGGCCGATGGCTGGGATACTAGTTTCTATAAGCAGACTGGCGTCTATCTCCTAAAGCGGGACCAAAGTAAGCTGGCTGAACTGAAAGCCCTAGCTAACAGTCGGCGAGAGGAGTCGCCCCTGATTGGTCAACTGGAGATTTTAAATCAAGCTCAGGTAGCTCAGCGGTTTCCGCATTTACAGGGCTTTGACCAGCTTCTCTATGCTTCTGGTGGTGCCCAAGTGGAAGGGGCTAATCTGACTAGGACCCTTTTGCAGGCCTCTGGTTGTCAGGTAATCAAGGACAAGGTTGGCCTCCAAGTCATGGCGGATGGCACCTATCAGATTGAGGGGCAGACCTTTGATAAGGTCTTACTGGCGACAGGAGCCTGGCTACCAGAAATTCTCCAGCCACTAGGCTACCAAGTGGATATCCGCCCTCAGAAGGGCCAGTTGCGAGATTACTTCTTTGAGGACTTACCGACCGTTGACCTACCCGTCGTCATGCCAGAAGGTGAACTGGACATCATTCCTTTTAAAGCAGGACAAATTTCAGTTGGAGCCAGCCACGAAAATGATCAAGGGTATGATTTGACACCAGACCCCCAAGTCTTGCAGGAATTAGAAAATCAGGCTCAGGCCTTTCTGCCTATATTGGCTCAAGCTAAAACCTATCAGGAGCGAGTGGGCACTCGGGCCTACACCAGTGACTTTGCTCCCTTTTACGGTCAAGTCCCTGAGCTAAAGAACGTCTATGCTGCCTCAGGTCTAGGCTCGTCAGGCTTAACAACAGGTCCTCTAATCGCCAAAGAATTAGTGCATCTTCTAGTCGGCAAAAAAGGCCAATTGGATTACCAGGATTATCCGATTGAACGTTATATAAAGTCAATCAAGTCAAAGGATTAAAAAGGCTTAGGATACCTTTTTATACTCAATGAAAATCGGAATTAGCCGAGGCAACGAACTGAAGACAGTACTGGAGTACGGCAAGGTGAGTTAACGATGGAAAGTTTTGATTTTCGAAGAGTATTGATCCAATTTATAGTGGTCGTTATCATTGAAAACCTCCATGAAACTCACAACTATAAAATTAGCCCTGACCGTTTTGGTTAGAGTCAATAAAAAGAGCCGAATTTAGTTTTCTCGGCTCTTTTATACGTTCTAAAGTAAGGCTAGGTAGCCTAGATGGCTTCTTTATTTACCAAAAAGTCCCTTAACCTTATCCAGGACACCATCGGCACCTTTGACGCCAGCCAAGAGGTCCTTGGCCTTATCGAGGTAGTCACCGAGGTCGTCCTTATGTTGGTCAATAAATTTTTGGGCAGCTGAGAAGTCTTTCTTCTCAATGAGTTCCTTGACTTGGTTAAATAATTCACTTGGATTCATGGTCTCTCTCCTTTTTATGTCTTTATTTTGTCTTAGACCCTTTTATTAAAGCATAAAACTTTTAAATATCAAACCAAATTGCTTAAAAACTTGTGGCTAGCCAGCTGTTCTTTAGGGTTATTGACATCCTTGACGACAATTTCATAGATGGCAGAAGCCTGGGGATTGAGCCTTTTTAGGACCTCTGGTCAATCCGTAATGCCCTTTCCCAGAGTCAGGCTGTCATGGTATTTGCCCATACTGTCGACCAGGTGGTAGTGGTGGCTATTGGGCCTTAACCTCTCCAAAGAGTCCAGCAGGACCTGATTGTCCCCCTGGGCCTTAATCAGGGCGTGGGAGGTATCAAAGGCTAGACGATAGCCCCTGTCCAATATTTCTTGGTCATAGTCGGGTCGCCAAAGAAGAAAATTGGCGAAATCCCATTTTCAAAGAGGATTTTCTGACCACCCAGCTGGCTGAAATAGTCCAAACGTTCAAAAGTGACTTGTCGGGCCATCTCCAGACTACCGTAGTATTCTAATACCTGAGGATTTTTAAGCTCATAAGAACCGTGAACCAAGACCTGACAATCATGGTCGAAGGCCAGATCCAGCAAATCGTTGGTTGATTTTTCCAAAAAATAGTAGAGTTCAGGCAGAAGCTTCTTTGGTGTAATCATCTCCAAAAACTCCCCATGATATTTCATGGGCTGGTGAAGGACGATGCGCTTAGTAGCTTGATTTTGAACCTCTAAAACGGCTTCCTTAAGGCGTCTGAGTCCTATCTGAGAAAAGTCATCTTGACTGGTATAAAATTCAAAAACCTCCGGTTTGTAACGGAGGCGACTGGCTAATTGCTGGGGGTCGGCAGAAGCCTTAAGTCCAAGAATGGGTTTAAACATGGGTGTTATCCTTGCTTTATACTCAATAAAAATCAAAAATAGCCAAGGCAACGAACTGCAGGCAGTACTTGGGTACGGAAAGGTGAATTAACGATGGATAGATTTGATTTTTGAAGAGTATTAAATTAGGGAAGAGGGCGATTGACTAAGCAGACCGCTTCGGGAACTTGAAAATCATGACTAACTTCGCTCAAGCGACCAGTATCCAAATTTCTGCGAAAAACCGTCACATTGTCCGAATCCTGATGGGCCACCAGAAGATAATTTTCATCAGCGCTCAGGCAGATGTCTCGTGGTGTTTCTCCATGAGTGGGAACGACATCAATCAAATGAATGTAGCCATCTAAAATAAAACGGTAGCAGGCGATAGAATTATGACCTCGGTTGGAGACATAGACGAACCAACCATCACTGGTCACCTTGATGGCAGCAGGAGCATTGAAGCCCTGGTAATCATCAAGGAGTGTTGGGATGACTTGATAGGCCTCAAAATTACCACAGCCCTGATAAATTAAATTATGAACGGATGAATCTAATTCGCAGACCACAAAAGCATGCTTAAAAATAGGATGGAAGGTCAGGTGACGAGGGCCACTGCCAGCCGGAAATTTGTAGTTGTCGATGGGTTGTACCAGGCCTGTCTCATTCAGGGCGTAGCTGGTCAATTCATCTGTCCCCAAGTCGCAGGTCAGGAGGTAGTGGTCAGGACTGATATCAGCAAAATGAACCCGAGCATGGCCTTGATTGGCATGGGGGCCAGACCCCTGATGGACAATCCGATTAACCAGGTCTAGGCTACCATCAGCTTGGCGTTTGTAAACCAGGGCTTGGCCTGTGTGGTAATTGGCTGAAAAGACCAAGTCTCGCTTGTCATCCCAACCCAGGTGGCAGGGAGCAGCACCATCTTCTAATACGGTATTAAGAGGCTGAAAACCAGCCGAATAGCTGGCAACTCCTCCCTGGTCTTGATGACTAGCAATACTATAGAGGCAATCATCGGGGCTAAAGGTTAGGTAAGTGGGATTTTCCTGCTCAGCCAGTAATTCTAGGTTGGACAGTTGCCCTGTTTCATTATCAAAATCAGCCTTGTAGATTCCTTGGGATTGGCGTTTGGTATAAGTCCCAAAATAGATTTCTTCCATGCTAGCCTTTCTAGATGAGGAAGCTGCCTCCCAAAAAGAAGGAGGACCAGTCCTCAAGCCTTATTTCTATAGAGAAATTATAGCATTTTTTTGTTAAAATAAATATACTATTGTAAGGAATGAAAGAAGGCAGCATGACCAAACTGGCAACCATCTGTTATATAGATAACGGCAAAGAACTTTTGTTGATGCTCCGCAACAAGAAGCCCAATGATGTCCATGAGGGTAAGTGGATTTCTGTTGGGGGCAAGTTAGAGGCTGGAGAAACCCCAGAAGACTGTGCCAAAAGGGAGATTTTCGAAGAGACCCATTTCACCGTCAAGGAAATGGATTTTAAGGGCATCATTACCTTTCCCGAATTTACACCTGGCCACGACTGGTACACCTATGTGTTCAAGGTGACAGATTTTGAAGGTGAGCTCATTTCTGATGAGGCATCCCGTGAGGGAACGTTAGAATGGGTTCCCTATGATCAGGTTCTCTCTAAGCCCACCTGGGAAGGGGACTATGAGATTTTCAAGTGGATTCTAGAAGACAAGCCCTTTTTCTCTGCCAAATTCACCTATGATTCAGCTGGGAAATTGGTTGAGAAGGCGGTTAAATTTTACGATAAATAAGGAATATCATGGATAAGAAAAACGAAAAATTTTACGAGAGTTGGTTTTACAAGTGGGTGGTTGACAATCGCTTTGTCAGCAGTCTGGTCATTTTAATTTTGACCTTCTTGGCTCTATATCTTTTGACCCGTATCAGCTTTATCTTCACGGCCTTAGCTGGCTTTCTAACGGTCATCATGTTGCCGATTGTCATTTCGGTTCTGCTTTATTACCTCCTCAAGCCCATTGTTAATTTTGTGGAGAAGCACCTGCCCATCAATCGGGTCATGGCCATCAGTCTAGTTTATCTGGTTATTGTTGGTCTCCTAATTTGGGGTGGTGCCAGCTTTTTCCCCATGTTGCAGGAACAGATTATGTCCTTTATCAATAATCTGCCCCACTATATCAAGTCAGTCGAAAGACAGGTGAATCAGGTTATTGCGGACAATCGCTTTGAGGCCATCCGTCCCCAACTGGAAGACTGGGTCAACAACTACAGTAGCAAGGCTATTGGCTATGCTGAGAATTTTTCTAAAAATATTGTCAGCTGGGCTGGCGATTTCGCCTCAGCTGTTACTCGAGTGGCCATCGCCATCATCATGATGCCCTTTATCGTTTTTTACCTCTTGCGTGACAGCGATAAACTTAAAGGCTCCATCCTTAAGACCTTCCCTGTCAAATGGCGCAAGCCTCTGTCTCGGATTCTCAGCGATGTCAACACGCAGTGGCAGGGCTATGTTCAGGGGCAGGTGACCGTGGCTATCGTGGTTGGTATTATGTTTTCTATCCTCTTTAGCCTGATTGACCTGCGCTATGCTGTGGCCTTGGGAATCCTGGCTGGAGTTCTCAACCTCATTCCCTATCTGGGGAGCTTCTTGGCTATGCTGCCAGCTATTATCCTTGGTCTGGTGGCTGGACCCTGGATGTTGATCAAGGTCCTGATTGTCTTTGCGGTTGAGCAGACCATTGAAGGACGTTTTGTGTCCCCCCTGGTCTTGGGCACCAAGCTCAGTATCCACCCCATCATGATTCTCTTTATCCTCTTGGCCTCGGGTTCAGTCTTTGGTGTCTGGGGTGTGCTACTTGGAATTCCAGTCTATTCAGCCCTGAAAGTTGTCGTCAAAGAAATCTTCGATTGGTATCGTGATTTCAGTGGCTTATACAATGAAGAAAGTGAGCAGGAACGTGCTAAATAGTGAAAAAATGATTGCCTCCCTAGACCAGGGAGATTTGGACCATGCCAATAAATATTTCAAAAAAGCCTTGGCGAATGATGACGCCGAGACTCTTTTGTCTCTAGCCCAGTATCTAGAGAGTATAGGATTTTTACCTCAAGCCAAGGAAATCTACCTCCAGGAGTTGGCTACTTATCCCGATGTCGCCATCAATTTAGCCCAGATTGCAGCTGAAGATGGCCAACTAGAAGAGGCCTTTGGCTATCTGGATACCATTGGTCCAGACGATGAAAATTACCTATCTGCCCTTATGGTCACGGCCGACCTCTATGATATGGAAGGCTTAAGCGATGTGGCCAGGGAGAAAATGCTAGAGGCTTCTCAAATCAGTCAGGAGCCTCTGGTCATCTTTGGCCTGGCGGAACTGGATTACCAGCTGGAAAATTATGACCAAGCGATTAAGGAATATGCCCAACTGGATAACCGAGACATCCTAGAAACCACGGGGATTTCTACCTACCAAAGAATTGGGCGGGCCTACGCCAGCCTAGGAAAGTTTGAAGCAGCCATTGAGTTTCTCGAAAAGGCTGTCCAGATTGAATATGAAGATGCTACGGTCTTTGAGTTGGCCACTATTCTCTATGACCAAGAGGAGTATCAGAAGGCCAACCTCTATTTCAAACAGCTAGATACCATAAACCCTGACTTTGAGGGCTACGAATACGTCTATGCCCTCTCCCTGCATGAGGAGCATAGGATTCAAGAAGCCCTCAAACTAGCCCAGCAGGGTCTATCCAAGAATGAGTTTGATAGTCGGCTCTTGCTTCTGGCCTCCCAGCTCTCCTATGAAAACCACGATAGTAAGGTCGCCGAAAGCTACCTCCTATCGGCCAGGGATTTGGCTGAGGATTTGGAGGAGGTGCTGATGCGCCTATCCAACCTCTATCTGGAAGAGGAGCGCTATCAGGATGTTCTCGCCTTGGAGCAAGAGGATATTGATAGTGTCCTAACCAAGTGGAATCTGGCCAAGGCCTATCAGGCCCTTGAGCGAGAAGAAGCCCTAGAGCATTTTCAAGCCATTGCTGAGGACCTCAAGGATAATCCCGAATTCCTCCAAGATTACGCCTATATTCTAAGAGAATTCGGTTACCATGACCGAGCCCGTCAAATCGCCCAGCACTATCTCCAACTGGTACCAGACGATATGAATATGGCGGACTTCTTGACAGACGAAAATTGAACCATCAGCTGAGCCTCTAAGGGGGCTTTTTTATTATGCAAAAACAACATCATGACAAAAAAAGTTACAATATTACAAAACAATGTTGAAAACGCTTTCTCTTAGTGCTATAATAAGTTTAGAAATTAATTCATAATTCTAATGAAAGGGGTTCCGACAATGAAAAAATACATGGCCCTGCATGAAAAACAACGGTTTTCCATTCGCAAATATTCCTTTGGTGCTGCCTCAGTCCCGCTAGGGGCCAGTCTCTTCTTGGCTAGTCAGGTGTAGCTGGTCAAGCCGTTAACTACGATAGTATTAAAACGGCCGAAGGTAAGACATGGATTTCTTACATCGCTTATAGTGGCAACCGTCGCTATATTGCCATTGATTAGTCAAAAGTTCTCAATCGGCTCACCTTTAGGAGGTGGGCCTTTTTGAGCTCCAGCCTTAATGCTCATCATTTCACAAACTTTAGGACTAGAATTTAGGAAGAAACGTGCTATAATGTGACTTACATGATGTAAAAATCAAAAAGAAACTTTGTGAAATTCTTTGTCACCAGAGCTTCTTTTTTATTGTTAGAAAGTTGGGTAAAGTAATGACAGAAGAAAAAATTTATGGGGCCGATCTAGTTGTTGATAGTCTCATTAATCATGATGTCAAATATGTTTTCGGAATTCCTGGAGCCAAGATTGACCGAGTTTTTGATACCTTGGAAGACAAGGGGCCTGAATTGATTGTAGCCCGCCATGAACAAAATGCGGTCTTTATGGCTCAGGGGGTAGGACGAATAACGGGTCAACCTGGAGTTGTGATAACAACCTCTGGTCCTGGAGTTTCTAATATGGCTACCGGTCTAGTGACCGCAACCGATGAAGGCGACCCTGTCCTTGCCATTGGTGGCCAAGTTAAGAGGGCTGATTTGCTTAAGAGGGCTCACCAGTCCATGAACAATATGGCCATGATGGCTCCCATTACCAAGTATGCTGCCGAGGTCCAAGAACCTAATACCATTTCTGAAACCTTGGCTAACGCCTATCGCTATGCTAAATTGGGTAAGCCAGGAGCCAGCTTTATTTCTATCCCTCAGGATGTGACTGATAGCCAGGTTTCTGTCAAGGCCATTAAACCTCTGACCGATCCCAAGATGGGCTCAGCCTCGGTTGATGATATTAATTATCTGGCTCAGGCCATCCGCAATGCGGCACTGCCTGTTTTACTTTTGGGAAATGGTGCTTCCACCAGTCGGGTGACTGGGGCTCTCCGTCGTCTCTTAGAGGCCGTTAAATTACCTGTTGTCGAAACCTTCCAAGGGGCAGGAATTGTCTCACGTGAGTTAGAAGAAGAAACCTTTTTCGGTCGGGTAGGCCTCTTTCGTAACCAACCAGGGGACATGCTACTCAAGCGCTCTGACTTAGTGATTGCTATTGGCTATGACCCAATCGAATATGAAGCTCGCAACTGGAATGCTGAAATCTCAGCCCGCATTGTCGTTATTGATACGGATACAGCTGAAATTGACACCTATTTCCAACCCGAGCGAGAATTAATCGGTAATATTGAAGAGACCATTGACCTACTCTTGCCAGCTATTTCTGGCTACCGCTTGCCAGAAGGTTCTGTTGACTACCTAAAAAATTTGAAGAAGGAGTTGGCTGGTGACCTTAAGTTTGATACCAATTCTCAAGCTGGCCTCCTTCACCCTTTGGATGTAATTGAGGTTCTTCAAGACCAAGTTACTGATGATATGACGGTGACGGTTGATGTGGGCAGTCACTATATCTGGATGGCCCGTTATTTCAAGTCCTATGAAGCCCGCCACCTGCTCTTTTCCAACGGGATGCAGACCCTGGGTGTTGCCCT
This sequence comes from Streptococcus downei MFe28, assembly GCF_900459175.1. Lineage (NCBI taxonomy): Bacteria > Bacillati > Bacillota > Bacilli > Lactobacillales > Streptococcaceae > Streptococcus > Streptococcus downei. The sequence continues at coordinate 1,703,757 of NZ_UHFA01000002.1, read as the reverse complement.
GCCTTGGGCTATCTCGGCAGCCCTCCTACGGCCCAATACCAAAATCGTCTCCATTTCTGGGGATGGTGGTTTCCTCTTTTCCGCTCAAGAGTTGGAAACAGCAGTCCGTCTCAAACTGCCGATTGTCCATATCATTTGGAATGATGGTAAGTATGACATGGTTAAATTCCAGGAAGAAAAGAAGTATGGTCGTGCTTCAGGGGTTGACTTTGGACCAGTTGATTTTGTAAAATATGCGGAGAGTTTCGGTGCCAAGGGCTATCGGGTCGATAGCAAGGACAGCTTCCAAGCCACTCTTAGGCAAGCTCTGGCAGAGGCTAATCAAGGACCTGTATTAATTGATATCCCAATTGATTACAAGGATAATACAGCCCTAGCTGAGACTATCCTACCAGAAGAATTTTATTAAGACCTCTGGCTTACCTTGTATAAGGGATGTTTTGCCCTCAGACTCTTACATAAGAAAGAAGGAAAAAAGACATGGCTGAAGTCATTAAACTTTTTCAGTATAATACCTTAAATGCCCTCTTTGCTGGTCTCTACGATGGTTCTATGACCATCGGGGAGTTGCTCAAGCACGGAGACCTAGGCATTGGGACCCTAGATTCTATTGATGGGGAGTTGGTGGTCCTTGATGGCAAGGCTTATCAAACGACTAGTAAAAATGGCAATCTCAAGGTGGTTGAAGTAGCTCCAACAACGAAGGTTCCCTATGCGGCTGTAGTTCCCCACCAAGCAGAAGTGGTTTTTAAGCAACGTTATGAAACGACCGATAAGGAATTGGAAGATCGTATAGAATCCTACTATGATGGGGCTAATCTCTTTCGTTCTATCAAAATTAAGGGACATTTCAAACACATGCACGTCCGCATGATTCCCCAAGCCCAAAGCGGGGAAAAGTTTGCAGAAGTAGCGACCCGTCAGCCTGAGTATACAGCTGAAGATGTTTCGGGGACCATTGTTGGTTTTTGGACACCGGAAATGTTCCATGGGGTTAGCGTCGCTGGTTACCATCTTCACTTTATTTCCGAGGATTTCTCCTTTGGTGGCCACGTCATGGACTTTGTCATGACAGACGGTACCGTTGAAATTGGCCCCGTCGACCAGTTGGACCAACGCTTCCCAGTCCAAGACCGCAACTATCTCTTTGCCAAGTTTAATTTAGACGAATTAAAAGAAGATATTAATAAATCCGAATAGAAGGACTAGGATTGCTAGCCTTTCGACCACCAAGCTTAAGTAAACCCAAAAAGGCCGACCTCATGCAGTAGTGAGGTCGGCCTTTTTAGCTAGTATTCAGTCTATTTTTTTATTATCAAAGATGAAGAGTTTACTCAGGATATAATTGATGAGGATGATTAGAATTTGACTAATAACCCCGACAACTCCATTGACGATTTCTAGATTGTCATTAAAGAATTGACCAATTAAATGGGGATAGCTAGTGACGAAGACAAAAGTCATTCCAAAATCAAGCCCCAGGGTTAGCAAGCGAGCAGTCGTAAACTTGATAAAACGGGGGAACCAACCAGACCTTGCTTGATTAAAGACCCAAATGTCATTGGTGACAAAAGCGAAAATAATAGCGATAGCATTGGCAATAACGGTTGTTGTTAGGGGCATCTTTAGGAGGGCAAAGAGGCCAATCCGGCTAATCAGATAGACTAGTGTGGTCAAGCCACCAAAGAAGAGATACTTCATGGCTTCATTATTCCATGCCCAAATAATTAGTGATTTAATTTTTTTCATATCATTACTTTAGCATAAATGTCACGGATATGCTAGAATTGATAGAAAGTCCAGATGAAAATAGAAAGAAAACTTTTATGAAAGCTTGGCAGATTCCTTTGGTCCTAGTATGGATACTTGCTTTAATTATTATTTTTCCAGGGAACTGGCTCCTGTCCTTGCACGGCCTAGCATGGGAAACCAAGATTATGCATATTGGCCTCATGCTTTTAATTCCTAGTCCCAGCCTGGCTGCCTACCTACTGGGCAAGCTGTCCTGGTGGAAGACTGTCCTTTTGGCCCTAGTTCCGACCTTGATGACCTTTATCTTGGTAACGACCTTTGGCATTGCCCCCTTTTCCAACTATCGCGACCAAGGCCCCTATCTGGTCAGTGAAGAGGGACATTTCAAGAGGACTCACGACGACTATCATTTAAAAGTTAATAATTTTGTCATGGAAAAGAAGGTTGTGAAAACAGTAGATTTGGATTAGGAGAAGGAGATGAAGAAGGAAAGATTTAGGAGGTTCATAGGAATCTTGGTTAGTATTATCGTGGTACTAGCCTTTTTCCTGTTTCCAGACTTACTTGATTTTCCAAGTCGTTTATTTAGTATTTTTAAGGATATTTTATGTTTGGTTTATTTTGGGATTTGCCTGTCCTTTACTTTGGTCTCTTACTATACTGGACTTTTCGCAAGAGTCAAGTCTGGGAGGAGCGGACCAAGTTCGCAAAGTTTCTCTTTGGACTGAGGTGGAGCCTTCTGGCTCTCTATGTCCTTAGTTTGGCGGGATTCTACTTAGCTCAACTAATCCTTGAGGCCAAGGGACTGATGTGGTTGTCCTGGTACTCCAGGCGGGCTATGTGTCTTCTGGCCCTGTCTCCTTTTATCATCGCTCTTCTTCTACCAACCCCTCCCTCGGGGAAAGTGCTAATGAAGAAGTCTTTCCTGGTGCTCGTTCTTGGTCCCTTTATAGCTTTTTCTATTTTTACTTTGAGCGTTGGAGGTTCCGCAGACCCAGTATCTGACTATTCCTACCAGGGTTCCTATGTTGTTCTTCGGGAGGGCTATTTGCAGAGTGAGCATTTGACTTACCGTCACAAGCTTAATCAGTTTGTGATGGAAAAGAAAATTGTAAAGACGGTCTATTTTGATAGAAAACCGTAATGAATTTTAGGAGGAGAAAATGAAGAAAGTCGCTAGCTTTTTACTCATTGCTTTACTCTTGTCCTTCCTAGTCTGGGGTGGGGAGGAACTCTTTTTGTCACCGACTTTTGTGGTCTTAATGGTTCTTGACCTAATTTTTGCCGGCATTGTTATTGGGCTAAAAAATACCCCTGCCTGGCGGATTGGCTTAATTTGCTAGCTGACCTTGCTGGCTCTGACTTTCTTGGGTGATTGGCTTGGTCCTCAAGCCCTTGAGAATTTAAGCTGGACTCCCCTCATTCGGCAGGGGAGGGTTATGGCCCTGATTCTCCTTCCTTTTTGCCTTGTTCTAGGTGATTCCAGTCTGAAAGAAAAGGAGAAAGGCTGAATTTTTTCTTCTGGCATTTTAACTAGTCTCCTGTTGGTTCTCTGTCTCAAGGGACTGGGGTCAACCGAGTATGGTCTAGGTCCCTTTTGCCAAAGTCGTAGCCTAGGGGCGGACATTTTAGTCAAAGAAGGCCAAATGCAGACAGAGCATTATTCTTTCTACCATCGTCGAAATTTACTGATGATGGAGGCTAAACCTTACAAGCGAATTTTTGTGGACCAAGAGGAGTTCCAGCATATCTCACTTGAAGATTGATGCTCTATAGAATTTGTCCAAGCTCGACTAGCAAGTCATCTAGCTTAAGCTAGTCTAATTTTATCAAGCATAAGCTAGTCGAATTCTAGGAGCTTCTTTTTTCTTTTGACTTGTGCTATACTGATAAAGCTGATTTCCAGCCCTTGGTGCTTAGCTCTTTTCACCAAGCATACTATAAGCAGAAGTATTTCTTTTTTTCTGCTAAAGGAGAATATTTAATGAAATTTACCGTTCGTGATTTGGTACAAATCGCCTTGGTGGCAGCTCTCTATTTTATTCTGACAGCTATGCCCCCTTTTAATGCTATTAGCTATGGAGCCTACCAGTTCCGCTTGTCAGAGATGCTTAACTTCTTGGCCTTCTATAAGCGCAAATATATTATTGCCCTGACTTTGGGTTGTGCCATCTCTAATTTTTACAGTTTTGGCCTAATCGATGTTCTTGTCGGAAGTGCTCAGAGCTTGATTGTTGTCAGTCTGGGGGTCTACCTTTTCAAGAAATTTATGGACCAAAGCATTTTAGGCTATAATCTGGCCTTTTTCTACTTTAGCTTGTTCTTTTCAGCTAGTATGTTCATCATTGCTGCTGAATTGAATTTGGTCAGCCAGGCTCCCTTCTTCTTTACTTGGATGACAACAGCCCTGGGAGAGTTAGCCTCCTTGCTTGTCGGCGGTTATCTCATCGGCCTGCTAGCAAAACGCATCGATTTAACTAAATAAATGAAAATGCCTTTCCTTTTGGGCAATGACATTAAGCTAAGTGTTCCCCTACCATCAGTTTATATGGTAGGGGCTTTTTTTCTGTGCTAGACTAAGGTTAGGAGGTGACTTATCATGCTCAATCAGATTAAACATACCTTTTCTAAAGCTCTAGCATCCCTACTCACTCATCCCAAACCATTTATTGTTAAGCCTGACCAACAGTTCGTACGACGAAGTTCCTTATCTCTAGAAAAGATGGTCAATGCTATCCTAGGGATGGGTGGAAAAACCTTATCGAAAGAATTGCTTGATTTAAAATTAGATGTGACAAATTCAGCTTTTGTTCAAAGGCGCTATCAGATTAAATCCGATTTGTTCAAATCACTCTTTGACTCTTTTACGGACAGGATTCCTAACCATATTGACCTGCCAATTCTTGCCATTGACGGGAGTGATGTTTCCATCCCTAGAAATGATCAAGATTATGAGACTTGCATCATCGCCTCTCATTCGGATTAAGGACGGCTCCTATGGTATCAAAGGGAAAGTGAACTTACCTGCTTCTCCCTGCTTTGACCAAACTTTTCATCTGATCTTATGTCGATAACAAACGAAAGATTGGAAGCAGGTTTACCAGCAATTTCCAAACCACTTCCGGTTTTTACCAAAGACTAGTCGATTTGATTTTTTATCCGAGAAAAGTCGAACGCAAGATATCCAGACTTACTTCTTAGGGTTTAGAATGGTACGCTTAGAGGTGGCGCCAGGTAGCTACGAAACCTTAATCACCAATACTGATACTCTTCGAAAATCAAAATTTTCCGTCGTTAACTCACCTTGCCGTACCCCAGTACTGTCTTCAGTTCGTTGCCTCGGCTAATTTCGATTTTCATTGAGTATGATTATCCTATTGAACAATTAAAAAGCCTCTATACCAGCAGATGGGGCATAGAGACGAGTTTTCATCAGCTAAAATATAGTATTGGATTGGTCAATTTTCATGCAAAAAAGAAGGAAGGGATACTCCAAGAAATCTATGCCCGCTTAATCAACTTTAACTTTTGCCAATGGCTAGCCTCGCAAGTAATCATCAATAAATCTGGTAGAACGTATGATTATCAGATTTGTTTTTCAGATGCAGCTTATGCTTCTAGGCTATTCTTTATTGGAGTTCTCTCTTCCCCTAAGGTAGAAGCCTACCTCAAGAAACACTTAACACCAGTTCGACCGAAGCGATCCTTTGAACGACGATTACACCCACAAACTGTTGTTAGTTTCGCCTACAGAGTATCATAAATTCGAAAAAATTAGGTTGAAAAAACTTTCTTTAGTGTACTCTAAAACACCCCTGTAGACTAAAAATCACTACAAATAGATTTCGTCTAAAGAGGTGTTTGTATAACTGATCGCTTAGCTTAATGACATTGGCCTTTTGGGAGGGTTTTTCTTGCCTAAAATTTTAGCTCAAAGGAGCAAGATTTGGTCAGAATTTTGCTATAATGTAAGTGCTATGGAAAATCGTATGAAAGAGCTGGTTGATCAGCTGAATCGCTATGCCAAGGAGTACTATACCCAGGACAATCCTTCAGTCTCAGATGCCCAGTATGACAAGCTTTATCGTGAACTGGTAGACTTGGAGAAGGCCCATCCTGAATTGGTGCAGGCTGATAGTCCCACTCACCGAGTTGGTGGCTTGGTCTTAGACGGTTTTGAAAAATATACCCATGAATATCCTCTCTTTTCCTTGCAGGATGCTTTTTCCCGTGAGGAGTTGGATGATTTTGACCGTCGGGTTAAGGCGGAGTTTCCTTCAGCCTCCTACTTGGCTGAGTTAAAGATTGATGGCCTGTCCATCTCACTGACCTATGTCAATGGCCAATTGCAAATCGGAGCCACTCGGGGGGATGGAACTGTCGGTGAAAATATTACTGAAAATCTTAAGCGGATTCAGGATATTCCTCTCAGCCTAGCTGGGGGTCAAACCATCACGGTTCGGGGGGAGGCCTATCTTCCTAGGGCTTCCTTTGAGGCCATCAATGCCAAGCGTCGGGAAGAGGGGCAGGATGAATTTGCCAATCCCCGTAATGCGGCAGCTGGGACCCTGAGACAGCTGGATACAGCAGTTGTCGCCCAACGTAAATTAGCGACCTTCATCTATCAGGAAGCTGGTGAGACGGATTTTCCAACTCAAGAAGCTGTATTGGAAGGTTTTGCGGACATGGGCTTTGTGGTTAATCCTCGCAGGATTGTCACCAGCTCTATGGATGAGATTTGGGACTTTATTCAAGCAGTCCAAGCGGATCGTGATAACCTAGCCTATGATATTGATGGGATTGTCATCAAGGTTAATAGTCTGGCCATGCAAGAAGAGCTTGGTTTTACCGTCAAGGCGCCCCGTTGGGCCATTGCCTACAAGTTTCCGGCTGAAGAAAAAGAAGCAAAGATTATTTCGGTTGACTGGACGGTGGGTCGGACGGGCGTGGTCACCCCGACTGCTAATCTCAGTCCTGTTCAGCTAGCAGGCACCACCGTCAGTCGAGCTACCCTTCACAATGTTGACTATATTGCTGATAAGGACATTCGGCTGGATGACACGGTTGTGGTATATAAGGCAGGCGACATTATTCCTGCCGTTCTCAATGTGGTCATGGCCAAGCGTCAGAAGCAACTGCCCATGGAGATTCCAGAGACCTGTCCATCTTGTTATAGCCGGCTGGTTCACTACGAGGATGAAGTGGCCCTGCGCTGTGTTAATCCACGTTGTCCAGCCCAGCTCAAGGAAAAACTCATCCACTTTGCCAGTCGTGATGCCATGAATATTACAGGGCTGGGCCCTTCCCTGATTGAGAAAGTTTATCAGGCAGGGCTGATCCAAGATGTGGCTGACCTCTACCAATTGACAGTGGCTGATCTCTTAACACTAGAAGGAGTCAAGGAGAAGTCGGCTGCTAAGCTCTATCAAGCAATACAGGCCTCCAAGGAAAATTCTGCTGAGAAGTTGCTCTTTGGTCTGGGGATTCGCCATGTCGGTGCCAAGGCTAGCAAACAACTCTTGGAGAAGTTTGGCTCTCTGGGCCAGCTGATGTCAGCGAAATTTGAAGCTATTGCAGACATTGACGGTCTGGGTGCTGTTATTGCTCAATCCCTTCAAGACTACTTTGCGACAGACGGGGCCAAGCAACTTATGAGAGAGTTACAGGAAGCTGGCCTCAACTTTGACTACCTAGGTAAAAGGGTGACTGAGGATGCTGCCCTTTCAGGAATGACCGTTGTTCTAACAGGAAAATTAGTCAGCCTCACACGTAGTCAGGCCAAGGAAAAATTAGAAACCCTAGGGGCCAAGGTTACCGGTTCGGTCTCAAAAAATACAGACCTAGTAGTAGCAGGGACAGATGCTGGTTCCAAGCTGACCAAGGCTCAGGAATTAGGCATTACCATTCAAGACGAAGATTGGCTGGCAAATTTATAGGAGAAGAAGATGCGACAAAAACGTGCTCGCCTGATTTATAACCCAACATCAGGTCAAGAAATTATGAAAAAAAATGTGGGTCAGGTTCTGGATATTTTAGAAGGCTTTGGCTATGAGACCTCGGCCTTCCAGACCACACCGGAGCCTGATTCGGCTAAGAACGAAGCCAGTCGGGCTGCCAAGGCTGGTTTTGATTTGGTCATTGCCGCAGGTGGTGATGGCACCATCAACGAGGTGGTCAATGGGCTGGCTCCCCTCAAGAAGCGACCAAAGGTAGCTCTGATCCCGACAGGAACGACTAATGATTTGGCTCGGGCTCTCAAGATTCCCCGTGGCAACCCTATTAAGGCTGCCCAGGTCATTGGAAAAAATCAGCTCATTCATCTCGATGTTGGTCGGGCTCATGGTGATACCTATTTTGTCAATATTGCAGCAGCAGGGACGCTAACCGAGCTAACCTATAATGTGCCCAGCCAGCTCAAGACCATGATTGGCTATCTGGCCTATTTAGTCAAGGGGGTTGAGCTCCTACCTAGGGTCAAGACGGTCCCTGTCAAGATTACCCATGACCAAGGGGTCTTTGAGGATGAGGCTTCCATGGTTTTTGCGGCCATTACCAACTCAGTTGGGGGCTTTGAGACCATCGCACCAGACGCCAAATTGGACGACGGTAATTTCACACTCATCATCGTCAAGACGGCCAATTTAATTGATATTGCCAATCTGGTTCGCAAATTGATTCAGGGGGGCAAGCATATTGGCGACAAGCGAATTGAATACATCAAGACCAGCAAGATTGTCATTGAACCTCAAACCGACGAGCGGATGATGATTAACTTGGATGGTGAATATGGAGGCGATGCCCCAATTACCCTGGAAAATCTTAAGAATCATCTGGAGTTCTTTGCAGATACCGATGAAATTTCAGACGATGCCTTTGATTTAGATACCGAAGAATTAGCCTTAGAAGCCATTGCCCAAAAATTCTCTCACGAAGTTGATGAACTGGGCCAAGGCGAGAAAGACAATCAAGAATAATGCGAAAGTAGGTTAGGCCTACTTTTTTCTATCTCCTGATCTTTAGACTTATACAGACTATAAAAAACGACAGCTCAGTTAAAAGTTCGGATTCTTGAATTTGCAGAAACTAGGATAAAAAGGCAAAAACCGAACGTTCATCCCTAAATTTTAAAAATTGCTTCAAGACCAACTAGTAAGCCTTTACAATTACGTGAAATCATTGACTTTCCCCCCGAATAGGACTAAAATGATTGAGTAAAAAATTTTTAAAAGGAGTATTTTTACTATGCATTTAACTGTTTTAGCACTCGGCCTTGCCGTTATGGGTGTATCAATCGGTGAAGGTATCTTGGTAGCCAACATTGCCAAGGCTGCTGCACGCCAACCAGAAATGTTCAGCAAACTTCGTTCATTGATGTTCATCGGGGTCGCCTTTATTGAAGGTACCTTCTTCGTACTCTTTGGTCTAAGTTTCGTCGTCGCTAACTTGTAGAATAAAGAAGATAGAGAAGAAGGAGGGATAAGGATTGGAAACACAAACTAATCCAAGCGTATCCATTTTCGGGATCAAATTTGATTTGACCATTTTAGCCATCTCTCTTTTGACAGTCTTAGTTGTTTTTCTCTTCGTTTTTTGGGCCAGTCGGAAAATGTCAATCAGACCTAAGGGCAAGCAAAATGTTTTGGAATATCTCTTTGAATTTGTCAATGAGACCATTACAGATGCCCTAGGGGGTTACACCAAGAACTACAGTCTCTTGCTCTTTGTCATTTTCACTTTTGTCTTTACGGCCAATAATATTGGTCTTATGACCGCTATTAAAACAGAAAAATTCAACTATTGGACGTCGCCAACATCGAACTTTGGCGTTACCATTACTCTCTCTTTATTGATTGCTCTGGTTTGTCACGTTGAAGGTATTCGCAAAAAAGGCTTGGGAGGTTATCTGAAAGGTTACCTCGAGCCCTATCCTGCTATGCTACCCATGAATATCTTAGAACAGCTCACCAATATTGCCTCTCTGGCCTTGCGGTTGTTTGGTAATATTTATTCAGGTGAAGTTCTAACCGGTTTGATTTTGAAACTAGCAACGGCCTCTGTATTTGCTTGGCCTGTCGCTTTCGTTATCAACATCCTTTGGGTTGGCTTTTCACTCTTCATCGGTGCCATCCAGGCCTATGTCTTTATCATCCTCAGTTCCAACTACATTGGTGATAAGGTCAGTACAGAAGAAGAATAAAGAAAGAGAGGGGAAACATGTCTATACTTATTAATAGTACAACACTCGGCGATATTATTATCACGACTGGCTCAGTTCTTGTCCTCTACTGGTTGATTCGGACCTTTGCCTGGAAGCAAATCACAGGAATCTTCGAGGAACGGGCTAATAAGATTAATCAAGACATTGATGATGCGGAAAATGCCCGTCAAGAGGCGCAAGAACTAGCACAAAAACGTCAAGAACAGTTAAATTCGGCTAAGGATGATGCTGCAAAAATCATCGATGATGCTAAAGAAACTGGGAATGCACAATCGGCTAAGATTCTTGCAGAAACCCGCGATGAAGTTAGTCGCTTGAAAGAAAAAGCTAACCAAGACATCGCTCAAAACAAGGCAGAAGCCCTTTCTAGTGTAAAGGGAGATGTCGCTGATTTGACCGTCTTGTTGGCTGAAAAAGTGATGACCAAGAATTTGGACAAAGCAGCTCAGTCAGAGTTGATTGACCAATATCTTGATCAATTAGGAGATGCCTAATGGATCGTAAAACACAAGCTCTTGTTGAGCAATATGCTGACAGCCTAAGTCAAGTTGCCCTTGAAAAAGGCCTTGTGTCTGAGATTCAGGCTGAACTCTCATCCTGCCTAACCATTTTTAAAGAGACCGATTTAGGCTCCTACCTATCGAGCTTGGCCCTCAGCCGAGACGATAAGGCTAAACTGGTTAGTTACCTGCAAGAAGAAGCTTCAACCTATGTCAAGAACTTTCTTGCCATCATCTTGTATAATGAGCGAGAAAATCTGATTGAAGCTATCTTCCAGAGGGTTCTGGACAAGTTAGTCCAAGAAACCCGGCAATTTCCCTTGTCTGTCAAGACAGCTGTTCCTCTGAGCCAAAGCCAGAAGGAGCGTATCTTGGCCCTGGGGAATCAAAAGTTTGAAATTTCAGCCCAAACCCTTGTTGAAGACCTAGATGAGTCCATCATCGGTGGTTTCGTCCTCCAGGCCAACAACAAGATTATTGACACAAGTATTCGCAGTCAATTACAACAACTAAAAAACAATCTCAAATAGAAAGTGGTGTGACTTTTGGCCATTAATGCTCAAGAAATTAGTGCTTTAATTAAAAAGCAAATTGAAAACTTCCAGCCAAATTTTGACGTCACTGAAACTGGAGTAGTAACCTACATTGGTGATGGTATCGCTCGGGCTCGCGGTCTGGACAATGCCATGGCTGGTGAGTTGCTCGAATTCCAAAATGGTGCTTACGGTATGGCTCAAAACCTTGAGTCCAATGACGTTGGTATCATCATCCTTGGGGATTTCTCAGAAATCACTGAAGGTGATACGGTTAAGCGGACCGGTAAAATCATGGAAGTTCCAGTTGGTCCTGAATTGATTGGTCGGGTGGTCAACCCGCTCGGTCAACCAGTTGATGGACTTGGTGATATTCAGACAAGTAAAACCCGTCCAGTTGAAACACCTGCTCCAGGTGTCATGCAACGTAAGAGCGTATCCGAGCCCCTGCAAACTGGTCTCAAGGCCATCGATGCCTTGGTTCCAATTGGACGTGGTCAACGGGAACTGGTTATCGGTGACCGCCAAACAGGTAAGACCTCAGTCGCTATTGATGCCATCTTGAACCAAAAGGATCAAGATATGATTTGTATCTATGTGGCTATCGGTCAAAAGGAATCAACTGTTCGGACTCAAGTTGAGACCCTACGCAAATACGGTGCCCTTGATTACACGATCGTTGTGACAGCTTCGGCTTCACAACCTTCACCTCTGGTTTATATCGCGCCTTATGCTGGTGTCGCTATGGCAGAAGAATTCATGTACAATGGCAAGCACGTTTTGATTGTCTATGATGATTTATCAAAACAAGCGGTTGCCTACCGTGAACTTTCCCTCTTGCTGCGTCGTCCACCAGGACGTGAAGCCTATCCGGGGGATGTCTTCTACCTGCATAGTCGTCTTTTGGAACGGTCTGCCCAGGTTTCTGACGATTTAGGTGGTGGCTCTATTACGGCTCTGCCATTTATCGAAACCCAAGCCGGTGATATTTCGGCCTACATTGCGACCAACGTTATCTCCATCACTGATGGACAAATCTTCTTGCAAGAAAACCTCTTCAACTCCGGTATTCGTCCAGCCATCGATGCTGGGTCATCCGTATCACGGGTTGGGGGTTCTGCCCAAATTAAGGCCATGAAGAAGGTTGCTGGTACCCTGCGTTTGGACTTAGCTTCCTATCGTGAATTGGAAGCCTTCACCCAATTCGGTTCTGACTTGGATGAAGCAACCCAGGCTAAATTGAACCGTGGTCGTAGGACCGTAGAAGTCCTCAAACAACCGGTTCACCAGCCCCTCCCAGTTGAAAAACAAGTTTTGATTCTCTATGCCTTGACCCATGGCTTCTTGGATAGTGTCCCTGTCAACGATATTTTAGCCTTTGAACAGGCCATGTATGACTACTTTGATGTTCACCATGCTGACATCTTTGAAACCATTAAGACGACCAAGGACCTTCCAGAAGAAGCAGTGCTGGATCAAGCCATCCAGGCCTTCAAAGATCAATCTTCATTTGAATAAGGAGGTTGACTTATGGCAGGTTCTCTAAGCGAAATCAAAACAAGAATTAGTTCAACTGAAAAAACCAGTAAGATTACGAGTGCCATGCAAATGGTATCTGCCGCAAAATTGACCAAATCTGAACAAGCAGCCAAGGACTTTCAGGTCTACGCTTCCAAGATTCGGCAAATCACAACCGACCTCCTACATGCGGAGCTGACCAATGGCTCTGATAATCCTATGTTGGCCTCCCGTCCTGTTAAACGGACTGGCTACATCGTTATCACCTCTGATAAGGGGTTAGTTGGTGGCTACAATTCCAAAATCCTCAAGGCCGTCATGGACCTGATTGAAGAGTACCATTCTGGTAAGAATGATTTTTCAATCATTGCTATTGGCGGAACAGGCGCTGACTTCTTCAAGTCACGGGGAATTGACCTGGCCTTTGAATTAAGAGGTTTGGAAGACCAACCCAGCTTTGACCAGGTGTCGCAAATTATTTCGCAGTCGGTTGAAATGTATAAGGAAGAGCTCTTTGATGAGCTCTATGTCTGCTACAATCACCACATCAACAGTCTGACTAGCCAGGTGCGGGTCGAACAGATGTTGCCTATTGTTGACCTTGATGCCAACGAATCCAAGGAAGAAGCCTCTAATGCTTTTGAATTGGAACCTGATCGAGAAGCTATCTTGGAGCAGCTCCTGCCTCAATATACCGAAAGCTTGATTTACGGGGCCATTGTTGATGCCAAAACGGCTGAACATGCTGCAGGGATGACTGCCATGCAAACGGCGACAGATAACTCAAGAAATCTTATTAGCGATTTGACCATTCAGTACAACCGAGCTCGGCAGGCAGCGATTACCCAAGAAATTACCGAAATCGTTGCTGGTGCCAATGCTCTGGAATAAAGGTCGGTCGAACCCTAGTGGTTTTTTATCATAAATTGAAAGGAAAATTGCATGAGCTCAGGCAAAATTGCTCAGGTTGTCGGACCTGTCGTTGACGTAAAGTTTGCGACTGGCGATAAGCTTCCTGAGATTAATAATGCATTGGTCGTCTATAAGGATAACGACCAAAAAGAAAAAATCGTGCTCGAAGTTGCCCTTGAATTGGGTGACGGTGTTGTGCGTACCATTGCTATGGAATCTACCGATGGGCTTACGCGGGGACTAGAAGTTCTAGATACTGGCAGTGCTATCAGTGTACCAGTCGGTAAGGAAACTCTGGGTCGTGTCTTCAATGTGCTTGGTGATACCATTGACTTGGAAGAGCCATTTGCGCAAGATGCCCAACGTGAACCTATTCATAAAAAAGCTCCTAGCTTTGATGAACTCTCAACCTCATCAGAAATCTTGGAAACAGGGATCAAGGTTATTGACCTCTTGGCCCCTTACCTCAAAGGTGGTAAGGTCGGCCTCTTCGGTGGTGCCGGTGTTGGTAAAACCGTCCTGATTCAAGAGCTGATTCACAATATCGCCCAAGAACACGGTGGTATCTCAGTTTTCACCGGTGTTGGTGAACGGACCCGTGAAGGGAATGACCTTTACGGGGAAATGAAAGAATCCGGGGTTATTGAAAAGACCGCCATGGTCTTTGGTCAGATGAATGAACCACCTGGAGCTCGGATGCGGGTTGCCCTGACAGGTTTGACCTTGGCAGAATACTTCCGCGATGTTGAAGGTCAAGACGTGCTCCTCTTCATTGACAATATCTTCCGCTTTACTCAAGCCGGTTCCGAAGTATCTGCCCTGCTTGGTCGGATGCCATCAGCCGTTGGTTACCAACCAACCCTGGCTACTGAAATGGGACAATTGCAAGAACGGATTACCTCTACCAAGAAGGGATCTGTAACCTCCATTCAAGCCATCTACGTACCAGCCGATGACTATACTGACCCTGCCCCAGCGACAGCCTTCGCCCACTTGGATTCAACTACCAACTTGGAACGGAAACTGACTCAAATTGGTATCTATCCAGCTGTGGATCCCTTGGCTTCATCATCTCGTGCCCTAGCCCCTGAAATTGTTGGTGAAGAGCACTACCAAGTTGCAACTGAAGTGCAAAGGGTCTTGCAACGCTATAATGAACTGCAGGACATCATTGCCATCTTGGGTATGGATGAATTGTCAGATGACGAAAAGGTCTTGGTTGGCCGTGCCCGCCGGATTCAGTTCTTCCTCTCGCAAAACTTCAATGTGGCAGAACAATTTACTGGTCAACCGGGTTCTTATGTCCCAGTTGCTGAAACCGTCCGTGGCTTCAAGGAAATCCTTGAAGGTAAGTATGATAACCTACCAGAAGATGCCTTCCGGAGTGTTGGTCCGATCGAGGATGTAGTTGAAAAAGCTAAAAAGATGGGCTTTTAATGAGGTGATATTATGACTGAACATATGGCAGTACAAATTGTAACGCCTGATGGGGTTCGTTATGATCACCATGCCACTTATATTTCAGTAACCACAATTGATGGTGAGATGGGGATTTTGGCTAACCATGTCAATACTATTGCCCCCTTGAGCGTCCATGAGATGAAGATTCGCCGTATTGACGACGATAAGCATGTGGACTGGGTTGCTGTCAATGGTGGTATCCTTGAGATTAAGGACAATACCGTAACGATTGTAGCGGATTCGGCCGAACGGTCGCGTGATATTGATATTTCACGGGCTGAGCGGGCTAAGCAAAGAGCTGAACGTAAGCTCCAAGAAGCACAAGCCAGCCATCAAGCCGATGATGTTCGCCGTGCTGAAGTTGCTTTACGTCGGGCTCTCAACCGCATCAGCGTTGGGAATAAATAATAAGCAAAATCGATTCCAGACGGGGTCGATTTTTTGGTATTCTGGCAACTTGTTGTGGCTTGCTCTTTTATAGGCTCTGTGCCAATTTGTTGTACCCTGCTGTTTTATAGGGAATCTTGCTTGCTTTTTGAAAGAATGACAGAGAGGAGGTAAGGGCTGGTTTTGATGGAAAAAACTTTCGAGATCACTATTTGGACTGGACCCCGCCTTTGGTTTGAGTTTTATCCCTCAATCGTGCTAAAATAGGTCTATGGAACTTGTACAATCACTTATAACAATTCTTTCCCATATTTTCTTTATCCTAATGGCTCATCAACTTCTAACTAAGTTGGTGGATTGGGAGAAAATTCTAAAAGTCAATTTATCCAACCTTAGGCAGGTCAATCTCCTGGTTATGTTTTTGGCTATCGGCCTAGGCTATCTGGTTAGTTCTTTCTTTTTGTCGATCATCTCTCTTGCCACGTCAATTTTTACCACGGTTCACTAAAGCAGTTTTTTTCAAATCTTGTGATATAATAGGAAAAAACTTGGAAATCGGAGAAAATACGAATGGATAAAATTATTGTCAAGGGTGGTCAAACACGCTTGCAAGGAGAAGTGACCATTGAAGGGGCTAAGAATGCCGTCCTGCCTCTTTTAGCGGCAACAATTTTGCCTGCCCAAGGAAAGACAATTTTGAATAATGTTCCGATTCTATCGGATGTTTTCACCATGAATAATGTGGTTCGTGGTCTGGATGTTGAGGTTGATTTCAACCAGGAGCAAAATCAAGTTACTGTAGATGCCACGGGCCAGCTTTTAGACGAAGCTCCTTATGAGTATGTCAGCCAGATGCGAGCTTCTATTGTGGTCCTTGGCCCCATCTTGGCTAGAAATGGTCATGCCAAGGTTTCCATGCCTGGCGGTTGTACCATTGGTAGTCGTCCTATTGACCTCCACCTCAAGGGTTTGGAGGCTATGGGAGCTAAGATTAGTCAAACTGGTGGTGACATCACAGCCACAGCCGAGCGCCTCAAGGGGACCAATATCTATATGGACTTCCCTTCAGTTGGGGCTACGCAAAATCTCATGATGGCAGCGACCCTAGCCCAAGGGACTACGGTCATTGAAAATGCAGCTCGGGAGCCAGAAATCGTTGACCTTGCCATCCTCCTCAATAAGATGGGAGCTAGTGTTCGTGGTGCTGGGACAGAGACCCTGACCATCAAGGGTGTGGATCAACTGCATGGGGCTGAACATGATGTTGTTCAAGACCGTATTGAAGCTGGAACCTTTATGGTAGCGGCAGCCATGACCTCTGGGGATGTCTTGGTAAAATCAGCCGTCTGGGAACACAATCGTCCCTTGATTTCCAAACTTTTGGAAATGGGCGTAGAAGTGACCGAAGAAGAAGAGGGGATTCGGGTCAAGTCTGACATCAGCAAGTTAAAACCTGTAACGGTTAAGACCCTGCCCCATCCAGGCTTTCCAACTGATATGCAGGCCCAGTTTACAGCCCTAATGGCGGTGGTTCCAGGGGAATCGACCATGATTGAAACGGTCTTTGAAAATCGCTTCCAGCACTTGGAAGAAATGCGACGGATGGGACTAAATTCGGAAATTATGCGAGATACAGCTCTCATTCGTGGAAGTCAAGAGCTCCAAGGGGCTCAGGTTATGTCAACAGATTTGCGTGCGAGTGCGGCCCTGATTCTCATTGGTATGGTGGCCCAAGGAACGACTTCTGTTGGTAAGATCAGCCATTTGGACCGAGGCTATTATAAATTCCATGAAAAGTTGGCTGCCTTGGGGGCAGACATTGAAAGGGTGAATGCTTAATGGCAAAATCAGGTTGGGCCTATGTCAGGCATCAGTTAGCCTTGATTCTTCTAGTTGCCCTGCTTTGCCTCATTTTCCTTGCTCTGGGCCTGATGCTTGGCTATGCTGTTCTTGGAGAGGGGCACAACCCATTAGAAATCCTGTCTCCCCACAAGTGGCAGGAACTCATCAATAAATTCACAGGAAAATAATACTCAATAAAAATTAATCTAGCCAAGGCAAGGAGCAATGCCATCAGTCACTAAAGTGACTGATGTCGCAGTAGGTGTCTGCTATCTTTGCGCCACTTCGTGGCACAGCAGACAGCTAGTCAGCTTTGCTGGGGTATGACGACGAAGGTTTTGACATCTGTCAAAGCCCTTCTGTCTTACTCCCAAACGGCAATCCCCATAGCGATTGCCTAGCTCCCTTACTAACCTCACAAAGTTAGTAAAATCGACCAAATTTGCTCCGCATCGCACGAACTGAAGGTAGCTCAAAAGGTCTGGGAGACCTTTTGAGGTCGGAAATGGGGAAGCTTTGCTTTCCTCAGTAGGTACGGCAAAGCGAGTTAACGATGGATAGTTTTGATTTTTGAAGAGCATAAATTGAAATCCCGATAGGCAAAGAGGCTAGTCGGGATTTTTCGAGGAAGACGATTATGGCTAAAAAATCAAAAAGAAGGATGAAGCAGGAGCAGAAGGTCCTCTATTCCTTAATCGGCTTGGTGCTTGTCCTTTTACTGGGATTTGTAGCGACCAATGATGGGATTTCTAATCAGAATCCCATTAAACAGGTGGCTCAACAATTAACGGGGCAAAAGCAGAGCCCAAGTCGCTCTAGTCAAGAGGCACCTAGTAAAAGTCTGGCAGATAGCGTAATGACCCAGGAAATCAGGAGTCAGCTTCCAGCTAAACTCAAATGGAATGGGGCTGGGGCCTATATTCTCAACAATAATGAGACTGACCTCGATGCCAAGGTCTCAAGCACTCCTTATGTCAACAATCAAACCAAGACAGTCCAAGGCCAGCAGGTTCCGACGACAGCCAATGCTTGGCTCTCCAAAGCGACCCGCCAGTATCGCAACCGTCAGGAAACAGGCAACGGCTCGACCGACTGGACACCTGCAGGTTGGCACCAAAGAACCAGACTGTCTGGGGCCTATGACCATGCGGTCGATCGCGGTCATCTGATTGCCTATGCTCTGGCTGGAAGTCTCAAAGGCTTTGATGCCTCTACTAGTAACCCTGCCAATGTGGCTGTTCAGACGGCTTGGGCCAATGAAGCCAGCAGTTCTAACTCAACCGGTCAGAACTACTATGAGACCTTGATTCGTAAGGCCTTAGATAAGCACAAGCGGGTCCGCTATCGTGTAACACTCATCTACCAGGGTGACAATCTCATTGCCTCAGGGAGCCATCTAGAGGCCAAGTCATCTGACGGTAGTCTGGAATTCAATGTCTTCATCCCCAATGTCCAAAAGGGTATCCGTCTTGACTATTACTCAGGGCAGGTATCTCTCAAGTCATCCGTTGAGTAAGAGTGGTAAAAGAGAGGTCGGATCCAGTCCAAAAGTAGCCTATTTGATTGGTCATGGCTTCTGTATTGCTTTTTTGGTGGGCATTTTTGTGAAAATTCCCCTAGCTTTTTCGGGCATTTGAAATGCAGGTTTCCTTCTGACAAGTGGAAAGTACATAGCCTCCTGTCAAACCAAGATCCCATCGGTTTTGTCAATCAAAGGGTCTTTATCCCTATCAACCGAAACTCATTGACTGTGCCAACACAAAGCATTGTCTTATCCACGGAAACACTCATTGCTCCGACATTGACAAATTTCATCGGCTCTTGCCAGCCCTAGAAATTTTTGTTAGAATAGAAGCAATTAAATAAGGAGTCCGTGAGACTAGTAGCTTGGTCATACTTGAAAAGGGAATGTGAATCGTCGACTGGAAGTTCACTCAAGGAAAGCCTTGTGAATTCACTCATATTAAGGACTCAGTCAATTAAGGTCTAGCCTGCTAGATAAAAATCGGATGGTACCGCGTGTCAACGCTCCGCATGATGGAGTATTGGCAGGCGGTTTTTTCTTGCTTAAGATTAGGAGTGATACTCAACGAAAATCGAAAGAGCCGAGGCAAGGAGCAATGACATCAAGTCACTAAAGTGACTGATGTCGCAGTAGGTGTCTGCTATCTTTGCGCCACTTCGTGGCACAGCAGACAGCTAGTCACCCGTCACCCTTGCTGGGGTAAGACAACGAAGGTTTTGACAGCTGTCAAAGCCCTTCTGTCTTACTCCCAAACGGCAATCGCTATGGAGATTGCCTAGCTCCCTTACTAGCCTCACAAAGTTGGTGAAATCGACCAACTTTGTGAGGCATCGCACGGACTGAAGACAGCTCAAAAGGTCTGGTAGACCTTTTGAGGTTGGAAATAGGGAAGGCTTCGCTTTCTTCAGTAAGTACGGCAAGGTGAGTTAACGACAGTAAATTTTGATTTTCGAAGAGTATGAAACGCCACTGGGACTTTCATTTTTCCCCACTAGCAAGGAAATATCTCAGGCAAACATTTGATTTTTATTGGGTTTAAGACCAGACCTTAATGAAGAAAGAAAGGAAATCTAAAGATGGATTTACAGAAGCAATTAGAAGAGTTGAAGGCTTCAACTCAGGCTAAATTGAAGGAAATGACGGGTGACCACAGCAAGGAATTACAGGACTTGCGGGTTGCTGTCCTGGGTAAGAAGGGCTCTTTGACTGAGCTCCTCAAGGGCCTTAAGGACCTGTCCAAGGAAATGCGACCTGTGATTGGTAAGCAGGTCAATGAAGTTCGCGATATCCTGACCAAGGACTTCGAAGAGCAGGCCAAGATTGTTGAGGCTGCCAAGATTCAGGCACAGCTGGAATCAGAAAGTCTCGATGTCACCCTGCCAGGCCGTCAAATTAAGTTGGGTAACCGCCATATTCTCAGCCAAACCTCAGAAGAAATCGAGGATATTTTCCTGGGCATGGGCTTCCAAGTTGTCGATGGCTATGAAGTGGAAAGTGACTATTATAATTTCGAGCGGATGAATTTGCCTAAAAATCACCCAGCTAGAGATATGCAGGACACCTTCTATATTACTGATGAAATCCTACTTAGAACCCACACTAGTCCCGTCCAAGCAAGAACCTTGGACCAACACGATTTTTCTAAGGGACCTCTCAAGATGATTTCTCCAGGACGGGTCTTCCGTCGCGATACCGATGATGCCACCCATTCCCATCAATTCCATCAGATTGAAGGGCTGGTTGTCGGAGAAAATATTTCCATGGGTGACCTCAAGGGAACCCTGCAAATGATTAGCCAGAAGATGTTCGGGGCCGACCGTAAGATTCGCTTACGGCCATCCTACTTCCCATTTACGGAACCATCGGTCGAAGTTGACGTTTCTTGTTTTAAGTGTGGCGGTGAAGGCTGTAACGTTTGTAAGAAGACGGGCTGGATTGAAATCCTCGGTGCCGGCATGGTTCACCCAAGCGTTCTAGAAATGTCTGGTGTGGACGCTGAGAAATACTCTGGTTTTGCCTTTGGCCTCGGTCAAGAGCGGATTGCCATGTTACGTTACGGTATCAATGATATCCGTGGCTTCTACCAAGGGGACGTTCGCTTTTCTGCCCAATTCAAATAAAGGAAACTAAGGAGCTTAGCTTATCATGACGCTCAAGCTTAGAAAAATTCAAGAGGCCGATTTGCCAGTCTTGCGAGATCTAGCCATTAGGACCTTTGAGCAGACCTTCGCCCACGACAATAGTCCCCAGCAACTGGCCGACTATTTTGACAAAACCTATTCATTAGAGGTTTTGGGTCAAGAGCTGGCCAATCCCGAATCCCTGCATATATTAGCAGAGGTCAATGGGAGACCTGCTGGTTTTCTCAAGACTAATTGGGGAGCTGCCCAAATCGAAAAAGAATTGGATTTGGCCTATGAAATCCAGAGACTCTACGTTCTTCAGGAATTCCAAGGGCAAGGAATTGGAAGAGCCCTCTTTGAATATGCTTTGCAACTGGCGCACGAGTCTGGTGCTAGCTGGGCCTGGCTAGGAGTCTGGGAAAAGAATTTCAAGGCTCAAAAGTTTTATGCTAAGTATGGCTTTGAAAAATTCAGCCAACACGCCTTTCGGGTTTCTCAGGATAAGGTTGATGTGGATTGGCTCCTCAAAAAGAAATTGAAATAAGACAATTAGATAGGAAGGAAAGCACAGTAAGGAAGCATCAGAAGTTTTGCTTTCCAAGTGCTAGAAAATTATGCTTGTATCATATAAATGGTTAAAAGAGCTGGTTGACGTGGACGTAACCACGGCCGAGCTGGCTGAAAAAATGTCAACGACAGGGATTGAAGTTGAAGGGGTAGAAAGTCCAGCCCAAGGCCTGTCAAAAATTGTTGTCGGGGAAGTTCTGACTTGCCAAGATGTCCCTGAAACCCACCTCCACCTCTGTCAAGTGGACACGGGAGATGAAGAGCCTCGACAAATCGTCTGTGGAGCCCCTAATATTAAGGCAGGGATCAAGGTGATGGTGGCCCTGCCAGGAGCTAGAATTGCTGATAACTACAAGATTAAAAAGGGTAAAATCCGTGGCTTGGAATCTCTAGGGATGATTTGCTCCCTGCAAGAGCTAGGGATTTCTGAATCCGTTGTTCCCAAGGAATTCTCAGATGGTATTCAAATACTACCAGAGGATGCTGTGCCAGGTCAATCTGTATTCCCCTACTTGGATTTGGATGATGAAATTGTCGAGCTAGCAATTACCCCCAATCGGGCCGACGCCCTCTCTATGCGAGGGGTTGCCTATGAAGTAGCAGCTATCTATGGCAAGACCGTTCACCTACCTGAAAAGCAGGTCCATGAGATTGATCGTCAGGCCAGTGACAAATTGGCCGTCGCTATCGAATCCGATAAGGCTCTGACCTATAAGGCTCGGCTGGTCGAAAATGTGACCGTTGCCCCAAGTCCTCAATGGTTGCAAAACCTGCTCATGAATGCCGGCATTCGCCCTATCAACAATGTGGTCGATGTGACAAATTATGTCCTTCTCTACTTCGGCCAACCCATGCATGCCTTTGACTATGCTAAGTTTGCTGACAAGACCATCCTTGCCCGTCAAGCGAGGGCCAATGAAAAATTGGTCACTCTAGATGGGGAGGAACGCCAACTTCAGACTGATGACTTGGTAATCAGCGTATCCGACCAAGCGGTAGCCCTAGCTGGTGTCATGGGCGGTCAGTCTACAGAAATTGATGCCAACAGCAAGACCGTTGTTTTGGAGGCTGCTGTCTTTGATGATCAATCCATTCGCAAGACCAGCTCACGCCTCAATTTGCGTTCTGAAAGTTCCTCTCGCTTTGAAAAGGGCGTTAACTACGATACAGTTGGTCAGGCCCTAGACTTTGCGGCAGCTATGCTAGAAGAATTAGCCGGAGGTCAAGTCCTAGCCGGACGCGTAGAAGCCGGTAGTCTGCCAACAGAGCCCGTCCAAGTTTCAAGCAGTCTGGACTATGTGAATGTCCGTCTGGGTACCGACCTGACCATGGCAGACATTCAGGATGTCTTTGCTAGCCTAGATTTCTCTCTGACTGGGGATGCTGATCATTTTACCGTTACTGTTCCTCGTCGTCGCTGGGATATTAGTATTCAAGCTGACTTGGTGGAAGAAATTGCCCGCATTTATGGTTATGATAATTTACCAACGACCCTACCTGAGGCGACTGGGACAGCTGGTGAATTGACTGCCAGCCAAAAACTGCGCCGTAAAGTACGGACCCTAGCCGAAGGAGCAGGACTGTCTGAAATTATTTCCTACGCCTTGACCACACCAGAAAAAGCTGTTCAATTCACCCAAAATCCGACCAATGTGACCGAACTCATGTGGCCTATGTCCATTGAACGCTCTGCCCTAAGGCAAAACGTCGTGGCTGGAATGCTGGATACCATTGCCTACAATGTGGCCCGTAAGAACAAGGATGTGGCCATCTACGAAATCGGTAAGGTCTTTGAACAAAAGGGTAACCCTAAAGAAGACCTGCCAACTGAACTTGACACCCTGGCCCTAGCTATGACAGGTCTTGTCAGCGATAAGGATTTCCAAACCAAAGCAGTAGCCGTTGATTTCTTCCATCTTAAGGGAATCCTGGAAGCTCTCTTTGATAAGTTGGATGTAAGGCCTGATTTTGTTCCTGATAAATCCATGGCAGCCATGCACCCTGGTAGGACAGCTAGTCTGGTCTTAGATGGTCAAACCATCGGCTTCTTGGGCCAAGTTCACCCTGAGGTAGCCAAGGACTATGGTATTCCAGAAACCTATGTAGCCCAAATTAATTTGACGGCCCTTCAGGCTAAGTTGCAACCAGTCTCAGCCTTTGTAGAAATTACCAAGTTCCCAAGTGTTTCTCGTGACATCGCCCTCCTGGTTGGCCAAACTGTTAGCCACCAGGCCATTCTTGATGCCATCCAAGCTGCCGGTGTTAAGCGCTTGACGGACACTAAACTCTTTGACGTTTACGCTGGGCACAATATTGAGCATGGTAAGAAGTCCATGGCCTACAGCCTGACCTTCCAAAATTCAAATGACAATCTAACCGATGAAGAAGTCGCCAAGTATATGGAAAAGATTACCAAGTCTCTGACCGAAAAAGTCGCAGCAGAAGTGCGGTAAGCACAACTTAACGAAAAAGTCTCAGGATCTAGTTCTCGAGAAGTCTAGAATTTAGCCCCAGGGCTTTTTCTTTTTTCCTTCATTCTCCGCTTTGACACAAAACAGGCTTAATGAAGTTGAAAATTAGATGAAAGTATTCAGAAAACAGACAAAAAAGTGGGGATTTGCTGATTTTAAAAAAGAAATTTTTAAGTTAAAAAATTCTCAGGAATCCCTTTATATCAGGTCTTTTGCTAACATAAAGTTTTCAAAAAAATAATTTGGAGAACAAAATAATTTGGCTATTTGTAATTTTTTTGTTATAATACTAATTAGTATTTAATGGTTTCAATAAATTAAATACTTGAGATACAAATTCTTTGGGAGGAATGATTAACATGGAAAAAAGATCTCAGCGCTTCTCCATCCGCAAATACAGCTATGGAGCGGCATCCGTTTTGCTGGGAACTGCAGCCTTTGCTTTGTCATCGTCTACAGTTCTTGCTGACGAACAAACCAACCAATCAGCTGCTGATTCTGGCAATGCTGCCAGTGAAGTAGCAGCCAGTCAAAATGGTCCACAAACCAAGGTGATTGACCAAAAGACTGAGGGTGATACCACTACAACAACTAAAGAAGTAACCTCACCTGAATTAGAAACAGCAAAGGCTAATGCAAATCAAGCTGGACTTGAATCATCAGCAGATGAAACTAAGACCCAGCCTTCTGTCCAAGCAGCTGATGAAGACAACAAGGCCCAAGCCCAAGAAATCAACAAGACCGTTGATAACTACAAGGCGCAACAATCTGATTATGAAAAGGCTCAAGCCCAGTACAATCAAGACAAGGCTGCCTATGATAAGGCTGTAGCAGACAAGGCTGAAGCTGATAAGCAAAATGCGGCAGCTAAGGGGGCCTACGATGCGGCTATGATTCAGTACAACCAAGACAAGGCTGAATACGATCAGGCATTGGCTAAGTACAATGTTGCTAAAGCAACTTACGACCAACAAAAGGTTCAGTACGAAACTAGCCTGGCTGAGAAAGAGGCAGCAGACAAGGCGAATGCCGCTGCTAAACTCAAGTATAAACAAGAAATGGCAACCTACAATGCTGCCAAAGCAGACTATGATGCTGCCCTTGCTCAATACAATGAAGATAAGAAAAAATACGATGCTGATAAGGCTAACTACGACAGTAAAGTAGCTGAAAAAGCAGCAGCCGATAAGCAAAATGCTGAAGCTAAAGCTCAGTACCAAGCACAAATGGCTGACTACAACAAGGCTAAGGCTGACTACGACAAGGCTTTGGAACAATACAAGGCAGATAAGGCTAAGTATGATGCTGAAAAAGCAACTTACGACAGTAAGAAAGCTGAAAAAGAGGCAGCGGACAGGGCCAATAAGGAAGCTCAAGACAAGTACAACCAAGAAAAGGCTGCTTATGATGCCGCTAAGGCGCAATACGACCAAGACTTGGCTAAGTACAATGAAGACAAGGCCAAATATGAAGCTGACAAGTCTAACTACGACAAGAAGTTAGAAGAAAAAGCAGCTGCTGAAAAGGCTAACCAAGAAGCGCAAGCCAAGTACGACCAAGAAAAGGCCGCTTATGATGCCGCTAAGGCAAAATATGACCAAGACTTGGCTAAGTACAAGGAAGAAAAAGCCAAATACGAAGCTGACAAGTCTAACTATGACAGCAAGCTAGCTGAAAAAGCAGCCGCTGACAAGGCCAACAAGGAAGCTCAAGCCAAGTACAACCAAGAAAAGGCCGCTTACGATGCTGCCAAGGCTCAATACGACAAAGACTTGGCTAAGTACGAAGTTGACAAGGCTGCCTATGAAAAGGCTAAGACTGAGCATGATAACAAACAGGCTGAAAAAGAGGCAGCGGATAAAACCAATGCTGAAAATGAAGCTAAGTACAACCAAGAAAAAGAAGCTTACAACCAAGCGCGTGCAGAATATGAACGCAAATTGGCTGAGTACAACACTAAGCACGAACAATGGCAAAACGCTAAGGATGCTTACGACAAATTTCTGGCTGACCACAATCTTACAGAAGCTCAGGCAACTCAGGAGTTGGTCTTTGAACGTGAAAAAAATGCGACTCACACCATCGAAGGCATCAATTCTTATCTGACTCCTGAAGCGCAACAGCGTATCGGGACCAGTGCCGTTAACCAATATCGCTCTAATGAAATTAAAGAAGGCGATGTCGTTTCTGAAAGCCCTTATGGCAACAAGGATAACGAATGGTTGGAAGTTAAACAAGGTGATAAGTTTACCGTTACCTATGATGGTTTGACCGAATCTAAGATGATTGTCGAAGGTGTTCCACAAGATATCACTCGTGTTATCTACCGTTATACCATTGATGAATTGCCATCTTACAACCAAAAGGGTATTGCTAAGGTTAGCAATGACCCAACTGTTACTTTGACAGTTGGTGCGTCGACTGACGACGAAAACAAGACCGTTAAGGTTTCCGTTGATGTTGAATTCTACGATAAGAATGGCCAAAAATATGACCTGACCCAACGTAAGGCTATTGTGGCCCTCAACTCCCTTAACCACTGGACTGGTGCGGCTTACGTATCAAGTGAAGATACCCCACGTGCCTTGACAGTTGAAGCCCGCGATACTGAGGGTAATGTCGTTCGTGGTACCTGGAATCCTTATGCTGATGGCAGTCACCCAGACATCCAAAACGGTGAAGTACAAACCAAGTCTGGTTATGCTGACTTCGGTGGTAAGACGGTTAATATTTCAGCTGACAACCCTCTCAAGATTGTTACTCAAAGCTATGCTGTTGACGGCAGTCAAGTTGAAAACCTTACTGGGGAAGCAACAACTGACGATAAAACCGTTAATGCTTCTGGTAGTGCCAATGCTCACTCAATCGGTAACCAAGACTATGGTTACGATGATAATGGTGTTCAAAAGGATGATGTTATCGGTAGCTACACCGTTGATGCTGAAACAGGCATGATTACCTTCACACCGAAGAAGAAATTCCAAAATGTGGAACACCAAGAGTTTGTTAATATCGGCGACAACCGCTACATTGCTATTCCAAACTCCAGCGTTAGCTACGATGCCAATACGCATGAAGCAACTTCAAACGCTGACAACCAATACATTGAACACGGTGCTGTCTTCAACGGTGAGTCAACTCCTAACCTACGTGGTTGGGATGATGAAGAATCACCTTACCTCTATTACGGTGGTGCCGGTATGCAGATGACTAATGGTCATTTGGTCTTCACCGCTAAGGGTGCTAATGCCGTTGGAGCTCCAACTATCTACTGGTTTGCGATCAACTCCACTGTTGGCTATCCTAAGAAACCGGGAGAAGAGCCCAAACAACCGACAGCTCCAACACCACCAACGCCGCCAACTAAAATTGTTGTTGAAGTTCCAGATAAACCCACTGAGCCCAAACAACCAACACCTCCGGTAGCGCCAGAGCCGCCTAAGATGACAACGGTTGAAATCCCAGATAAACCCACTGAGCCCAAACAACCAACGCCACCGGTAGCGCCAGAGCCGCCTAAGATGACAACGGTTGAAATCCCAGATAAACCCACTGAGCCCAAACAACCAACGCCACCGGTAGCGCCAGAGCCGCCTAAGATGACAACGGTTGAAATCCCAGATAAACCCACTGAGCCCAAACAACCAACGCCACCGGTAGCGCCAGAGCCGCCTAAGATGACAACGGTTGAAATCCCAGATAAACCCACTGAGCCCAAACAACCAACGCCACCGGTAGCGCCAACACCACCTAAAACCATTAATATTGTTGTACCTAAGAAACCAACTGAGCCTAAGGCACCAACGCCACCAACAGCTCCAGTGCCACCTAAGACAATTACAGTAGAAGTGCCTAAGGTACCAACCAAACCAAACGAACCTACCAAACCAAACGTTAAATGGCACAAGAACATTGTCGTTGAAAGTGTCAAGGAACCAAAACCTGAAACACCAACAACTCCTAATGTTCCAAATAAACCTTCTAAACCGGTTGAACCAAGTAAACCAGTTAAGAATGAAAGTCCAAAACCAGTCAAGGCAACACCAGTTGCGCAAGAAAGCTTGCCACAAACTGGTGATGCAGAAGGCTATGGCTTGGCAGTCTTCGGACTAGGCATGGTTGCCTTCGCTGTTTCAACAATGTTGGCTGCGAAAAAACGCCAAGAAGACTAAGATAGTCTAACCTAGATATCTCTTCTTTCCCCATATTTTGAGATAGACCCAAGAGGACCAGTCGACTGGTCCTCTTTTGGCGTTCAGGAATTAGGGAGACAACCAATTTCTAGAAATGGTGTACAGCAATTAGGGAGACAACTAACTTCTAGAAAAATTCTCAGGGAGCCTATTGCGGGAGGTCAAGAAATTTTATTTAGACTATCCAAGTGGACAGATTTCAGAATCTGTCTTATAAATCTAGCCAGAATCGCCGTTAACATAACTGTAAAGATTTCGATAAAAACTTTTAAAAATTAGATTTTCCTAAGTCAGTTTAAGGCTAACTTGGTTTTTAGGGTCTTTGAAAGCCTGATAATATTAGGGTTTGGACTGGTTCATAGTTTTTAATAATCTGTTAAGAAACCGCTTTCTTTTCCAGCCCGTTTTTTGCGGACAAAATTGCTTGTATTCGGTAAAGTTTCTGCTATAATTGATAAGGCAAGTTTAATTTTCTAAAACTTTAAACGAAGAAAACATTTCTAGTATATGGGGGAATATATTATGGAAAAACGTTCACAACGCTTCTCTATTAGAAAGTATAGTTTGGGTGCGGCTTCTGTCTTACTTGGGACAGCTGTTGTTGCTCTTAATGGCCCTACTGTATTGGCTGATGAAACAGCAGGTAATTCCGCGTCTGGTACAAGCCAGCCAACTAGCAGTACGACAGACAACATAGGAGAGAGCTCGGCAACTGCTGATCAGGAAACAGCTAGCGTAGTCTCTGTAGAAAGGGAAGATGATACGACAACTGTGACTAGTCAAGTTACTTCATCTGCTTTAGAAGATGCCAAGGCTAATGCTGAACAAGCGGGTGTTCAGGTGGAAGAGACTGAACCTCAGTTTCAACCATCGACAGAAGCAGCTGCAGCTGACAATCAAGCTCAGGTCCAAGAAGTGAAAGCAGCAACGGAGGCTCAAAAAGCCGCAGATGCTGACTATGCTCAAAAACAAGCTGAATATGAAGCAGCTGTAAAAGCAACTGAAGCCGCAATAGCAACAAACACTCAAATCCAAGCAGAGAACGCTGTAGCGCAAGCGGCTTATGAACAAGCGCAAGCAGCGTATGAAGCTGATCTTGCTCAATATGAGAAGACTAAAGCTCAATATGATACTGCTAAAGCAGCTTACGAGGCAGCAGTAGCTGAAAAAGCCCAAGCTGATGCTCGCAACGCTGAAGCAAAGGCTGCTTATGAATCCGCTCTTCAAGTTTATAAGGATGAGCAAACTAAATATGAAGTTGCAAAGTCATTTTATGAGTCTGTCAAAGTAGCACATGAAAATGCTATAGCAACAAACACACAAATCCAAGCCGACAACGCTGCAGCGCAAGCGGCTTATGAACAAGCCCAAGCGGCGTACCAAACTGCGCAAGCTCAGTATGAGCAAGATAAGGCAGCCTACGATAAGGCAGTAGCGGATAAGGCAGCTGCGGAAGCGCAAAACACACAAATCCAAGCCGACAACGCTGCAGCGCAAGCGGCTTATGAACAAGCGCAAGCCGCGTACCAAACTGCGCAAGCTCAGTATGAGCAAGACAAGGCAGCCTACGATAAGGCAGTAGCGGATAAGGCAGCTGCAGAATCACAAAACACGCAAATCCAAGCGGATAATGCTGCAGCACAGGCCGCCTATGAGCAGGCCCAAGCGGCGTACCAAACTGCGCAAGCTCAGTATGAGCAAGACAAGGCAGCCTACGACAAGGCAGTAGCGGATAAGGCAGCTGCAGAAGCGCAAAACACACAAATCCAAGCGGATAACGCTGCAGCGCAAGCGGCTTATGAACAAGCGCAAGCCGCGTACCAAGCTGCGCAAGCTCAGTATGAGCAAGATAAGGCAGCCTACGATAAGGCAGTAGCGGATAAGGCAGCTGCGGAAGCGCAAAACACACAAATCCAAGCCGACAACGCTGCAGCGCAAGCGGCTTATGAACAAGCGCAAGCCGCGTACCAAACTGCGCAAGCTCAGTATGAGCAAGATAAGGCAGCCTACGATAAGGCAGTAGCGGATAAGGCAGCTGCGGAAGCGCAAAACACACAAATCCAAGCCGACAACGCTGCAGCGCAAGCGGCTTATGAACAAGCGCAAGCCGCGTACCAAACTGCGCAAGCTCAGTATGAGCAAGACAAGGCAGCCTACGATAAGGCAGTAGCGGATAAGGCAGCTGCAGAATCACAAAACACGCAAATCCAAGCGGATAATGCTGCAGCACAGGCCGCCTATGAGCAGGCCCAAGCGGCGTACCAAGCTGCTCAAGCTCAGTATGAGCAAGATAAGGCCGCTTATGACAAGGCAGTAGCGGATAAGGCAGCTGCAGAAGCGCAAAACACACAAATCCAAGCGGATAATGCCGCAGCACAGGCCGCCTATGAGCAGGCCCAAGCCGCGTACCAAACTGCGCAAGCTCAGTACGAGCAAGACAAGGCAGCCTACGACAAGGCAGTAGCGGATAAGGCAGCTGCAGAAGCGCAAAACACACAAATCCAGGCAGACAATCAAGCGGCAAGAGATGCTTATAATACGGCTAAGGCTGAGTATGATGCTAAGAAAGCCGAGTACGATCAGGCGAAGGCTAAGTACGACGCTGACAAGGCCGAATATGATGCTAAAGTAGCTGAGAAAGCAGCTGCTGATAAGGCAAATGCGGAAGCTGAAGCCAAATATAATGCTGATAAAGCTCAGTTTGAAAAAGACACCATTGACTACAATACCGAGCTTCTAGAGTATGAAACTGCTCTGAAACAGTATAAAAATGCTAAAGAAGCTCATGATAAGTTCTTAGCTGATACTGGCTTAACTCAGACTCAAAAAGCACAGGAGTTGACCTTCCTACGTGAGCCTAATGCGACTCATAAGATTGACGGCATTAGCTCTTATCTTACTAAAGATGCACAACAGCGCTTGGCTAATGATGGTGGCGTTAAGCAATATGAATCTAACAATCTCAAAGAAGGTGATGTGGTTAGCACCAGTCCATACTCTAACAAAGAAGCTGAATGGTTGAGCGTCAAGGTTGGGGATAAATTCTCTGTCACTTACGATGGGCTGTCTAAATCTAAGATGATTGTTGATGGTGTCGAGCATGACATTAGCAAGGTTATCTACCGCTATGAAATTCTCAACCTGCCATCTAATAATGGTAAGGGGATTGCCAAGGTTGATGCTGACCCAACGATTACCCTGACGGTTGGTGCGTCAACGGATAAGGCGGATGAGCCGATTAGGGTTGCAGTCGATGTAGAGTTCTACGATGAAAATGGTCAAATGTATGACCTCTCTCAACGTAAGGCTATCGTTGCCCTTAACTCTCTCAACCACTGGGATGGGGCTGCTTATGCCAATGGTTCTGATAAACCACGTGAACTGGTTGTAGAAGCCAAAGATGCTGATGGCAACACCGTTCGTGGTACTTGGGCTCCTTATGCAGATGGTAGCTCACCTAGTCTGAATAACGGTGCTCCAGTTGTCAAGTCTGGTTATGCAGGCTTTGGTGGCAAAACTGTTACCATTTCAGAATCGAATCCCCTGAAGATTATTGCGCAAAAAGCGGGCTGGAATGGGAGTTGGATTGTAGAAAAAGAAACGACTGTACCTGAAAATTATGTCTATGCCTCAGGTGGCGGGAACGGTCACTCAACAGGTCTTGACGAATATAAGTTTGGTGATCAGGATGATGTTTTAGGAACCTATAGGATTGATCCAACTTCAGGCTTGATTACTTTTACACCTAAGAAAAAATTCCAATCGATCAAACACCAAGAGTTTGTTAATATTGGAGATAAAGAGTTTGTTGCTATTCCAAACTCAAGTGTCACCTATAATCCTGATACTAAGGAAGTGACCTCAGAAAAAGACAACCAATATATCGAACATGGAGCTGTCTTTAATGGTGAAACCACACCTACTTTACGTGGTTGGGATGATGCGGACTCACCATATCTTTACTATGGTGGTGCGGGGGTTAAGATGACTGACGGTCATCTGGTCTTTACTGCTAATGGTGCTAATGCTGATGGGCAACCAACGGTTTACTGGTTTGCTATCAACTCAAATGTTGGATTCCCTAAGGATCCGGGAGATGCGCCAAAAGCTCCAGAAAAACCAACTCCACCAACTCCACCAACGCCAAAAACGGTGACCGTACCAACCCCGCCGACGGAGCCAACCCCACCAACCCCACCGACGGAGCCAACGGATAAACCAACTGTACCGGTTCCATCAGTACCAGATGAGCCAACTCCGCCAACTCCACCAACGGCGCCAGAAGTGAAGCCAGAGGTAGATGTTCCATCCGTACCGGATGAACCGACTCCGCCAACTCCACCGACAGCGCCAGAAGTGAAGCCAGCGGTAGATGTTCCGTCCGTACCGGATGAACCGACCCCGCCAACTCCACCGACAGCACCAGAAGTGAAACCGACGGTAGATGTTCCATCAGTACCAGATGAGCCAACTCCACCGACTCCACCGACAGCACCAGAAGTGAAGCCAGAGGTAGATGTTCCATCAGTACCAGATAAACCAACCCCACCAACTCCACCGACAGCACCAGAAGTGAAACCAGAGGTAGATGTTCCATCAGTACCAGATGAGCCAACTCCACCGACTCCACCGACAGCGCCGGAAGTGAAACCGACGGTAGATGTTCCGTCCGTACCGGATAAACCAACCCCACCAACTCCACCGACAGCACCAGAAGTGAAACCAGAGGTAGATGTTCCATCAGTACCAGATGAGCCAACTCCACCGACTCCACCGACAGCGCCAGAAGTGAAACCGACGGTAGATGTTCCGTCCGTACCGGATGAACCGACCCCGCCAACTCCACCGACAGCACCAAACTATGACATTGTAGAAGTTCCAGCTGATCCAGGTGAAGAGCCGAAAGCTCCAACCCCACCAACAGAACCAAACTACAAACCAACAGTAGACGTACCAGAGATACCAGAAGCCCCAGAACGCAAACAAATTTCTGTGAAATGGCATAAAAATTTGATTGTTGAAAAATTCAAGGATCCTAAACCGGAAAAACCAGCGCTTAAGGAACCTGTAACTCCTGTTAAAGTTGCCGATCCGGCTCCAGTATCTGTGACATCTGAAAAAACTCTGCCACAGACTGGTGATAGCAATAGCTATGGACTAGCTCTATTTGGTATGGGGATGACAGCTTTTGCTGCTGCAACCCTGCTTGGTTCATTAAAGAAGCGCAAGTAAGATTAAATCTAACCAAATTTTAGATAAGATTTCTCAATAAAAAGCGATAAAAGAGAGGATTGAAGTCCTCTCTTTTACAATAGATGAAAACGTTGATTTCTTTTCAGGTTTCTTTCCATTTTTGCTAAATCGTGCTAAAATGTAGGTGTCATTAGAAAGAAGGCGGTTACATGAGTGACCAATCGCATAACTATCAAAGTCTCTCGACGGAGGAGCTCTACCAAACTTTAGCAACCCGTCAAACAGGACTTTATAATGAAGAGGTCAGCCAAAGACAAAGCCAATACGGCAAAAATCTTTTAGCAAGCGGAAAGCAGGAATCCAAACTGCTTAAGTTTCTCAAGAATTTCACCAGTCTGATGGCCATTCTCCTCTGGGTGGGTGGTTTAGTGGCCATTCTCTCAGGAACCTTTGAGCTGGGAATTGCTATCTGGTTAGTCAATGTTATCAACGGCGTCTTCAGCTTTATCCAAGAAAATCGAGCCCAAAAGGCGACCGAGGCCTTGAAAAATATGCTTCCTTCTTATGCTCGGGTTGTCCGTGATGGGATTGAGCAGAAGATTTTGGCTGAGGATCTGGTGCCAGGTGACATTCTCCTGATTGAAGAAGGAGACAAGATTTCGGCCGATGCTAGAATCATCCTCTCAACTGATTTGCAGGTCAACCAGTCAGCCCTAACAGGGGAATCCAATCCTGTTCGTAAGAATGCCAAGATTATCACCGATAGTGATGTCACAGCTTTAGAAGCTGACAATCTCGTTTTTGCGGGAACGACCGTCGCTAATGGCTCGGCTCGTGTTGTGGTGACCGAGATTGCCATGCAGACTGAGTTTGGGAAGATTGCTGACTTGACTCAGACAGTAGCTGATGAAAAGAGTCCTCTGCAAAAGGAAGTAGATCGCCTAACCAAGCAGATTTCGGTCATTGCTATGAGTGTTGGTATTTTCTTCTTTATTGCGTCTGTCTTCTTTGTCAAAGAGCCTATGGCTAAGGCCTTTATCTTCTCTTTGGGGATGATTGTCGCCTTCATTCCAGAAGGGCTCCTGCCAACCATTACCCTATCGCTGGCTATGGCTGTTCAAAGAATGGCTAAGCAGAATGCTCTAGTAAAGAAGCTCTCATCTGTTGAAACGCTGGGAGAAACCTCAGTCATCTGTTCAGATAAGACAGGAACTTTGACCAAGAATGAAATGACCGTTCACAACCTCTGGACTCCTAAGAAAGAGTACAAGCTGACAGGCCTTGGCTATGCTCCAGTTGGCCAAGTTCTTCTTCACGGCCAAACAGTAAGAGCCAGTCAGGATACTGATCTCAATTGGCTTTTGCGGGGAGCTACGCTCTGCAGCAATGCCAAAATCAGCAGTCCCAATGCTGATAATCCTAATTATACTGTTCTGGGGGATCCGACCGAAGCCTGCCTGGAAGTAGCTGCGCAGAAGGCTGGGATTGATTTATCGGACAATGAAGCAGAAAACTATCGCCTTAAAGAACTGCCCTTTGATTCGGACCGCAAGCGGATGACCACCTTTAATCATCTGTCAGAGGCCATTGATGGTAAAGAAACAGCCTCCTTCACCAAGGGTGCCCCAAAAGAAATTTTGGAGCTCAGTTCCTATGTTCGTGAAAATGGTCAAATCCGTCAGCTTAATGGGCAGGAAAAATCAGCCATTCTTCGAGCCAACGATGCCTACGCCCAAAAGGGCTTACGGGTCTTAGCTCTGGCCTGTCGGCTCTATGATGATGAATCTCGTATTCAGGCTGCAGCGATTGACACGGCTGAAAAGGATATGGTCTTCATGGGACTTTTGATTATGCAGGATCCTCCGCGTGAAGGAGTCAAGGAAGCTGTTGCCAAGTGTCATGCAGCGGATATCCGGATCATCATGATGACAGGTGACTATGACCTGACGGCTGTCAGCATCGCCAAAAGTATCGGCATTGTTAAGACTGAGCAGCCGCGGGTTATCAGCGGCCGTATTCTGGCTGATATGTCTGATGTGGAACTGCAGGAAGCTCTGAAAGATGAGGTCATCTTTGCTCGGATTGCCCCTGAACAAAAGTTCCGTATTGTTACCAATCTGCAGGCTCTGGGTCATGTTGTCGCTGTGACAGGCGATGGTGTCAATGATGCTCCTGCCCTCAAAAAGGCCGATATCGGTGTTGCCATGGGGATTACCGGTACAGATGTGGCCAAAGAATCGGCAGATATGATTCTGACCGATGATCACTTCACCTCCATCGTCAGGGCCATTGAAGAAGGCCGAGCCATCTACAGTAATTTACGGAAGTTCCTCAGCTATATCTTCAACAGCAACACATCGGAAGCTGTGCCTTCGGCCGTCTTCCTCTTTTCTAAAGGTCTGGTGCCTCTACCCTTGAGCGTGATGCAAATTCTGGCCATCGACCTAGGGAGTGATATGATGCCTGCCTTGGGATTGGGCGTTGAACAGCCAGAAGAAGGCATTATGAATCAGCCGCCACGAGCCAAGACAGACCGGCTCATCAATCCCAAGATGTTGGTCAAGTCCTTCCTCTGGTATGGCGGTATGGAAGCCTTAGTGGCCATGGCTGCCTTCTTTGCAGTCTTTGCTCTGCATGGACAAAGCCTAGTTAACCTGCCCGCGAATGGAGAGCTCTACCGAGAAGCGACCACTATGACTTTGGGTGCCATCATCTTTTGTCAAATCGGTCAGGTCATGAACTGTCGGACCCAAATCCAATCCATCTTTAAGCGCGGTTTCTTTACCAACCGCACCATCAACTTGGGGCTGGCTATTGAAGTTCTCCTCTTCAGCCTCTTGGCTTATGTCCCTTTCCTTAATGATCTCTTCAGCACTGCACCAATTACCAGCTTAGAATGGGGCATCCTTATCCTCTGTCCTGTCCCAATCTTCCTCTTAGAAGAAATCAGGAAGGCATGGCTGCGGAGAAAGCAGACTTGATAGATCTATCTAATACTCAATGAAAAAATCAAAAGGAGGCAAGGAACAGAGACCCCAGCTGCTAAGGAGCTCAGGTTGCAGTAGTTGACGGCTGTCTTGGTACCATTTTGAGGTACAGAAGGACAGCCAATCACCCTTGCTGGGGTAGTCAAATAGTCCGGTGGACTATTTTAGCCCGACACTTGAAATTAGAAAGTGAGGGACCACGAAGGTTTTGACGACTGTCAAAGCCTTTTTTTTTCTGTCTGACTCCCTAACGGCAACCGTCCTGGCAGTTTCCTAGCACCCTCACTAACTAGTACCCGTGGTGCTAGTTCACAATAAAATAGCTCAGATTATAGGTTAGTATAATTTGTTCTAGCATTAGCTGAATCCCAGCTAGACCTCTGGCTCATGTATGCTCGATTCCAAACAAACTACAGAGCTCGGAAAAGCGTGTCTCAATGGTTCTACGCATGGCTAGTAACTTCCAGTTGTTGTGTTCAGTTGAACCCTGCATATTTTGTCGCCAAGGTGTCCATAAGTGATAGCCCCTCTTGTTTAGTTCCTCTTTAAGGGACTGACTAAGGTAACCTCAATCTCCTAGAATAAACGGTTGCCTACAGTTTTCAAGTAATTCATCAACAGCTCTGATATCATGAACAGAGGCTGGCGTGACAACATAGTTCAAAATATAGCCCGATAAAGTCACTAACATGTGAACTTTAAAGCCATAAAACCACATCTGCTTGGAAGCATTGTAGCCAATATCCGCTAACCCATTGAGGAGGATTTTGACCCTATATTGCGAACGGGTTGACAAAGAGGCAAGGAAAGCTATCAATAATGACAATGGAATCTGCTGGTATTTGTTGGTTCAAGCCTTGTCGAATCAACTGAATGAGCCAAATCAGATTTTGGGATCGACGATTGAAGCGACTTCTTTTGAGTCTCTTTTCCAAGCAAAATAGATGACACATCTGGTAAAAGTGATGTTGTGACTTAATTCCCAGTTCTGCTTGTAGGACAAGTAAGGTTAAGAGGGACTCATCGGAGACATGAGCTAATTTGACATTATGTCGGTGCTTAATAGCTTCTGGACAATAGTTTTGATAGAACCAATGACAAATTTTGGACAATTGCTTCACCTTGTATTGTAAGTGATGACAATTAGCGGTATACTGTAAGTGGCTCATTTGGACAACCTCCTGTTTGATTTTTGCACTTACAGTATAGTCCAATTGGGCTTTTTTCGTAACTTTTTAACTAGCACAACGGGTAACTAGTATAAAATAGTATGAATAACTATTTTATACTCAATGAAAATCAAAAACAGACGAGGCAACGAACTGCAGACAGTACTGACGTACGGCAAAGTGAGTTAACAAAGTATCTTTTTGATTTTAGAAGAGTATTAGTTAATGTCTGAAGAAGGACAACTGCCTCTATTCATTAAAAACAGCGGATTATGGGTCTTTCGCAGGATGATAAGAGCTGATCTATCACCTAAGATGTCAAAGCTGTCATCATTTTGTTTTCACTTTGTTGCCGGACGTTTAACTTCTTGTAAATTATCCCCGTTAAACTGGTAACAACACTTTTAGAAAGGGTTAAGACATTATATTATGAATAAAAATTACATTTTCAACCGATCTGCGTTTTCTCAGAGCAAGGGACATGACATTAAGCGCAAGTCCTCAAAAGGCTTGGTAACAGGTCTTGTCCTAGCTGGCACCATTGTATTACTCGGAGCCAGTCAACCTGCCTCAGCTGACGAGGCAACTGCTGCTAGTGACAGCAGTGATAAGGTGGTTTCTGTAGAGGAAACCCCTACAGCAGCTGACAGCCAAACAAGCGCTTCTGATACTGAAAACACTGCAGCATCCGATCAAACAGCTGATGCTGCTGACATTGACACCGATACGGAATCTGTTGCTGCCGACACAGACAGCCCTAGCAGTCAAACAGCTGATTCAGCTATAGATTCAGATGTCATCAGAGCCGATGCGGCGCATTACCATGAGAGATACGACTGGGATGAAGCACGTGGCCGCGATAAAGATGCACAAAGAGCAAGGGTGATTACCTTTGCTGATGCCAATGCGCAGTCTAACTCGTCAAGGGTCTCCATTGATGGGAAAACTATTACCATCAATCAAGCAGGCACTTATACTCTGACGGGTTCTGGCAATGGATATAGCATCGGAATTGCAGACAATGTAACTGATGCAGTAACCTTCAATCTTAAAACGCTTGATTTAAAGGACTCTAATATTTCTGCTCGCAAAGATTTGACGCTCAATATCCTCTCGGACAGTTCTCTGGCTTCTTCAACGGCAAACACGATTGAAGCAGGAGGGGCTCTCTATATTTCAGGTAAAAATAAAGCAGCCTTGGCACTGAAAAGTACAGCAGGGCATGCCATCAAGGCAGATAACCTAAAAGTTAAAAAAGTCAACCTTGATTTAACATCTGCTAAAGACGGCATTCATGCTACTAAAAAGGTTACTATTGATGGCTCTGCCATCACGATTAAATCTGATGATGACGGTATTAAAGTTAAAGATGAGAGCGATGTCAATTCAGCAGATCTAAAAATTGAAGATTCAACCCTAACAATTAACGCCCAACATAAAGGACTGGCAGCTTACGATGAGGTAACAGTAGATGGCGCATCGACTATAACCATCACTTCTGGTCATGAAGGGATTGAAGGCCGCTTTGTGAATCTGAAGAAGGGGAACATCACAATCAATGCAGGCGATGATGGGATCAACGCTTCTGAGTGGACGGACAAGGATGATGCTGACTTGTCAAAACTGAAAAACAGTCCTTCCGATATCAAAAACGACTTAGGTATTTTTATTAAGGGGGCTGATATCTCCCTTATTGGCTATGGCGATGGCGTAGATTCTAATGGTAAAATTATTATCACCAAAGGAAGTCTCAAATCACAAAACATTACCAATTACAATTCGGCACTGGATCATGATGGTGATGCCTTGATTTCTGGCGGTACAGCTTGGGCAATCGGACATATGGGATTCTTCCAAGGCTTTTCTAATGGCACAAAGCAGGCTTATGTTTCAGCCATTGTTTCCGGACTTGCAGGCGATACTATCACCATCACTGATTCTAAGGGCAGAGTTGTTGCCCAGACAAAATCAGAAGTGGACTTTGACCATGTTGTCTTCTCAAGCAAAGATATTAAGAAGGACAAGAGCTATACAATTTCCACATCTGATGGCCATACGGCAACTGTAACGGGAACGAAAGACTATACCCAACACAGTAAAGGAAATGTGCCGGACGGAACACCACCGCTTTTACCTAATGGTAAAAAGCCTGCCTTCCCAGGTAATGGGGTGCCACCAGAAAAAAATCCAGCCAATCCTAATAAGGATCCTAAAAATGACGCTAAGGATAGTGATAATGATGACAAGCATCACGCTAAGTTAACTGAAACTGATGCCAAGTCTATTGCGCTGTCAGATGCTGGTCTTATGGAATCTGATGTGAAATCTCTCAAGGTTGAAGGTGATTCGGATGATGATATTCCTGTTTATGAAATCGAATTTAAGCGAGGGGATACAGAATACGATTATACCATCAATGCCCTTGATGGTACAATTACGGAAAAAGATATTTCATAATACTCCTTGAAGTTCAAAACTTTCAACTGACAGCTCTAACATGCTCATAGCTTGCTAAAAACGGCAGAGTTCTTTAGCCGATAATGTAAGGGCAGAGGATACTTTCTCCAAAGTGGTATTATTAGCAACAAGTACAGTTGTTGCTAATAAGGGAAATTTTGAGAGAGATTTAGTCCAGTGGACTAAATCCGCCTGATCCTAAAAACCAGAGAGAGAAGGAGCTCAACATTTAGCAATAGAACTCCGTAATTGAACACGCCTAACATCACCGTGGAAAAGAGAGGTAGCTGCTTTGACTTTAGTCAATTTACAGCCATGACTACCTTGAGCTATAAATCTGACTTGGAGCTCTGTTAGTTCCTACGCCAGATTCCCTATTTTTCTTTGTGGTGCTTAACGGCTTTGTATCCGGTCAAGAGTTTGCTTGCATCCGCACCTCTTTAAGAAAGTATCAAATTGTTAGTTTTGATTTTAACGCAGTATAAACTATTCTTCGCTTTATCGTAAGTACTTTAATGATACCCCATCATTTAAACTGTCCCTTATCAAGTCATACAAGAGGCTTCGTGCTATCCAATAGTCATGAAGCCTTTTAATCTGATTTTGATTTTCGAAGAGCTTTAATTGTGACAGCAGTCTAAGTAGATGCTGATGGGCAGATCATATAGAAAGGATATTAAACTGGCGATTATGAATATAAATTCTAAACCAAGTCAGTAAAACACGAGGAAAATTTACCACAGCCTTGCTTATTTCGCCGTCGGAATGACTATTTTTAAGAAAAAGAATTGTATAAAAATAAATTATCAGAAAATAATTTTTCGACTTGAAATTGTCAGAAAACTTTGTTATACTCGTTATATCTAAATTAAAGCGAAGATAGAAAAAGGCAGAACCAAGCAGCAGAGAGTCCCGTGGCTGAAAGAGGGACAACGGTTTAGCCGCACATTCTTGAGTGCAGGTGCGAAGTAACAGTAGTGTCTGACGGGTGGTTCCGTTAATGGCTGGGAGTCAATGACTTCATGAGGAAAGGTGGGTGACTGCCTTTCAAATCGAGGTGGGACCGCGTTTTAACGCCCTTGCAAATTTTTTGCGAGGGCTTTTCTATGTCTCTTAGCGATTGCGGAGCAGAGCCTAGAGACATTGATGCAGTTAGAGCAAGGCGAGAACTACGTTCCGCTATACCTTTAGCGAAATAAGCCGGAAAGTGAAATTAAGTTTAGAGCTATTGATGCAGTTAGAGCAAAGCGAGAACTGTATCCCGCTGGACTCTGTTCAAAATTTTTAGGAGGTTCTTATGATTAGAGGTCTAAGAGAGATTGAGCCCTATGTAGCTGGAAATCAGCCTCAGGGCAGGAATTTGATTAAACTGAATACCAATGAAAATGCCTATGCCCCCAGTCCTAAGGTGGCTGAGGCATTGGCTAAATTTGATAGTAAAGATTTGCGTAAATATTCCAGTCTTGATCAAGCTGATCTGCGGTCTGCCCTAGGTCAAGAACTAGGCATAGACCCAGACTGGATTGTGGTCGGCAATGGTTCGGATGATATCCTTTCTCTGGCTTTTCAAGCTTTTTTCAACAATGATTTGCCAATAATTTTTCCAGATCTGACCTACGGTTTTTACAAGGTCTGGGCTGATCTCTATCATATC
Organism: Streptococcus downei MFe28; assembly: GCF_900459175.1. Classification (NCBI taxonomy): domain Bacteria; kingdom Bacillati; phylum Bacillota; class Bacilli; order Lactobacillales; family Streptococcaceae; genus Streptococcus; species Streptococcus downei. The sequence continues at coordinate 1,662,295 of NZ_UHFA01000002.1, read as the reverse complement.
AATTATCATGAAATTCCTCTGAATGAGAATTTCCAGATTGATACGGCAGATTATTTGGCAGACAATGGCGGCATTGTTCTTGCTAATCCTAATGCGCCAACGGGAATTTATAAACCATTGGAGGAGCTGGAAGAGATTCTCAAGGCCAATCAGGATGTCGTTGTTATCATTGATGAGGCTTACATCAATTTTGGCGGTCAAACCGCCCTGCCTCTCCTGAAGAAATACCCTAATCTCTTTATTACACGAACCTTTTCTAAGGGTGCAGCGCTAGCAGGTCTGCGGGTCGGCTACGGCCTTGGCAATCCTGACCTGATGGCTGTTATCAAGGCCGTCAAAAATTCGGTTAATCCCTACAGTGTCAACAGCTTGTCTGAAAAATTAGCGGTTGCAGCAGTCCAGGATTGGGGCTACTATGAAGACACCTGCCAAAAGATTATGACAAGCAGAGACTGGTTTAGTCAGGAATTGCAGGCTCTAGGATTTGTGGTCCTGCCAAGTTCAGCCAACTTTATCTTGACCAAGCCCCTTCTCTCGGCAGGAGCTCTCTTTAACTATTTAGAGAGCAAGAGAATCTATGTTCGCTATTTCCCTAAGGTTGAGCGGATTAAGGACTACCTGCGAATTTCGATCGGTCGGCAAGACGAAATGGAAAAGGTTCTCATGGAAATTCAACAGATACTAAGCCGTTAAGCAAGTTCAATTCAGGAGGTACTTGGATGAAAAAAACAACACTGCCAGTCGGGATGCACGATAAATTATTTAAACGGGCAACGACAACCTATCGCTTGGAGCGTGATATCAGCGATCTCCTGATGGAGCAGGGGTTTAATCGGATTGAGACCCCTACCATGGAGCACTTCGAGGTATTTGGCGATCAGCTCAAGCCTAATCATTATCATCTTTTTGATAAGACAGGGGATTTGCTTAGTCTGCGACCGGATATCACCAGTCAAATCGGTCGGGTTATCGCTTCAACTAAGGTGGAAACTCCTATCAAGTTTTCCTATTCTGGTAAGGTTTTTAAATCCAATGAAGAGCTGAGGGGACTGCTCAATGAGCACACTCAGGCGGGCGTTGAAATTGTTGGCTTTCCTGCCGATAAGGCGCTCAAGGAAGCCGTTTTGACCGCAAAATCAGCCTTGGATGTGGCTGGCGTCAAAGTTTATCAGTTTGAATTTTCTCATGCCACTATTCTTCAGACTATCACTGAAACTTTGAACTTGGACGGTAACAGCCTTGAGGTTTTACGGACAGCCATTCTGGAGAAAAATATTACAGGGCTCAACAGTTTTACTCAGGCTCACCCTAGTGAGTTTGATGACCTCTTGGCGGAGCTCCCCTTCCTTTTTGGTGAGAGCCATCAAGTATTAGCTCGGGCTCGCCGGCTGGTTAAGAACCCGGCTGTTCTAGCTGCTCTTGCTGATTTGGAAGCCATCCTTCAGGATATCCATCGCTTTCTTCCTCAGACGACAGTTGACCTAGCTCAGGTTCCTAGTATGCCCTATTATACAGGTATGATGTTCAAGGTTTTCGGTCCCCACGTTCCCGATGCCTTCGTTTCCGGTGGCCGTTATGACAAACTTTTTGAGCGTTTCGGTGCCAAGGAATTGACGGCCGTCGGTTGGGCTGTTGATTTGGATAGTGTTTATCAGGCGGTTCACGATAGTTTGGAAGGAGGTGGTCCGGCATGACTGAAAGTTTAACCATAGCTCTGACCAAGGGGCGGATTGAAAAGTCAACGCTTGATTTACTGGAAAAAGCAGGTTTTGATATGTCCTTTATGGCAGATAAGGGCCGTAATTTAATTTTTGAAAGCCCCGATAAAAAATTCCGCTTTCTTCTCGTTAAGGCTCCTGACGTCACAACCTATGTACGCCATGGTGTAGCAGACTTAGGTGTAGTCGGCAAAGATGTCTTGATTGAGCATCCTAACGGTTATCTGGAAATGCTGGATTTGAATTTTGGTCTCTGTAAATTTGCAGTAGCTTCGGTTCCTAATTTTGACCCCAATGACCATAAACGCAAGCGGATCGCTACCAAATACCCTAGCGTAACGACTGATTTTTACAATAAAAAGGGCGAGGATATTGAGATTATTTCTATCCAAGGGAGTGTGGAAATCGCCCCTGTTGTCGGTCTGGCCGATGCTATTGTCGATATTGTCGAGACCGGCTCAACTCTTAAGGCCAATGGTCTCCAAGTTTTTGAAGACATCTGTCGGATTTCGGCCCGCTTGATTGTCAATCCGGCTTCTCTAAAAAACAAGTCGCAAATTCTGCCCTTTATCAAGAAAATCCAAGAGCAAGTGGGTCAAGAGGAGGTACCTTTCCAATGAAACGTTTAAGTGGAAGTAATAAAGAAATTTCAAAAATTCTAGCGGCCGAGCAGCTGGAGCTCAGTCGGCAGAATGCAGATGTTGACGAAGCTGTTCGCCAGATTATCGAAGCCGTCAAGAAAGAGGGTGACCAAGCCCTGCGAGACTACTCAGAAAGATTTGACGGGGTCAGTCTGACTGATTTTGAGGTTGATCAGAGCTTGATTGATCAGGCCTTTGCGGAGGTAGACCCGGCTGTCTTGAGCGCTCTGGAAAATGCCAAAGCCAACATTGAATCCTACCACCGCCAACAGATGGAGAAGGGCTTTGAGGACCAACCCAGTCAGGGTGTTATCCGTGGTCAGGTCATCCGGCCGATTGAGCGGGTCGGGGTCTATGTCCCTGGCGGGACAGCTGCCTATCCTTCTTCGGTCTTGATGAACATCATTCCAGCCAAGATTGCAGGGGTCAAGGAAATCATCATGATTACGCCTCCTCAAGAGCACTTTGTGCCAGCTATTCTGGTTGCGGCTAAGTTGGCCGGTGTGGATAAGATTTATCAGGTCGGTGGAGCCCAAGGAATTGCGGCTATGGCTTACGGGACGGAAACCATTCCCAAAGTGGACAAGATTACGGGACCAGGTAATATCTACGTAGCGACTGCCAAGAAGCAGGTCTACGGCTTGGTTGGTATTGATATGATTGCCGGTCCGTCAGAAATCGGGGTCATCGCAGATGATTCGGCTAATCCTAAATACGTGGCAGCCGACCTCCTCTCTCAGGCAGAGCACGATGTTTTGGCCCGTGCCATTTTGGTAACAGATTCGCAAGAATTGGCTGATGCTGTTGAAGCGGAAATTGAGAAGCAGCTGAAAGCCTTGCCGCGTGAGGCGATTGCCCGTCCGTCAGTTGAAAATAATGGTCGGATAATTATCGCAGCCAATAAGAACGATATGTTTGACCTCATGAATCAGGTAGCGCCCGAGCATTTAGAAATCGCTATGGAGGGAGCTTATGACTATCTGGATCGGGTTCAAAATGCCGGTTCTGTTTTCCTAGGACACTATACCAGTGAGCCAATTGGAGACTATTATGCCGGAGCCAACCATGTCTTGCCGACTACAGCCACCAGTCGCTTTTCTTCGGCTCTGGGAGTTCACGATTTCATCAAGCGCATCCAGTACACCCAGTACAGTAAGACGGCAGTTAATCAGGCTGAGGCAGATATTACAACCTTGGCCTATGCTGAAGGTTTGCAGGCCCACGCAAAAGCAATAGAGGTGAGAAATGACAAAGACTAAGGGACTTTTAGTCATGGATGTGGATAGCACCCTGATTTTAGAAGAAGCCATTGATATTTTAGGTGACAAGGCTAGTGTTGGTGCAAAGGTTGCCCAGATTACTGAGCGTGCTATGAGGGGGGAGTTAGATTTTGAGGCTGCCCTAAGAGAGCGGGTTGGTCTGCTCAAGGGTCTACCAGAGTCCATTTTTGAGGAAGTTCTAGCAGAAATCCACTTTACGCCAGGAGCGGCTCAATTGGTTGATGAGCTCCATAGACGGGGCATCAAGGTTGGTCTAGTTTCAGGTGGCTTTCATGAGACCGTTGATGTCCTAGCCCAAAACTTAGGTATTGACTATGTCCAGGCCAATCGGCTGGAAGTGAAAGACGGCTATCTGACAGGCCGAGTTCTGGGACAGATTGTGACCAAGGCAGTCAAGCTGCAAAAACTGCAGGACTGGGCAGCAGAGAATGACTTAGGCCTAGAGCAGACTATTGCCATGGGTGACGGTGCTAACGACCTGCCCATGATTGGGGCAGCTGGTATCGGCATTGCCTTTTGTGCCAAACCCCTAGTGCGCCAGCAGGCTCCCTATCAAATCAATGAAAAAAATCTTTACAAGGTTATTGAGATATTGGATAGCCAGCAGGAGTAGTAGGTTAAGGCTTGAGCCCTTTTGGAGCAGTCTAGACTGAGCCATAACAATCGAAGGGCGAGTTGGCTTTTACTTCCCTTTCTGGCTCTTATTAAGTCTTTTAACTGGAGAGTGAGGTAGAAGTGGAGTTTTGTCCTGACAATTTAGACCGCCTATCCATTTCCCTTGCCAATCCAGCAAAATAGTAAAGGAGTCCGCATGAGACAAGCAAGTATTGAACGTAAAACAGCAGAGACGCAGATTAAATTAGATCTCAATCTGGATGCCCAAGAGCCAGTTGATATTAAGACGGGTGTGGGCTTCTTTGACCATATGTTGACCCTTTTTGCCCGCCACAGCCGAATTTCTCTGGTGGTGGAAGCTAATGGCGACACCTGGGTGGACAGCCACCATACGGTCGAAGATGTCGGTATTGTTCTGGGGCAGGCCATTAAGCGGGCCCTGGATGACAAGGCAGGTATCAACCGCTACGGGACCAGTTTTGTGCCCATGGATGAGACTCTGGGCATGGCCAGCCTTGATTTGTCAGGCCGGTCCTATCTGGTTTTTGAAGCCAGCTTTGACAATCCCAAGCTGGGTAAATTTGACACCGAGCTAGTGGAAGAATTCTTCCAAGCTCTGGCCTTTAATGTTCAGATGAATCTCCATCTGACCATTCTCCATGGCAAAAACAACCACCATAAGGCGGAGAGTCTTTTTAAGGCAACAGGGCGGGCCCTACGAGAAGCCATTACCCTCAACCCTGAAATTCACGGGGTCAATTCGACCAAAGGAATGCTCTGATATGAAGATAGTTGTCATTGATTACGATGCTGGCAATACTGCCAATGTCCTGAGGGCCTTGGCTAAATTGGGAATCCAGGCTCAATTGTCAGCTGACCCTCAGGTTCTGGCTGAGGCTGACGGCCTGATTTTGCCGGGCGTGGGAGCCTTTACTAGCGCCATGACTGAATTGGAAAAGCGAGGTCTGATTGAGCCCATCCAGACAGCAGTAGCAAAGGGCAAGCCCCTCCTAGGTATCTGTCTAGGGATGCAGATTCTGCTAGAGCAGGGGCTAGAACATGGTCAGACTCCTGGTCTGGGTCTTATTCCTGGGGTCTGTCGGCCCATTCCCGGCCAGCCCTCTTTTCCTGTTCCCCATATGGGTTGGAATGATTTAGAGATCAAAAAGGCTAGCTCGCTAACAGCAGGTCTGGAGGGACAGGCTGTCTACTTTGTTCATTCCTACTACACTGATGTTCCAGAAGGCTATATTGATGTCACAGCAGACTATGGCCTAGAAATTCCTGCCATGATTCATAGAGATTTGGTCTTTGGGGCCCAATTCCACCCTGAGAAATCAGGTCAGGTTGGCTTGGGTATTTTACAAGCATTTTCGGAGGTTGTTTATGCAAATTCTACCAGCCATTGATATTAAGGACGGCCAGGCCGTCCGCCTCTTTAAGGGGGATTTTGCCCAGCAGACTGTTGTAAATCCTGACGTTCTCGACCAGGCTCGCCTTTTTAAAGAAGCTGGCATCCGCTTTATCCATGTGGTAGATTTGGATGGTGCCTTGGAGGGCAAGGCCAGCAATCGCGATTTGATTGCTAAGATTAAAGAAACTACTGGTTTAGGAGTCGAGGTCGGCGGTGGCATTCGCACTTTGGAGCAGATTGAGGATTATTTGGAAGTCGGCATTGACCGAGTCATTATTGGCTCTATGGCAGTCAAAAGTCCTGGCTTTGTTCAAGCTGCCCTAGATAAATTCGGTCCTGACCGCATCGTTGTTGGAATTGATGCCAAGGCTGGTCTAGTAGCCACCGAAGGCTGGTTGGAAACCAGTCAGGTTAATTACCTAGATTTGGCTCTAGCTATGGAAAAAATGGGGGTCAAGCTCTTTGTCTACACCGATGTTGACCGCGATGGCACCCTTACAGGCCCTAATCTCCAGCACTATCAAGCCCTGATGACCAAGTTGACATCAGCCCAAGTTATTGCCTCTGGTGGCATTGCCCAGCTCTCGGATTTGGAGGAGCTGGCCAAGATTGGCCTGCCAGCCGCTATAGTAGGCAAAGCTTATTATAGTGGTAATATCAGTCTGGCAGAGCTTAAGGCGTTTGGAGGTTAGCCCATGCTTAAAAAAAGAATTATTCCCTGTCTGGATGTCAAGGACGGGCGTGTGGTCAAGGGGGTCAATTTTGTCAACCTGACCGATGTCGGCGATCCTGTTGACTCAGCTCAAGCCTATTATCAGGCTGGCTGTGATGAATTAGTCTTTCTCGACATTACAGCAACCCATGAAAAACGCGACACCACCGTCGATATGGTTAAGCAGGTGGCCGACCAGGTCTTCATTCCCTTTACCGTTGGTGGTGGGATACGCTCGGTGGAGGACATGAATCGCATGCTCAAGGCTGGTGCTGATAAGGTAGCGGTCAATTCCTCCGCCCTCAACAATCCCCAGCTGATTAGGGACTGCGCCCAGAAATTTGGCAGTCAGTGCGTGGTCTTGGCCGTCGATGCCAAGAAGGAAGCAGATGGAAGCTGGCATGTCTATCTTGCCGGTGGCCGAAAAGATACGGGTCGAGATTTGTTGGATTGGGTTCAAGAGGCTGTCCAGCTGGGAGCAGGGGAAATTCTCCTGACCTCCATGGACAAGGACGGAACCAAGTCTGGCTTTGACCTGCCCATGCTACAGGCAGTTGCAGAAGTGGTTAGCGTTCCCATCATCGCTTCGGGTGGGGCAGGGTCGCTGGAGCACATGGTCCAAGTTTTCCAAGAAACACCAGTGACGGGTGCCTTGGCTGCTTCCATTTTTCACTATGGTGAGGTCTCAATCAAGGAGACCAAAGAGGCCATGGCCCAAGCAGGATTGGAGGTTCGCTTATGACAGAGATTACCCTTGATTTTGCCAAGCAAGGCGGGCTCATTCCCGTCATTGTGACCGATTACCAAACAGGGCAAGTTCTCATGTTGGCTTATATGAACCAGGAGAGCTATGACCTGACCCTGAAAACCAAAGAAATGCACTATTGGAGTCGCTCCCGTCAGGAAATCTGGCACAAGGGCGAGACCAGCGGTCATTTCCAAAAGGTCAAGTCTATCAAGACCGACTGTGACTGTGACACCCTCTTGGTAGCTGTTGAGCAAATTGGTGCCGCCTGCCATACCGGTGCCTACTCTTGCTTTTTTAACGATATTTTATAAAGTCACAAATTCCATTAGTGGTGTCCAGCAGAAATTCTTAGGCCCATGCTTAGCATTTTTATCAACTTTGGTAGGGTCTACTTATTAGGACAGCTATATTTCATAAGGAGGAAGCTATGTTAGAAACACTTTACCAAGAAGTTCAGGACCGCAAGGCCAATCCCAAGGAAGGCTCCTATACCAATTATCTCTTTGACAAGGGGCTGGACAAGATTCTCAAGAAGGTTGGAGAAGAAGCAACCGAAGTTGTCATCGCTGCCAAGAATGGAGATAAGGAAGAAATCGCCAACGAAACAGCTGACCTCCTCTATCACCTGGCTGTCACCCTGGTTGAGACAGGCTTGAGCTTGACAGATGTCGCAGCGGTCCTTCAAGCCCGCCAGGGAAAACAATCCCGCATTCATGACCGCCCAGAAATTACGGACTACTAAGGTTGGAGAAGTGGCTTTAAGATTCTAGCCTGAGCTAATGAGAGACGTCACCAAAAATAATTAAGATTTCTGAAAGCTATAAGACTTATCATAAAAATGAAATCGGATTGAGCAGCTGAGCTGAAGAAGCTTTGCGTCATGTCAAGTCTAAATTTGAGAGGAAATCTTATGTTAGTCATCAATCAATTACTCAGTGCTTTCTTGCAACTAGGTTTAGTTATCCTGCTTTCCTTAGTTTGGTATTTCATTCGCCAGCACAAAATTCAGGGCTATTTTTCTTGGCTGGGACTAAAATCAAGCAAGTCCCTGCCCTGGAAACCCATGCTAGGGATTTTCCTAGCCTATTTTATCCTGGCAGGTCTACCCTATCTTTGGTTCTACCAAACTGGAAGCCTCCAGCTTTCTGATTTTCGAGCGCAGGTCTTTCATCAGTTGGGATGGTCCTGGCAAACGGTACTGGTCATCCTTGTCTGGTCGGTCTTTCAGACTTCCCTTAGCGAAGAAATCTTTTTTCGAGGCTTTCTCGGTAAAAGACTGATGGCCAGGCTCGGCTTTGTCAAGGGCAATAGTCTTCAAGCCTTGCTCTTCGGTAGCCTTCATACCTTGGCTTTGGCCAAGTACAATCTTTTAGCAGCCTTTCTGGTCTTTCTTTTGACAGCTGGTGTGGCCTACGCTTTGGGCTGGTTGATGGCTAAGAAGGCAGATGGGAGTATTATCTATGGTTGGCTCATTCATGCTCTGACTAATTTTTTCTCAAGTTTTCTGCTTCTAAGTCTTCCTTTTTAGAAGGAGCTTAAGCTTGAAGACCGATTTTGGGCTAGAATTAGGGAGCTCCATAAATCCTTAGATCCTAAGAGCTAGAAATAAGAGCAAAGACCCTCTAGAATGTACAATGTCATTAAGCTAAGTATTCCCCTACCATCAATTTATATGGTAGGGGTCTTTTTTGATTTGTTTCACTTTTGTAGAGGGGTCAGATTTTTGACGGTAAAAAATAAGCTGAGACTTTCAATCTCAGCTTATTTGTATTCTATCTGCTTTCTTCCAGACCTACTTGGAGCTGGATGAGGAGGAATCAGAGCTACCGTGGATTTCTTCATAGGACTTGGCCTGATAGAGATCCTCTGTTGATTGGTCTCCTTTTTTGTGGTAGAGACTGGTTGACTTATCACCCTTGTTCTTACTGATTTTTTCCATCTGCTTCAGGGCGCCGTTGTAATTGTACTGGCTGGAATCTGTCTTGCTTAGGCCTGGAATGGTAGCAAACCTGAGTAGGTCTCCTGTTTGAATAGCATCACTATTAGACAGTTGAGCAGCTGCCGCATCCTTGAGCTTATCAAGGTCAGCCTTAGTTTGGGCATTTGGTGCTGTAATTTCTTGACCAGTTTGGGTGTAATAAACCTTGCCACCATAGCTAGTATAGGTTGGACTAATGAAGTAACCAGAAGTCCGCAGGGGCACTAGATTATCATTTTGTGGTGACAGTAGGTCTTGTCCCATTTGTAGGTAACCCTTGGTATCAATTCCGAGGAGGTGCAGCAGGGTTGGTAGGGAGTCAATTTCACCCCCATAGGTATCGCTGATAAAGCCATCGGTATAGCCCGGAATATTGATGATATAAGGGACCTTCTGCATCATGGCATTATTGTAGTCAGACCAGGTCTCGGCATCCTTACCTAAGAGTGGAGCCAGGCTGGTATTACGGTCATTAGAAATACCGTAGTGGTCGCCATAGAGAACGATGATAGAGTTATCATAGAGACCGCTGGACTTGAGGTAATCAAAGAAGGATTTGAGGGCTGAGTCAAGGTAGTTGGCTGTGGCAAAGTAGCCATTAACCGTGTCATCCTTGGTATCTGCTAGAGGGAAACCGAGCTCCTTCTTGTCGCCATTGAGGCTGGTGTAGGGGTAGTGGTTGGATACGGTAATAAACTTGGTATAGAAGGGCTGTTGCATCTGCTCTAGGTACTTGATGGAGTCCTTGAAGAGGTACTTGTCATTGAGCCCATACTGAAAGGAGTTGGAATCATCTTGCTTTTCGAAGTAGGTAGAGTCGAAGAAGTAGTTGTAACCCCATTGTTTATAGGTATTATTGCGGTTCCAGAAACTTCCGGTATTACCGTGAAAGACGGCACTGGTGTAGCCACCCTTTTGGGCGAGGATGGAAGGTGTCGCATAGGCGGTATTATCACCACCGTAGTTAACCATGTAGGAACCGTTATTAAGACCATAGAGGGAGTTTTCCATCATGGTCTCGGCGTCCGAGGTCTTCCCATTTTTTACTTGGTTAAAGAAATTAGAGAAGGCGATAGAGGACTTGGAGTGATAGAGGGAATTTAGGAAGGGCGTAACTTCGTATTCCTTGTCATCTGATTTTAGCTTGTAATCGAGGAGAAATTGTTGGAAACTCTCAAGGTGAATGACGATGACATTACGACCCTTAGCGATACCAAAGTATTTGCTGTTAGGGGCGGCGTAATTCTTTTTGACATAGGTATCAACCTTCTTGAGGTCACCAGCAGTTGCAGCGCTTCTTTCTCGGTGGGCCTGATAGGTTTGATTAGCGCTATAGGTCATAAAGGCTGGAAGTCCAATCCCTCTGACCACGTAATAGTTGGCAAATCCCCGAGTCAATAATTGGGGACGAATGGTTTCGGCCACAAAGAGGTTGGCAGAAAAGAGGAGGGCTGATAGGGCTGTAACCGCAAAGCTGGCCCGCTTATTGAAGGGTCGCTTATCCGATTTCATCTTCTTGAAGAAGAGCAGAGGAACAAAGACCAGCAAATCAATCAGGAAGAAGAGGTCGGTTAGCTCAATCAAGTTGCCTGCCGTATCTCCTAGACCAGCTGCTGACTTAGAACTAGCCATCAGCGTGTTTACGGTGATAAAATCAGTAAATTCCCTAAAATAAATGGCGTTACTGATAATCAGGATATTCAGAATCAGATAAATGAGAATTTCTAGGGGATAAAAAATCTTACTCTTTTTGAAGTAGAGAGGAAGCCCCAAAAGCAAAAGTCCCAGCGGCAAGGGATTGAAAATGGCAACGATGGTCTGTGCCGTATTCTCTAGGTCGAGATTGAAGTCAACGCTATAGGCCCAGAGGGTCTTAATCCAATAAAAAAAGAGCAAGAGTAAAACAAAACCTAGGCGTGTATTGATGATTTTGCCCATTTTTCTAAAGGGACTTAAGTACTTTTTCATTTCATATCCTCGATAAAAATAATTTCAGAAAAAATCTAATTTACATTATACCACAAAATAAAATTTGGACTGGGAACGAGGTAGAAAGTTCAGACAATTTCTGGTACAATATTTAATATGAATAAGCTTATTGTGGATGCCTTGGTTGAAAAGAAAATCAATCGTGGAATCCAACTCCTTCAGGGACAGGATTTTAGTGATTTTTCCATGACCGACCAAGTGCTTGGCCTTTATAATGCCAAGCAGAAATTTTTGGGGACAGCCTATCTTTCTCAGCAAAATAAGGGAATTGGATGGCTGGTCTCCCGAAAAGAGGTCCAATTAGATAAGCCTTTCTTTATCAGTCTTTTTGAAAAGGCTAGAGACCAGCGTCGGGCCTATGAAAATGATGACTTGACCACCGCCTACCGTCTTTTTAACCAAGACGGGGATAATCTTGGTGGTTTAAGTATTGACCGATATGGGGATTATGCCCTTTTTTCCTGGTACAATGCCTATATTTATAGCCTGAAGCCTGTGATTGTTGAGGCCTTTCAGGAAGTCTATCCAGATCTGGTCGGTGCCTATGAAAAGATTCGTTTTCAGGGGCTGGATTACCAATCGGCCCATCTCTATGGTCAAGAAGCACCTGAGACTTTTACTATCCTAGAAAATGGGGTCAGCTACAGGGTATTTCTCAATGACGGCCTTATGACGGGAATTTTCTTGGACCAGCACGAGGTTAGAGCCAGCTTGGTTGATGGCTTGGCACTAGGTAAGTCGGTTCTCAATACCTTCTCCTATACCGCTGCTTTTTCAGTAGCAGCAGCCATGGGAGGGGCTCTGGAGACGACCTCGGTCGATTTGGCCAAGCGCTCTCGAGAGCTGTCTCAGGCTCATTTCCAGGCCAACGGTCTCAGCATGGACCAGCATGGCTTGCTGGTTATGGATGTCTTTGACTATTATAAATATGCCAAGCGCAAGGGCTTGAGCTATGACATCATCATCCTTGACCCACCTAGTTTTGCCCGTAACAAGAAGCAGACTTTTTCCGTTGCCAAGGATTACCACAAGTTGATTGCCCAGGCCTTGGACATTCTCAGGCCGGGTGGGACCATTGTTGCCTCCACCAATGCTGCTAATCTATCGCTGGGTCAGTTTAAAAAGCAGTTAGAAAAAGGTTTTTCTGGTCGTAAGCATCATTATCTAGATTTGAAACAGTTGCCTGCCGATTTTAGGGTTAATAGGGCTGACCCCAGCAGTAATTATTTGAAAGTATATACAATAAAGGTAGAGTAGTAAAATATGAAAATAGTAGTACCCGTAATGCCAACTTCCTTGGAAGAGGCCAATCAGCTTGATGCTGTCAAATACGACCACGCCGATATTATCGAATGGCGGGCTGACTTTTTACCCAAGGAAGCCATTGTTGAGGTAGCTCCGGCAATTTTTGAAAAATTCCCAGGTCGAGAAATTATCTTTACCCTGAGAACCCAGGCCGAGGGCGGTCAGATTTCCCTATCCGATGACGAGTATGTTAGCCTGATTAAGGAGGTCTCTTCCCTCTATCATCCAGATTATATTGACTTTGAATATTATTCCCATCAGGCTGTCTTTTCGCAAATGTTGGAATTTCCAAATCTGATACTCTCCTACCATAATTTTCAGGAAACCCCTGACAATCTCATGAGTATCCTGTCTGAGCTGACCAGCCTGACCCCTCGTGTGGTCAAGGTGGCTGTCATGCCAGAAAATGAGCAAGATGTTCTTGATTTGATGAACTTTACCAGAGGCTTCAAGGTCCTCAATCCTGAGCAGGACTATGTGACGATGTCCATGGGTAAATTGGGGCAGGTTTCCCGCCTAGCTAGTGATCTCATGGGTTCCTCTTGGACCTTTGCCAGCGTTGATGAGGAAAGTGCACCTGGCCAAATCGGTTTGGCAGATATGTTTAAAGTAAGGGAGATTCTTGATGCAGATTGATGGACATACTCGCATGGCCGCGGTCGTGGCTCGGCCAATTAGACATTCGATTTCACCTTTTATTCATAACTATGCCTTTGATGCTAGTGGTATCAACGGCGTTTATGTCGCTTGGGACATTCCTGAGGAAGACCTAGAAGAGTCTGTCCAAAATGTCCGTCGTTACGACATGTTTGGGATTAACATCTCTATGCCTTACAAGCAGGTGGTAATCCCTTTTTTAGATGAATTAGACCAGGCTGCTGAGCTGATTGGGGCTGTCAATACGGTTGTTAATCGTCAAGGACGACTGATTGGCTATAATACCGACGGTTATGGCTTTTTCAAGGCTCTTGAAAAGAATGATGGTTTTACCATAGCTGGTAAGACCATGACCATCCTCGGTGGTGGAGGTGCCGCCACCTCATTGATTGTCCAGGCTGCCCTTGATGGCGCCAAGAAAATTAATATTTTCAACCAGACTCAATTTTTAGAAGAAACCGAGGCCAAGGCTCAAAAGTATAAAGAAGCTACTGGCGTTACACTGGAAGTCTTTCCTGTTGAGAATCAGGATTTAATCCAGGAAAAAATTCTTGAAAGCCAGCTCTTGGTCAATGCGACCAGCGTAGGCATGGATGGCAAGTCCATGGTTCTTGCTGATGATACAGAATTGCCAGCAGGCTTAAGGGTGGCTGATACCATTTATCAACCCTTTGAAACATCCTTCTTAGCCTATGCCAGATCTAAGGGGCTCAAGGCCAGCAATGGTCTGGGCATGTTGCTTTACCAGGCAGCCAAGTCCTTCCAACTTTGGACGGGTAGTCAGATGCCAACCGATGCTATCTGGCAAGAGCTGGAGAAGCGTTATGACGTTTGAGCCAAAAGCTGATGATGTTTGAGCCATGAGCTGATGTTGCTGAGCCTTAAGCTAATGCAGAGATCTTAAAAGGAGCGAGTATGAAACTAGGCGTTGATTTGAGTCACAATCCCTATGATATTCTTATTGAAAAAGGAGCCTTGAGCAAGGTTGGCGACTGGGTTGCCAGCCTTTGGGATCCACAGAAAATTACCATCATCACCGATAATCATGTCGGTGGTCTCTATGCTGAAAAGGTCAAACTACGTTTGGAGGCGGCCGGTTTTGAAGTTCTGGTCTTTGATTTTCTAGAAGGCGAAGCCAGCAAAACTTTGACCACAGCCAATAAGGCCTATGAGTTTTTGATTAAGCACGGAATGACTAGGAGTGATGGTATCATTGCCCTGGGTGGTGGTGTTGCTGGTGACCTAGCTGGTTTTGTTGCCTCTACCTATATGCGAGGGATTCACTTCCTGCAAATTCCTACAAGCCTGACAGCACAAGTGGACTCTTCCATTGGAGGAAAGACTGGTGTCAATACCCCCTGGGCCAAAAATATTGTCGGGACCTTTACCCAACCCGACGGGGTTTTGATTGACGCTGATACCTTGGAAACTCTGGGAAAACGGGAATTATTTGAAGGCATGGGCGAGGTCATCAAGTATGGCCTGATTGCCGATGTCGAGCTCTGGCAGGAATTGCAAAAGATGCCAGGTAACAGGCAGGCCATCTTAGACCAGGCTGAATTCATCATCTACCATTCCTGCAATGTTAAACGCAAGATTGTCGTTGAGGATGAATTCGAAGGCGGTATCCGTATGCACCTTAATTTCGGCCATACTATTGGCCATGCCATCGAGCAGACAGCTGGCTACGGTAAGGTCATGCACGGGGAAGCTGTTGCCATCGGTATGGTGCAGATTGCAAAAGTAGCTGAAGCAAAAGGCCTTATGCCCCAAGGATTGTCTCAGGACATTGCGGACATCTGTGCCAAATTTAGCTTGCCAACAGATTTTGAACCTTGGGATCTTGACAAGCTCTACCAAGCCCTCAGCCATGATAAGAAGGCTAGGGGCAAGGCCATCAAGATTGTCCTGGTTCCAGAAATTGGCCGAGCTAGTATCAAAGAAGTTCCTTTAGCAGAAATGAAAGATTATTTGGTGAAGTAGATGAGATATTTAACGGCTGGTGAGTCACACGGCCCCCGTCTGACTGCCATAATTGAAGGGGTTCCAGCGGGTCTACCCTTGACCGCTGAGGACATTAATATCGATTTAATGCGCCGTCAGGGTGGTTACGGCCGGGGTGGTCGAATGAAGATTGAAAGCGACCAGGTCGTCTTTACCTCAGGCATTCGCCATGGCAAGACCACGGGTGCCCCCATTACCATGGATGTGGTCAATCGGGACCACCAGAAGTGGCTGGACATCATGTCGGCTGAGGATATTGAGGACCGCCTCAAGACCAAGCGTAAGATTACTCATCCGAGACCAGGCCATGCCGACCTGGTTGGTGGCATGAAGTATCGCTTTGAGGATCTGCGCAATTCCTTGGAGCGCTCCTCTGCTCGTGAAACCACCATGCGGGTAGCTATCGGAGCTGTGGCCAAGCGGATTTTGGCCGAACTTGATATTGAGATTGCCAATCATGTGGTTGTCTTTGGCGGCAAGGAAATTGATGTCCCAGACGGCTTGAGCGTCGCCCAAATTAAGGAACTAACTGCGAAGTCAGAGGTGTCCATTGTCAACCAGGACCGTGAGCAAGAAATCAAAGACTATATTGACCAGATAAAAAAGGATGGCGATACCATTGGTGGTGTTGTTGAAACTATCGTCGGGGGTGTTCCGGCAGGTCTTGGTTCCTATGTTCAATGGGACAGGAAGTTGGATGCCAAATTATCCCAGGCTATCGTCTCCATCAATGCCTTCAAGGGCGTGGAGTTCGGCCTAGGCTTTAAGGATGGCTATCTGCCTGGTAGTCAGGTCATGGATGAAATCCTCTGGAATCCCCAAGAGGGTTACACCCGTAAGACCAATAACCTGGGTGGCTTTGAAGGCGGTATGACTAATGGCCAACCCTTGGTCATCCGAGGGGTCATGAAACCCATTCCCACCCTCTACAAGCCACTCATGTCCGTTGATATTGAGACCCACGAACCTTACAAGGCAACCGTTGAGCGGTCTGACCCAACGGCCCTGCCAGCAGCAGGAGTAGTCATGGAAGCTGTCGTTGCAACAGTCATTGCCAATGAAATTTTTGAAACCTTCACCTCGGATAACCTTGAAGAATTAAAAGAAGCTCTAGCCCGTCATCGGGACTATGTCAAGAATTTCTAAATGCCAAGCTAAACTTGGAACTGACACAGATATTGTCTTGCCCTCAGTTGGCATCACTAGGAAACAAGCATAGAAAGAGTCAGCACAGGCAAACGACTGACCTTCCCGATTTTTAAGAGCTTAGGAGCACTTATGAAAACAAAAACCATCTATATTGCAGGTCTGGGACTGATTGGTGGCTCCTTGGCCCTAGGCATCAAGCGGGACCACCCCGATTATGAAATTTTAGGCTACAACCGTTCAGACAAGTCAAGAAATATTGCCTTGGAGCGAGGTTTGGTAGATGAGGCAACGGCTAATTTTGCGGAGTTTGCTCCCCGAGCAGATGTCATCATTTTAGCCGTTCCGATCAAACAAACCATTGATTTTATCAAGGTTTTGGCTGACTTGCCCCTTAAAGACCAGGTCATTATTACCGATGCTGGCTCGACCAAGGATCAAATTGTCCAGGCTGCCCAGAAGTATTTGGATCCCGCTAAGGTTCAATTTGTCGGCTCGCATCCCATGGCCGGTTCCCACAAGTCGGGGGCCATTGCTGCGGATGTCAATCTCTTTGAAAATGCCTATTATATTTTCACCCCGACCAGTTTGACCAGAGAGACAACTATTTCTGAGATGAAAGAACTCCTAACTGGTCTTCACGCCCGCTTTGTTCAAATCGATGCAGCTGAGCACGACCGAGTGACTGGTCAGGTTTCTCATTTTCCTCATATCTTGGCTGCCAGTCTTATGGAACAGGCTGGGGCCTATGCCAAGGACCATGAGCTGACCAATCATTTTGCGGCTGGTGGTTTTAGAGATATGACTCGGATTGCCGAGAGTGAGCCAGGCATGTGGACCTCTATACTCCTCAGTAATCGGGAGGCGGTTCTGGGACGGATTGCTGACTTCAAGGGACATCTTGATGCTGTCGCTGAGCTCATTGAAGCTGGTGATGACGATGGGATTTGGAATTTCTTCAATCAAGCTCGCCTTACCCGAAAGGCTATGGAAATCCATAAGAAGGGTGGCGTTGATAGTGGTTTTGACCTCTATGTCACCATCCCTGACCAGGAAGACAGTATCCTCAAGGTATTGGAAATCCTGCGAGGGATTTCTGTCATGAATATCCGTATTAACGAGGAAAACCGTGAAGATATTAACGGAATTCTGCAAATTACTTTTAAAAATCAAAAGGACCAGTCGATAGCCTTTGATTTACTTGAAAAACACCCTGACTATAAGGTAACCATTTAAAAGGAGAAAGCAATGACAACTAATATTTACGATTTGGCCAACGAATTGGAGCGGGGCATCCGTGCCCTGCCTGAATACCAGACCTTGGTAGAAAAGAAGGCTAAAATTGATGCCGACCCAGAAGCCAAAAACCTCTTTAGCGAGTTCACATCCTTCCAAGAAGGCCTCTACCAGGCCATGCAGGCCGGCCAAATACCAAGCCAGGATGAGCAAAAGAAGATGCAGGAGTTGGGTCAAAAGATTGAAGCCAATCCCATTCTTAAGGCCTACATCGAAGCCCAACAAGCTCTGTCTGTCTACCTCAGCGATATTGAAAAAATCGTCTTTGGCCCCCTAGCAGAGTTGAATAAGTAAACTTTGCTAGTGGCAAAGCTTAACCCTCCATTTCAAGGTTGGGAAATGGAAGGATTTCTCAATCCAAAGAAATAAAAGTGAAACAGCTTCTAGGACCATCGGTTCTATTCAGATTAATACCAGAAGAGCCATCCGATTGTGGATGGCTCTCTTTCTATCTATTTCACATAGAAGGTTTGGTTCTTGAAGATGATTTCTTGAACTTGGGCAAACTTCTTAAGCTTTTTGAGGTCCTCAGGATGGCTGACCAGAGTGATAACAGCCCCTTCCTTACCCATGCGGCCCGTCCGTCCAGCTCGGTGGGTATAGGCTTCCTTGTCACGAGGAACCTCGTAGTTGACTACGGTTTCCAGATTGTCAATATCAATCCCGCGAGCCACCAAGTCGGTTGACAGCAGAAGGGCCAGTTCATGGTTCTTAAATTTCTCCAAGATAACCTTGCGCAATTTAACATTGACATCGCTGGCCAGAGAGACAGCAGAAGCCCCATTGTATTGGAGACGCTCCTCGCTGGCTCCCAAATCAGACAGGCTGTTGAAAAAGACTAGGCCGCGGAAGTCAGGAATATTGGAGAGCTTGCGTAGGGTATCTAAGCGATGACGTTTATCGACCTGTAGGTAATAGTGACTGATATTGTCTAACTTCTGGTCACTCAGGTTTATCTCTAGGGTATCCTCGGCCAGTTGGCCTTTATCAATCTTGGCTGTCGCACTCATATAGATCAACTGGTGGTCTCTTGGCACATGGTGACAAATTTTGCTGACAAATTGGTACTGAGAGTCTCCCAGCAATTCATCGAATTCATCGAGAACGATGGTGTCTACATTCATCATTTTCACTTTTTTGAGCTTGACCAGTTCAAAGACACGACCAGGGGTTCCCACTAGAATTTGGGGTCCCTTTTTTAGGCGTTCAATCTGGCGTTTTTGGCTGGAACCAGACAGTAAGACTTGGGCGGTGTAGCCTAATGGGCTAGCCCAGTCCTTGGCCACCTCAAAAATTTGCCCAGCCAATTCGGTATTGGGGGCCAGAACCAAAATTTGTTGGGCCTTGGGACTAGTCAGCTTGTTCAGAAGTGGCAGGAGATAGGCCAAGGTCTTACCTGTCCCTGTTGGACTGATACCCAAGACATTTTTGCCAGACATAATAGGCTGGAAGCTTCTCTCTTGGATTGGAGTCAGCTGGTCCATGCCTTTGTTTTCTAGTAGCTCATTTATGGCCTGAGGTAATTGGATTGTCATGCTTTTTTCATCCTTATTCTCTTTAAAGTCGCCTTTAATTATACCATCTTTTAGGGTATAATAGGGATGACTTTAGATTAGAATGTTTACTCTTCAAAAATCAAAATTATCCATCGTTAACTCACTTTGCCGTACTCAAGTACTGCCTGCAGTTCGTTGCCTCGGCTACTTTTGATTTTTATTGAGTATTAGTGGGGTTCTTATGCAGAAAAAAACGATTATTATTGGCGTGACTGGTGGTTCTGGTGGTGGCAAGACCAGCGTTTCTCGGGAAATTCTCAACCATTTCCCCCACTCCAAAATTGCCATGATTGAGCACGATTCCTATTATAAGGATCAATCTCATCTGACCTTTGAAGAGCGGGTGGCTACCAATTATGACCATCCCCTAGCCTTTGATACGGATTTGATGATTGAACACATCAAGGAATTGCAGGCTGGTCGTCCGGTTGATATTCCCATCTATGACTATACCCAGCATACCAGAAGTAGCGAGACCTATCGGCAGGAGCCCCAGGATGTCTTTATCGTTGAAGGCATTTTGGTTTTAGAGGATGAACGCTTGCGAAACCTCATGGACATCAAGCTCTTCGTTGATACCGATGATGATATTCGGATTATTCGTCGGATTAAGCGTGACATGGAGGAGCGTGGTCGTAGTTTGGACAGCATTATCGAGCAATACACCAGTGTGGTCAAGCCCATGTATCACCAATTTATCGAGCCTACCAAGCGCTATGCTGACATTGTTATCCCCGAAGGGGTCTCTAACACCGTAGCCATTGACCTCATCAATACCAAGATTGCTTCAATTTTGAGCGAAAAATAAAGATTTGCAGGAGTCAGTCCATGAAAAAAGACTATTTTTGTTCCTTAGCCTAGTAGCATCCTTATTCATCCTGACCGCCTGTCTCCCCTTCCCCTTTAACAAACTTCACAGCAAAGAGAGTTCCAGCTCATCATCTAGCACGAATCAGGAGGATAAGGCCATTAGCCAAAGTGAGTTTAAGAAGTTGGCCAAGGTGGAGGAAAAGGCGGTTAAAGACAAGGAGCCAGCTGACCCCAAGCAGAAAAGGCCATCAGTTGAGCTCAGCTCAAAATGGTTTTTCCAAGACGGACGGTTCTGGCAAGGAGCTGGTGGATTGGCGCTATTATGATGTTCCTGAGAGCTGGACGGTTGATTCGTCTAGGACTAAGGATGAGCCGCAGGGATGTCACCTCTGAAGCCAATTCTTCTGACCCACAAATCTATGCCCTGCTCTATACCCTCAATGCCTATGACAAATCCCCCTTTAATGGAGGTGAGCATTATCAAGAGAGTGATTTAGATGAGAACCTTGAGCAGGACCAGCAGAAGTTTGATTATAAGACCACAGTGACCATTAAGGACAAGACCTGGCATGTCGGCTTGACCAATAGTGAGAAAAATAATTCCGCCCAGCTCACCTTCTATTATCTAGAGAATACTGGTAGTTTTTCAGATTCAATTTTAGTCGGCTCCCTGGTTTTCCCATTAGATTCTGATGCCAATGATGCTAAAGAAAAGATAGAAAGCAATGTCGCCTATCTCAAGAATATCCTCGAGCAGGTTACCCATAAGGTTGAGGCCCAGTAATAGTCATAATGAAGGAGCAGTCCCCCTGTTCCTTTTTCTTTTGCCTCTATACAAAACTTTGCTGGGGCAAATTATGCGATTTTTCAGAAAATTTCTAAAAAATCCTTGACAATGATTTTCAAATAGGTTAGGATATTAAACAAGAAAACATCGAAGGGAAAAAGTCAAATGAAGACACGTTCTATGACAGTCTTGTTGTTGAGGTGTGAGGGCTAGTGCAAAAGCATTAGTCCTGTTTGGCTTACCAAGCGGGATTGACAAACATCCTGCTTGGCGGGATGTTTTTTTATTAAGATGCAAAAGCAAGTCTTACTAAGCAGGCTTTACTTTCTGACTTGCAAATGCTTCATAAAATTTGTTATCAACTATTATCCAAAAGAAAGAGGTCATTATGCGTAAGGTAGAATTTCTTGATACCAGTCTTCGGGATGGGGAACAGACCCCTGGTGTTAATTTTTCCATCAAAGAAAAGGTCGCCATTGCCAAGCAATTGGAGAAGTGGGGCATTTCCGCCATTGAAGCTGGTTTTCCAGCTGCCAGCCCCGATTCCTTTGAAGCAGTCAAGCAGATTGCGGCAACTTTGACCAAGACCGCTGTTACAGGTTTGGCCCGGTCAGTCAAGTCTGATATTGATGCTTGCTACCAGGCCCTCAAGGATGCCAAGTATCCCCAATGCCACGTCTTTATTGCCACCAGTCCCATTCATCGGGAATTTAAGCTAAAGAAGTCCAAGGAAGAGATTTTGGAAGTCATCAAGGAGCATGTGACCTATGCTCGCCAGTTCTTTGATGTCGTTGAGTTCTCACCTGAGGATGCGACCAGGACTGAGCTGGATTACCTCCTGCAGGTGGTTCAGACGGCTGTGGATGCCGGGGCGACCTACATCAATATTCCTGATACGGTCGGCTTCACCACGCCGAGCGAATTTGGTCACATCTTTGACTACTTGATTAAAAATGTCAAATCTGATCGTGATATTATTTTCAGCCCCCATTGTCATGATGACTTAGGAATGGCGACTGCTAATACTCTAGCTGCCATTAAAAATGGTGCTGGTCGGGTTGAAGGGACAATCAATGGTATCGGCGAGCGAGCTGGTAATGTTGCCTTGGAAGAAGTGGCTGTTGCCCTCAAAATTCGGGAAGACTATTTCAATGCTACTAGTGATATCATCCTCAATGAAACGGTCAACACCTCAGCTATGGTCTCACGTTTCTCAGGCATTCCTGTGCCTAAGAATAAGGCTGTTGTCGGTGGCAATGCCTTTTCTCATGAATCCGGTATCCACCAGGATGGTGTTCTCAAGAATCCGTTGACCTACGAAATCATCACCCCAGAATTGGTTGGAGTGAAACAAAGTTCTCTGCCTCTTGGCAAATTGTCTGGTCGTCATGCCTTTATCGAAAAACTCAAAGAGTTAAATTTGGATTTTGCTGAAGCCGAAATCAAGGAACTCTTCGCCAAGTTCAAGAAATTGGCGGATAAGAAGCATGATATCAGAGATGCCGATATCATTGCCCTAGTTGATGGGACTGATATCGAGAATCCAGAAGGCTTCCACTTTGCCGACCTTAAGCTGACCTCCAACGAAGACGAGACAGTTACTGCCGTCGTTACCATGACCAATAAGGATGCCGAAGCCGTGGATGTGGTGGCCAACGGTAAGGGTTCTGTTGAAGCGGCTTTCAATGCCATTGATAAATTCTTCAATCAAACCGTTCGCCTGCTCAGCTACAGTATTGATGCCATCACCGATGGGATTGATGCCCAAGCCCGAGTAGCGGTATCCGTTGAAAATGTTGATACAGGCACCATTTTCAATGCTACCGGTGTCGATTTCGATGTTATGAAGGCTAGCTCCATTGCCTATGTTAATGCCAATGTCTTTGTCCAAAAGGAAAACGATGGCCAAATTGGTCGTCGCCTGTCAGAAAAAGACTACTAGGCAGAAATCAGCCAACGGTTCGCTAAACTAGAAAAAGGAAAATTCAATGACTAAAAAAATCGTGACCCTAGCAGGGGACGGCATTGGCCCAGAAATCATGGCAGCAGGTCTAAAAGTGCTAGAGGCTCTTACTAAGAAGATTGACTTCGCCTACCAATTGGATGCCCAGCCCTTTGGCGGAGCGGGGATTGACCAGTCTGGTCATCCGCTGCCAGAGGCAACCTTGTCCGCTGCTCGCTCAGCTGATGCCATTCTCCTAGCTGCCATTGGGAGTCCCCAATATGACGCGGCTCCAGTTCGACCAGAGCAAGGTCTTTTAGCCCTGCGCAAGGAGCTCAAGCTATTTGCCAACATTCGGCCTGTCAAGATTTTTCAGGCTCTTAAGCATCTCTCACCACTAAAGCCAGAGCGGATCGAGGGTGTTGATTTTGTCGTCGTCAGGGAACTGACAGGTGGTATCTATTTTGGTCAGCATGATCTCAAGGGAACTAGCGCCAGAGACATCAATGATTATTCGACTGAGGAGATTGAGCGTATTGTCCGCAAAGCCTTCACCATTGCCCAAGGGCGTGGCGAGAAGGTGACCAGCATTGATAAGCAAAATGTCCTAGCTACCTCCAAACTTTGGCGAAAGGTTGCTGATCAAGTAGCCCAGGACTATCCTGAAGTCACCCTGGAGCACCAGCTAGTTGATAGTGCCGCCATGTTGATGATTACGGACCCAGCTCGTTTTGATGTGGTCGTGACCGAAAATCTTTTTGGCGATATCCTGTCTGACGAATCTTCAGTCCTGCCAGGAACCCTTGGTGTCATGCCTTCGGCCAGCCATTCTCAGGATGGCCCTAGCCTTTACGAGCCTATTCATGGTTCTGCTCCAGATATTGCTGGACAGGGGATTGCCAATCCTATTAGCATGATTCTCTCGGTTGCCATGATGTTAAGGGATTCCTTTGGCCAAGAGACTGGTGCCAGTCTCATTGAGCAGGCCGTCGATAAAACCCTCAATCAAGGTGTGCTGACTCGTGATCTGGGAGGCCAGGCGACAACGGCTCAAATGACCGCAGCTATTATTGCTAACCTCTAGGATGAAGATTTTACTAGCCCTCTTGATTTTCTGGAATGCTCTGACTTTTTGCCTCTACGGGATTGATAAAAGACGAGCGATAAAGGGGCAATGGCGAATTCCAGAAAAGGCCCTCTTAATCCTTAGTCTGACAGGAGCTGGTCTGGGAGCATATCTAGCAGGAAAATTATTTCACCACAAGACCAAGAAGTGGTATTTTAGACTAGCTTGGTATCTAGGCATATTAATCCAAGTCAGTCTTATCTATTGTTTATGGAGATTTAAAAATGAGTGGACAATCAATTTTTGATAAGGTTTGGGACCGCCATGTCATTACTGGCAAGGAAGGTGAGCCTCAACTCATGTATGTGGATCAGCACTACATCCACGAAGTGACCAGTCCCCAGGCCTTTGATGGTCTGAGAGAAGCAGGTCGCAAGGTCAGACGACCCGACCTAACTTTTGGGACCTTTGATCATAATGTACCAACGGTCAACATCTACGATATTCGGGATGTCATTTCCAAGGCCCAGATGGATGCCTTGGCTCGCAACCTCAAGGAATTTGATATTCCCCATGCAGACCATGGTTCTGCCAGTCAGGGAATTGTCCATATGGTTGGCCCTGAAACGGGTCGCACCCAGCCTGGCAAGTTCATCGTTTGTGGGGACAGCCACACGGCCACCCATGGCGCCTTTGGTGCCATCGGCTTTGGAATTGGGACCACAGAAGTCGAGCATGTCTTTGCAACCCAGACTATCTGGCAGGTCAAGCCCAAGAAACTCTTGGTTAAATTTGTCGGCCAGCCCCAAAAGGGCGTCTATGCCAAGGACTATGTTCTGGCCCTGATTGCCCAGTATGGTGTTTCTGTCGGTGTCGGTCACGTTGTCGAGTACAGAGGCGAGGCTGTTCAGGCCCTCTCCATGGAAGAACGCATGACCATCTGCAATATGTCTATTGAATTTGGTTCTAAAATGGGCATTATGAACCCTGACCAGACCACCTTTGATTATGTCAAAGGACGAGATCAGGCACCTAAAGGGGAGAAGTTCGAGCAGGCTATCGCTGATTGGAAGACCTTGGTTTCAGACCCAGATGCCCACTATGACAAGGTTATCGAGATTGATGTTTCCCAACTGGCTCCAATGGTCACCTGGGGAACCAATCCCTCCATGGGCGTGGCCTTTGACCAACCCTTTCCTGAAATTCGTGATATGAACGATGAGCGGGCCTATAAGTACATGGATACTAAGCCTGGTGAGAAGGTGGAAGACCTGGACATTGGTTATGTCTTCCTAGGCTCCTGCACCAATGCTAGACTGAGTGACCTCAAGTTGGCCGCTAGGTTTGTTAAGGGCAAGCATATTGCCCCTAATCTGACGGCTATCGTGGTGCCAGGCTCGAGACCAGTCAAGACAGCTGCCGAAAAGCTAGGGTTGGATAAAATCTTTACTGATGCTGGATTTGAATGGCGGGATCCCGGTTGTTCTATGTGTCTGGGCATGAATCCAGACAAGGTTCCTGCCGGTGTTCACTGTGCTTCAACCAGCAACCGCAATTTTGAAGACCGCCAAGGTGTGGGGGCCAGAACCCACCTCTGCAGTCCAGCTATGGCAGCAGCAGCAGCCATCAACGGCCACTTTGTCGATGTCCGACAACTACCAGAAGCCCAGTAGGAGGAAGCCTAGCATGGAAAAATTTACCGTTTATACAGGGACTACCGTGCCTCTGATGAATGACAATATCGACACCGACCAGATTTTGCCCAAGCAGTTCCTCAAGTTGATTGATAAGAAGGGCTTCGGCAAGTACCTCATGTACGAGTGGCGCTATTTAGATGACAACTATACCGAAAATCCTGATTTTATTTTCAATACTGCCCCCTACCGCAAGGCAACTATCTTGATTGCCGGAGATAATTTTGGTGCTGGATCCTCAAGGGAACATGCTGCCTGGGCCTTGGCCGACTATGGTTTCAAGGTCATCATCGCTGGTTCCTTCGGGGACATTCACTACAATAATGACCTCAACAATGGCATTTTGCCCATTGTCCAGCCCTTAGAGGTTCGCCAGAAATTGGCCCGCTTAGCGCCAACCGACCAGATAACCGTTGATCTGCCGCAGCAAAAAATCATCTCACCAGTCGGTGACTTTGATTTTGAAATTGACGGTGATTGGAAACACAGGCTACTCAATGGTCTGGACGACATCGGCATCACCCTCCAGTATGAGGATCTGATTAGCGACTACGAGAAGCATCGTCCAAGCTACTGGCAGAACTAGGCCCAACGGGAATTACTTAGTTTTTGAAAATTCTGAAAAAACCTTGAAAATTCCAACTTTTCATGGTAAAATAAGCGAAGCAATTGATTAATAATTTGGAGAAGTAACATGACAAAACACATTCAATGGGACGGAAATCTTTCACAAGAAGGACTTGAGATTGTAAAAGGTGAGGGCGGCTGTATCGTCTGCCCAACCAAGGTTGGCTACATCATCATGACCAGCGACAAGGCTGGTTTGGAACGCAAGTTCGCTGCCAAAAACCGCAAGCGCAATAAACCAGGTGTTGTCCTCTGTGGTAGCATGGATGAGCTACGTGCCTTGGCTCAATTGACCCCAGAAATCGAAAGCTTCTACCAAAAACATTGGGACCAAGATATTCTGCTGGGTTGTATCCTCCCATGGAAGGAAGAAGCCTATGCTAAACTCCAAGCCTTTGGTGATGGTCGGGAAGAATTGATGACCGATAGCCGTAAGACCTCTTGTTTTGTTATCAAGTTCGGCGTAGCTGGAGAACAAATTGCTAAGGAAATGTGGGAAAAAGAAGGTAAGATGGTTTACGCTTCCTCTGCCAACCCATCAGGTAAGGGGAACCGTGGTAAGGTTGAAGGCATCGGTAGTCAAATCGAAGAAGCTGTTGACCTGGTTATCGAGGCCGATGACTATGTTGCTTCAATCCAACCAGACAAGAACGTTGAAACCCGCTACGAACAAGGCGTTATGGTTTCAATGGTCGATAAGGATGGTAAGCTCATTCCTGAACAAGGAAAGGACAGCCGTTCCATCAATAACTGCCCAGTTGTCATCCGTAAGGGACTGGACATCGACAAGATTATGATGAACCTCTCAGACGCCTTTAACTCATGGAACTACCGCCAAGGTGAATATTATTAAAAGAAATGAAGGCTGGGCAAAAACTTGTCCAGTATTCTTTGTTTTGGGATAAATTCTTGACGCAGTGGTTGGCTGGTTTTCCTTTTGTCGCAAGGCCAAAGCAGAAAAACCTAAATGCATGTGATGAACGGTGTTCATCCTATTTCCAACCTCAAAAAGTCCCCAGACGGTTTCGCCTTTTTCTAATTCAAGAGCGAAAGAAAGAGAGTGGGGCAAAAATCGGTAAATCGTCATAAAAAATGGCGATTTCGATTTTCCTCGCTCTCTTATTTTAAGGATCGGGTTGAAATCCTCCACTGGAGCATTTCAATCCCACCTCCGCACAGTTGATTAGGAAGGCCGCTATCACTTGCAAGGCAAGGGATAAGGACTTCCAATCAGCAGTGGTTCATTGGTGCTAAGGCACCTAATGAACTGTGCAGGGGTAAGACTTCTTGGCATAGCCAACAGTCATACTCCCAACCACTGCGTCAATTGTTTAGTACTACACAACAGAATCAAGCTTAGGACTTTTGTCCCAAGCTCGTTTAAGCTGTGCGGGGTGGGAATACGAACCAAAATTTTCAATTTTGGCTTCCTTCCCACTCCCTTTTTGATAGAATAACTGCTAATCTAAGGAGAGCCGCAATGTATAAAGCTAAAAACGTCTTATTCAAGAGAGATAATTTTGAGGTTGACTACCTCACTTTTGGTTTAGGACAGCAGCCACTGGTTTTGATTTCTGGATTGAGTCTGTCTCGCCTGCGTGGAAAGGCCTGGCAGATGTCCTTCATGTATCGGCTCTTTGCTAAAGATTATAAGGTCTATATGTTTGACCGCAGAAATCATATCCCAAGGGGCTATCAGGTATCAGATATGGCAGATGATTTGGCCTTGGTAATGACGGAGTTAGGGGTTAAAAATGCGGATGTCGTGGGAATATCGCAGGGCGGCATGATTGCACAAAGCTTAACCATTAAGCATCCAGAATTAGTCAGCCGCTTGGTACTGGGCGTAACATTATCGCGGCAAAATACTCTTGTTCAGTCAACTATTGGTGGCTGGATTGCCTTGGCACAAAAACGAGACCGGGAAAAATTGATTAAGGACATGTTCGCCAAAACCTATTCCGAAAATTATGTGCAAAAACATAGATGGCTGATTGCACTGCTAGCCAAATGCTTAAAGCCAAAGGAAATCGAGCGTTTTCTGATTTTAGCCCAAGCCTGTCTGACCTTTGATGTCTATGAAGAGCTAGGGGCTATCAACTGTCCGACACTGGTTATCGGCGCTGCCAAAGATTTGGTGGTATCTGGCCAAGCAAGTCTAGAGTTGGCGAATAAGCTGGGATGTCCTTTCTATCTTTATGAGAATTTAGGACACTCAGCCTACAGCGAAGCTAAAGATTTTAATCAGAGAGTCTTTGATTTTTTGCAAGGGAATGGAGGTTGACGATCAAATGAAAGTAAAATCATTAACAGAAATGACGTTAGAAGAACTTTGGCAGCTTTTTCCTATCTTTTTAGTCGAGCATCAGGATGACTGGGCAGACTGGTACGAGCAGGAAGCGGGATGCCTGCTGGCCTTGCTTTCTGAATCAAGTGTCAGTAGACTGTCCCATATTGGCAGCACCGCTATTGATGGTATTTGGGCTAAGAATATCGTTGATATCTTGCTGGAAGTGCCAAAAGGTTCAGACCTTCAGTCCATCAAGCAGAGACTTTTTAATGCTGGTTATCAGCTCATGTCTGAAAGTGGCAGCCGCCTGTCTTTTAATAAAGGCTATGAGCCAGAGGGCTTTGCGGATAAGGTTTTTCATCTCCATTTACGCTATCAAGGAGATAATGATGAACTCTATTTTCGCGATTATCTCAGAGAGTATCCCGACCTTGCTAAAGACTATGAGTCTTTAAAAAAAATTCTCTGGAAAAAATATGAACACAATCGCGATGCTTATACAGAAGCTAAGAGTGATTTTATCAAAACCTATACCCAAAAAGCTAAGGAAGAATATAAGAGAAGATATGAAAAATGACAATTTTACAGAATTGCTTAGTTGCAGCTATGCTGTCAAGCTGTTTTTGTCTATTTTGTTGGATAGCCCAAAAGCCAATTGGTTTAGCTGGAAAAGTTATGATGCAGATGTGGAACAAGGTTTATCTCCCGATGGTATTAGCTGGAGTTTAAACTTAGTCCCTTGCAGGTTTTGCCAAGGATTTTCGATATCAGAATGGCAATGGAAAATCCATTGTCTACCCTCAGTTCGGCCTTTCCTCAAACAAGGGCACTAACATTCTCCTGACAGCCATCAAGACAGCTAAAATGCTAGAAAACCCCGACCAGATACATTTCCGTTTCAGCTCTTGAGCAGGCTGATTTTCTAGTAAGAATTTTGACTTAGTTTGTGGCTTTTTTGCTATAATGAAGACATCGGCCTTCCATAAACTAACTTGTTGAAAAATTACAGGGCGATAAGATGTTTACTAAAAAGGGATATTTATGATTTTAAACTACTTAATCAATCAGTCCAAGATGCCATCAGGCTCCATTGGTAGGATGATGATGGCAATCTGGAACAAATCCTATTTACCCATGGTCAAGTGGAGTTTGCAATTTGTTAGGACTTCTCAAGTTCAGCGTATCTTAGATGTTGGGGTCGGTAACGGAAAATCGAGTGCCTATCTCAGTTCAGTCTTTCCTTTGGCAGAGGTTCATGGTTTGGATATTTCCCCAACAGCAATTCGAGAGGCTAAGAAGCTAGAAATTGCGGGTAGGCTAGATTTTACTGTCTCATCTATTGAACAGACCGATTTTCAAACTGGATGTTTTGATTTGGTCTGTGGCTTTCAAACACATTTTCATTGGGATGATTTGGCAGCAGGTTTGAACGAAATTTACCGTCTGTTGAAAGAAAGGGGGCAGTTATTGCTGGCTTGTGAACAAAGTAAATTAGCCTATTTTCTTCCTCAATTGAAAACGACGGAGGATTTTAAGGCTTTTATCCAACCTTTGGGCTTTCAACTTATCGCCACCTATCAAAAGGGAGGTTGGATAGCTTATTCTTGCCAAAAGAACTAGAATTAAAGGGCCACTTGGTGGTCTTTTGTTGTTTACTAGCTTTGCGTTTTTTTCTGAAAACCATCAAGTCAAACTTATTACAAACTCATTGCGTTTTCAAGTCGTATTATTTGATTCTTCAAAGAAGGAAGGCTATAATAATTCCCGTACTAAATAACTAAACTTTTGGGAGGGAAAAATGAAGAAATTTTTCGCAGAATTAATCGGTACATTTATCCTAGTTTTCGTTGGGACGGGAACTGTCGCTTTTGGTAATGGTATGGAGGGGATCGGCCATGTCGGTATCGCTCTTGCCTTCGGTTTGTCCATCGTAGCAGCAGTTTACTCAATTGGCACGATTTCAGGTGCCCACCTCAACCCAGCGGTTTCAATCGCTATGTTTGTCAATAAACGCCTTAATGCTAAGGATCTGGCTAGCTATATTGTTGCTCAAGTGGTTGGTGCCCTCTTGGCATCTTCCTTCCTTTATTTCTTGGTCAGCAACTCAGGTCTTTCCGTTGATAAGGTCGGTCTTGGTCAAAATGCCTTGGCTGATGGCGTAACGGCTCTTGGAGGTTTCCTCTTTGAAGTAGTGGCTAGCTTTATCTTTATTTTGGTTATTGTTACCGTAACTTCTGAAAGTAAGGGTAACGCCAAGATTGCTGGCATCGTTATCGGACTTACCTTGGTGCTGATGATTCTTGTCGGCCTCAACATCACAGGACTTTCGGTCAACCCAGCTCGTAGCTTGGCACCAGCCCTCTTTATCGGTGGCTCTGCTTTCAAGCAAGTTTGGATCTTTATCCTGGCACCAATCGTTGGTGGTATCTTTGCTGCTATTGTTGGTGATCAATTGTTGGGAACTGAAGAATAATATTAAGCGCCAAGTAACTTCCTTCTAGACTTGAAATCAGGACGATTTCAGGTCTTTTTAATGGTCTGCGAAGAAGTCGGGAGCCTGCCCCTAAATTCGCTTTTTACTTTTACCAATCTACGACTTGGCCAGCTCGCCTCTGGTCCCAATTTTTGCTATAATAACCTTATGACGAATTCAGAGAAAAAATCCCTTTATGACTTGTTGCTTGTCCAGTTGGAGTCCCTCTTAGAAGGGGAGACCAATGTTCTCGCTAATCTGGCCAATGCCTCGGCCCTGATTAAGGAAGCCCTGCCCAATTCGGTATTTGCCGGCTTTTATCTTTATGATGGCCAAGAATTGATTTTGGGACCCTTCCAGGGTAAGGTCTCTTGTGTTCATATCCAGCTTGGCAAGGGTGTCTGCGGCGAGTCCGCCCATAAAAATCAAACGCTGATTGTGGACGATGTGACCCAGCACGCCAATTATATCTCCTGTGATTCAGCTGCTCTTTCAGAAATTGTTGTCCCTATCTATCAAGACGACCAGCTCCTCGGTGTACTGGATTTGGATTCCAGTTTGGTTGGCGATTATGACCAGATGGACAAGGATTATTTGGAGCAATTTGTGGCCATTCTGTTGGAAAAGACAGACTGGAATTTTGCTATGTTTGGAGTTAAGAACTAATGTACCAAGCCCTTTATCGAAAATACCGCAGCCAGACCTTCCAGGAATTAGTTGGTCAAGAAGTAGTGGCCACCACCCTCAAGCAGGCGGTAGCTTCTGGAAAAATCAGTCATGCCTATCTCTTTTCAGGCCCACGGGGGACTGGGAAAACTAGTGTGGCTAAAATCTTTGCTAAGGCTATGAACTGCCCTAATCAAGTAGATGGTGAGCCTTGTAATGACTGTGACATCTGTCGAGACATAACCGAAGGTAGTCTGGAAGATGTCATCGAAATTGATGCAGCCTCCAACAATGGAGTCGATGAAATCCGAGAAATTCGCGATAAGTCGACCTATGCGCCCAGTCGGGCTACCTACAAAGTCTATATTATTGATGAAGTTCATATGCTCTCAACAGGGGCTTTCAACGCCCTGCTCAAGACCTTGGAAGAACCGACGGAGAATGTTGTCTTTATCCTGGCGACAACCGAGTTGCATAAGATTCCAGCGACCATCCTCTCTCGGGTTCAACGTTTTGAGTTCAAGGCTATTAAGCAGACTGCCATCCGCCAACATATGGCTGAGATTTTGGACAAGGAAGGCATCGCCTATGAGGACCAGGCCCTCAATTTGATTGCTCGACAGGCCGAAGGAGGAATGCGCGATGCCTTGTCCATCCTAGACCAAGCCCTCAGCCTTTCGGCCGACAATCAGGTGACAGCAGCCATAGCTGAAGAAATCACAGGTTCTGTCGGTCAAGCGGCTCTGGATGATTATCTAGCCAACCTAATCCAGCATGATAGCCTAGCCGCCCTGACCAATCTCAATACCATCTTTGATAGTGGCAAGGGCATGAGTCGTTTTGCCACCGACCTACTGGATTATCTGCGAGATATCCTTTTGGTTCAGGCAGGTGGTCAGGTTAGTCGGAGTTCGCAGGCTTTTGAGGAAAATTTGACGCTGGACCAGAGACGGCTCTTTGCCATGATTGACATCATCACCCGGACCATGCCTGAGCTAAAGAACGGCACCCAGCCGAAAATCTATGCGGAGATGATGACCATCCAACTGGCTGATGCCCAGCAAGCACCAAGTCAAGACCGAGCTGGAAACTCAGAAGAATTAGAGAAAGAAATTCAAATCCTCAAAAGAGAAGTAGCTCAGCTTAAGGCTCAACTAGAGACGGGGAATTTCACAGCTTCCGCTCCAGTCAGCAAGCCCAAGGCTTCCACTAATTTCAAATTCAAGGTGGACAAGGCCAAGATTTTGACCATCATGGAAGAAACGGTTGCTGATAGTGAAAAATCTCGCCAATATCTGGATGCCCTCAAGTCCTCCTGGAATGAAATTTTAGACTCTATCGGACCCCAGGATCGCGCCCTGTTGCTGGGTTCTGAGCCAGTCCTAGCCAATAGTGAAAATGCTATTTTAGCCTTTCGAGCTGCTTTCAATGCCGAGCAGGCCATGAAACGCAGCGACCTCAATACCATGTTTGGTAATATTATGAGCCAGGCCGCCGGCTTTTCTCCGCAGATTATGGCCGTGCCCAAGGCTGATTTTGAAGAAATCCGTGCCGAATTTGCCCAAAAGATGCGAGGTCAAAAAGGTTCAGAGGTTTCATCAGACTCCCCAGATGATCAAGTAGAAGCTAAGGAAGAGGATGGCCTGATTCCAGACGGCTTTGAATTTCTCTCTGATAAGCTAGAAGTGGAAGAAGACTAGACGAACTGAGACTGCTGGCCGATTCAGCAGAGCAAATACCGATTGTCTGCAAGAGGTCTCAGTTGTTGATAACCTTTCACTAATTAGTAATAACCAGCCCTATCAAATCAGGTCTGACTGGGCTAGTCACCAATCAGAAAATGTGCTTTCCTTCTTAACAAGCGGTCAATAAAATCCCACTAAATAGTAATAAGCGTAAAAAAATCCACCATTGCGGTGGAATTTCTGCTATAATGACCTTATATGAATCGATTACAGTTTATCAGCATGGCTCTCTGGTGTGCTGTTGAAAGTTACTTTTTCAGCGATGCCTTGCTTACAGGACATTTTTGGTTGGCGGCCTTTTGGGCCTTCCTCATTATTCGCAATTTGCAGAATGCCTATCTGGCAGACCGTCTGCTCAAGGAATTGCTTAAATCCCTATCTCATGGCCAAGGGACTAATAGTCCCAAGAAGAGAGACTAATTTCCCCAGAATTAAGGACTTTTTCTTGACCATCATCCAGCCGGACGACTAGCTGGCCGCTGTCAGTAATGTCAGTCGCTAGACCAGTATAAGATAATTGATTTTCCACAAAGGTCACTCGTTTATCCAGAACGAGTGATTTTTCTTTGTAAACTTTTATGAGATCTCGCTCAGGAGTATTTTGGAAAATGTTCCAGATTTCAGCAATCAGCTGATTGCGGCTGATAGGTGCTTGTTTGGTGAAGAGGCTAGTAGCCTTGTCCTGCAAGTCCTCAGGAAATTCAGGCACTAGGAAGTTAAGCCCAATTCCAATAATGACATCAGTAATCAGTCCCGTCTCAATGGAGGAAATCGCCTCGGTCAGGATGCCAGCTAGCTTTTTTTGACCCAGATAAATATCATTGACCCACTTAATCTGGCAGTCGATGCCCGCCAGTCGAGAAATAGCCTTGACAATACTGGAAGCTACCATGAGGGTATAGGCAGGAGCCTGGTCGTAGGGCAGGTTGGGTTGCAGGTGGAGGGACATATAGATGCCGCCCGATTCAGGAGAAAAGAAGGGGCGTGAAAAACGACCTCGAGCCGACCTTTGATTGGGAGCTAGATAAATGGCAGGAGAAGGCTGCCCTTTTTTAATGCCCTCCTTGGCATCCTCTTGAGTGGAGGCAGAAGTCTCATTGAGATAAACCTTTAGGCCTGTGGCTGATGTAATTTCGTCAGGCAGGAGCAGGTCACCAAGAAGCAGCCGGTAGCCTCGGTTCTTGATGGGCTCAATAACCAAGCCCTTGCTTTCAAGAGTTTTCATAGATTTCCAAATGGCCGTCCTTGAGACATCTAGCTGGTCAGCCAAATCCTGTCCACTAACGAAATCGTGAGCCTCCCACAAAATTTGGTAAATTTTCTCATAGGTTTTCATAGTATTTCCTCATTCCTCTTCTCTTATTGTAGCATAAAACCGCCCATGAAATGACTTGGCCGAGAATGAAAGAAGTAGAGTAGGTCTGACCATCATGAAAAAGGGAGCTTATAGTCATTTTGGATGCAGGGCTAGGAGTGGTCATCAAGTCCTTATGGAGCCTTGTTTCGGACTTCTTCCTTGCCTAAAATTATCTGAGGCTGGCCTTCCAGCAATTCTGGATATGCTATAATTAAATTATCAAACTAGATTAGAAAGGCATAAGATGCCCCAATATCAAGAAACCCAGCAAGAAAAGCGTTTAATTCAGACCCTAATAAGTGGCGACAGTCAATGGACCTATCGGCCAGATCTCAAGACTCCAGCAGAGCTGTGGGATAATTTTTTCCTCAAATTGGAGCAAAATAATGTCCCTGCCCTAGATGGACACCCCTTGACCCAGCAGGAGAAGTCGCAAATTCAAAACCAGCTCAACTTTGTCAACTACTATGAAGCAGCCAAGTGGCTGGTCGGAGAAAATGGCATTGCCAAGGTTCGGATTCAAAGAGAAGATGCCCGTCTGGGCACCATCAATCTAGATGTCCTCTTTCGTGACCATGTGGCTGGCGGAAAATCTTCCTACGAGATTGTCAATCAAGTTAAGACCTTTGCGGAAGACGACTTGGACCATAACCGCCGAGGGGATGTCACCTTCCTCATCAATGGCCTGCCCTTGATTCAATTAGAGCTGAAAAGTCAGCACAGCCCCTTCATGGATGCCTTTCATCAACTCAAAAAATATGATAAGGAGGGCAAGTTCCGTGGCATCTTTTCCAGCCTGCAGATGTTCGTCATCTCTAATATAGAAGACACCCGCTATATTGCAGCAGCCAAGGAGAATAAGCTCAATCCTCGCTTTTTAACCAAGTGGGTTGATACAGAAAATCAGCCCGTTCTCAATCTATTTGACTTTGCCCAAGCGGTCCTATCCATCCCTCAAGCCCACCAGCTGGTCATGCAGTACTCTGTTCTGGATAATAGCAAGAAGAGCCTGATTTTGCTGCGGCCCTACCAGATTCATGCTATTGAGGCGGTCAAGGAAGCCAGCTATTGCGGAGAATCCGGCTATGTCTGGCATACGACCGGTTCAGGCAAGACCCTGACTTCCTATAAGGTAGCCAGAAACCTCCTGACTATCCCTTCCATTGATAAGACGATTTTTATCGTTGACCGCAAGGATTTGGATGACCAGACAACCTCTAGCTTTCTCTCCTATGCTCAGAATGATACCATTGACATTGATGAGACCAATTCCAGCAAGGATCTGATTAAGACTCTGGCCGGTAAGGAACGGCGGGTGGTGGTAACCACCATTCAGAAAATTTCTGCCATGATGCGAAAGTTTGATCAGGGTCATTACCAAGCAAATCAGGATAAGATTCGTCAGCTGCGAGTCGCTTTCGTTGTTGATGAGTGTCACAGGGCAGTAACGCCTCAGGCCAAACGCTCCCTGTCCAAGTTCTTTATCCATTCCCTCTGGTACGGCTTTACCGGTACCCCTATCTTTGGTGAAAATCGCCGAGCAGCCCTAGGTGATCTGGCACAGACTACCGAGGAACTCTACGGCAACTGTCTGCATACCTATACCGTTAAAAATGCCATCCATGACGGGGCTGTTCTCGGTTTTCGGGTGGAATACCAGACCACGGTTGGTGAAGAGCTGGATGAAAAGTCCATCCCTGACTCGGTTTATGAGTCCCAAGAGCACATGCTGGAAGTTCTTCGCTATATCCTAAGCAAACCCGCCCGTCTTTTCGGATTTCGCAATGGTATCGGCAAGACCTACAATGCCATTTTGACAGTCTCCTCCATCAAGCAGGCCCAGGCCTACTATGACCTGATTAAGGCTGTCAAAGAAGGTCGAAGCAGTGTGAAAATTTCTGAAAAGACCAAGCAGCTCTTACCTGATTTTCCAAAGATGACCATCACCTAGTCTCTGACAGAAAATGAGGAAGATTCTTCTTACAACCAAGACAAGATGAAGGAGACCCTAAAAGACTATAATCAGGAATTTGGGACCCATTTTGGTCTAGCGGATTTGGCTGGCTTTAATACCGATGTCAATAAACGTCTGGCCAGAAAGGAAGACCGCTATCTCAACCGCAAGGAGCAGTTGGACTTAGTAATCGTTGTCGACCGGCTCCTGACTGGTTTTGATGCTCCCTGCCTTCAGACCCTCTTTATGGACCGCAATCCCCTCAAGCCCCAGCACTTGATTCAGGCCTTTAGCAGGACCAATCGGATTTTTGACAAGAACAAGAAGTTTGGTCAGATTATCACCTTCCAACAGCCCAAGGCCTTTAAAGAAGCTGTGGATAAGGCCCTCTGGCTCTACTCCAAGGGCGGGGAGAACTATGTTCTGGCCCCTGAATGGGAGGATGAGAAGGCTAAGTTTGATGATAAGCTGGCGCAATTCCGCAGCCATATCTCTGAACAGGCAGGTCTGGGCATTGATCCTGACTTGGCGGATACCGCCCAGCTCAAGCAGTTTGCTAAGGCCTATCAGGAGTTTGACAAAGCATTTGCCTCCATTCAAGTCTATGGTCAGTATGACCAAGACCAGGTCTATAGTGAAGCTGGGCTAAGCCAAGATAAGTTAGATAGCTACTTAGGTGTCTATCAAAATGTTCTAGCGGAGTTGAAGCTCAGACGGCAAGAAGATGACGAGGAGACTGATGATGACTTACTGGATATCCTGTATGAGCTGGAGGCCGTCCAGGTTGATGACATCAACTACGACTATATTATCAACCTGATTCAGGCCCTGATTGGTCAAGATGCTAAGGAAGTCAAGTCCTTTTCACCAGATGACTTGACAACTATTGATAGCTATATCGCCGATCTAGCCAAGCGCCGGCCTGAGTTGGCCAAGGTGGTCAGCCAGCTCTGGCAGTCCATTCAGAAAGACCCACAGAGCTACCAAGGTCAGTCGGTGACTGAGCTCTTGGAAGAAATGATTGACCAGGTCATTGAACAAGAGGTCACCCAGCTGGCAAGGAAGTGGTATATCGGTGAGGAGGAACTCTACTATCTGGCCAAGCACTATAACCCTAAGGCGCAAAAGCAAGCGGGCGAAAGCGAACTGATCGCCAGCCAGCGCTATCAGGACTATAAGGCCCAAGTCGCTGAACCCCTCAATCCCCTCAAATACAAGAAGGCCATCAAGGAAGACTATCTTAAGCTCATCCAAGAGGTCATCTATCCCCTGTTAGCTAAGCAATAGGAGCAAAAAAATCGGATTAATTATGAATAAATAATGAAGGCACTCGATAGGGTGTCTTTTACAGACTTAGTTTGACTTTTTCAAAAGGGGGTGCTACAATGTGTTACACAAGGAGAAGCATGATGAGTACAGTAACAGTCAGATTAAACAAAGATGAAGAAGACTTCTTTAAAACCTATGCTCAGATTACAGGAGTCAGTCTTTCAACCCTCTTTAAAAAGTCTCTGGAAAAGGCCATTGAAGATGAGTATGATTTGAAACTCTATCAAGAGGCCTATCGAGCCTACCAAGAGGATCCAGAGACTCTTTCTCACGCAGATTTTAAAAAGGAATTAGGTTTCTAAATGTATCAGGTTCGCTATTCCAAGAAAGCCCAGAAGCAAATTAAAAAGTTGGATAAGTCTGTTCAGAGATTCCTCTTTTCTTGGATTGACAAGCATATAGACGGAAGCGACAACCCTAGACAGTTTGGGAAAGGACTGACGGGCAATCACGCTAGAGAGTGGCGGTATCGTATCGGCGACTATCGCTTGATTTGTGATATTGAGGACGACAAGTTGATCATTCTGGCCTTAGAGTTTGGTCATAGGAGGGACATCTATAAGTAGGCTAGAGTCCTGATTTTGCCAGCCTAGGCTTGGCCCTATCACTTATTCAAAAGTCCTGAACTTGAGCAAAGTCAAAAATAAATCCGAAAAAATAAATGAAGTGATTGGATACCAAGGATTAAACCTCAATGGTTCCCGCCAACAAACTAGCTAAGGTTTAAGAAGGAGTCCAATTACCATAATATCTATGTTAAAATATAAGTAGTATAAGTCTTGCTTTTACGACAATCATGAGATAGGAGGTGGAGACATGGCTAAGGAAGTGGCTATCAATACGGAAAATTTAAAAAGCTATATCAAAGCATCCAATATCCCAATGGAAATAATAAGAAAAGATGTCCCTAAAATAGAGGATATATTGGAGGGCAAGAAGAAGCCAACTTTTAATCAGATTTCTAAAATTGCCAAGCGTCTTAATCTACCTACAGGTGTCCTGCTTTTAAAGCAAAAGATTGACTCAACTGCAACAAGCGTTAATTTCCGAACAATTAATTCGCAGACTATTGATGATATGAGTCCGGAGTTAAGAGATACTATTTTAGAAATGCAAGAGAAGCAAGAATTCCTAAAATCTGAAATCGAAGATAGCTTGGATTTTGTTGGGTCATTCACAATTAATGACAGTAGTGAGGATTTATTGCATGCTGTCCAGGCTCATCTTGGGATGGATGACCGTAAAAAAAGATTAGAAAAATATCGGGAAAAAATTAGTCAAGCTGGTGTATTCGTATTTTTCAATGGAAAAGTGAAAGATAATAGCCATCGAAAGCTTGATTTGTCAGAATTTCGAGGATTTGCTCTATCAGACTCCAAAGCACCTATTATTTTTATTAACCAAAGGGACTCAAAGACTGGACGGCTCTTTACTTTAATCCATGAGTTTGTCCATCTCTTTCTAGGAGATAGTGATTTATATACATCAAAGGAAGCAAGGTCAAGCAATTCTTTGGAGGCTTTGGTAAACAAAGTTACTGGTGAAATTCTAGTACCCAAGCAGGAACTAAATAATTTACTAACAGCAGACCAGACTTATCGGCAACAATTAAGCCATCTGGCTCATTCTTTTGAGGTTAGCCAGTATGTTATTACAAGGCGGTTGTTGGACTGTCAGTTCATAAGTCAAAAGGAATATGATGCTATTATCAAAGAACTTGACCTGGAATTTGAATCCAGCCCCAAGCGCAAGGAAGATTCTGGCGGTAATTACCGATTAAATCTTAATTTTAGGATGGACCACAACTTCTTTAATTATGTAAACAATGCTGTCTTACAAAATAAGATAACCTATACCGATGCTTTCAATATTGTTGGAGTAGGCTATAAGGGTTATCAAGCTCTACTTAAAGGAGGGAAGATTGCTTGAAATACCTATTAGATTCAAATATTTACATCAACTTCTATGATAGATATTACCGAAAAGAATTCTTTCCCAGCTTTTGGCAAAAATTACCAAAGCTATTAAATGAAAATGTTATCATCCCTAAAATAGTTGTCTCTGAAAATTATCAAAATGAAGCTTTTAAAGCTTGGTTATCCGAAAACTACAATAAAGATCTTTTAGATCATCGTGATTATGCTCAAGAATGGGGAGAAGTTCTGGAGCATATCCAAACATGTGGCTTTTATAAACAGGAAGCCTTAATAGCTGATAAGGGATGGGCACATGAAAAAATTGCGGACCCTTGGTTAATCGCTATTTCTAAAGAAGAAGGCTATACTGTAGTGACGAGTGAGCAACCGGTTACCAATCTAAATCAAGGACGCCCTAGTCGAAATGCAAAAATCCCTGATGTTTGCCACCAATTGAATGTGAACTGTATTGACATGAATCAATTTTTTAGGGAAATTAACTTATCTGTTTAGAGGGAAGAGGCAGAAATCATTAAGCTTTGGTGGGGTAAACCTATCATCAAAACAAGCTGGCCTCATCTAAGTAGTCCAGCCCCATCCAGAAGGAGGTCTATCATGCTAGTCGCTTATCCCGCTCTCTTTTACTACGACCCAAACGAGGAGTCAGCCAATCCTTACTTTGTCAGCTTTCCAGATATTGAGCTCTCAGCCACCCAAGGGGAATCACCAGCCCATGCCATCTTCATGGCTAGTGACTATCTGGGAATAACCCTGGCAGATGCCCTAGAGCAGGGCAGAAGCTTGGCTCAGCCCTCAGACATCAACAGCCTGTCTCTGGAAGTCAATAATCCCTTTAAGGATGACGAGGACATGACCCTCAACTATGACCCTGATAAGTCCTTTATCTCCATGGTCAGCGTGGACCTGGCCAACTATCGGGGTAACCAGGAGCCCATCAAGAAAACCCTGACCATCCCCCGCTGGGCCGACAGACTAGGGCGTCAGTTAGGACTTAATTTTTCCCAGACCCTAACCGACGCCATCGCCAATAAAAAGCTAGGCAGTAATAGTTAATCTTAGTAGCAATGATATGAATCAACACGACGAGGCTGTCGTGTTTTTTAGTTAGGATAAGTGGTGGGAGGACTAGAAGAGGTGTATAATAGAGGATGAGAAAAAAGTTACAATTCTAATTTTAGGAGGGAGATAATTTGACTTACACAAAGCAGCAGATTGCTAATCTTATGGATAGTAAAATTAGGTTTGAAATTGAAGTTGATGATGATTACTCTATAAACTATGAGAAGAAACAATTAACCTTTATTGAACTCGAAAGGATTTCAAAACAAAATTTGGATATTTGGAAGTCTATAGAGCATGAAGAGATTCCAATTGACATTACAAATAGTTGGAATGATATCAATTCTAAGATAAATGAAATCAGAGGCCACTTTTCAAAGATTGAAGAGTTTAATCTCGATGAAATTAAAAGTTTCATTTATCAGCAGTATTTGAATAATTTTACTGAAAACATGGAGAAATGGGAGGAAGAAAAAGAAAATAAGTTAAGAGAGCTTGAAGAAACATATAAAAACAAATTACAATTAGAAGAGCCTGAAAAACTTTGGAATTTACGTGCTGAAAATTATCGGAAGAAGGCTAAGTTTTGGACATATTTCCTCGTTGGAGCCTCAATAATGTTGGCATTAATTTTTTCAATGCTAGTATGGTTTCTATATGAATTTCCACTGGATATAAGTAAAAAGATTCCGTTCTTATCACAATCTTTCTTTGTAGTTGCTATTATTTCCTTCTTTATTTACATCATTAGAATACTTGTGAAATTGTCAATGTCAAACAACCATTTGGCTATTGAGTATGAGCAAAAAGCAGCTATGACACGCTTCTTCCAAGCCTTGACTTATGATGGTGAATCAATCAATGAAAATGAACGTCTGATTATCATTAACTCACTATTTAATAAAGTTGATACAGGATTGGTCAAGACAGATGGTGTTGAAATGGAAAATATGTTAGCGATATTAGCGAAGAATTTAAAATAAAATTAACTAATACAGCAGACAACAATCACATAAGCCACTAAGATGATGGTATAATAAATAGTGAAATTTTCAGGAAGGTGGCTCTAATAAGTATGAATCAAAAGAGTGTATTGGATATGTCGAATAAGGAAGCTCAAGATTTCTTTCTCAAACCGACATCCTATTCTAACATCAAGCTACCTCCTTATTTTAGTGTTGAGAACTTATTAGAGAATGCCAAAAATATATTGGGGAGATCTGAGTTAAAAAGTATTATATACACAAAAAAGGCATTAAAAAGATTTGCAACGGATGTAAATTTAACAATAGTTACCAACAAAGATGCAAAATACGCTTGGAGGAGTTTACAACTAATTCACCCCATATTGTATGTTGATTTAGTTCGTTTGATAACAAAGGAAGAAAACTGGGATGAACTAAAAAGCAGGTTTCGTGATTTTCAATCGGACGAGAAAATTATCTGTATATCTGTACCTCTTGAGTCAACAGGAAAAAAACAAGATCAAGCTGAACAAATACTAAATTGGTGGAAAAATTTAGAGCAGGCACAAATTGAATTAGCATTAGATTATAATTATTGTTTGCAAACTGATATCACAGATTGCTATCCTTCAATTTATACACATACAATCCCATGGGCTATTCATGGTAAAGAGTGGGCAAAGAAAGATAGAAGTAAAGGACTTGGAAATACTATAGATTCCAAAATACGACAAATGCAGAATGGTCAAACTAATGGAATTCCTCAAGGAAGTGCCTTGATGGATTTTATCGCAGAGATAGTTCTAGGCTATGCTGATATCCTATTGTCAAAAAAAGCAACAGAATGTGGTATTACAGGTTTCAAAGTTTTACGATACCGGGATGATTATAGAATTTTCACCAATCAGCTTGATGTAGCTGAGAGATTAATGAAGCTTCTTTCTGAGATTTTACTAGAATTAAATTTAAAAATTAATTCAAAGAAGACCTTTTTATGTAAGGATATTATTGTAGATGCTATTAAGCCAGATAAACTTTACTGGACAAGTCAGAATGTTGGCTTTTATAATAAAATTACTAAAATAAATTTTGAGACTGCAAGAGAATCACATATCAGAGAATATAAGCTTTCTATGCAGAAACATTTACTGCAAATAAAGTTACTAGGTGATAAATTTCTAAATTGTGGACAATTGAAAAAAGCTCTGACTGAATTTTTTAAATATAGAATTAGCACGTTAGACTCACAAGTAAATCAACTTTCGGATATTCCTCAACTGATTAGTATAATAGTCTCTATTATGATTAATAATCCAAAGACGATTGAAATATCAGCAACTATCCTAGCAAAATTGTTTGAATATGTAGCTCCAGAAGAAATTCCAGCTTTGATTGATAGGATACTGAAAAAGTATCAATCACTCCCAAATTCAGATTTTGTAGAAATCTGGCTTCAACGTATCTCTTTAACTGTTGATAGGACCAAAGACTACAAAAATAGGATGTGTAAAAAAGTAAGTGACAAAAATTCTGTTAAACTTTGGAATTCAAACTGGCTAAAAAGTGATAAGAGGTTAGATGAGAATTGTTTTATTGATGAAGAAAAAATTGAAAGTTTGACGCTTAATACAGATATTACAGATATTGATAGCTTTATGGATATTTATGGAGAGTGATAATTTTAATGAAATCATT
This sequence comes from Streptococcus downei MFe28, assembly GCF_900459175.1. Classification (NCBI taxonomy): domain Bacteria; kingdom Bacillati; phylum Bacillota; class Bacilli; order Lactobacillales; family Streptococcaceae; genus Streptococcus; species Streptococcus downei. Next base: position 1,618,840 of record NZ_UHFA01000002.1, on the reverse strand, counting down.
TTTTGAAAATCCTCAATATCAATTGTTGTTAATCGGTGGGGTAGTATCTTTTGTGTCTACGCTTATAGGTATGTTTGCACAAACCCTGTTTAATAGTTTTCTGTCGCATAAGGGAAAAGTGAAACTATATATTAAATCCGTCTATAATCGTTCCAATCAGAAACCTTGGGGATTTTTTCAAGGGATTTCTGATATGCTATTTCAAGTTCCCTTATGGTTAGAGATTCATAATACGAAGTCCGTAAAGCAAGTCGTGAGAAATTTGAATTTGACTCTTTACTTGGACAATAAAAGAGTTGGTCAAACAATTCAGATAACCTCTACTTCAAATGATGAAGAAAAATTTATTTTTGGTAATGAAGAGTCTTATTCTTTTTTGATTCGGGGTAATGAAATTAAACGTTTCAATCTATACTTTGTCGTTGGAAAAAATGAACTGAATAGTGATTTCGATGAAGTGAGATTATCTTATTTTGATACAAAAGATAGGTATCACGAGTATAAAATCTTTGACATCTCTAACCCTTGGGAGATTAGCAATAATAAAATTGATGATGACTGGCAATTAGTGAATAAATAGAAGTGGAGTAGTAATGACAAAGCAAAAAATTCCAAAGATAAGATTTAATAATTATACTGACGCTTGGGAACAGCAGAAGTTGGGGGAAGTGGCGAAAATAGTTATGGGACAATCGCCAAGTTCTGAAAACTACACAGAAAACCCAAATGACCATATTCTTGTTCAAGGGAATGCAGATATAAAAAATAATCGGGTTGTTCCTCGTGTTTGGACGACTCAAATAACTAAGCAAGCACAAAAAGGGGACTTGATAATTAGTGTTAGAGCACCTGTAGGAGATGTTGGGAAAACGGATTATGACGTTGTTATTGGTCGTGGTGTGGCTGCAATTAAAGGAAATGAATTTGTTTTTCATATACTTGGAAAAATGAAGCAGTCAGGTTATTGGAATGCACTAAGCACAGGTTCAACATTTGAAAGTATAAATTCTACTGATTTAAATAATGCTTCAGTCATATTACCAACTTCTACCGAACAAACCGTCATTGGTGACTTTTTCCGTCAGTTGGACACCCTCCTTACTCTTCATCAGCGTAAGCTAGAAGAGTTAAAATCTTTCAAATCTACCATGCTTTCTAAAATGTTTCCCAAGCATGGTCAAACAGTCCCTGAAATCCGCTTAACTGGATTTGATGGCGAGTGGAAAACAGATAAACTGAAAAATAGGATGAACATTAGTGCAGGGGGCGATATAGATAAATCAAGAATTAAAACTATCGACAAGTATCCTGTTGTTGCAAATGCCTTGACCAACAAAGGTATTGTTGGATATTACGACGATTATAAAGTAAAAGCTCCTGCGGTTACTGTCACAGGTAGAGGAGACGTTGGCCATGCTATCGCACGTCATACTAGTTTTACTCCAATTGTTCGATTATTGAGTTTGCAATCAAACGATTTTGATGTTGATTTTTTAGAAAATATGATAAATTCTATCAGGATATATAATGAATCGACGGGAGTTCCTCAATTAACAGCTCCACAATTAGGAAATTATTATATACAATTTCCTAGTCTTGATGAACAACGTGTTCTGGGTACTTTCTTCTCCAACTTAGACAATTTAACATCATCAATCCAATCTAAAATCGAAGAACTTAAAACTTTGAAGAAGAAACTTTTACAGGACATGTTTGTCTAATATTATTAGAGGAGCTTTATAAAACTATTGGAAAAAAACAAAGATACAAGATTTATTGAATTAAACCATATTGATACAAGGGAAGCAGCTAAAAATGTTGCTAAACTTTTTGAAGAAAATAAAACCTATTTTCTGAATGGAGCTTGGGGTTCAGGAAAGAGTACCTTTCTAAACGAGGTTAAAAGTTATAGTAATATGGACTTTGTAGTATTAGATTTATGGCGATTATCTGATAATAGATCGATTATTGAAGTCGGTTTTTCAAAGATACACCCACAATTATACAGGTCATATAAGGGATTACTTGTTGCCATAGTTGCCATAGCTTTGCTATTTACGACCCAATTTAATTTTGGATTACAAAGTTTTATTAATGAAAGATTTGGAGCATGGGCAAACTTTATAACCCTTTTATTCGGGGTTATTGCATTAGGAGCTGCCATCTATCAATTTTTTAAACCCAAATCTGATATTTTTTATGCTAGTCAATTTGAAAGGCTTGAAATAAAAAATAAGCTCCTAATCATTGACGACTTTGATAGATTAACCGAAGGACAGCAAAAGGAATCGTACAAATTATTTGCATTATTAAATGGAAAACTTCCAATAGTTTTTGTTGGAGATATTGAAAAAGTTTACGATAATGCACCAGACAATTTTCTTTCAAAAGTTATCGATAGAAGGATTGATTTACCATTTGGACTTCACCCGTCAAATATTTGGAATGGATATTTCAAAGAGTTTGAAAGAAAATATGATATTGCTTTAAGTAAGGAATTTAAACAACTTTTTATAATAGAGAGACGGAATTTAAGAGATAGAGTTCATTTTAATGATTATGTTACCAAGGAATTTATTGATAGAAATAAATATGGTCGTGTACAGGTAGAACAAATACTCGTAGTAATATACATTTATTTATTTTATCCAGGCGGGTATACAAAACTTTTTAACGACGAAATCGTGTTACTATTACCAGATGAAGAACTTGGAGATGATATAATCCCAAAAATTCTCAAAACAATCCTGAGAACAGAATTACACCAACTCCCAAGAGACTTCCTAACGAATAAGAAAGATTACTATGTTTATGAGTCACCGAGTAATTTGACAAACGAAGAACTAAAAAATATCTTTGATAATGAAAAAGCTCTCAGTTCTTACATTGCAGATTCTGAAATTATTAGTGACTTTTATATTTACCTTCAAGATAAATATGATAACTTTCCTGAAACTACGAAAACAATGCTTCTCAAAATTGCGTTGGGAGAGCCTGCGAAGACCGGTAATGTGAGTTATTCTGTGGATTTTATACTTAGGAGAGTAACCGAAAAGTACATCAGGGAGAATGATGTGGAAGTTGACTTTGAGGAGTTATTATATATTTTTTGGAAAACAAAACTCGAAGAATTTAAAATCAATGATTATAGCATCTTATTATTTATTTTAGTAAATTATTGTTACTACCGCGATAATATTGCTTTTGAGCGCATTAATATAGACTTTCCTGAGCTATCAAGATCAGATTTTAAAACATATCAATTTAAGCTATTTTAAATATTATGGAACTTCTTGGAAAGATCTAGGGGAAAATTCTGGAAAGCTGTTAATATTTTTAATGATGATAATTTTATTAGATATTGGCTTGACCGAGATTTTTTGAAAGAAATCGAATTCAATATTTTTCAATTCAATCCAGACCAGAATAGTGATGGACCGCTTATTTTATCCCATATTAGGAAAAAATAGGTTCATTAGAGAAAAATAATTTCACTGTAAAAATTAATAAATTTGACTCTGATAAATTAAGGTTTATGGACCAGACAAATTTGAGTAATAAATTGTCATGCCAGTGTTCGTCGCTATCTGACAAGCTTTGTCGAAAAAGACCTCTTAGCCATGTCAGGTTCTACACGAGACAGACAATACAGCTTAAAATAATATAAAAATCCGCTCATAATCCGCTCAAAAATCCGCTCAGATGGGTGAGCGGATTCTCTGGGAAGGGTTGAGATTACTGGATTTCTTGGTCTAGGAGCCTGATGTCCTCGAAGTCGTCAGTCATTCTTAAGTCATCGTCCCCCTGAAAGGGATTGCTTGGGAGAGGGATTAGTCTAATGACACCGTTTGCTTTGACTTGGAGGTCAAATTCTTGTCCTGTCTGGATGCCTAAGTCTTCTGGCAGGACTAGGACGAGGTTCTCTCCCACTTGCTGGATTTTAATGCTTTTCATGGTCTACCTCCTGGGCTTATTAAATCTACTGGATTTACGTTCAAGTCTATTTTATCATAAAAATGGGGCTGAATTGGTCAGATTTTAAGTCCCTTCATTTAGAGCGGTCTCCTTCAAGAGTCAGCTCTGCTATTTACCATCAAACTAAAGGAAACAACACCTATGTCAGAAATACAAACCTCGCAGTCGCTTTATCAGGCCCTCTGGAACTCGGCGGATATTCTGCGCTCCAAGATGGATGCCAATGATTACAAGTCCTATCTTTTGGGCATGGTTTTCTACAAGTACCTCTCAGATAAGATGCTCTTTCATGTGGTAGAGACCATGCAAGAGGAGACCGATGATTTGGAGCAGGCTCTAGAGATTTATCGGGGCTACTATGAAGATGAATCCACTCATGATGACTTGCTTCTTGTAGTCAAAGATGAGCTTTCCTATGCCATTGAACCAAATTTGACCTTTACGGCTCTGGTGCAGGAGATTAATGCCGGGACCTTTCAGCTGGAGCACTTAGCCCAAGGTTTCCGCAATATCGAGCAGGATGATGAGCTCTTTGAGAATCTTTTTGAGGACATTGACCTCTATTCCAAAAAGCTAGGGGCCACACCTCAGAAGCAGAACCAGACTATTGCCAATGTCATGAAGGAGCTGGCAGTTCTGGATGTGGCTGGTCACGCTGGTGATATGCTGGGGGATGCCTATGAGTATCTGATCGGTCAGTTTGCGACCGACTCGGGCAAGAAGGCGGGTGAGTTCTATACGCCCCAGCCTGTGGCCAAGCTCATGACCCAGATTGCCCTCATGGGGCGCGAGGACAAGCAGGGCTTTAGTCTCTATGACCCGACCATGGGGTCAGGTTCCCTCCTCCTCAATGCCAAGAAGTATAGCCACAAGCCTAATACCGTAGCCTATTTTGGCCAGGAGCTCAACACCTCCACTTTCAATCTGGCTCGGATGAACATGATTCTGCACGGGGTTCCTATTGAAAATCAGAAGCTCCACAATGCCGATACCCTGGATGAGGATTGGCCGACCCAGGAGCCGACCAATTTCGATGCGGTTCTCATGAATCCGCCCTATTCGGCCAAGTGGTCAGCGGATGCTGGTTTCCTTCAGGACCCTCGTTTCTCACCTTTTGGCAAACTGGCGCCTAAGTCCAAGGCAGATTTGGCCTTCCTCTTGCACGGTTATTTTCACCTCAAGCAGGACGGTGGCGTCATGGCCATCGTTTTGCCACACGGGGTTCTTTTCCGGGGCAATGCCGAAGGTACTATTCGCAAGCACCTCTTGGAAGAAGGGGCTATTGATACCGTAATCGGCCTGCCAGCCAATATTTTCTTTAATACCTCGATTCCGACGACGGTCATTATTCTCAAGAAGGACCGCCAAGAGCGGGATGTCTATTTCATTGATGCTTCCAAAGAATTTACCAAGGGTAAGAACCAAAACATCATGGAAGACAGCCATCTTGAGAAGATTCTGGAGACCTATCGCAAACGCAAGGATTCGGATAAGTTCGCCCATCTGGCCAGCTTTGAGGAAATCGAAGAGAACGACTTCAACCTTAATATCCCTCGCTATGTTGACACCTTCGAGGAAGAAGAAGTGGCACCTCTGACGGAGATTGTCGCCAATATCAAAACAACCAATCAAGCCATCGAAGAAAAGACGTCTGAACTCATGGCCATGCTGGGCCAACTCAAGGGCACCAACCCCGAAAGCCAAAAAGAACTGGATGACTTCCTGAAAGATCTGAAGTTGTAGAGTACATAAAAAACATACAATTGATGGAAATCTGTATTTAAATATATTACAGCTAATTGTTGAATATCACTACGTGAGTGAGATGGGTGATCATTGCCTGCTCGCCGGTATTCGTATTCCTGAGCAGTTAGGGATTTATGATGATACTAATCTTGAGTCCGTCAAGTCTATTGCTCAAGCCCTCAAGAAGGATGGCAATAAGGCCATTTTGCAATCCATCAGGATAGGCGTGAAGCTACAGGGCAGGCTGCCAAAGGCAAAGAAGTTCTAGCCCCCTCAGCAATTGATTTCTCCTTCCTTTCTTATCCGGTTCGGGAAATGACTGGTGAAGAGATTGAAGAAATTATCAAGGACTTCGGACGGGCCACCAAGCGAGCTATGGATGCTGGCTTTGATGGGGTGGAAATTCACGGGGCCAATCACTATGGTATCCAGCAATTCTTCTCAGCCTATTCCAATAAAAGGATTGATAAGTGTAGGACAGCCTTGAAAAAAGCATGGCCTTTCCCCTTGCTGTGCTTGAAGAAATCAAGTGCGAGTTGTTGCCCAATATGCCACTGATGATTTTATCGTTGGCTATCGGATTAGTCCCGAAGAAATTTACGGCGACACGGTGGGTTATACCTACAGAGATGCCATAGCTTTAATCAAGGAAGTCATCAAGCATGATTTGGACTATATTCACCTCTCCCTCTGGGATGGTTATGCTTCTAAGCCTCAAGGGGCTGACCGACCATTTGCGGACTACTTCAAGGAAATTCTCGACGACCAAACCAAGTTGCTGGTTGTCGGTGGGGTCTTTTCAGAAGAAGCGGCCAGGGATGCGGTTGAAAATCATACCGACCTGATTGCCGTCGGTCGGGGTACCCTGGTTGATCCTCTCTTTGGTAAGAAGATTGATGAAGGCAAGGGCGACAACATTGTCCATGAAATCTCGCCAGAACAGTTGGCAAAGGCCCATTGGACCCCTGGTCTGCTCCAAGCCTTTACTTCGGAAGGTTCTTTCGGCCTCTCACCAATCCCAGGTAGCGATTCCATCAAGCACCTCAACAAGGGCCTGTCCGAAGGTTTCGGCGGCTTTTCAAACGCTAACTAGAACTGGCTTTCAATGATTTTCAAAAAAAGATGAAAATTTGGGCTAGTCTAAATGAACGGCCAGCCATAATCAATAATGATAGGAAAGTTCTGCCAAATAATGGGAACTTCCTTTTTTTTGTGTTAAAATAATAGGGTTAATGAGTCCCGAAAAGGCGGTCTAAAAAACTTATGGGTGTCGTCGTCTTGGCTTGATAGACCTTAGTCTAATCTTCGCCGGCGCCTTCTAACCCCTAAGCCTTTTAGCCTCGCTATCTCAAGTTCAGAAACGGATAGTTATATCCTATTTTGGGTCGAGCTTGAGAGACCGGTTCTTTGTAACTCGACACCAACAAGGGCAACTGAAAGTTGCTCCTTGTTGGACGCCAAGCCCCATGGGGTCTTGGCTAGTCGACTTACTAGGATTTTTTGGCCAATGATATCGATTGGCCAAAAATCCGTCGTAACAATCTGAATTCCAATCTTTGCTATGCTAGAGTAAGTTGACGCCATTCTATTTTAAGGGGGGACATTTTTATGTCAGAACGTAAACTTTTCACGTCTGAGTCGGTTTCGGAGGGACATCCCGATAAGATTGCCGATCAGATTTCGGATGCTATCCTAGATGCTATTTTGGAGCAGGACCCAGATGCCCATGTCGCTGCCGAGACAGCGGTCTATACGGGTTCGGTTCATGTCTTTGGGGAAATCTCCACGACAGCCTATGTCGATATTAACCGGGTGGTTCGTGATACCATTGCTGATATTGGTTATACCAATGCCGATTATGGTTTTGCAGCCGATTCGGTTGGGGTTCACCCATCCCTGATTGAGCAGTCGCCTGATATTGCCCAAGGGGTTAATCAAGCCTTAGAAGCACGCGAGGGGCAAGAGGATGAGCTCAGTTTGATTGGGGCTGGTGACCAAGGTCTCATGTTTGGTTTTGCGATCAATGAAACACCCGAACTCATGCCCTTGCCAATTTCCCTGTCTCACAAGCTGGTTCATAAATTGGCGGAACTCCGCAAGTCTGGTGCTATCAGTTACCTGCGACCTGATGCCAAGTCTCAGGTGACGGTTGAATACGACGAGATGGACCAACCTGTTCGGGTGGATACCGTGGTCATTTCCACCCAACACGACCCTGATGTGTCACAAGAGCAGATTCGTCAGGATGTGATTGAGCAAGTCATCAAGGCTGTTATCCCAGCAGAATATCTGGATGACAAGACTAAGTACTATGTCAATCCAACCGGTCGTTTCGTTATCGGTGGTCCCCAGGGGGATTCTGGTCTGACTGGACGTAAGATTATTGTCGATACCTATGGTGGCTATGCCCGGCACGGTGGTGGGGCCTTCTCTGGTAAGGATGCTACCAAGGTTGACCGCTCGGCTTCCTACGCCGCTCGCTATATTGCTAAAAATATTGTCGCTGCTGGCTTGGCCGACAAGGCAGAAGTTCAGCTGGCCTACGCTATCGGGGTTGCCCATCCGGTTTCTGTTCGGGTGGATACCTTTGGAACAGGAAAAGTTTCTGAAAGCAAGCTAGAAGCAGCAGTCCGGGAAAACTTTGACCTCCGCCCAGCAGGAATTATCAAAATGTTGGACCTCAAACGGCCAATCTACCGTCAAACTGCCGCCTACGGCCACATGGGTCGGACCGATATCGACCTGCCTTGGGAAAAATTGGACAAGGTGGATGCCCTCAAGGCAGCCGTTCAATAAAGCACTCAACTACATTCCTGATGGAGTGTAGTTTTTTGCTAACGTTTTGGGCGCTGGTCGATTTTGGGGGCTGATAACCCTTGTGCAAATCATCTGTTTGACAGGTGGTTATGCTCGGATGCTATAGATAAGAAAACTTGATTAGACAGGCCCTTCTGTCATTTGATAAGAGCCGAGCCTGTACAGCAGATGCAGTGCTGGAACTGTCAAGTCAAAAATTTTCATCCGATTGTCAAATTCCTTAATCTCTGCTATAATAAAAAGGTTCAAATCAGTGATAGAAAGAAATTAAGCTATGCGAAAAATTATAATCAATGGTGGCAAGCCTCTCTCTGGTGAAGTGGCTGTATCAGGTGCCAAGAATTCGGTCGTTGCCCTGATTCCCGCCATTATTCTAGCAGACGACATCGTGACCTTGGATGGTGTGCCGGCCATCAGCGATGTGGATAGTCTGGTAGAAATCATGGAAATCATGGGGGCTAAGGTCAAGCGTGATGGTGAAACGCTAGAAATTGACCCCCGTGGTGTCAAAGATATGCCCATGCCTTTTGGGAAAATCAACAGTCTGCGTGCTTCCTATTATTTCTATGGAAGTCTCCTAGGCCGTTTCGGACAGGCGGTTGTCGGCCTACCTGGGGGCTGTGATCTAGGCCCCCGCCCTATTGACCTCCACCTCAAGGCTTTTGAAGCTATGGGAGCTAGTATTTCCTATGAGGAAGAAGCCATGCGCTTAGCGACTGATGGCAGAGCCATGCAAGGGGCCCATATCTATATGGATACGGTCAGTGTCGGAGCGACCATCAATACCATGCTGGCGGCCGTCAAGGCCCAAGGTCGAACCGTGATTGAAAATGCTGCTCGGGAGCCTGAAATCATTGATGTGGCGACCCTGCTCAATAATATGGGGGCCCATGTCCGTGGGGCTGGAACCAATATTATCACTATTGATGGGGTTGACCGTCTTGGTGGAACTCGTCATCAAGTTATTCCTGACCGGATTGAAGCTGGCACCTATATTGCCATGGCGGCAGCTATAGGTGAGGGTGTGCGGATTACCAACGTTCTCTACGAACACTTGGATAGTTTCATTTCCAAGCTGGAAGAAATGGGCGTGCGGATGACCGTTGATGAGGATGCGATCTTCGTTGAAAAGCAAGACAATCTCAAGGCCATTTCTGTTCGAACCGCGCCCTATCCTGGCTTTGCGACAGACCTGCAACAGCCCATCACTCCGCTTTTATTGACGGCTCACGGTCGAGGGTCTATTCTTGATACCATCTATGAAAAACGGGTTAATCATGTCCCTGAATTGGCTCGGATGGGGGCAGACATTTCTGTCTTGGGTGGTAAAATCGTCTACAATGGCCCTAGCCAATTAACTGGTGCAGCGGTCAAGGCGACAGACTTGCGAGCAGGTGCGGCCCTTGTCACCGCTGGACTCATGGCTCAAGGACGGACAGAAATCACCAATATCGAATTTATCCTGCGGGGTTATGCCAATATAATTGAAAAATTAACCGCCCTAGGTGCTGATATTCAATTAGTTGAAGACTGAAAAAAGACTGATTCACGACTGTGGATCAGTTTTTTGATAGGTTGAATAAGAGTGACAAAGGCCTTCCTATAACGATGAAAACCATTCGATTTGCATAGGAGGGGGCTATCCAACTTTCTCCATAGCAATTTTTGGATAGATAATCATGAGAAGGGATAAAATAGGTTTAGAAAGTTTCAAGCCTATAGACAGGTATTTGAAGGGAGTAGAAAATGAATATTTTTATTATCGGGGCTAATGGCCGAGTGGCCCAAGAATTAACAAAGAAACTCGTTAAACAGGGTCATACCATCTATGCTGGCCTAAGAGATTTGAGTAAGATCCAAGAGACCCAGCAGATTAAGCCCATTCACTTTGATCTTCATGACTCAGTAGAAGTGCTGGCAAAGAGTCTAGTAGGGATGGATGTGGTCTATTTCTTAGCGGGTTCCAGGGGTAAGGACCTCCTGCAAACCGATGCTTTTGGAGCCGTTAAGTCCATGCAGGCTACGGAACAAGCAGGTGGCAAGCGTTTCATCCTGCTCAGTTCCCTCTTTGCTACAGAGCCAGAAAAGTGGAATCAAGCAGGCCTGGACCAATTGACTGATTACAATATCGCCAAGTTCTTTGCTGATAACTATCTCATCAATCAGACCCAGCTTGACTATACGATTTTGCAACCTGGTGGTCTGGCAGAAGAGGAAGGAAGGGGACTAGTAACCTTTGCTCCTGAAAAGGTTGGTCGCAATCCTATTCCTGATGCCGCCGAAGTTCTAGCAAAAATTATCGAGTATCCCAATACTAAGAGGAAGGTCATCCAAATGCTATCGGGTAGCCAACCGATTGATGCTAGTATGGCCAAACTATAGGAGGTGTTTATGGTAGAAAAAAATCTTCGTCAGCAAATTGGCGATTTAGCCTATGAAGTCACGCAAAATGCAGCAACTGAGCCAGCCTTTAGCGGTTCCTATGATGATTTCTTTGACAAGGGTATCTATGTTGATGTCGTCAGCGGAGAGGTTCTCTTCTCATCGCTAGATAAGTATGATTCAGGCTGCGGTTGGCCAGCCTTCACCAAGCCCATTGAAAATCGCATGCTGACCAACCATGAGGATAATTCATTAGGGATGCATAGGATTGAGGTTCGGAGCCGACAGGCCAATTCCCACCTGGGTCATGTTTTCAATGATGGTCCAATAGATAAGGGTGGCCTACGCTACTGTATCAACTCGGCAGCCCTGCAATTCATTCCCTATGACCAAATGCAAGAAGCCGGTTATGGAGATTGGTTGAAGATATTTGAGGAAGCATAATTGTAATAGTTCCACTTGGTTTATGACTAGGTGGGATTTTTTAGCCCATGAAAAAACACCCTGCTAGGCAAGGCGTTTCTAATTAGAGCTTAGGGTTGAAAGTTATTAAAGTCATTTGGAACTTGCTTGGTTGGCATGGAAAGAAGAACCAACAGGGCAATACTGCCAAAGGGAATAAATTGGATGAAAATGAAGGCCCAATGGTAACCAGCATCACGTAGGCGACGGACAATCAGGGCAATGCCTGGGCAAATATTAGCCGATCCCCAAATCATAAGTAGGATTCCAAAAATTCCCATGGAAGCAATGAAACCAGTTGAAGGGGCATCTGAATAACTAGTAGCAGCGCCACCAACGATAGCAATAATAATAATATAAAAGGCTATGGAAATCAGGGAGTTCACTAAAACAACCTACCAGAATCCAGAACGGCTGGTCCGTCCTTCAAAGTCCACATATTTGTTTCCAATAGTTCTTATAAGCTTCAATCATAAAATAGATACTCCTTAAATTTAGAATAGCTTAAGTTTACCGGACTTTTTATTGAATGTCAAACTACTTTGAAAATCAAAGTGTCTTTCAACACTCCTATTTTCATCCGGTTGAGCACTTTGGCCAAACTGATTGGGACTACTAAGGCTACCGGCTTCATCACCCTATCGTTCTAAAAGATGCGGACCTAGACATAAAAAACTTCCACTGGTTTTATCGACCAGAGGAAGTTTTTAAATCAAGGATAAACTTATTGTTGGATAGTTTGGTCAGGGAATTGAGGACGGTTGAACTTCCCAAGTGAAGTAAGGTAGAGAATACCTCCGATTAACTCTGGAATTTCTCCAAAAAGACCAAATAGCAAGCTCAAGGCCCCTCCTACGATGAGAAGGATATGTGCTGCAAGTGGAACAGCCTTATTGTCTGCTTTTCTAAATTGCACTATAGCAACAATTCCCAAAATCAAGACAACTAGACCAGGAATGGCAGAAACCAAGTAAACTGGTATCTGTGTTTGGAAAATTTCTTGAGCATTAAGTGATTTTCCTGAATTAGCAATCTTGGAACTAACCATAGTTAAGCCAATAATTCGAATCATAAAAGAAAGAATTGGGCAGACAATTCCGACCACACCATTGGTCAAGGCCAGCTTCTTCAAGCCATCAGTATTGGTATCGTTATTCATAAAATAAACTCCTTTTTATTTTTACTCTCCTAGTCTAACAAATTTACCCAGTAAAGGCAAGGTAATATTAAAATATTCTTAATTTTGTTAGACTGTTGAAGAGGTCTCGGCACTCTTATAATCCTAGTTGAGTTCCTCATTTAAAGAGTTCCCCTAATCTTGCCATTTCTTAAAGGCTAGAACGGCATTGTCCCCACCGAAACCAAAGGTGTTGGAGAGGGCATAGGTGACGTCTGCTTCTTGGCCTTGGCCTAGAATGATATTGGCCTCAACATCAGGATCCAGCTTCTTAGTGCCTGCTGTCATGGGCAGGTAGTTGTGGCGGAGGGCTTCAATGGTAATGATGGCCTCAACAGCGCCTGTTGCCCCTTGGAGGTGGCCGGTGAAGGACTTGGTCGAAGAGACAGGGAGCTGACGTCCAAAGAGGCTGACAATGGCCTGGCTCTCTGCCAAATCATTAGCAGGGGTGGAAGTCCCGTGGGCATTGATATAGTCAACTTGGTCAGGGGAGAGGTCAGCCTCCCTCAGGGCTAGTTGAAGGGCCTTTTTAGCGCCAATGCCGTTAGGGGAAGGGCTGGTTAGATGGTAGGCATCGCAATTGCTCCCATAACCAATAATTTCGGCGAAAATCTTGGCTCCCCGCTTTTGCGCATGGTCTAGACTTTCTAGAACCAAAAGGCCAGCCCCTTCTCCCATGACAAAGCCATTGCGGTCCTTGTCAAAGGGAATAGAAGAGCGTGAAGGGTCCTTGGTTCTCGATACAGCTGTCAGGGCATCAAAACCTCCCAGTCCAATCTCTGTGATGGGAGCTTCGGCTCCACCGGCTAAGATTATATCCAGGTTGCCGTATTTGATGTCCCGAAAGGCTTGACCAATAGCATCGTTGGAGGAGGAGCAGGCTGTCGCAATACATTTAGAGCTACCCTTAGCACCTAGTGCCGCTGCAACATTTAGAGCTGGCATATTATAGAGGGCCTTGCTGAGAAAGGTCGGTTTGACTGCGTCTAGTCCATGGTCATCCATGGCGATAATTTCGTCCTGAAATTCCTTGAGACCTCCGACGGTCGTCGAGAGATAGACGCCTGTTCGCTCCTGATCCTCAGCTGAAATCTGCCCAAGACCAGAATGTTCTAAGGCTGCATTTGCGGCATAGAGCGCATACCAGGTGCTGAGGTCATAGCGCTCCTTGTTTTGATTGGCAAAATAGCGATTAAAGGGGAAATCCCTAATTTCTCCGACATTAGAGGCGCTTGTCTGACTGGCATCAAAGCGAGTCAGAGCTTTGATGCCGATTTTACCTTGGACTAGGCTGTGCCAGACCTCTTGGGGAGTGTGACCGATGGCAGTAGTTAGGCCATAGCCTGTGATAACGACACGATTTTTATTCATCTATACCTCTATTTCTGTTAAAATTTTGCTTCATACTAGGCTGAATTAGCCTGATGGACTAGGATTTTCAATTGACTGGATGTACAGGAAAAACCAAATTTTTCTAGGATGCCTTCAATACTTAGGGTTGTGATGAGTAGCTGAACTTGGGAACAAAATACTCCAGTCAGTCGGCTGGAGTTGCTTGAAATAAGAAGCGACCTATTCTATTATTGATGGTTTTCTGAATTGCCCGCTTGTGGATTGAAGCTTGGTTCAGCCTTGGCTTGCTGGTCAGCTGGATTTGCGAAGGCATTATCCTGAGCCAATGGCTCTTGAACGGTTCCATTAGCAAATCCATTTACAGGATTTTGAGGAGTTGGCGCCTCTTGTGGAGCAGGATTAGGATTGAAAGTTGGAGCTGGATTGGTGTAGTCTTGGGCTTGTGGTTCTTGACTAGGATTATTGGCAAAACCATTGGCTGGATTTTGTGGGAAAGCCGGATTGATTGGCATTCCAAAGGCATCATAATCCGGTGCCGGTTGATCTAGCTTATTCACGGAGGCTAGGAAAAGTCCTCCGGCAACGATAGAAAGAACATCAGCAACGATACCAAAGTATGGAATAACATTGATACCAAAAGCGACAATCAATAAAATTGAAGCAGCGGAATTGACCCGAGGATCTTTTGAGAACTTATTAGCCCCCATAATTCCATAAATAAAGGCTGGAACCCGAATGGCAGCGATAATAAAACCGAAAATGACAAAGATTGGAATTAATGTATCTGGCTCATCAGCGTTTAGAGCTGAAATTGCAAGGCCCCATTTAACAAAGTGTAGTAGAAGGGTGGCAATCCCACCAATAAGGGCAATTAAGCCGGCTGTTTTGACAAAAGTTTTTTCATTTGACATATGTAAATAACCTCCATTTATTTCCTTCTAGGCTAACAAATACTAGGCAGAAAAGCAAGTCTCTATCTTACTTCTGTGGTTTTCTGGCCTCGCGATGACAGAGCCAGCCTCCAAGTAGGGCAAGCAGGTCTGGGAGGATATTGATATAGGGACTGAGTAAGAAAGTGATGGCAAGTAAGAGTTGGCCCAGATTGGCCAGGCTGACCTCATCTCTAAGTTTGAAAAAGCCGATGAGACCAAAGATGGTGATGGGCAAGCGAAAGATGGCAATACCTATTCCTAGAAAATTCTGACCGGGTAAATTCCAATGGAGAAGGGCCAGATAAATCAGGGAAAGGAGAAGGGTCAGGCTACCACCGTAGAGGCCAACTCGGCTATTTCTATTAAGTAATTGTTCTCGTGACATGTTTCCTCCAAAATACTTTTAGCCTAGTATAGCAAACCCTCCCAATAAATCAATAGGCGAAGCGTGCTTGGTGACTTTGGCGGAGCGTACTAGGTGATTTTTGGTCCCTTGTGGGTCTAAACTTGATGAAAAATCTTGCTCCCTCAGGGGTGATGGGATAGTTTAGGATGGTGTTTTTCTAGTCACTGACATAAAGTTTTAGCAGAAGTTGAGGGGGCCTGTGAGCCCTAGAAATCTTGGTTAGCGGGCATCACGCCTAATCTCCAAACAGTTTGATTGACCAAACTATTTCGATATAGTACTATGTTTAAGTATCAAAAAATAGGGGAAAGAAATGATTAAAGCAATTGAACTATATCTGGTTACCGACAAAGACGGCCAAGCGGCTGTCGATTTTTATGCTCAGGTCTTTGAGGCCAAAATCCTGAGCAAGACAACCTTTGGTCAAGCCATACCTGATTGTCCTGAGGAAAACAAGGACCTGCTCTTGAATGCACAACTTGATATTAATGGCATTCGTCTGCAGATTTCTGACAACAATCCTGAAGGTTATTATGTCGTTGGTAATAATGTATCTGCTTGTTTACAGGTTGACGATGCCGACCAGGCTCGTGAACTTTTCGATAAATTAGCGGTAGAGGCTCGCCATATTGAGATGGAATTGCAGGAGACTCCTTGGAGCCCTGCCTATGGCATTATCGTGGATAAGTTTGGTTTAACCTGGCAAATCAATACAGATATTGGGGGCTTCGTGTCGGAAACGGTTAATTTTTAAAATTAGGGAATCTAAGGACAAATTATTGAAAAGAATACTATAATAAGAGGTAGAAAATGATTAATAAAGAAGTGGGAGTAATGCTCTATGTCGATGATGTGGCTGCTGAGCGAGAATTTTGGCAGGCCATCGGCTGTAGGATTGAAGAAGAAAAAGAAGAAATGGGTTTTCTCAATTTCAGTATGAGACCAACCTTGGATAGTTCGGTGGTCTTTACGGTCTATGCTAAGGATTTCATCCGTCAGGTATCCCCTGAGGTCCTAAATCATCAGCCTAGTCTTTTGTTTGAGAGCGAGGAGCTCTTGATGCTCCATGCCAAGATTGCTGAATTGACGGATAAAATTGGCCCCATCCAGACAGAGCCTTTCCCCAACTTTAACTTTGCTAGCCCTAGTGGCAACTATTATGCCGTTAAGGGTGTATAATACGGAGGTAAGACAATGGCAATTAGGCGTGCGCAGTTAGCGGATATTCCTGCTTTGGAACAGCTCTTGGAGGAAATTCTTTTGATCCATCATCAGGCCAGACCTGATCTCTTTAGAGAGAAGGGGAAGAAATTCAGTCGTCAGGATTTGGAAAAGTTAATCCCAGACGATAGCAAGCCAATTTTTGTCTATGAGGATCAAGAAGGTAAGATTCTCGGTCACCTCTTTACCATTATTGAAAATCATGCTGGTCAAAATGATCAGGAACATAAGACTCTCTTTATTGATGACCTTTGCGTGGCTGATGGAAGCAGAGGTCAAGGGATTGGTCAGGAGCTTTTCGATTTTGCGCGTGCCTATGCCAAAGACCTAGGTTGTTACAATCTGACCCTCCATGTCTGGAATGCTAATAAAGGAGCTCTGCGCTTCTATAAGCACCAAGGGCTCAAGGAGCAATTCACATCCATGGAGGAAATCCTCTAGAAAAGTAGAAGACAAGGACATCCTTGTTAATTACCTTTATGGGGCTTCTAGATCTTCCTTACCCAGTGAGTAGAACAGGTCCAGTTTAAGCCTTAGTAGAACTTTATACTAGCCTAGGGAAAATCAAAGAGACTTAAGATCCTTGCAGGAAGTGCGGGGATTTTTTCTTGGGGCTTGGAACCTTGAATTTTGGTAAGGCTTTTAGTATCGAAGCTTTTTCTGAGAATTTTTGCTTTTTTTAACAATGTTCCTAGCAACTGATTTTTCAGGTTTTCAGGACCTTGGTATTGTGGTAAAATATTCAAGTAACACTATCTTAATTTGAAAGGACGATTATGTCCCTGATATTATTCTCAACAGCTGTATTTCAGCTTTTCATGTTGAAGTTGCTTATCTGCTCATCGCAGTGGTCATTTTTTACCTATGTTACTGGAATCAGGCCCAAGTTCTATAAGGTTAGCCTCATAGTTGGTATCCATATACTGCTATCTATGCTTTTGGCGCCCTATATTGGAGAAGTTACGGTTGGGCTCCTGGTCTACCTAGTCGTTATTTCGATCAATATGCCCCGTCGGCCCTTTATGGAGAACTTTTTCTTTGCCCTCTTTCCACCTGTTCTCTATTCCATTCTCTGGAATTTCACGGCAAGAATCTTGTTTCCCTTTTTCTCGGATCATTCCTTTACCTATCTCAACCAGAATTTTATCTGGGAAATGCTTATCCTCATTGCGGTCATCTTATTGGAGCGCTTCCTGAGGGAGTTCTATCAGATTGACTATATCTCAATGAAAAACAGTGTCTGGTTGGATAGGCAGACCCAGAGCAATTTTTGGGTGACCTTTGGTGAGATGGCCAGTTACTATGTCTTTCAGCATCTCCTTTTGCTACTTGAAGCCCTGCATGTCAAAAGCATTCTCGGTATGCCTTTGTCCATTGTCTTCCTAATTGTTGCAGTAGTCTATGCGGTGATCCTGATGAAGGTGCTTATTCTGATTGACTATTTCTCCCGGGAATATCTCAAAGATTTGAGGCGTAAAGAGCAAAAGCAGTACCTGGAAAGTCTAGAATCATATAGCCAGCAAATTGAAGAGTTTTACCAATCGGTTCGGTCCTTCCGTCACGATTATAATAATATTCTCCTTAGCCTAAAGGGAAGTATTGATAGTGGGGATATTAAACTGATTACCAAGGTCTTCGATGAGATTTTCCAGGAGAATATAGCTGGTTTGGAATCCAAGGATCGGCAGGCAAAATTAATCAATATTATGGTGCCTGAGGTCAAGTCCTTCCTCTTTGTCAAACTCAATGAATTCGAGAAGAAAAACCATCGCCTCATCCTTTCCATTCCTGAAATGATTAAGGACTGTGGTAGCCCAAGTTCGGCCGGTCTGACTATCTTTTCAGAAATGTTTGACCGGATTGAGCCCTGGTTTGAAAAAAATCCTTCGGCAGTTTTAACGGTTAGAATTATTGAAAAAGATGACCTGCAAACTTATGGCCTTGAATTTACACCCTATCAGGCAGAAGATTTGGAGCAGTTAGAGGACTTAAAAACGGATAGTCGCAAGGTACTTAACCATTACCACAGTCTAGAATTTACGCAGGGTACTCACGATCAGACCTTCTATCAAGAATTGCATGTTAGAAGGGAGGTGGCATCATGATTTTTATGAAATGTTTTCTCTATTCTTGGGCCCTCTTTTGGTCTGGTTGGTATGTTTTTACTTGGATTAGTAAACTCAGCCTTCCTTTGAAAAAGCTGCTTCCCGCCTCTCTGGTCTCTGCCTTATTAATCTACTTTAATCTGAGACTGGGAACTATTGTTGATGTGGTTCACCTCTTATTGATCTCCTTTATTTTCTTTAAGTTTGAACCCAAGCGTCGACTGGTTTTCTTTTCCTTTTATACCGCGATTGGCCTAGAATTTTTGCTGAGTATTTCTTACTATATCGTCTTTGGGGTTGACCCCAACCAGATGAATTTGGCAGAATACCCCATCTACCAGATCTTGATTGCTAATCTTTTGGTTATTCCTGAGTACTGGGTTATCCATACGGTCTTCAATTTGAATTTTAAGTCCATTACCAATAGTCGTAGTAAGCGGGTCAATAAATTCTTGATTGAGATAACAATCGGACTGGTTGTTTCCTACCTGATCCTATATGGTATCTATCTCTTAAGTCATATTCATAATGACCCCACCATTGATTGGCTTACCGCCAACCGAAACAAGGTCGTCTTTGCGGCTGTTCCTATCTTTGCTTGGTTCCTGTTTGGTTTCAACCGCTGGGTTCGTATGACCCTGAAAAAGGATATTGAGAACGATAGGGAACTCCATATCTCAAACTTAGAGACCTATAATCACCGAGTAGAGGTCCTCTATGATGAATTGGCCAGCTTCAAGCGAGACTATCAGTCTGCGCTGGAAAAAATGGCCAAGAGTATTGTTAGCCAAGACATCGCAAAGATAAGAAAGACCTACCAGCAAATTCTGGGGAATACCAACCAGGCCCAAGAAATCAGTCGCTCCAAAAATAGCGATATTGGTAAACTGTCAGCTATTCATGTTTCTCCGATTAAAAGTATGCTGTCGGCCAAGATTTTACAGGCCCAGGAAGCAGGTATTGAGGTGACCATTGAAGCACCCGACCAGATTGATGACATTCCCATGAAGATTATCGATTTGGTGACCCTGATTGGGATTTTAAGTGACAATGCCATCGAGGCAGCCAAGGAGTCAGAAGAAAAAGCCATTAGTGTGGCCTATTTTAGGGTTGATAACCAGCAGTTCTTCGTGATTGAAAATTCGACGAAGGACGAGCAGGTTCCTATCAGCCATATCTTTGAAGATGGATTTTCTTCTAAGGGGAGCAACCGTGGGATTGGTCTGGCCAATGTTGAGCGGATTATTTCTGAATACGCCAACGTCAGCCTATCCACACGGTCGTCAGATTATAGCTTCCGCCAAACCCTAGCCATGGTTGAAAATGACAACCAGCAAGAAAAGCCAGTAGCTAGCTAGTGGTTTTTCAAGGCTAGGTCTAGTCTCTTTTCTCTGTTGAACCTAAAACCATATTAAAAGGAGCGCCCGACTGGTGCTCCTTTTTAGTATCAAGAAATTCTCTTCGGCTTCGGTCCCAGAAATTTTTTCAGGACCAAAAGCAGGTAGCCTAGGAGAATGTAGAAGATGGTTAAAACCAAGATATAGGTCAGGACATAGGACCAGCCTTCCTTAGGCACATTGAGGAAGAAGTAGGGAAAGGGGCTGACCGTTGAATCTGGAATAGGCCACTTGATGAAAAATCCATTTAAGAGAGCCCAGATACAGTAGAGGATTGGCATGACTGTCCAGAAAATGGGATCTAGTAGCTTGTAAACCCTCTTTTTATCAAAGAGAAGAGTGTCAAAAATCATTCCCAGCGGGGCAATATAATGGACTAGGAAGTTTCGGATGTTCCAGTAGTCAGCAGCCGAAACCCTGGGCGCCAGCATAAAATGGTAGACCAGAAAGGTCAGGGTAATCACTAGGGTTGTGCTCCCCTTAATCCTCAGGAGACCAGAATGTTGGTTGATGGATTGTCCCTTGGCTTCAAGGTAGAGATGGTAGAAGTGGCTGGAAAAGACCACAATATTGGAAAGGACTGTGTAATAAAGCAACATGCCAAAACCATTTTGACTAATCTGCATGCCAACCCCAATCAGGCCACAGAGACCAAAAAAGAGACGATAAATTTGTGTCAGGGACATAACTGTCGGACTCCTAAGTTTTATAGTTTTTCCTATAGTACCATAGTTAGGAGTATTCGCCTAGCCTGCTTGTCTAATTTTTAGAAATCTTTAAAAATATGCTATACTGAAAGTAATGACAAGGGAGAAAACATTATGCCAACCTTTTTAGACTACGCCAAAATTTACGGGGAAAAATCTTTTTCAGAACTGACTTTAAATAGCATTGACCTAGCTATCATCAATGAATTGGGCTATCTTCCATTGGGGCAGGACCAGTCTTTAGAAAGACCTGTCAGCCTACAAAAATTAAAGGAGGACTTTGATGCTAGTGGTCAGTCGGTTCTCTATTCTTTCTCGGTTACCAAAGAGCGAGTCGCCTTGTTAGAAACCGTCTTGGATGCTCCCCGTTATCAGGGCTTGAGCGTGAGGGCTTACATCAATGATATCGACCCCCAATTTGAAAAACAGTTTGCGGCCATGGTCATGGAGCTTCCTGCTATCCACCATCATCAGGTTGTTTTTCGAGGGACGGATGAGACCTTCATCGGCTGGAAAGAAGACTTTAAGATGACCTATCTGGATGAAATTCCAGCTCAGCGCCAGGCCCTGGACTATCTGCAGAAGATTTTGCAAGAGAACGAAGAGACTTATACACTAACCGGTCATTCTAAGGGAGGCAATCTGGCACTTTATGCGGCTTCTTGCCTGCCAGAGCATTTACAGGCAAGAATTGACCATTTGTTACTTCTGGATGCACCAGGCCTGCACGACCACATTTTGGAGAGCCCAGGCTACAAGACCATTAGTCCCAAGGTTCTCTGCTTAAGGCCCAAGGATTCCATTGTTGGTAGTATGTTAAAACATGATATTCCCAGCTCCTTCGTCGAAAGTAAGGCCCTTGGCACCTTCCAACACAATGTTAGTAAGTGGGAAGTCGAAGGGGTGGATTGGAAATGGGCGTCAGGTCAGTCAGAACTTAGTAGGGCTATGGAAGTCACCTTTAGCCAATGGACTGAGGAACTTTCTCAAGAGGAGCTGAAAACCATCTTTGATACGGTCTTTGACCTTTTCTTGGAGAATGATGTCGCTACCCTAGATGTACTCCAGGCTGATGTCCTCCAAAGTGCTAGGACCATTATGACGGCTTTCTCACAATTACCTGCCGAGAAAAGACAGCTACTGGGCAAATCGGCTACCAGTCTTTTAAGCATTTTTATCAAATCCCGCCTACAAGAAGTGGAAGTGCTCAAGCTGGACCAGTTGTCCGATAAACTAAAAGGCATCCTGGGTCCAGGGATGAAATGAGAAAAAGGAGGAGAAAATGTTATAAAAGGAGCTGGGCAAAAACTCAAAATCTCACTAATTTTCTCAGATTTTAAAAATAAGAAATCGCATGAAATCAGCGTTTTTAAACGAAAGATTTCATGCGATTTTGTTAATTCAGGACTTTTTGCCCAGCTCCGAATTTTAGCTAGCCTATTTCTTTTTCTTACTAGGGGGACTGTTTATGCTACCGGTGAAATAGCTAATAATTGTTACAATAAGGCTGATTGGAAGGGCGTGTCTGATAGGTTTTAGTGGATGTTGGAAGACGAGTGCAGGATCTTTAGCCATAAAGAGGTCTAGGAGGAAGATAAGGATAGACATAAGGAAAAATAGTCCAAGGAATTTTATCCAACCCTTAAGCTTGATAGTTTCTCGAAGCTGTTCTTCTGTATCTTCGATATTTTCAGTGCTTTCGACTCTTATCTTTCTCTTTATAAGAAAGTAGAAAGATAAGCCATTAACAGCCATAAATAATAAGAAAATAACAGACTACGCTGAGAAGAGGCTAGCTAAAAATGATTGGCCTCTTAAAAGACTATAAGTCAAAATCATGACGGGGGTGAAGAGTGCAGATATGCTTGCACCAAAAATAGTAGCACCCATTTTCCATTTTCTTAGAGTGGCATGATATTCGACATCTTCAATATAAACTTTATCCAATTGAAGTTGTCGCAACCTTCTAATTTTTTGCCTTTCCAATCTGAGTTGAAAGAAGGCTTGGATGATATAGGTGGTAAAGAATCCGATGGCTGAAGCCAAGGGCCACTTGAAAATCAAGAGAAAGAATATAAAGTTGGGAAGTGCTGAAATCAATCTCCCTAACCGGTAAGCTCTAGCATCAAATTCATTGAAAATTTCCTTTTGCAATTCATCATAACCTGATTCTAGACTTATGCTATTTTTTAGATTCGTCCAAAGTTTCATTTTCGCCTTCCTTTTTTAAAAAAATTTTCTAGGTCTGAGGAAATAGTACATCAATAGGCCCCAAATCAATCCGGCACAAAGACTAGCAATAATGTGCTTGGGCGTCAAAAGGTAGTCCCAATAGTCCTTCTTGTGCTCATCAAGAGGAATGATAACATACATGAAGAAGAGAAAAAGTAAGGTTCCAAAAAGGATTCCTTTCCTAAATATTTTAACTTGCTTGTTGTATTCTGCCTGAGTCTCATATATTTTTCTTCATCAAAATCAACAGACTTTCTAGACTGCCAAAAGGGAAAGCTTTGCTTTCCTCAGCAAGTACGGCAAAGTGAGTTAACGATGCGACACGAGGTATAAACTGTCGTTACCACAGTTTATACAGAGTTAGTCAGGGATATAGAAAACTACAATCGTAGTTTTCGTAGTCACTCTAATGAAAACTATAGAGTAACTTTATCCGTGGGATAGTTTTGATTTTTGAAGAGTATTAGTCTCTTGGAGACCTGTCACTGACCTCCCAGAAGAGGCTGTTAAGGTCGGTGTCTAGACTTTTAGCAAGCTTGATACAAAGTTCAAGCGAAGGGTTGTACTTCCCATTTTCAATCAGATTGATAGTTTGCCTAGCCACACCAATTTCCCTAGCCAAGGCCAGTTGCGACAATTTTTTTAACTGGCGAAATTCTTTAACGCGATTCATGTCTACTCCCAATGTCATATATATATTACATCCCCAGTATAACAGAAAATCAGATAGTGTCAATTATACATGACATTTTTGCCGGAAATTTTTGTTTCTTTCAAGTGGGTTGTCCTAACTTAATAGCTTTTTTGTGGGAGTTCAGTAGCTAGTTAGAAGCCAATTCCAATTCAGCCAATTTTTTTAAGAAAAAAACAAGGTAAATATCTTGACAGGTCTGTAACAAATTGGTAAACTATAGGAGCAGTAGCCGATTTAGCTCAGTAGGTAGAGCAACGCACTCGTAACGCGTAGGTCGTAGGTTCAATTCCTGCAATCGGCATTCTTCATAGACAAGTGGTGGCACGGCTTAGCGGTGTCACCTTTTTTTGAAGAAAAGGATAAGTTTATTGTAGATAGGAAGCCTAGGAAGTCCAAGGGGAAAACCGTATTTTTGACTCGGCTTATTTTGCTGGATAAGTATGTAGCCCTTCGAGCACCCTTAACCCAATCTAGGAGTCAAGTTTAGAATATAGGAATGTGTTAAAAAATCGTTTGCGGGTTGACCTTCTCAATTTATCAGTGATTTAAACAGAAAATTATTTATAGGTGAAAATATGGAAAAGAAATCTTCAAATGCCCTTGTTAATTGGGCGCTCGGTTTGGAAATTACCAGCCTGGTGATTGGGCCGATTCTTTCAGTCATCGCTATAACGATTGCAACGGTATTCGTTCAGTCGAGTAGCTTGGGTGACCTGTCTACAAGTTCTGGTGGCAGTGATGTGGCTAGGTTTATAGAATTTATAGGATCATTTACCCAATTGATTGGTATTTTTGCGGTTTACCTCTTTGCCCTAATGTCTGCTAGCTTAATTGATTTGGTCTTTACCTGGCTTGCGACCAGTATTAGTCTTTTTGCTGCTAGTAGTCGGAAGAATGCTAAATCTATTTTTAGGGGATTCTTCATCTGTCTGGTTCTGCAGGTTCTTACTCCCTTTTTGGCTTTACTCCCTATTCTCTTCAGGTTAGAGAGTGTGGTAATCCTAATCTACTTCTCTTTTTTCGCTTTTCTGGGTTCAAAAATTTTCGCTCTGGTTTTGGCTAGTCGATTATTTGGACAAGCTCGGCGAGAAAAAAGGGACTTAAGCTATCAAAGCCAGCCAACTGTGTCTGGGGTTATGAACAAGAAGGTACCAGCAGTCAAAAATTCTCTGACCAGGGGCGATATAAGCCCACAGATTCCGGAAAGGGTAAAAGAAGGGAGCCTGCCTGCAAAGGTCCAAGAAGCAGCTCAGGTCAAGACAAATTTGAAAGGAAAATCTATGGTGAAAAAACCTTCATCTGGATTGATTGTTTGGTCGCTTAACCTCGTCATTCTAGATTTTTGCTTGCAAGTAGCTTCGATAGGCTTTATGATTTCAGCAGGAGTCATGACAGGCAACGTTGACTTACTTTATCCTCTAGTTGTTATCATTGCCTATTTATTTCAATCTGGATTCTTTGAGGGAAGCGGCTCTTTCATGTCCATTATTTTCCTCTTGATTGTATTCAGTCTAATTTCGGGGGCCATTGATGTCGCTGCTCTAGTCTTGCCCATAATTGTAGCTGTCAAAAACATCCGCCATCGTTTACCAGCTACTGGGATTCTAATCGCGCTAGCTACTAGGTTGCTTGTACAAGTCCCCACCTACTTTGTAACTCAAGCAGGGGGGCCTAGAAAATTGGTCAATCTGGATGGGTGGCATTCTTAGTTTGGCCTCGCAAATTGCCCTGATGACGTTTCTGGTCATGCTCAATAAGAGGATTGGACAGGAAAGAAAAGCTGGGCAAGCAGTTGGCTCTCCTACAAACCCACCGGTTAATCACTTAAATTCCTAAAAAGGAGGATTGAATATGAATCTCTTTCAACCCTACGATGACTTCCTAAGCCCTTCCATAGAAGAGAGGGCAAGGATAAAGACTAGATGCTTGCTGAAGTTTGCCCTGGTCTTTCAGATTTTGGCCATCCTTTTTATGGTCATTTGGAGTGTGGCCTTAACGGGGCATTTTCAGGCAACCTCCTATTCTAAAGAAGAAATGGCAGGTGTCATAACGACAGTGGCAATGGTTTTTCCTATCGTCTTGTTTGGGCTGGCCTTGATTCTAGTCCCTCCCTTCTTTTCCCTGCTTTCCCTGAGCCTATTTAAGGATAAAATCATCACCAAGTCTTTTCTAATTCTAACGGTATCAGTTGACCTCATTCTTTTCCTGATAGCCATGGCCTATTTCTTGCAGGCAGATGCTACAGGCTATTTGGTTATAACTATTCTTGAATTCCTAAGTAAAGTGATTTCGCTTCCTATCCTAATAGTCGCCATCATTCGCCCAAGACCCCCAAGGATATTTCCTAATTTTTAGGATCTTGATGAAAGCAAAATATCAAGAATTCACAAGTCATCCAAGAGGGTGGCTTTTTTCAGTAGTAGTGATGGAATAAAGTTAATCTCCAATTTCTGAGCAAAATAATTGCCATTTTAAAAACAACAGGTTATACTATATCTATAAGCTGTTAAACAAAAAGAAACATCTATATAAATCATTTTTTAAATAGGAGAAAAAACTATGTCTACAGTAACAATTTTTGGTAAAGGTAATATGGGGACAGCCATCGCATCTGTTTTTGAAAAAGCTGGTAACAGCGTCAACTTCTCAACAACGGAAGAACCTGCGACTAGCTTTGGCGACATCATCGTTTTGGCTGTGCCTTACCCAGCTCTTGAAGGCATCGCAGCGGCAAACCAGGAGAATTTTGCTGGTAAAATCGTCATCGATATTACTAACCCTGTCAACTTCCAAACCTTCGATGAATTGACCGTTCCAGCAGATTCTTCTGCAACAGCCCAACTGCTAAGGTAGTCAAAGGCTTCAATACGACCTTCGGCGCTACTCTGGCAAGCGGTAAGGTAGCTGGTAGCCGCCCTCTTTGCTTCTGACCATGCGGATGCTAAGGAAGCTATCATGGAGGCTCTCAAGGGTGGCGACGTCCAAGCTATGGATGCTGGTAGTCTGAAACGAGCACGTGAATTGGAAGCTATGGGCTTCTTACAAATTAGCCTAGCTGCCCAAGAAAAAATTGCCTGGACAGGTGGCTTTGGTATTTTTAAATAAGTCATCGAAGTGTGATTTTTTCAGATTTGCCATTTGTCCTTGGATAGGCTATAGTAATAACTAGAGAAGGAATAAATGGAGTGATTAAAGATGAAACAATCTCATAAACTGAGCGATGCTCTACATATTTTAAGCTATATTGCCCTCAATCAGGAGCGCTTGCCTAAGATTTCCAGCCAGACCATCGCCGACTCTGTTGGGACCAATCCGGGTCTTGTTCGTCGGCTGATGTCCAATCTCAGTAAGGCAGGTCTCTTGATTACCAAGGTGGGAGCAGCCAAGCCTCAGTTGGCCAAGGCCCCCAAGGACATTTCTTTTTATGATGTCTTCGAGGCGGTTGAAACCGATGGCCTGCTTAAGGTTGACGAAAGTACCAACCCTGACTGTCCAATCGGTAGCAATGTTCCTAAGGTTCTACCAAGTTTTTACCAGAGGGTAGCGAAAGCTGCCTACGATGAAATGAGGGCTATCAGCTTGCAGGACATGATGGATGAAATTTTGGCAAATATTGGTGGCTAAGAAGTCCTAACTAAGCAAGAAGCAAATAAGAGGTTGGAGCGAGATTCCAACCTCTTATTTAGAAGCAATAATTACTAATTAGAGATTTATAACTGACTTAAGAAAGGAAAAGAATGTACGACTATCAATCAAGAATACGATTAGGACGAGTGGTCTTGAATGTGGCTAACTTGGACCTACAAACTAGATTTTACAAGCAGGTCCTAGGACTAGCAATATTGGACCGAGGTCAAGGCTGGGTTAATTTGGGGATTAAGGACAGCGGGCTTGACCTGCTGCGATTGGAGGAAGTGCCAGCAAGTGAAGTAGAAGCTTATGGTCTCTATCACTTTGCTATTTTACTTCCCAGTCGTAGCGACCTTGGAGACTTCCTCCGACATGCTTTGGTTAATAATGTCCCTCTGCAAGGTGCCAGTGACCATGGCTACAGCGAAGCCATTTACCTCAATGATACCGAAGGCAACGGTATTGAAATCTACCGCAACAAGCCAGTACCGCAGTGGGATATTCAGGGTGATAAGATTTTGGGTATCACCGAAGAAATGGATGGCGATGGTGTTTTAGCATCAGCCCATGGCGATTATGCGGGCTATCAAATGCCAGCAGGAACTAAGATGGGGCATTTCCACTATAGTGTTTCTAATGCTGCCAAGCTATCAGCCTTTTATCGGCATCTCTTTGAGATTAAGGAAAATCAGGCCTTTTCAACGGCCAGTTGGATTGCTGATGGTGGCTATCACCATCATTTTGCCTTTAATCACTGGGCTGGACCAGGTTTAGCTAAACGAAGTCAGGGCCTTCCTGGACTCAACCATGTCCAAGTATTTGTCAAGGACTCGGCTTATCTGAAAACTATTGAAGAGAGAGCTCGGGCTCTTAAATCCTTGCTTGCAGCCAATGAGAACGATTTGCTTATTGAGGATATTGTTGGCAATCGGATAGTGGTGGAGCTGGAGAAATCACTATAATCATTGTATAATAGGGGCTATCCTAAAGAAATTTGCTGGGCACTAGTGAGTAGGGCTCAACTAAGCCTGACTTGGGAGTTTGAAACTGTCAATGACTGTTGAGGAAAAGCCGAGTCTTTTAGTGGCTGGCATACTAGTGGAAAATGCAAGGAGTAAGGAAAGGATTAACCGCTAAGGCTGTTTTATTAACTCACCCAAAATAATTCCTTGCTACCCAGAAAGGAGCTTGAATTTGACCTATAAATTTTTACTTTTCGACCTTGACCACACCCTCCTAGACTTCGAAGCGGCGGAAGAAGTTGCCCTGACACAAATGCTGGAGGCGGAAGAGGTCGATGATGTGACAGCCTATAAGGCCTACTATAAGCCCATGAATCAGCAACTCTGGCTGGATTTGGAGGCTAAGAAAATTTCAAAGGAAGAGCTGGTCAACAGTCGTTTTGCTCTACTTTTTGAGCATTTTGGTAAAGTGGTTGACGGGAAGGTCTACGCTGAGAAGTATCAGTCCTTTTTGATGAATCAGGGTCAGACCTTTGCTGGTGCTAAGGAGCTCCTAGCTGAACTGACAGTCTCAGGTTATCAGATATACGGGGCAACCAACGGCATTACGCGTATTCAGGAAGGTCGCCTGAGGGCTTCTGATATTAAGCCCTATTTCAAGCAGGTCTTTATTTCAGAACAAACAGGCTATCAAAAGCCTGATAAGGAATTCTTCCAAGTGCTAGCAGACCAGATTCCTG
Organism: Streptococcus downei MFe28; assembly: GCF_900459175.1. Classification (NCBI taxonomy): domain Bacteria; kingdom Bacillati; phylum Bacillota; class Bacilli; order Lactobacillales; family Streptococcaceae; genus Streptococcus; species Streptococcus downei. Next base: position 1,589,902 of record NZ_UHFA01000002.1, on the reverse strand, counting down.
GATTTGCTAAGGATCAGGCCCTTTTTATCGGCGATAGTCTAACTGCTGATATTCAAGGTGGCAATAATGCTGGTCTGGATACGGTTTGGTACAATCCTGAAAGAAAGGAAAACACCAGCCCAGCGATACCGACTTACACAGTCACCTCTTATTCAGAGCTCTTGCAACTCCTTCATGGTCAGAGGAGTGAATAGGGATGATTTGAGCTATAACTTAAAACCACCCTAAAATGCCTTGTTTCCAAGGTTTTTTTACTTGTTCTTCCTTTCCTAACAGGGTATAATTAGTAAGTTCAGATACTTTTTATAATACGCCTTTAAAATCAATATCTTCCCTTGAGGGACTCGCTCTGGCTGGCACTTGTATTTCCAGCAAGTCTTACACCTGGGCTAATTTGATTTTCATTGGCTAGCAATCATAAAATTTTTGAAAAAACGACTCCAGAGAGATGCAAGTCTGGGGAGACAGGTTGGGTCGTTTTAGAGATTTTTTGTGGAGAGAGAAGTGGGAACATTATCGATTTAAGAAGTTGAGGTCATAAGCGATTGGGAAGCTATGTCCTCTAATCACAGTATTTTAAACATGAGAGGGAGAGAATCATGAAACCACTATTAATTTTAGCAACCAATCAAAACCATTACGAGGGACAGGAGATTCCAACAGGCCTTTGGTTGGGAGAGCTGACGCATTTTATTGCCATCATGGAAGAGAAAGGTCTGCCCTATCAAATTGCCAGCCTTAAAGGAGGGGAAATTCCTCTGGATCCTTTTAGCCTGACGGAGCAGTTTATGGATCAAGAGAGCATGGATTATTACGATGACCTTGCTTTTATGTCAAGCTTGGTCAATTCACTAGCTCTGGACAAGCTTGAGCCAGCTGATTATTCGGGCCTTTATTTTACAGGGGGGCACGGGGCTATGTATGACTTTGCCCGCGATCCTCAGGTAGCTGACTGGATCTTAGCCATGAGCGCAGCCCAAAAGCCAGTAGCGACTATCTGTCATGGTACTGCAGCCCTGACCAATCCCCAGCTTGAAGTTGATGGCGAGGCCTGGGTTGAAGGAAAAAGGGTGACAGGCTATTCCAATGCTGAAGAGCTTTATGTCGGCCATAGCGACCACGTTCCCTTTCTCCTGCAAGACCGATTGGAGAGAATGGGAGCCGACTATGTAGAGGCTAATCCCTTTCATTCTCACGTCTTGACTGATGGCAAGCTGATAACTGGGCAAAATCCACAGTCTACTAAGGAATTAGCCAGAACTCTGGCTGGCCTCCTGCTAGGAGAAGAGGAATGCTAGTGACATACTACCGCAGAATCTTGTTTATCCTGGGAATTTTGGGTCTCGGCCTCCAGCTCTTTAAGTATGGGCTAGGGAGGCTACTTTACTATACCATTTTATCCAACTTGGCCGTCGTCGTATTTTTAGGAGTCACTCTATACTGGATGGCTCAAAAGAAGGAGGCTACTTTACTCAGTCACAAATTTTTACGCTTTAAGGGTGGCTTGACGGTAAATGATTTTGATTCCCTTTATCGTTTACCTATCGTTTACCATTTCTTCTTGGCTCCTTTGGTGACAGCGCAAGCCTATTGGAATTTAGAGAATTTCTTGGTTCACTATATTCTTCCCTTGGGCTTTCTCCTTGATAGTCTCCTATTTGACCCAAGGAAAAACTATAGAATTTGGGATCCTATCGCTTGGTTACTTTTTCAATTAGCCTATAGTTTCCTGGCTCTTTTTAACGGTTTTGTGACCAAGTGGGCCATTCCAGGTGCTGTAGACAGTCCCTTCCCTTATTACTTTGTCAATGTCTATAAGTATGGTTGGGGCTTTGTCCTTAAAAATTGTTTGGGACTCTTTGTTTTTTACCTCATCCTGGGTTATCTTTTTTGTCTAGCCAATTATGGCTTGGACCTAGCCAGCAAAAGCAGGAGTTAAAAAATGAAAATTGATTTTAAAAATGTATCAAGCACAGGCTTAGAGAGTTCCCCTGTCGCTGATAGTCTAGCAGGTTGAGGCCCGGTATTTCTGGAATAAGTTTAAGGTAGACTTTGAGACTCAGCCAGTATTTGAGCGAGCGGAACTGAAACTGATGGCTGATATTGAGGCCCTGCTCAAGCGAGAAAAGGATTTGGTTTTTGTGGCCAAGCCCTTAGAAATTGCCCAACTCTTCCTAGAAGACCGCATCCTCTGGACACATGTTTTTTATGAGGATGGCCTAGCTATTAATGTGCTCTACGAATTGGACAATCCCAAGAAGCGGTCGGTCTCAAACTCTCGGACGGCATGGAAGTGCCAGCCGAGCTGGAAGGCCGCTTTAAATTCGCACGACAAAAATCTAAACTAGCTGGCACTATTCGTGGCTCTTATTTCACCCTCAAGGGAGATAATCAGGCTATGATAGAGCGCTGGTTGGAGAAGTTTAAATCATAAAAAATGGCAGGATTGACTGAGAAACCGCTTTGGGGTGACCTCTTGTCAGACCTGCCTTTCTTTTTATTCAAGAAACTATTTGAGTTGACGACCGTCTTGGTCGAAGTAGCAAACTTCACCGTTAATGACTTGTCTACCCGTTACTCTAAGGCCATTATCCTTATCAAGGTAATACCAAGTTATACCGCCATCAGGGGTGACAAAACGGCCCTTAATTTGTTGACCAGTTTCATCAAAAGTATAACGTTTACCAGCAATAGTTTGTCCACCAGTTAGAGCTTGACCATTATCCTTATCCAGATAGTACCAAGTTTTGCCGCCATCAGGCGAAGCGAAGTCTCCTTTGACTTGAGAGCCATCGGCATTGAAATAGTAGGTCTTACCGTTGACAACTTGAAGGCCTGTCAAAACCTGTCCATTGTCTTTATCTAAGTAGTACCAGGTCTTACCTCCATCGGGCGAGGCGAAGTCTCCTTTGACTTGAGAGCCATCGGCATTGAAATAGTAGGTTTTACCATTGATCACTTGAAGGCCTGTCAAAACCTGTCCATTATCTTTATCTAAGTAGTACCAAGTCTTGCCACCATCAGGTGAAGCGAAGTCTCCCTTGACTTGAGAGCCATCGGCATTGAAGTAATGAGTTTGTCCATCAATATCAGCCAAACCAGTCTCTAGTTGGCCATCTGCCTTGCGATAATACCAAGCTTGATTAGCGGTGAACCAGCCTTGCGACTTAACTTCCTGATTGAGCGGAGTCAGATAGACATTTTGGAAAGCGACCTCTCCATCCCAAAGTCCCAGGCCAATATAGGCCTTATTGAAATAGTCCTTAACTGTGTCAAATTTATGGCTCATAACTTCTTGTCCATCAATACTCAGGCTCACACTATCCTTGGTCTTCTTGATTTCAAGGTGATGGTAGAGATTATCATTGAGCGCCTTTGTGAGCGGTTCTTCTGTGATGGTATCCCCTTGGAAGTAGTAAAGTCGTGCACTGGCTTGGTCGCCCAATTGGAAGGTGTAGGCATTAGCTGGGTCGGTTGCCGGAGAGGCAAAGAAGATGTTGACCAAGCCCTTTTGATATTTAACATCAGCTTCTAATTTATATTCAGCATAAGAGACAATATCGGTTGACATAATGGCATCATTAGCGCTAGTATTGCTGTCCAGCAGCTCTTTATCATCGACCACCCATTGCCCTGAAATAGCCTTGAGATTTTTCAAGTTGGTCTTAAAATTATTCTCAAAGATATTAATTTTGTAGACCTTGGTCAAGCTAGGATCCTCCTTAGAGCTTGCCGTCAGGGTTAAACTGCCAGCCTTTTTGGCAGTCAAGGTCACCTTATTACCAGATTGACTAAAGTCAACTAGGTCAGGCTTATCTAATTGCCAGTTTACTTCCTGCTTGGCTTGAGCAGGTGCTAGGTAGGCCTCGAAACTTGTTGACTGACCAGTATTCAAGCGTGTTTCAGCCTGGCCGGTTCCGACAAGTTTGAATGGCTTGTCTGTTACGACCTTATTGGTCCAGATAGACTTAAGTGGATAAAAGGCAATATCAGCTTTAGCGTCACCACCTTCCGTGAAGACACTGGCTCCAAGGCTATCAGGAGCTGGGAAAATTTGGTTGGCACCAGCTACAGTGTCTCCCTTAGCAAAGACTTCAAGGCTAGCGCGGTCGACAAAGATATGAAGAGAAATGCTACCATCAGCATTTGTCGTTACCTTTTGCTTGTTAATTTCAGCAAATTTATCGGTAATAATAATGCCTGATTGGCTACGGTCGATTGAGAGTTCTTGAGTTTGTAGATCATAAGAGACAACAGTGGCTTGGTCTTGTGATTGCCGTAATTTAAAGCCAACCTTCGTGGTAGTTGCACTTGGCCTAAAGGTTGAGACGATTTCATAGCTATCGGATTTAACATCCTTGAGTAAATCATTATTAGCCGAAACCGTAACATCCTGATAGTTTATAGCCTTAGCTGTGTCGCGAAGAGACTCGTAGGCTTTAATTGGAGTTTGCGTCAAGACATATCTATCATTTTCCTTGGTCAATCCCAATTGCAGGTTGAGATTATAGGTTCCGTTGAAGTCTTGGTCAAGGGTCTTACCGACTAGGTTACAGTAGTCCCAGGTATTCATCCAGTTTAGTTCTGTTAATTTTGGAATGGTAGGATTGGCCTCGCTACCAAAATCCTGTACATAATAGGTCATGGCAGCGTAGGAATCTTTACCAAAATTCATAATGCCATCGGAATCCTGATAGGCCTGGTCTGGGCTGAAGGTCCATTTACCATCAACTTGCTTGAAGTCGCCGACCTTGTAATAGCGACCGCCTCGTGAAAGTACCCATTTAATGCTACCATCATCGGTTTGAATCGGATAGAGGTCAGGACACTCGGTTTGGATGTCAGGATAGGTAGATTCAACCGACCAGTCTCTTAAATTATCAGAAGAATAGATGCGTAAAGGACCACCAGCTAGGACCATGAACCACTTGTTATTCCAATGGAAAACTTTAGGGTCGCGGAAATCCTTGCTTTGCAGCGGGTCATTAGACCAGTCAGCAGCCACTTGGTCAACCTTGGTCCAAGTTTGACCTTCGTCCGAACTATAGGCCAATTTAATTCGTTGGCCATTACCATCAGCTGTAACTAAGGCAACCAGTCCACCTTCTCCATCTTTGAAGAAGCCAGAGCTGTTGTGTTCGTCGACGACAATACAACCCGAGAACATGGTTCCGTTACTATCGGGGTAGAGAGCAATTGGTTGCTCTTCCCAATGAAGGAGGTCTGTGCTGGTAGCATGAGCCCAGTGCATCGGTCCCCAAACATTATCATCATAGAACTGATAAAAGAGATGGTACTTACCCTTGTAATAGACCAAACCGTTAGGGTCATTGCCCCAGCCGTCCTTGACCGAGTAGTGGTATTGGTCACGGAAGAGTTCATTGTAATAGACTTCATTTGCTTGCCGCCGATGGACATTGATGCGATAGGTTAGGCTAGCCTGATTAGCTTCAGTTGTAACAGTGCTGGTCACCGTTAGATAATTAGCTCCAACAGCTAGAGGGATGCTGTCAGTTAATTGGTATTCCTTGCCGGTGCTGTCAGAAATCTTAAATTGCGCTTGACTATTTTTGGGCTTAATTGCTAGTTTTACGCTAGTCGTGGCATTATCAACATACTGGATGTTGATAGGAGCATTAGCTAGAAATTGCCCTTTCTTTTCGGCGCCACCTTGGTCAGGTGTGACAGCGACATCTTCTAGTTCTGGATTTAAATCATCAGTGATTGGCGTATAGTAGGTATTTTGGAATACCACTTCGCTATTCCAGTTAAGCAAGCCCAGATAACCCTCTTTAATGACAGTGGTTTGCCCCTTGTCATCTTTTTGTAGGGTATAGTCCCCAGTGGAACCAATCAATTGACCGTTGATATAGAAGGAGAGCCAAGAATCAATTGCGATAACTCTGATGAAATAGTTACCATCGGCGCTTGGTTCGATTTGTCTTTCATCAATCAGTTGTTGATCCTGTCCATCTTGCCAACGCCAAAATTTACTCTTTTTCGTGCCACCATCGATATTGATGGCATAGCTATTTTGGACGTTATTAGGGTCAGTACTGCGGAATATTAGACCGACAGCTCCCTGATTTTTGAGGAACTTGACATCGGTTGAATAGACAAAATTATCTGTCTTGATATCAGAAATGTTCCAGCTGTCTCCCTTGTCAAGGGCATTGCTGTAGAGACCGTCATCTCGAACTTTCCAAGTTCCATTTGTTGGCTTAAGATTGGTCAAATTAGTTTGATAACCTTTTTCAGCAACTTGTGCTACATCAGCTAGGTCGGTCTTCTCGACAGTGACAGCCCCATCGACAGGCTTAATAGTAGGATCTTTCTCATTATTTGAGGCTACACCCGTTTGTTCACTAGATTCGACTGAAGTGGTTGCAGTCGAAGTATCAGCAGTTGCTTGTTCGCTAACTTCATCGGATTTGGAGGGAGTATCACTCTTGTCCGTTTCATCGACAGCAGAAGTTTCTTGGCCAACTGAGGCTGTTTGGTTATCAGCTGTAGTTGCTGAATTGTTCATTGATTTTTCAGCAAGTCCTCCGACATCTGCCAACTGTGTGCTGGAAGAACTGGAAGTCGTTGCTGTGGTATCCTCAGCATAAACTGGACTAGCTAGAGCCAGGCCTGCGACGAGTAGGGTAACGAGGCTACAACCAAAAATCCAGTGTTTGCCACGCTTATGCATATACCAACCAGTCCGTTTACTTTCCGTAGATGAGCTATCTGTCATGATGGCTTCCTCCTTTTTTGAATTTTCACGACCATTATAAAATATATGTAAGCGTTTTACAATATGTGAATAATAATTTCTTTAATTAAAAAATCTAGTTCTACCTTGTTCAGTTTGAGGATGGGCGAATGGATAGGTTGTTATTTTAAATCCTTAAGTAGGCCAAGTAAATTTGTTATAATGTCTTTATGAATGAACTGATTAAACACAAGTTGGAGTTGCTACCAGATAGTCCTGGTTGCTACATCCACAAGGATAAAAATGGCACGATTATTTATGTTGGTAAGGCCAAGAATTTGAAAAATCGGGTTCGCTCTTATTTCCACGGTAGCCATGACACCAAGACTGAGATGTTGGTCTCAGAAATTGCCGATTTTGAATATATTGTTACGGGCTCCAATACCGAGGCCCTGCTTCTGGAAATCAACCTCATCCAGAAGAATATGCCTAAGTACAACATTCGCCTCAAGGATGATAAGTCCTACCCCTATATCAAGATTACCAATGAGGTTTACCCTCGGCTCATGATTACCCGTCAGGTCCACCGCAAGGATGGCCTCTATTTTGGCCCCTATCCCGACTCTGGAGCTGCCACCGAAATTAAGCGCCTGCTGGATCGGATTTTTCCCTTTAAGAAATGCACCAATCCAGCCAATAAGGTCTGCTTTTATTACCATTTGGGTCAATGCAATGCCCACACTATCTGCCATACAGACCAGACCTATTGGGATGGCCTCAAGGAGGACGTAAAGAACTTCCTCAATGGCAAGGACAATAAGATTGTTGAGCAAATTCGCCAGAAGATGCTCAAAGCGTCGGAACTCATGGAATTTGAACGGGCGGCCGAATACCGCGACCTCCTAGAAGCCATCAGCAAACTTCGCACCAAACAGCGAATTATGAATCAGGATATGCAGGACCGAGACATCTTCGGCTATTATGTGGATAAGGGGTGGATGTGTGTCCAGGTTTTCTTCGTCCGTCAGGGCAAGCTCATCCAACGTGATGTCAATATATTTCCTTATTATAATGAACCAGAAGAAGATTTCCTGACCTATCTAGGGCAATTTTATCAGGAGAGTAAGCACTTCCTGCCCAAGGAGGTCTTCATTCCACAAGATATTGATGACCAGCTGGCTAAGGCGGTTGTCAAGACCAAGGTCCTTAAACCCCAACGGGGCGAGAAGAAGCAGCTGGTCAATTTGGCCACTAAAAATGCTCGGGTCAGCCTGCAACAAAAATTTGACCTTCTAGAAAAGGACATTAAAAAGACCAAGGGAGCCATCGAAAATCTGGGCCAACTGCTCAATATTCCTGCCCCCCGACGGATTGAGGCCTTTGATAACTCCAATATTCAGGGGACCAGTCCTGTGGCAGCCATGGTTGTCTTCGTTGACGGGAAACCTAGCAAGAAAGACTATCGCAAGTTTAAAATCAAGACCGTTATTGGTCCTGATGACTATGCCAGTATGCGCGAGGTTATTTACCGTCGCTACAGTCGCGTCATGCGCGATGGCCTGACCCCTCCAGATTTGATTGTTATTGATGGTGGTCAAGGCCAGGTCAATATCGCTAAAGATGTTATCCAAAACCGTCTGGGGCTGGATATTCCGATTGCTGGTCTGCAAAAGAATGACAAGCACCAGACCCACGAACTCCTCTTTGGTGAGCCTTTGGAAGTCGTGGACCTTCCACGAAATTCTCAAGAATTCTTTCTCCTGCAAAGGGTTCAAGATGAAGTCCACCGCTTTGCCATTACCTTCCATAGACAGGTCAGAAGCAAGAATAGCTTTAGTTCCAAGCTGGATGGTGTCCCAGGCCTAGGACCCAAACGCAAGCAGCTCTTGCTCAAGCATTTCAGGAGCCTGACCAAGATCCAGCAGGCCGATGTCGATGACATCGTCAACTGCGGTGTCCCCAGAAATGTGGCTGAGGACTTAAAGGCAAGACTGAGCGAGATGGAGAATGCCAAGGTGGAAAAATAAATTAGCCTGACTAGGATTTTCCTAGAAGGAATTACGAATAGATTATGGGGATAGTTTTGAAAACCCGGTATTTGATTATCTGGTACTTATTGATAAGTATTGAATATGTACGTTATTATGTACATAAGAGGAGGCGATTTTATGGTAACGATGTCTGCGACAAACCTTCGCAAGGATCTCTTTAATACCCTAGAGAATACCATCAAGTATAATGAGCCTGTAAATGTGACAACCAAGCAAGGGAATGCGGTGATTTTAAGCGAGGATGACTACAATGGTCTCTTGGAAACACTCTACCTTTGAAGAAGAGGTTGATTGGTGACTTATCGGCTGATTTATTCTAAAAAAGCTCTATCAGATATTCAAAAATTAAAGGCAGCCAACTTGACGACTAGAGCGAAAAACCTAACTGAGCTTCTGAGAGATAATCCCTATCAAAATCCTCCACGCTATGAAAAATTGGTTGGTAATTTGAGCGGTGCCTACTCACGACGAATCAATCGAAAGCACCGTTTGGTCTATCAGGTGGATGATGAGAAAAAATTAGTCAGAATCTTGAGCCTGTGGTCTCAACTATGAGTTTTAGTCAGGAATAACCCGTTTTTTCTAAACAGACCACAAAAATTTTTGAGCCCGAGGGGACTTTTTCCTATCCCTTTAGCTTTAAGCAACTGTCTTTAATAAAAGGGAATTTTTCCCAACTCTACAAAACCTAGCTAGATTTTTCTGGTTAGGTTTTTCTTTCTACCAATCTTTCAGCCCTTTGTCTTTCTTATGCTCAATAAAAAATCAAAAATAGTCAATGCAAGGATCAAAGCTATCAGCCCCTTTAGTGGCTTGATAGCTAACGGCAATCTCCATAACGATTGCCTAGCTCCCTTACTAACCTCACAAAGTTGGTGAAATCGACCAACTTTGCTCTGCATCGCACGAACTGCAGGTGGCTCAAAAGGTCTGATAGACCTTTTGAGGTTGGAAATAGGGAAAGCTTCGCTTTCCTCAGTAAGTACGGCAAAGTGAGTTAACGACGCGACACGAGGTACAAACTGTCGTTGCCACAGTTTATGCAGAGTTAGCCAGGGATATAGAAAACTACAATCGTAGTTTTCGTAGTCACTCTAATGAGAAATCATAGAGTGACTTTATCCGTGGGATAGTTTTGATTTTTGAAGAGTATTACCGTAGTGGAAATTTGCCCACCCCTAGCTTTTATGGTAATCTGACCTTAGAAAGCTTGCGAGGTCGCTAGGGGACTGGGATAGTTGGCTTTGCAGAGCCACTCCCAACGCCTTCCTAGCTAATATCTGAAAAAGCAGAAAGGAAATACTATGGTAAAGACATACGATTATATTGTTTTGGGAGGCGGTTCAGGCGGGATTGCTTCGGCTAATCGAGCTGCCATGCACGGAGCTAAGGTTCTCCTGATTGAAGCTCAGGAAACTGGCGGAACCTGCGTCAATCGTGGCTGTGTGCCCAAGAAGGTCATGTGGTATGGAGCCCAGGTTGCCGAAGCCATTGGTAAGTATGCCGGCGAGTACGGCTTCAAAGTGGCTTCTAGCGACTTTGACTTTGCTATCCTCAAGAAAAATCGCCAGGCCTATATTGACCGCATCCATGGCTCCTATGAGCGAGGCTTTGCCGCCAATGGCGTTGAAGTGCTCAATGCCTACGCTCGCTTTCTCGATGCTCACACCCTGGAAGCGGATGGTCAAACCTACACCGCTCTCCATATTTTGATTGCGACCGGCGGTCACGCCCGCATTCCTAATATCCCTGGTGCCGAATACGGCATCACTTCCGATGGTTTCTTTGAATTGAACCAAATTCCTAAGCGTGCTGCCGTCGTTGGTGCGGGTTATATTGGGGTCGAAATTTCCGGCGTGCTCAATGCCCTTGGCAGCGACAGCCACCTCTTTGTCCGCCACGACCGGCCTTTACGAAATTGGGATACCTATCTGACCGATGCCCTCATGGAGGAGATGGAAAAAAACGGTCCAACCCTCCACAAAGAGTCTACACCCAAAGAAGTCCGTAAGAATCCTGATGGTTCTCTGACTCTGGTTCTGGAAAATGGTCAGGAACATGAGACCGATGTTCTGATTTGGGCCATCGGTCGGGTTGCCAATACCAAGGGCTACGGTCTGGAAAATACGGGCGTGGCCCTCAATGAGCGAGGATTTATCCAGGCGGATGCCTATGAAAATACTAATATCCCTGGCCTCTATGCTATCGGTGATATCAACGGAAAACTGGAGTTGACCCCAGTAGCGGTTAAGGCGGGTCGCCTGCTTTCTGAACGCCTTTTTAACAATCAGAAAGATGCTAAACTAGACTACACCAATGTTCCAACGGTGGTCTTTAGCCATCCAGCTATGGGTAAAGTTGGCTATACTGAAAGCCAGGCCATTGAAGCCTTTGGCAAGGACCAAATCAAGACCTACACCTCTAGCTTTACTTCAATGTACACAGCCCTCGCCGACCACCGCCAAGTGGCTCGAATGAAACTAGTGGTGCAAGGGCCGGAGGAAAAGGTCATTGGTCTCCATGGCATCGGTTATGGTGTCGATGAGATGATTCAGGGCTTTGCGGTCGCCATCAAACTAGGAGCGACCAAGGCCGACTTTGATGCCACCGTTGCTATCCACCCAACTGGAGCAGAAGAATTCGTCACCATGCGATGAAATTTCTTGAAATTGACATACTGTCCCTTATGTGGACAAATAAAGGGACTAAAAAAACAGCCAGACTTTCTCAATCTGGCTGCTTTTTAATCTCGCCCATTTAAAAGATAGTGCCGAACGTCTGAAATGAAGTAGAGGGAGCCAGTCACGACAAAGAGGTCGGTTGACCTTTCAGCCTGCTTCAGCCAAGTTCGGAAATCAGGTATCTGGGCATAAGTATCAGGATAATCAGTCAAATCTGCAGCCCCAGGGAAATCGAAACTGACAACCGTTACATCCTGACCAGCCAGTAGCTCCAGCATTTTCGCTAAATCTTTTCTTTTAAGCCCCGCAAAAAGCAGGTGCTTGGGGCGGTCAGGGAATTCCTTTTCCAAGAGTTCTATCAAGGCTTGGATGCCTTGGGGATTGTGGGCACCATCTAAGAGAATATTCGGTCTGACAAGCTCACCTCGGCCTGGCCAAGTGGCACTCCGCAGACCCTTGCGGATGGCTAATTCGTCAACCTTTGGAAAGTCAAATCTCAGCAAGAGGCTGGCCTGGATAGCTAGGGCGGCATTGTTCTTCTGATGCGGTCCGAGGAGGGAGGTGTGAAGATTTTCCAAGGAGCCTAGGGGACTAATAAAATCAAAAACCTCCATCTCATCCTTTATCTGAAATTCCTGCCCCAACCGATAGAGTGGAGCCCCTAAACCTTGGGCTTCCCTTTCAAAAACACTCCGAGCCTGCCTAGGCATTGAGCCAAGAATCATTGGCCGATTGGGCTTGATGGCACCAGCCTTCTGCCAAGCGATGTCCTCTAAACGGTCTCCCAAGGTTTCTGTATGGTCATAACCGATAGAAGTGCAAATCGTTGCAAGGGGGGTGATGACATTGGTCGAGTCAAAACGACCGCCAATTCCAGCCTCGATGATAACAAGGCCTACTGGCTGAATCTGCCCGAAATAGACAAAGGCCAAGACCGTCACCAATTCAAATTCCGTAAGGATACCTAAGTCGGTCTTGGTAATTTCCTCCAGCCAGGGCCTGACAAAGTCAAAGGTTTTAACCAAATCCTGGTCGCTGATGGGCCTGCCATTGACAGAGATTCTTTTATTGAAGCGGGTGATAAAGGGAGAAGTAAAGGTCCCCGTCTTATAACCAGCAGACGAAAAGATAGCTTGCAGGAAGGCAGTCGTAGAGCCCTTACCGTTGGTTCCGACAATATGAAGAATGGAAAAGCCCGCTTGAGGCCTCCCCAGTTTATCCAATATCCAATTTAATCGTTTAAAATCAGGCCGTCGGCCATTAGCCTTGTGGCTGTGGATAGCTTCTAGCGTTTCTTGATAAGTCAGCATGATTATTGAGCGGTTTGCCCAGCATCGCCAGCAGGTTGACGTTGACTTTGGCCAGTAGTTCCTGAGTTAGCATCACCTTGTTGATTTTGATTACCTTGGCTTTGATCACCTTGGCTTTGGTCACCAGTTTGGTTAGCATCTTGAGACTGATCTTGATTTTGACTTTGGTCATCAGTCGTCTGACCATCTTGATTTTGCTCAGCATTCGCATCGCTCGAGCTGTCTTGCGTTTCTGAGCTAGACTGGTTACTGTCGCTACTTTTAACAACGGAGCTTGAAGGCGTGCTGTCCTTATCACTATTGCCTGAGTCCTTGTGGGTTAGAGCGTAAATCGTAAATGAAGCAACAATAATTGATAGAATTGCAGCCACGGTTGCAATAGTCTTTTGGATGGCAGAAAGCCCCTTCTTAGCACCACGAGCGATTTTCTTGCTGGTTCTTGCTTTAGGAATACGTCTGTCGCTTTCCTTGCGGATTGGGGTGTGGCTGAGTTGGGCATCGTCTTTCTTTCTGCGTTCCGAGCGTGAGTATTGTGCCATGAATCAAATCTCCTTAAAAAATATTTCTAACTACTAGTGTACCAAAATCAGATAAATTTTCCATAATTAAACTGGGAAAATTCATGCTTGGCAGGAGAATCTTCCCCCTAGCCAGCCCTATAATTTATGCTATAATGAAAGCAATTGACGTTAAAAGGAAAAATTATGATTTATTTTGATAATTCAGCGACAAGCCTGCCCTATCCTGAGGCTTTGGCTAGCTATCAACAGGTAGCGACTAAGATTTTTGGGAATCCGTCCAGCCTTCACAATCTAGGCGACCAAGCGACCCGTCTGCTGGAGGCCTCCCGTAGACAGATTGCCCAGTTGCTGGGCAAGTCGGCTGAGGAAATTTTCTTCACCTCAGGTGGTACCGAAAGCGACAACTGGGCTATCAAGGGTCTAGCTTTCGAGAAGGCTCCTTATGGCAAGCATATTATCGTTTCCGATATTGAGCACCCAGCGGTTAAGGAATCGGCCAAGTGGTTGGCTGGCCAAGGCTTTGAAGTTTCCTATGCCCCTGTTGACGGGCGTGGTTTTGTGGATGTCCAAAAGTTGGCCGACCTGATTCGATCTGACACCACTTTGGTCTCAGTTATGGCGGTCAATAATGAAATTGGTTCTGTCCAGCCCATCCAGGCGATTTCAGAAATCTTAGCCGATAAGCCGACTATTTCCTTCCATGTGGATGCTGTCCAGGCCATCGGTAAGGTTCCAACCGCTAAATATCTGACAGACCGTGTCGATTTTGCCTCTTTTTCTGGACATAAATTCCATGCTGTTCGTGGCGTTGGTTTCCTCTATAAAAAATCTGGTAAACGCATCAGACCCCTCTTAAGTGGTGGTGGTCAGGAGAAAGACCTGCGCTCAACTACCGAGAATTTGGCTGGGATTGCAGCCATGGCCAAGGCTCTGCGCTTGACCCTAGATAAGGAAGGACAAGCCCTGCCCCGTATCCAGGCTATGAAATCTGTCATCTTCGATGAACTCAGTCACTATCCTGATATCAGGCTCTTTTCTGGAAATGGTCAAGACTTTGCCCCTAATATTTTGACCTTTGGAATCAAGGGTGTGCGAGGTGAAGTAGTGGTTCATGCCTTTGAAGAGCACGAGATTTATATTTCTACAACCAGCGCCTGCTCTTCCAAGGCTGGTAAACCAGCTGGGACTCTGATTTCCATGGGGGTGCCGACCAAGGAAGCCCAGACAGCCGTTCGCATTAGCCTGGACGATGACAATGATATGAGTCAGGTCGAGCAGTTTCTGACCATCTTCAAGCAGGTCTACGAGAAAACAAAAAAAGTTCGCTAGGAACCCACCATAAGAAAGGATGTCCGGCAGCAAGTAGTCGGACTTTTGAAAGAAATCATGCAATACTCTGAAATTATGATCCGCTATGGCGAATTGTCCACCAAGGGCAAGAATCGGATGCGTTTCATCAATAAACTCAAACGCAATATTCAAGACGTCCTCTCGGTCTATCCCCAAGTCAAGGTGACCGCTGACCGCGACCGTGGCCATGTATTCCTCAATGGCAGTGACTACCATCCTGTTGCTGAAAGCCTCAAGCAGATTTTTGGTATCCAGGCCTTTTCTCCCGTTTATAAACTGGAGAAGGACATGCCAATTCTGCGTCAGGCCGTTCAGGAAATCATGACGGGTCTCTATCATGAGGGACTGACCTTCAAGGTTTCCAGCAAGCGCAGTGACCACAAGTTTGAGCTGGACAGTCGTGAGCTCAACCAAGACCTAGGTTCAGCCGTTTTTGATGTTCTCCCTAATATCCAGGCACAGATGAAGAAGCCTGACATCACCCTCAAGGTGGAAATCCGTGACGAAGCGGCCTACATCTCCTATGAAGAAATCAAGGGGGCTGGTGGTCTCCCAGTTGGAACGGCAGGTAAGGGCATGCTCATGCTCTCAGGCGGGATTGACTCCCCTGTGGCTGGCTATCTAGCTCTCAAACGGGGCGTCGATATTGAGGCCGTCCACTTTGCTAGTCCGCCCTACACTAGCCCTGGAGCCCTCAAAAAAGCTCAGGATTTGACCCGAAAGCTGACCAAGTTCGGTGGCAATATCCAGTTTATCGAAGTGCCCTTTACGGAGATTCAGGAGGAGATCAAGGCCAAGGCTCCTGAAGCCTACCTCATGACCCTGACCCGTCGCTTTATGATGCGGATTACCGACCGCATTCGCCAAGAGCGACATGGTCTGGTCATCATCAATGGCGAAAGTCTTGGCCAGGTGGCCAGCCAAACGCTGGAGTCCATGCAGGCTATCAACGCTGTGACAACGACCCCAGTCATTCGACCGGTTGTGACCATGGATAAGCTAGAAATCATTGACATTGCGGAAAAGATTAACACCTTCGAGATTTCTATCCAACCTTTCGAGGACTGCTGTACCATCTTCGCCCCTGATCGGCCTAAGACCAATCCTAAGATTAAAAATGTTGAGCAATACGAAGCGCGTTTAGATGTTGAGGGATTAGTAGAACGCTCAGTAGCTGGCATCAAGGTTTCTCAGATTACGCCTGACGATTCAGCCGATGCCGTGAACCAGCTGATTGACGACCTCCTATAAAGGAGGAGTTGTCTATGTCCTTAACAGTCAAGACAGTCAGGCCCAGTGCAGACTTTTATCCTCTAGTTGAAGCGCTCTATCTGACCGCTTTTCCTGAGCAGGAGCGCCTGCCTTTGGCTTGGATGAACGATTTGTCTGATACTGGTCGAGCTGACTTTCAGGCCTACTTTGATGGTGCGGTCTTTTGTGGATTTAGCTATAGCCTCAAATCTGAGACCTGCTATTATCTCCTCTTTCTAGCCGTAACCAAAGACCAGCGTTCTAAAGGCTATGGCTCTGCCATCTTGACCAAAGTGGCCCAAGAAGCAGGAGGGCGAACACGAATCTTAGTCATTGAGCCTCTTGACCAATCGGCCACTAATTATGGCCAGCGCCTGCGACGGCTAGCCTTCTATCAGTCAAATGCCTATCATTTGACTTCCCACTATTATTACGAGGATCAAGAAGCCTATCGGGTCATGGCTGATCGCCCCAAGCTTTCCCCTGCTGATTTGGCAAGTTTTAGAGACCTTGCTAGCTTGATAGAGTCTACCGGACTAGCCATCGGACTCGACTAAGCAATGGCCACAAAGGTCTTTTAGCCCCCCCCCCCCCTCTATGTAAAATCCTTGAGGAAAAATCAACCTCACCCAATAATAAAGTCCTACCTGCCAGTCAGTCATCTAACTGCTTGTCAGGTAGTTTTTTTATTTACGAGCTTGGTTTTTAATGGTATGAATTTTCTCATAGTGATTTTTCTGAAAACGCAAACATGCTATAATGGTAAACAAAAAGGGGATTGTTATGAAGAGAATATCCATTTCCAAAACGAGTTTAGTCTGCCTAGCCTTGGTGCTTGCTATTTTGCTTTTTGCTGGTCTTTACGACCTCCTAGGTCAGTCCCGAAAATCAGACTCCAGCTCAAATCAGGTTCATACCGCTAGAGTTGTGGCCAATGGCGATATTTTGATTCATGATATCCTCTATATGAGTGCTCGCCAGTCGGATGGTAGCTATGATTTCAATCCCTATTTTAAGTATGCTAAGGACTGGATTTCAGATGCAGACTTAGCCCTAGGTGATTACGAGGGTACCATCAGTAAGGACTATCCTCTAGCTGGCTATCCTCTTTTTAATGCTCCTAGCTCTATTGCCCAAACCTTGAAGGATACAGGCTATGATGTCATTGATTTGGCCCACAATCATATCCTAGACTCTGGCTTATCTGGGGCCTTGGAAACTGCTCAAACCTTTAATCAGTTGGGGATGGACACTATTGGTATCTATCAGAAAAACCGTCAGAAGGAAAACTTTCTCATCAAAAAGGTCAATGGCATCAAGATAGCTATTCTGGGCTATTCCTATGGTTACAATGGCATGGAAGCCAATTTGAGTAAGAGTGAGTACAAGAAACACCTGTCTGACTTGGACGAAAAACAAATCAAGGCTGAATTGGTCGAGGCAGAGAAAAAGGCGGATGTCACCATCGTTATGCCGCAAATGGGAGTGGAGTATCAAAAGGAACCAACAGACGAGCAGGTCCAGCTCTATCATAAGATGATTGACTGGGGTGCAGATGTCATTTTCGGTGGCCACCCCCATGTGGTCGAACCAGCAGAGACCCTAAAGAAGGACGGTCAAAAGAAATTTATCATCTACTCCATGGGCAACTTCATTTCCAACCAAAACCAAGAGACCGTTGACGACATCTGGACCGAAAGAGGTCTCCTCATGGATGTCACCTTTGAAAAGCGAGGGAAGACGACCTCTATTAAGACGGTCAAGGCCCATCCAACCATGGTCTGGCGCCAAGCTACAGGTCAAAAAGTAGAGGAGGGTTATGATGCCTACAACTACCAAACCTTAATCCTCGATGACTTTATCCAGGGTGGTAAGTACCGCAATGAATTGGATGATAGCATGAAAGATAAGGTAGATTCAGCCTACCAAGAAATGAACGAACTGGTTCAGTTGCAGTGGTAGACTAATATTTTGAAAGAAGAAGTGCCCACAGTCAATAAAATCGCAACTAGTGGCCTAGACATGAAAGAGGCATCGTTCTAAATTAAATTTTTAATCTTGATACCCATAAAAATAACAAATTCAAGGCAAACTCTTGAAAATGAAGCCTACTAATGCTAGAATAGGACTGTTGACTAATATGCACATCCTGTGCAACCGCACGAAAATCGTTGGAAGTTTTATATAAACTTCCTTAAGTAAGAGTTCGGCTCTCACGGTTCTAGGCGAGTCTTCACATGAAGGAATTCTCCTTCAGCAAAAAATCTTATAGGAGGTGCATAATGAGCACATACGCAATCATCAAAACTGGTGGAAAACAAGTTAAAGTTGAAGAAGGTCAAAGCATCTATGTTGAAAAACTTGATGTAGAAGCAGGAGCAGAAGTCACTTTTGACCAAGTTGTTCTTGTCGGTGGAGATGCTACTAAGGTTGGTAGCCCACTTGTTGACGGAGCTAGCGTTGTTGGAACTGTTGAAAAGCAAGGAAAACAAAAGAAGGTTGTAACTTACAAGTACAAACCTAAAAAAGGTAGCCACCGCAAACAAGGTCACCGTCAGCCTTACACTAAGGTCCTTATCAAGTCAATCAAGGCTTAAGGTGCTCAGATGATTCAAGCGGTATTTACAAAAGGTGCTAGTGGCTGGTCAGAGATGGAAGTCTCAGGCCATGCTGGCAGTGGTGAGTATGGCTTTGATATTGTCTGTTCTGCGGTTTCCATGCTGACCCTCAACTTTGCAAATTCCGTAGAAGTTCTGACGGGGCGGGAGGCCCAGATAGAAATGGCTGATGAGGGAGGTTACTTGCGAATTTTAAGACCGCAAGGCTTGACTCCTGACCAAGAGAAGGTTTGGCAGACGCTATTTGATTCGGTCCGTATTGGACTAGAAAATTTAGCGGAAAATTCTTCGGAATATGTTGCCCAACCTATCATTAAATAAGTATTCAACGAAAGGAAATTATTATGATTAAACTTAATCTTTCTAACTTGCAACACTTCGCCCACAAAAAAGGTGGCGGTTCTACCTCAAATGGTCGTGACTCTGAAAGCAAACGCCTTGGCGCTAAAGCTGCAGACGGCCAAACAGTAACTGGTGGTTCAATCCTTTACCGCCAACGCGGAACTCATGTCTATCCAGGTGCCAATGTTGGCCGTGGTGGAGATGATACCCTCTTCGCTAAGGTTGAAGGTGTGGTTCGTTTCGAACGTAAAGGTCGCGATAAGAAACAAGTATCTGTTTATCCAATCGCAAAATAAGTTAAAGGCAGGCCTTGAGCCTGTTTTTTTATGCCTAAAATTTGGAGAAGTGGGCCAGATCCTAAAATTTTGGCTTGGTGAAATCGGGCCTGTTTTCTTCCTCCTAAAAATTGCCACATTTTTCATTTTATGACAAAATATTACAGAATTTGAGCTGATAAAACCCTAGGTCAGGGCTCAAGGAAGCAGAATTTTGGTCATTTATACTCTTCAAAAATCAAAACTATCCATCGTTAACTCACTTTGCCGTACCCAAGTACTGTCTGCAGTTCGTTGCCTTGGCTATTTTTGATTTTTATTGAGTATTAGAAGTCAAAACTAAGAAGAAAACGTTTAACAAAATGTTAATAACTACACGACAAACGCATGAAGAAAATAACGTTTTCGGATAATAGATTCATAAAAAAGAGTCCACCTCCGGAGTTATAATAGACTTAGGAGGTGTCTTTATGTCTGAGATGATAGAATTTCTTATCACTGTCCGTGATGAGCGTGACAATTGGAAGATCAAGCATAGCTTGGCTGATATTGTGCTGCTCATCTTCTTTGCCCGCCTTTCAGGTGCAGAATTCTGGGAAGAAATAGAGGATTTTGGAACTATCTATGAAACTTCCTTACGTAGTGTACTTACCTTGGAAAACGGTATTCCATCTCACGACACCCTGCAACGTGTTTTTGCGACCTTGGATGCGCAAGTTTTGGTGGAAGTAACCTTGATGTGGAACGACATTCTCCGTGAGGCTGACCTGTCTGCTAAGACCTTTCCCAGCTTTGCCAAACGCCTCCTAGCAATTGACGCAAAGACCATTAAAGGCAACTCCAGTCAAACTCAAAAAGCCTTGCACATTGTGTCTGCCTATGCGACAGATTTAGGTATCTGTTATGGTCAAGTGGCAACCGATGACAAGAGTAATGAAATCACAGCTATCCCCGATTTGTTGGATAAGATTTCTGTAAAAGGGTGCTTGATTAGTATTGACGCTATGGGTACTCAGACTGCTATTGCCAACAAGATTATCAAGAAGCAAGCAGATTGTTGCTTGGCGGTTAAAGAAAATCAGAAAGGACTCTTAGAGGATATTCAGCCTTTCTTTAACGTGGGTAAAAGGGAGACAGACAGTTACGAAACCGTAGAGAAGGCTCACGGCCAGGTTGAGACTAGACGTTATGAAGTCATTAACGATACGGCTTGGTTACGCAAGGAACGCCCTAACTGGGGTCATATCCAGTGTATTGGAAAAGCCAGTATCACGATTGATAAGGATGGCAAACAAAGTGAGGATACCCGTTACTTTATCTTAAGTTGTCAGGCAAGTGCTAAGGAACTCTGTGCTTATGTCCGTGGGCATTGGCAAATTGAGAGCATGCATTGGCAGTTGGATGTTGTCTTCCGTGAGGACGCCAACAAGACCTTGAATAAACAATTAGCTTTTAACTTGAACGTGCTGGATAAGTTTTGTTTAGCTGTGCTTAAACAGTTAGATGTTGGCAAGAAAATGAGTTTGAGACGGAAAAAATTCAACTTAGGGATGAACTTTGACCAGTATTTGAAGAAATTAATCTAGTCAAAAAAGTGATCGTCTATGGTAAAACAGAGAAGAAACATTCATGCGTTTGTCGTGTAATAACTAGAAATAAATTGTAAATTGTGGTAAAATTACTTGACGATTAGAATTATTTAACTCTTAAAAAAGTTAAAGGTCGTTATTTTTTCAAATTAGGAGGACTCCATTGATGGAGAAGAATGAACGTTTTAAGATGCATAAGGTCAAAAAGAGATGGGTGACTATCTCAGTTGCATCTGCCACTATGTTAGCTTCAGCTCTCGGTGCTTCAGTTGCTAGCGCAGATACTGAAACTGTTAGCGAAGACAGCAACCAAGCAGTCTTGACGGCTGACCAAACGACTACCAACCAAGATACTGAGCAAACTTCTGTTGCAGCGACAGCTACATCAGAACAGTCTGCTTCAACTGATGCAGCAACAGATCAAGCATCAGCAACAGATCAAGCATCAGCAGCAGAGCAAACTCAAGGAACAACAGCTAGCACAGACACGGCAGCTCAAACAACCACAAATGCTAATGAAGCTAAGTGGGTTCCGACTGAAAATGAGAACCAAGTTTTTACAGATGAGATGTTAGCAGAAGCCAAGAATGTGGCTACTGCTGAATCTAATTCAATTCCATCAGACTTGGCTAAAATGTCAAATGTTAAGCAGGTTGACGGTAAATATTATTACTACGATCAAGACGGCAACGTTAAGAAGAACTTTGCTGTTAGCGTTGGTGAGAAGATCTATTACTTTGATGAAACTGGCGCTTACAAAGACACTAGCAAGGTAGAAGCGGATAAATCAGGTTCTGATATCAGCAAAGAAGAAACAACCTTTGCTGCTAACAACCGTGCTTACAGTACCTCAGCTGAAAACTTTGAAGCCATTGATAACTACTTGACAGCTGACTCATGGTACCGTCCAAAGTCTATCCTCAAGGATGGTAAGACTTGGACAGAATCAAGCAAGGATGACTTCCGTCCGCTATTGATGGCTTGGTGGCCAGATACCGAAACCAAACGCAACTATGTTAACTACATGAACAAGGTTGTTGGTATCGATAAAACCTATACCGCTGAAACAAGCCAGGCTGACCTGACAGCAGCAGCTGAACTGGTTCAAGCCCGTATCGAACAAAAGATTACAACTGAACAAAATACCAAATGGTTGCGTGAAGCTATCTCAGCTTTTGTTAAAACTCAACCACAATGGAATGGTGAAAGCGAAAAGCCATACGATGACCACTTGCAAAATGGTGCCCTCAAGTTCGATAACCAATCTGATTTGACACCAGATACGCAATCGAACTATCGTTTGCTCAATCGCACACCAACTAACCAAACTGGTTCCCTGGACTCTCGTTTCACCTACAATGCTAACGACCCGTTAGGTGGTTATGAGTTCCTTCTGGCTAACGACGTGGATAACTCTAATCCCATCGTTCAAGCAGAGCAACTCAACTGGCTGCATTACCTGCTCAACTTCGGTACTATCTATGCTAAAGATGCGGATGCTAACTTTGACTCTATCCGTGTTGATGCGGTAGATAATGTCGATGCTGACCTTCTGCAAATCTCTAGTGATTACCTTAAGGCAGCTTACGGTATCGATAAAAACAACAAAAATGCTAATAACCACGTTTCTATCGTAGAAGCATGGAGCGACAACGATACCCCTTATCTCCATGATGATGGCGACAACCTCATGAACATGGACAACAAGTTCCGTTTGTCTATGCTTTGGTCTTTGGCTAAACCATTGGACAAACGTTCTGGCTTGAATCCCCTCATCCACAACAGTCTGGTTGACCGTGAAGTGGATGACCGTGAAGTTGAAACCGTTCCAAGTTACAGCTTTGCCCGTGCTCACGATAGCGAAGTACAAGACCTGATTCGTGACATCATCAAGGCTGAAATTAATCCAAATGCATTTGGTTATTCATTTACTCAAGACGAAATCGACCAAGCCTTCAAGATTTACAACGAAGACCTCAAGAAGACCGATAAGAAATACACTCACTACAATGTGCCGCTTTCTTATACCTTGCTTCTGACTAACAAGGGTTCGATTCCTCGCGTCTATTATGGAGATATGTTCACCGATGATGGTCAATACATGGCCAACAAGACTGTGAACTACGATGCTATCGAATCTCTGCTGAAAGCCCGTATGAAGTACGTTGCTGGTGGTCAAGCTATGCAAAATTACCAAATCGGTAATGGCGAAATCTTGACTTCTGTCCGTTATGGTAAGGGTGCCCTTAAACAAAGCGATAAGGGTGATGCGACAACTCGTACGTCAGGTGTCGGCGTTGTTATGGGAAACCAACCCAACTTTAGCTTGGATGGAAAGGTTGTAGCCCTCAACATGGGTGCTGCCCACGCTAACCAAGAATACCGTGCTCTTATGGTATCAACTAAAGACGGTGTTGCAACCTATGCTACAGATGCTGATGCTAGCAAGGCTGGTCTGGTTAAGCGCACAGATGAAAATGGTTACCTCTACTTCTTGAACGACGATCTCAAGGGGGTTGCTAACCCTCAGGTTTCTGGTTTCCTTCAAGTCTGGGTACCAGTGGGAGCAGCAGATGACCAAGATATTCGTGTAGCAGCTAGCGATACAGCAAGTACCGATGGAAAATCACTCCATCAAGATGCTGCCATGGACTCTCGCGTCATGTTTGAAGGTTTCTCTAACTTCCAATCTTTTGCGACAAAAGAAGAAGAGTATACCAATGTTGTTATTGCTAACAATGTTGATAAATTTGTTTCATGGGGAATCACTGACTTTGAAATGGCTCCTCAGTATGTCTCATCTACTGACGGTCAGTTCCTTGATTCTGTCATTCAAAATGGTTATGCCTTTACCGACCGTTATGACTTGGGTATGTCTAAAGCAAACAAGTATGGTACAGCCGACCAATTGGTTAAGGCTATCAAGGCTCTCCATGCTAAAGGCCTGAAGGTTATGGCAGACTGGGTTCCAGACCAAATGTACACCTTCCCTAAACAAGAAGTGGTCACTGTTACTCGGACAGATAAGTTTGGCAAACCAATCGCAGGAAGCCAAATTAATCACAGTCTCTACGTAACAGATACAAAGAGCTCTGGTGATGACTATCAAGCTAAATACGGCGGTGCCTTCCTTGACGAATTAAAGGAAAAATATCCAGAACTCTTTACCAAGAAGCAAATCTCTACCGGCCAAGCCATAGATCCATCTGTTAAGATTAAACAATGGTCTGCTAAGTACTTCAACGGTAGCAATATCCTTGGCCGGGGTGCCGATTATGTCCTCAGCGACCAAGCAAGCAACAAGTACCTCAATGTTTCAGATGATAAACTCTTCTTGCCAAAAACTCTCCTAGGTCAAGTCGTAGAATCAGGTATCCGCTTTGATGGAACTGGTTATGTCTACAACTCAAGCACAACAGGTGAAAAGGTAACCGATAGCTTTATTACTGAAGCTGGTAATCTTTACTACTTTGGCCAAGATGGTTACATGGTGACTGGTGCCCAAAACATCAAGGGATCTAACTATTACTTCCTGGCTAATGGTGCTGCCCTTCGCAATACAGTTTATACTGATGCCCAAGGTCAAAACCATTACTATGGCAACGACGGTAAACGTTACGAAAATGGTTACCAACAATTTGGTAATGACAGCTGGCGTTACTTCAAGAATGGTGTCATGGCACTTGGCCTGACAACCGTTGATGGTCACGTTCAATACTTTGATAAAGATGGTGTTCAAGCTAAGGATAAGATTATTGTCACCCGTGATGGTAAGGTTCGTTACTTCGACCAACATAATGGAAATGCTGTAACCAATACCTTCGTCGCTGACAAGACTGGTCACTGGTACTATCTAGGTAAAGATGGTGTCGCTGTTACCGGTGCTCAAACTGTTGGTAAACAACACCTTTACTTCGAAGCCAATGGTCAACAAGTTAAGGGTGACTTTGTCACAGCCAAAGATGGTAAACTTTACTTCTACGATGTTGACTCTGGTGACATGTGGACCAATACCTTCATTGAAGACAAGGCAGGCAACTGGTTCTATCTTGGTAAAGATGGCGCAGCTGTCACAGGTGCTCAAACCATCAAGGGCCAAAAACTTTACTTCAAGGCTAACGGCCAACAAGTTAAGGGTGATATCGTCAAGGATGCCGATGGTAAGATTCGTTACTACGATGCCCAAACTGGTGAACAAGTCTTTAATAAGTCTGTAAGTGTTAACGGTAAGACTTACTACTTCGGTAGTGATGGAACTGCTCAAACTCAGGCTAATCCAAAGGGTCAAACCTTTAAGGATGGTTCTGGAGTTCTTCGTTTCTACAATCTTGAAGGTCAGTATGTATCAGGTAGTGGATGGTATGAAACAGCAGAGCACGAATGGGTTTATGTTAAATCTGGTAAGGTATTGACTGGTGCTCAAACCATTGGAAATCAACGAGTTTACTTCAAGGATAATGGCCATCAAGTCAAAGGTCAATTGGTAACTGGTAACGATGGTAAGCTTCGCTACTATGATGCCAACTCTGGCGACCAGGCTTTCAACAAGTCTGTGACTGTTAATGGCAAAACTTACTACTTCGGTAGTGATGGAACTGCTCAAACTCAGGCTAATCCAAAGGGTCAAACCTTTAAGGATGGTTCTGGAGTTCTTCGTTTCTACAATCTTGAAGGTCAGTATGTATCAGGTAGTGGATGGTATAAAAATGCCCAAGGTCAATGGCTTTACGTTAAAGACGGAAAAGTATTGACTGGCCTGCAGACAGTAGGTAACCAAAAGGTTTACTTTGATAAAAATGGTATCCAAGCCAAAGGTAAGGCTGTAAGAACTTCTGATGGTAAGGTTCGCTACTTTGATGAAAATTCTGGTAGCATGATTACCAACCAATGGAAATTTGTTTACGGACAATATTACTATTTCGGTAGTGATGGTGCTGCTGTCTACCGTGGCTGGAACTAAAAAGATCTGAGATAAACCTATCTCGACCAAGTCAAAAAGCTTCCTCGCATATGGCGGGGAGGCTTTTTTAGTACAAAATAAGTTGCAACAGTAAGAAAATGTGCGAATTCCAGTAATTTATACTCAATAAAAATCAAAAAATAGCCAAGGCAAGGAGCAATGACATCAAGTCACTAAAGTGACTGATGTCGAACGGCAATCGCTATGGAGATTGCCTAGCTCCCTTACTAACCTCACAAAGTAGGTAAAATCGACCAACTTTGCTCCGCATCGCATGAACTGCAGGTAGCTCAAAAGGTCTGGGAGACCTTTTGAGGTTGGAAATAGGGAAAGTTTTGCTTTCCTCAGCAGGTACGGCAAAGTGAGTTAACGATGGATAGTTTTGATTTTTGAAGAGTTTTATTCCTGGGACACTTTGAAAATATCAGGACGGTCTAAAGCCCAATACGGCCACCGGAACAGAAAAATTGTCGGGTGTTTTGAGGTCTCCTTATGATATAATGAAGGCAGTATAGAAGGCAAGCATATCCCTAATCAGGTAAGTTAGAGTATTTAAGGAGCTTAAAATGACCATTAAAATATGTATCGTTGAAGATGACTTAGATTTGGTCAGTCTTGTTCAAGAACATCTAGTAAAATATGACTTTGAAGTGGCCATCTGTCAGGATTTTAAGCATATTGACCACTTTATTAATGACCAGAAACCCGACCTCATTTTGCTGGACATCAATATTCCCTATTATGATGGCTTTTACTGGTGCTCTGAAATCAGGAAAAAGACGACCGTCCCGATTATATTTATGTCTGCCAGAACCGAAGAATATGACCAAATAAGGGCCATTATGAATGGCGGGGACGATTATTTGACCAAGCCATTTTCTCATGACCTCTTACTGGCCAAGGTAAATTCACAGCTGAGAAGAGCCTACGGCGAATATGCTCACAAAGAAACTGGAGCGACCTGCGGTGACTGTTCCTTTGATAAACTTCGATTGACACTGGAGTGCAAGGGGAAACAGATTGACCTTCCTAAAAATGAAGCTATTCTGATTGGTATCTTATTCGAGGCTTATCCCAACGTAGTCCGTCGTGAAAAAATTTTATCTGGAATATGGGATAGTGACCTCTTCGTAGAAGAAAATACACTAAATGTCACCGTCAGCAGGGTCCGGAAAAAATTATTAGATTTAGGTTCTCAATTAGAAATTGTGACGGTCAGAGGAATGGGGTATAAGGTAGCCTATGAAGAATAAGAGAGCTTTTCAATTATTTCTTTTAGACCAGCTCAGCTTAGTAATGGTCGTCCTTGTCACCCAGGTCATTTTCTTTGGTGCCTTATTCTACCTCAAGGGGATTTGGTTTGAAGAATTTTTTTACTTTGCTTTCCTTGTGTTCTTTGTTCTTTTTATCTATCTCCTCGTGCAGTTCTACCTCAAGGGGCGAGTTTATGGCAAAATTTTATTACAGAGTGAGTCTTTAAATGACTATTTGATTGAAGAACCCAGAAGCGCCTTTGAAGAAAATTATAATGCCATGATTGACCAACTCTTGCAGAACAAGGGAAAAGCAGAAATCAGACAAAAGCAGGAGAAAAAATTGCAAAAGGTCATGATTTACCGTTTTGTCCATCAAATAAAAACGCCCTTGTCCGTGCTAAAACTGATTTGTGAAAAAGAGACTAACGAAGAAAATCATCAGCAAATCGAAAGAAACCTGCAGAGCATTCAATATAATTTAGATCAGATGATTGCTGCCTATCGCCTAGATGAATTTAAGAATGACTTTGTCTCCGATAAGGTCTATCTAGCCAGGGTTTGCAAAGACAGCGTCAATGCCTTAAAAGACCACTTCATTACCTCGCAAGTCTATCCCAAAATTGACATCGATGAGGCTCTTTATGTCTATTCTGATTCAAAATGGTTGAAATTAGTCATTCAACAGCTACTGACAAATGCCATTAAATATAGTTACAAAGGACAGACCGTTAGACTAGCAGCTAAACAGCAAGATGAGCACGTTACCCTATCCGTTATTGATGACGGCATTGGCATTGAGCAAGTGGATTTGCAATCTATTTTTGAGCTCTTTTATGTTGGTAAAAATGGTCGCAACAACGCTGATTCAAGTGGTATCGGTCTCTATATTGTCAGAAGAGTGCTTGATTACCTAGGGCATGACCTTGAGGTTGCCTCAGAAGTTGGCAAGGGAACAAGAATGACAATCATTTTTTAATACCGAGTTAAAATCAAAGCTTGAAAACCCATAAAGAAAAGCTTTGGCAGGCATTCGGTTTTATTAACGAGCGGGGGATTAATCTGATATTTTTGAGCATACTTGTTTGGGAACCGGTTTACTTACCTTAACCCCCCTTCTAAAGAAGATATGAAGCTATTTTAATTTATTAAAATTTAGGGAGACGGTGAACGAAGTGAACCTAGGCGATACTTTCGCCGTAGTGGCATTATTAGCAACAAACGTCTTTGTTGCCAATAACGGATTTTTTGAAGAGATTTCGTCCAGTGGACGAAATTTGCCTGAGCCTAAAAATGTAAAAGCGAAGGGCTCAAAAAATAGCAGGAAGCAAAGACATCAAGCCACTAAAGTGTCTGATGTCAAACGTCCATCTCCATTGAGATGGACTAGCTTCCAGACTAACTCAGCTAGTCCAGTAATATCGACTGGACTAACTTCGTGTCGGAATGGAACGCCAACGGCGGTCGCTTCCGTCCGCACTACCTAAGAAAGTATCAAGGCTGATTTTAACCAAATATACTTTCCTAACAATTCTAATATAAACATTCATTTGCCTAAAGGATCCAGGAACATTACAAAAATGTAAGTTTATGTAATGTTCTTGGATTTTTGTCTATGAGGGAACTTGGTAGAATAAAGACAGAAAATAAGAGAGGAGAAAACAAATGTTGTTAAGTGTTTCAAATCTAGAAAAAATCTATAAAGGAAAGGTGTCTTTTAAAGCTCTAGATGACATTAATATGGACGTCTCTCAAGGTGAATTTGTGTCCATCATGGGACCTAGCGGAAGTGGAAAAAGTACCTTTCTTAACGCCATTTCAACAATTGATGAACCAACCAGAGGTAGTGTCCGAATTGCAGGTCAAGACCCTTATCAAATGAACGACGAGCAACTGTCAACTTTCAGAAGACAGGAACTAGGCTTTGTCTTCCAGCAGTTTAATCTAATCAATACCTTAACCGTTGGTGAGAATATTATCCTCCCCCTAACCTTAGATAGCGTTCCGGTAAAAGAGATGAAAGAGAGGCTCACAGATGTCAGCGAGTTATTAGGGATTGATCATTTATTAGATAAACGAACCTATGAAATTTCAGGAGGACAGGCTCAGCGTGTAGCCATTGCTAGAGCTGTCATCAACGAACCCTCGCTTTTATTGGCCGATGAGCCTACAGGAAATCTAGATTCTAAGGCTGCCAAGGACGT
This sequence comes from Streptococcus downei MFe28, assembly GCF_900459175.1. NCBI lineage: Bacteria > Bacillati > Bacillota > Bacilli > Lactobacillales > Streptococcaceae > Streptococcus > Streptococcus downei. Next base: position 1,560,800 of record NZ_UHFA01000002.1, on the reverse strand, counting down.
GATGCGACTGTTTAAAAAGTTGAATCAGGCCATGGGAGTGACCATTATCATGGTGACACATGACCCTAATATTGCGACGTATTCGGACAAGACATATATCATAAAAGATGGCAATATTTATCAAGAAATTGTTAATAGGAATGATACCAAAGCATACCAGAGAGATATTTTAAACACTATGAGTCTCCTTGGAGGTGATGACAATGACCCTATTTGATTTTGCTCTTAATAATATCAAAAGAGATTTTAAAACCTACTTGTATCATTTTCTAAGTTGTGTCTTATCGGTTTTAATTTTCTTCTTGTTTACAACTCTAGCTCAGCATCCAGCCTTATCCATTGTGGATTCAAGTGGCACCATTGGTCTCGTCTTATTTCTAGCGCGCATCGTCTCTGTCGCTTTCTCCTTTGTGTTGATTGTGTATTCAGTGGGAAACTTTTTGAAAAATAGGAGTAAGCAATTTGCCATCTTAAATATTATCGGAACCAGCAAGAAGCAGTTCAATAAGCTGATTTTTCTTGAGAATATGATTCTGTCAACCTTAGCCTTATTTTTAGGCATCATCATGGGAATTATCTTTTCGAAGCTCTTTTTGATGATAGCACAAAGGACGATAGGTAACTTAGATCTCCGCTTCTATTTTCCTCTAGTAGCAATCTTTCTGACAATCGTCTTAATGGGGGCCTTATTTCTAGTAATAGCCCTGTTTGCTCCAGTTATTCTAAGGAAGCATAAGATTATCGACCTGCTAAAAAAAGAAGAAGTCGCTGAAAAAAATCATTTCTTCCTTACCTTGCTAGCCATCTTAGTCATTGTACCTATAACGGTGTATCTGTTTTTAACCGCAGGTGAGAAACCATCAATTCTTGTCTATATCTTTGGTTTATTATCTTATACGGGCGGTGCCTACTTTATCGGCTACTTTGTCTTTACCCTTTATGCTTTTATCATGAAAAAAAGTGGACGCCTGTACAGAAAGCAAAACATGATTGCTGTCAGTGATTTCAAATATAAAATCAATACCAATATCAAAACCATGACTAGTGTCCTGATTTTATCTAGTATCGTCTTAACCTCTCTGGTCTATATCGTGGGTGCCCCTCAAAACATTGCGCAGGATACAAAAAAGGTCGCGCCCTACACCTATATGTACGCTAATTGGGAAAATCAAACAGACGGAGCTCAAAAAGCAGACACCCTTTCTAAAAAATTAGCAGAGACGGATGACTTTAAGCAACTGGCTATCAACTATCTTCAACTAAAAAGTGATATCAGAACGACGAGACATATTATTTTATCCAATACTATGTACAATGAAATAGCTAATTTCTTGCATAGAAAGAAGATTAACCTCGCAGATGATAGCTACTTTCTAATTGGGGTGGATGGTAAAGCAGACCCTGTTTTACCGAATAATGTCAGAAACACATTGGCAGATGTTCAGATTAAAAAAGAAAGCGGATTTGATAAGAGAGTGATTGCTATATCAGGGTATTTTACAAGTGTTACCGTCATTGCTGATAACAAATATGAAGAACTCTCCCAGAATTTAAGCAAAGATACCATCTATGCTTTTGACCAAGTTCGCTATCAAGAGAAGAAGGCAGGAAAGATGGAAGAGCTTGAAAAAGCAATTGGCTTTAAAAAGGGAAAAGAGACCTTGATATCCTATTATATGTATTATGACAATGAAAGCTTAACTAGAAAGCTAGTCTCTTATGTCGGTAGCATTCTCTGTATCTCCTTTTTAATCGGAATGGCCAGCATTATCTACTCTAGACTCTACTCTGTTATGGAAGAAGAAAGTAAAAAATACAGTATTATGATGAAGGTTGGTTTAAGCCAATCCAGTTTAAAGGCTGCTACAGCAAGCACGCTTAGATGGATCTTTCTAGCACCTTTTACCATTGCTTTAGGCCTATCTGGGCTCTTTGTGACCATTATCAATCGGACTACTTTAGCCTCTTATACAAGCACAGCCCTTATCTGTTACGGCTTCTGTATCGTTATCGAAATCATCTTATATCTTATCGTTAAGGACAAATACCAAAAACAACTCTTTAATCGTATTTATGAGAAATAAAAGGCTAGTATCAGTCTCCCAAGAGTTGGCCATAAAAAAAGATTGTGTTTTCTAGTGAACGCAATCTTTTTTTGTCTTGTAGCCACGGTGAGAAAGGAACTAAAGTTGCTAAAACAAAAACCACCTGTCTAACAAACAGGTGGCATCGATTAAGCCTTGGTCGCAATGCCTTGGTCGTCAATCTTATAGGTTTGATTGCCGATAGTGATAGTGGTGTTCTTGACTAAATCACCGCTGTCCTTATCGAAGTAGTGGTAGTTATTGTCTTCTGTTTTAACCAGACGGCCTTTGGCCTGAACAGACGTATAGGGGTCGAAGTAGAGGGTTTGTCCATTAATGGTTTGCGTTCCTTGGACAGTCGTGCCTTGGCCATCAACATAGTACCAATTTCCGTACCTATCAGCGACAAAACTATCGGTCAGGATTTCACCGCTATCGCCATCGTAGAAATATTTGTAAGGTCCGGCCGGTGGGGCGTAGTAGCTTCCCTTAATTTGCGTGCCTGACCGGTCTGTAAAGGCATAGTGCTTGCCATGGATAGTAACACGACCATGAGCGGTATTACCCTTTTCATCATTGTAATACCAATCCCCTGCCTTACTTTGGAAGAAGAGGTCGGTCGCTATTTCGCCGTTATCTTTGAAATAGTGGGTTTGGAGCTCATCGGTATTCAGGGCTGTATTCTTGGCTTGAATACCTGTCAGGCGGTCAAAGAAATAACGCTTGCCGTCAATAGTTTGCCATCCTTTGAGCGCTTTCCCATCTTGGCCAAAATAGAACCAGTTGCCATCCTTATCAGCAGCAAAGCGGTTGGTCCACATATCACCCGTGTCAGCATCAAAGTAATAGGTGTCCTTGTCGATTTTAGCAGTAGCCCCCTTAACCTGTTGGCCAGTTGTTTGGTCAAAGTAGAGCTTTTGACCGTTGATGGTTTGTAGGCCCTTGGCCAAACTTCCGTCTTCTTGGGTGTAGTACCAGTCATTTTGACCAGTAGTTGAAAAGCCTGCCTTGGCCTTGGCTGGGTTTTCTGAACTTGAAGGTTGTTGGTTTCCTTCAGTTGGAGTTCCTGCCTGCATTTGCTGAGTCGCCTCTGTTACAGCACTGGTCTTTGGAGTGTCAACAGCCTGCCATTTGGCAGTCTGGTCGGCCGAGCTAGGGGTAGTTTGCTGAGCAATTCCTTCCTGACTATCCTTTGAAGTAGTCGTAAGCTCTTTTTGGTCTTGCCCACCCGTAGCAGGAGTAGTCTGCTCGCTTGCTTGGGAGCCTGGGCTTTGTGTTTGACTTGCTTGCTGATTTTGATTGGCTTCTACAGTCTGATTAGCATCGCTACTGCTTGGCCTGCTGACCACAGCAAAACTGTCCGCTCTAACCACAGTTGATTTTCCTTGCTCGTCAGCCTTAACCTGACCATTGGCCAAGAGGGAGGCAGACAAGAGGGTTGCTGCTCCAGCAAAGGTCGCCCAATGCTTTTTGACCTCATGTAAATTGTTAGAATTCTTTCCTTGCATAGATTTTACCTCCTTATGCAAAGCCTATTCTACCACAGTTTTCGCACCTTCCTGTAAGGTTTTTTAAAAGGATGGAAGACTGTAAGAAGTTTGTAACCTAGGGTAAATCTTTTTCATAATAACGTAAGATAACTTGACGATTCAAGTCATTTTCTAAATCAAAATATTATTGGGATTAGGCTGGAGTTCGGTTTATACTCTTCAAAAATTAAAACTATCCATCGTTAACTCACTTTGCCGTACTTAAGTACTGTCTGCAGTTCGTTGCCTCGGCTACTTTTGATTTTTATTGAGTATTAACAGTAAGATATGAGATGGCCAAGCAACGGCAAAGTTACAAGAGGGGGAAGTGTGGCGAGTAGAAGAGCGGAAGGGTTTTCTATAGTTCCTGCAACCAAAAAGAACCCTCACATGGAGAGTTCTTAAGATGGGACTAGAATAAATCGTTCATTATGCCTTGGCGGCAATACCATTGTCGTCAATATTGTACTTTTGACTGCCATCATAGATACTGGTGTTGCGCAACATGTCTCCAGTATGGAGGTCGAAGTAGCGATAATTGCTACCATCCGTATTGACCAATTTACCCTTGACTTGCTCATGATTATAGGTATTAAACATGAGGGTCCGTCCATCAGGAGTAGTGGTCAAGCCTGAGGCAACAGAACCATCGGCTTGATAGTAGAGCCAAGCGACCCCAACCTTGGAACCAGGAGCGACCCCGCGATAGTCTTGCTTGTCAATTTGACGGAAGCGATCCTTCCACATATCACCTGTATCTTGGTCGAAGTAGTATTCCTTACCATCAATAGTTGCTGTAGCCCCTTTGACCTGCTTACCAGTATTATTATCGAAGTAGAGAGTTTGGCCATTGATGGTTTGCAAGCCCTTTGCTAAGCTACCATCTTCGTTTTTATAATACCAGTCATTATTACCAGTAGTATAGAAGCCAGCTTGGCTAGCTGCTTGGTCTGAAGATGCTTTGGCATCGTCTTTGCTAACAACAGCATGGCTGTCTTTTACATCCCTACTTACTACTTGATTAGCATCGCTCTCGCTAGCCTTTTGGGCTTGATTAACGGCAGTAGCGACTTGTTCCGGTTGGCTAGCTTGATCAACAGCTTGCCATTTATCTTGATTGGCTGTATCCTGTCTTTGCTCTTGGGCTTGATCAGCAGTATTAGCAGAAGCTTGCTGATTTTGATTAGCTGTAGCCGTTTGTTCAGCAGTCGCAGTCGTAGTTTGCTCAACTTGACTAGTTTGACCAGCATCGGCAGGTCTAGTCACAACAGCAGCACTATCAGCTCGAACAACCGCTGAGCCTGTTTGTTCGTCAGCCTTGGCTTGGTTATTGGCCAAGAGAGCGACAGACAAGACTGTAGCCGTACCAGCAATGGTTACCCAATGCTTTTTAACCTTGTGCATCTTATAAGTTTTCTTTCCTTGCATAAAACATACCTCCTTATGCAGGGCCTATTGTATCATACTAATGAAAGCCTATCGTAATAGTCTTTAAAACGATTACAGATTGTAATCTCGATGAGACAAATCTTACTCTTTTGCAAGAAAGTTAATCTTAAAGAAATATTAAAATTACGTCCGTTAGGAAAGCTAAAAAAACAGAACTGTTTTCCAGTCCTGTTCGAGTTAATTAGGTATTGGGGCAGAAATTATTTTCTGTACCATTCTCCCTTGCCGTCAGCAGTTTTTCTAAAGCCATATTCGGTACCGATAATTTTCTTGTAACCATTATCAGCGGAACCGTCAGCTCCTAGATGCAGCCAACCATTGTATTCTGGTTGATAGCCACCGTAGTGGAGGGAGTTGCCTCGACTGATTTCAACGGTTTGGTTGGTCACCATTTGACCATCTTCACCGAAGTAATAGGTGTTATCATCAATATTAGCAAATTGATTTCTTGCTTGTTCACCATTGCTAAAGAAGTAGACCTTCTTACCATTAATCGTTTGCGGGCCGGTTACGGTCTTACCGTCTTTGTCAATGTAGACCCAGCCAGTATAGTGAGCGTCATACTCTCCTAGGTAGAAGTCTTTTTGTTCATAGTGGCCGCCAGTTTGGGTGTCGCCAGTATTGTTATTGTCTTGAGCGGTCTTTTCAGTCGCAACCCCGTTTTCGTCCAGATGATAATCCTTGCCGTTGATGGTAACGTCCTTGTTGGTTTGGAGAACACCGTCATTATCGAAGTAGTAGTCTTTACCATCAATGGTTTGTAGGCGATCCTTGACTTGAGCTGAGACTTGGCGGGCATAATCTGGTGCTGAGTCCGCATCTTTATTGGTCAAGAAGTACATTCTCTTTCCATCAATGGTTTGCCAGCCTTGCACGGCAGCTCCGTCTTGACCAAAGTAGAGCCAGCCGTTGAAGACAGGATTATAGTATCTGTTATTATTGAAGTTGATATTAACAAATTGGTTTTTAACCTTTTCACCAGTGTCAGGGGCAAAGAAGTAGTCCTTACCATCAAGGGTAGCTAGCTCGTTCTTGAGTTGGACACCATAGCTATTGAAGTAGTAATCCTTGCCATCTTTAGTTTGCAGACCTGAAATGGCATTGTTATATTGGTCCACATAAACTTGAGCACTATAGTGACCGTAGTTATTCTGCAATTCTTTTGTGATGAAGTGGCCGGTAGATTTTTTCTCACCAACTGGAGTAGCTACCCCATTTTCATCTAAATGGAAGGTTTGTTGGCCGATGGTAACATTGCGGTTGGTTCAGAGTTCACCAGTATCTTGGTCGAAGTAGTAGTCCTTACCATCAATGGTTTGGATACGGCCCTTGATTTGACTGCCGACCTGTTTGTTGTAGCTGTAACGTGGTTTGGCCTTTTGGTCATCTTCGGTCGTGAAGTACATCTTCTTGCCGTCAATGGTTTGCCAACCAGTTACTCGCTTGCCATCTTGACCACAGTAGTACCAATCGTGGTCGGTTGCCAGAATATCAAAGTCGTACTCTTGTTGATTAGCGAAGCGATTAGTCCAGAGATCGCCTGTATCTTGGTCGAAGTAGTAGGTAGCACCATTATCGGTGATTTCATGTCCCTTAACTTGGCTACCATCTTCATTAAAGTAAAGCTTTTGCCCGTTGATGGTTTGCCAACCAGTTACATTTTGCTTATTGGCATCGGCATAGTACCATTTGCCGTCTTTCTCATAGAAGCTGTTTGCTTGGAGGCCGTTATCAGCTTCGGTAGCTGTCGCTTGGTCTTTAGAACCCTCTTGAGTTTGATTGGCAGCATCGGCTTGAGCGTTGTCCGTCGATGGATTGGCTTCTGATTTTTGAGCGTCTTGACTCTGGTTGTTTTGATTGGCTTGGTCAGCTTGTCCTTGGTCGCCAGCAGAACTGTCTTGATTTAGAGTGACTTCAGGAGTTTCTTGAGTCGTCTTTTGTTCAGCAGCAGGAGTTTGGTCTTGACTCGGTGTTTGAGCGGTTGCTTGTTCTGCAGAAGCTTGTGTATTTACTTCTTGATTAGCGACCTTATCAGACTGATTGTCTGTTTGAGTAGTGGTTGTTTGTTCTTGCGGGTTTGCCACTTGGTCAGCTTGAGTCTGAGCCCCGACTGCAAATAGGACTGTAGCTGCCGTAGCTGTGACTGCAATTGTTACCCAGCGTTTTTTGACCTTATGGAGTTTGTAATGTTTCTTCTCTTGCATATTAAAACCTCCTTTGTTTTGTAGTGGTATGCAATAATGAAAATTCCTTTGAAATAGGGCTTTCCACCTACAGAGAGATTGTCTGTTTTGGCAGACACCTCTATTCTAACACACTCTTAAGTTAAAATTAAAATTTACCTTAATTCGATGACAAAACGTAAAAATGCAGATAATTAGCAGACGATTGGAACTAAATTGAAAATTCAATTGGAAAAGGGTAAAATAATGGCAGAGTCTTAAATGGAGAAAGCGATGGCAATTAAAACGAAAAAACTGGCAGTAATGCCCCAGAATACAAGGATAATGGCGGTCTTTCTTGGATCGGTAGGCGGTTGTCTGGATGTCTTTTCTCACATGCGCTTTGGCACCCTGATTGCAACCCAAACTGGGAATATCCTACTTTTAATTGCCGACTGGGGGGATAGCCTGCCTCGGACAGTTGCCAGTATCCTGTCCCTGATATTTTTTACGATTGGTTTTTTGCTGGCTATTCTTTTTAAGGAGAGGGCTAAGAATGCCTACTGGCGGACTTTCGGTGTCTTGCCGCTAGCCCTAGTAACTTTTCTTTATCCCTTCTTTCCTAGTCAGGAGTTTATTTGGGTTCCTCTCTTAGCGGCTTCTACCGGTGCTATGATGTTGACCTTTACAGGAACCAAGGTTCAAGACCATGCTTATGTCATTATGATGACCTCAGGCAATTATCGCAAGATGGTGACAGCCTGGTTCAACCTCCTGCGAGGCAAGGGAAATCACCGTCAAACCAAAAGACGAGCATTGAACTACAGCATCGTCGTGGGAAGTTTTGTTGCTGGTGCCGTAATAACGGGGATTTTGACCCATTTAGTTGGAGACTATGCCATCTGGTGTGTCACCTTAGTATTGCTGGCTATCATGGTCGTTTATACGACTCTTATCAAGGCCTACCATCTGGAAGACAGTAATATTTAATAGGAGATAATTGCGAAATAAGAGCCAAATGAATATGAGTGGCTCTTATTTTTGAAATACAGTAAGTGCATAATTTGACCGTCTGAAACGTAAGGATGACTATTAGAGGCACTAAGAATACAATCAGCCCAATCCTCGATAAGTTTGTACCCAAAGAATGAAGCAGCTGAAGTTCGGGTAGCGATGAAGGAGGAATCACCGCAAAATCCTTGAAAAGACTGAATTGGAATTGTTCTCGGGTTTTGAGGGAGCAAGTCAAGCCCATAAGTTTTTGTTATAATAAGAAGTAACTTAATAAAAAATAGACTTGAGATTGAAAGAGAATTTATGAACATTCAACAATTGCGTTACGTTGTGGCCATCGCCAATAGCGGAACCTTCAGAGAAGCAGCTTCTAAACTTTTTGTCAGCCAACCTAGTCTATCGGTTGCTATCAAGGATTTGGAGGAGGAGCTGGGATTCCAGATTTTTACACGGACAACGACGGGAACAGTCCTGACCAGCCAGGGCTCTGTCTTTTATGAAAAGGCCTTGGTTTTGGTTCGGGGCTTCGATTCTTTTGAGAAGCAGTACACCAAGCCAGACGATGATCACTATCAATTTTCCATCGCCAGTCAACACTATGATTTTCTCCCTCCGCTGATGACCACCTTTTCGGAAAGGTATCCAGATTATCAGGATTTTCGAATTTTTGAATCCACGACGGTTCAGATATTGGACGAAGTCGGTCAGGGACACAGCGACCTAGGAATTATTTACCTCAATCGACAAAATAACAAGGGTATCCAGCAAAAGATGTCAAAATTGGGTCTGGAGTTGGTTGAATTGATTCCTTTTAAAACTCATATTTATCTGCGCAAAAATCACCCTCTGGCTAGTAAGGAAAGCTTGACCATGGATGACCTAGCAGGCCTACCGACTGTGCGCTTTACCCAAGATAAAGACGAGTACCCTTATTATTCGGAAAACTTTGTCGACACCAGCGACAGCTCCTTGATCTACAATGTGACCGACCGGGCAACCCTAAATGGGATTTTAGAGCGGACGGATGCCTATGCGACAGGCTCGGGATTCCTAGATAGTCGAAGCGTTAATGGCATTACGGTCATTCCCTTAGAAGATCACCTAGATAATAGGATGGTCTATGTCAAGCGAGTGGACACGAATCTTTCGACCTGTGCCCTTAAATTTATTGAGGTCATAACAGAGTATTTCAGTCGTTTCAAGCCCTGAGTAGTCAACTAAATACCATAAGTGATTTGAAGTCGGGGCAGGCTCTTGCGGATTCAGTTCCCAAGGCTTTTTTGTCCCCTAACAATTTTTATGAGGAAATCTATGCGAAAAATTATCATCCCTCTAGCTGTTTTGCTCCTGGTGGTCTTGGACCAATGGAGTAAATTCTGGGCGGTTGGCCATATTCCGAAGAACGGCAGTCAAAAGTTTTTGCCTAGAATTTTTAGTTTAACCTATGTCCGCAATTACGGGGCGGCTTTTTCCATCTTGCAGAATCAACAGTGGTTCTTCACCCTGATAACCATTCTCGTGGTTGGCCTAGCCATTTGGTATCTTTACAAGCATCTTACGGGATCCTTTTGGCTACTAGCCTCACTAAGTCTAATTATTTCAGGTGGTTTGGGAAATTTCATTGATCGCTTACGTTTGGGTTATGTTGTCGACATGGTTCACTTGGACTTTATGGACTTTGCTATTTTTAATCTGGCAGATTCCTGCCTCAGTGTCGGTGTATTTCTTTTGATTATTGCCTTTTGGAGAGAGGAGCAAGATGGAAGTCATCATTAAAGAAGAAGGTCTGCGGCTGGATAAGGCCTTGGCTGATTTGAGCAACTTGTCTCGTTCCCAAGCTAATCAAGCCATCAAGGATGGTAGCGTTCTGGTCAATGGTCAGCCCAAGAAGGCCAAGTATAGTGTCAAGGCTGGTGATGTTATTAGCTTTGAAGAGCCTGAGGAAGAAGTTTTAGATTATCAGGCTGAGAATCTTCCCCTAGAAATTGTCTATGAGGACCAGGACCTAGCGGTTGTTAATAAGCTCCAGGGGATGGTGGTCCATCCTTCTGTTGGGCACAGCTCTGGCACCCTCGTCAATGCCCTTCTTTATCATATTAAGGATTTATCCACCATCAACGGTGTTGTTCGTCCAGGTATTGTCCATCGGATTGACAAGGACACCTCAGGTCTGCTGATGGTTGCCAAGAATGACCAGGCTCATCAAGCCTTAGCTGATGAGCTTAAGGCTAAGAAGTCCCTGCGGAAATATCTGGCCATCGTTCATGGCAATCTCCCCAATGACCGAGGTAAAATTGAGGCTCCCATTGGGCGCTCGGAAAAAGATCGCAAGAAACAGGCTGTGACAGCCAAGGGTAGACCAGCCGTCACCCATTTTCATGTCTTGGAGCGTTTCGGAAATTATAGCCTCCTTGAACTGAGGCTGGAGACTGGTCGGACCCACCAAATTCGGGTACACATGGCCTATATCGGTCACCCATTAGCTGGCGACCCCCTCTACGGACCTCGTAAGACTCTGAAAGGCCATGGCCAATTCCTACACGCCCAGACCTTGGGCTTCACGCATCCAAGAACAGGCCAAGTCCTAGAATTTTCCGTCCAACCTCCAGCTATTTTCCAAGAGACCTTGGAGAAGCTACGGGCAAGAAAGGTCTAGTTGTGGGCTGGCTTTTACCTTGAACGAAACAGATAACTAGTTGGACTTGAGTCCGATAGGAGTTTTAAGATGAGTTTATTCTTGGTGTCAGCCTAAGTCAGACTAAGTCTGTTATGCGTTTCAGGCTGAGCCTTGTGTCTTACTAGACTTTTTGCTATAATACCTCTAATGAATAAAGTCCTTTAAAACTGTCCAGAGAGGCAGGCAAGGAGACACAAAGAAGCAGTAGAAGTTTTCAGGCAAGCGATTGGCTCTGGCTAGTTTTAGCAAGTCAAGAAAATGTTAGAGAGCTCCTGTATCAAGCCTGGGCTATGAGAGTATAGCTAGGTTAATTGGTCTAATCTCCTTGCGTTTGCAGGGAGATTTTTTGTTCAAAAATTATTTTATAAGGAAGGATTTCTTATGAAAACTAAAGAAGTCGTCGATGACGTAACCATGAAGCGGGCCATTACCCGCATCACCTATGAGATTATTGAGCGCAATAAGAGCTTGGATAATCTGGTTCTTGCTGGCATCAAGACTCGTGGCGTTTACATTGCTCGTCGGATTCAAGAACGCCTCAAACAAATTGAGGGCATTGACGTGCCAACGGGTGAGTTGGATACCAAGCCTTTTCGAGACGATGTCAAGGCTCAAGGCGATACAACCAGCATGCCTGTTGACGTGACCGACAAGGATGTCATCTTGGTGGACGATGTCCTCTATACCGGTCGGACCATCCGAGCTGCTATTGATAATTTGGTCAGCCTGGGGCGACCTGCCAGAGTTAGCCTTGCTGTTTTAGTCGACCGAGGTCATCGGGAATTGCCCATTCGGGCCGATTATGTCGGCAAGAATATTCCAACCAGTTCTGAAGAAGCTATCACGGTGGAAATGGTTGAAGTGGATGGTAGTGATCGGGTTATTATCAGTGACCCTAGCTAATCGAACGAAGTCCTTTAAGTCTCAAGACCCTTAGTAACTTAGTAAGGAAGCAGTTGTGGAAGAAATAAAATACGATATTAGTGATGTCCCCAAGCCTGGGCTCCTCTTAGGCTTGTCTTTCCAGCATCTCTTTGCCATGTTTGGCTCGACGGTTCTGGTTCCCATTCTAGTTGGTATTGACCCTGCCATTGCCCTCTTTTCTAGTGGGCTGGGGACCCTGGCTCATCTGACGGTGACCAAGTATAAGATTCCAGCCTATATGGGCTCTAGCTTTGCTTATATTGCCACCATGCAGACGCTCTTGAAGACAGATGGTATGCCGGCGGTGGCCCAAGGTGCCATCTCGGGCGGTCTAGTCTATCTCCTAGTTGCTCTCATTGTTAAGTTTGCTGGTAAGGACTGGATTGACAAGGTTTTGCCTCCAATTGTGGTCGGGCCTATTATCATGGTTATCGGTCTCAGTCTAGCGACTTCAGCCGTTAACAACGCCATGTTGGTCAATGAAAAATACAGCATTAGTAGCCTGGCGGTCTCTATGGTGACCCTCTTTTCGGTTATCCTCTTTAGCATATACGGCAAGAAGATTATATCTGTCATCCCGATTTTACTTGGTTTGATTGTCGGTTATCTCTTTGCTCTAGGATTAGGTGCGTTAACAGGTCAAAACCTAGTTGATTTTTCAGGGATTGCTAAGGCTTCTTGGTTGGATATACCCGACTTTCATATTTTCCTGTCAGATGGCCATTTCAAGTTTTACCCCAGTGCGATTTTGACTATGGCTCCCATTGCCTTCGTTACCATGACCGAGCACTTCGGCCATGTTATGGTTCTAAACAGTCTGACAGGACGTGATTTCTTTAAAGATCCTGGCTTGGAAAGGACCCTGAGTGGGGATGGTTTGGCTCAGATTATCGCTGGTTTCTTTGGAGCACCTCCGGTGACTTCCTATGGAGAAAATATCGGCGTTATGGCTCTCAATAAGATTTTCTCTGTCTATGTTATTGCAGGAGCTGCGGTCATTGCTGTCATCATGAGTTTTGTTGGTAAGGTCTCGGCCCTCCTCCAATCTATTCCAGCTTCCGTTCTAGGCGGAGTATCCATCTCCCTCTTCGGGGTTATTGCTTCTAGTGGTTTGAAAATATTGGTTGAAAACCAAGTGGACTTTGATAAAAAGAAAAATCTTTTCATTGCTAGTGTTATTTTAGTATCGGGTATCGGTGGACTTATGTTGCAAATCGCCGGCCTACAAATTACCAGCGTGGCCTTTTCGACCTTGCTGGGTATTATCCTCTATCAAATTCTTCCAGAAAAGGACTAAAGATTATGGTAGTAACAAATGGTATGGTTTCCCTCAAACATCTGGTGACCATGGAAACTCTCTCCAATGAAGAAGTGCTGGGCTTGATTAAGCGAGGCATCGCCTTCAAGCAGGGCCAGGCCAACTTTCACTTGGTTCGGCAGTACTTTGCGGCTAATCTCTTCTTTGAAAGTTCAACTAGGACCCACAAATCCTTTGAAGTGGCTGAGAAGAAGTTGGGCCTGGATGTTATCGACTTTGATGCCAAGACCAGCTCGGTCAATAAAGGTGAGACCCTCTATGATACGATTTTGACCATGTCGGCCTTGGGCGTTGACATCTGTGTGGTTCGCCACTCCAAGGATGACTATTATAAGGAATTGATTGACAGCCGAACCATTCAGACCTCCATTGTCAACGGAGGAGACGGCTCAGGTCAACACCCTAGTCAGTGTCTGCTGGATCTGATGACCATCTACCAGGAGTTTGGCAGTTTTGAAAATCTCAAGGTAGCCATTGCTGGTGACATCACCCACTCAAGGGTGGCCAAGTCCAATATGCAGATTTTAAAACGCCTGGGTGCTCAGCTCTATTTCTGTGGCCCCCAAGAATGGTACTCCCATGAGTTCGATGTCTATGGCCAATACGTTGACCTGGATGACATCGTTGATCAGGTGGATGTCATGATGTTCTTGCGCGTTCAGCATGAACGCCATGATGGAAAAGAAAGCTTTTCTAAGGAGAGCTACCATGAACTCTATGGCTTAACCCAGGAGCGCTACCAGCGATTGAAAGACACGGCCATCATCATGCACCCGGCCCCGGTCAATCGCGATGTGGAAATCAAGGATGAGTTGGTTGAAGCACCCAAGTCCCGTATTGTTGCCCAGATGCAAAATGGGGTTTATGTCCGGATGGCGATTATTGAGGCCATCTTGAACGGCAAAGTTTAGCCAAGAAATTCTCAGCCCTTGTCCAATTCTAACTTCAGAGCAGAAAGGAGAAAACAAGGGAATACCGTATTTCGATTGAATGGAATACGGACTAGAGACTGAGCCAAAAAGATAGTTTTTCCTAGAACCTGATGGTTCTGCGGTAAAACTCTTATTTTGGCGGTGTCTCTTAGACGCCCTTTATATCTTAATTTATGACAAAAAGATTATTAATTTTAGAAGATGGCACGATTTTTGAAGGTCGGGCCTTCGGTGCTGGTATTGACGTGACCGGTGAGATTGTTTTTAATACTGGCATGACGGGTTACCAGGAATCCATTACCGACCAGTCTTACAATGGTCAGATTTTGACCTTCACCTATCCCTTGGTGGGAAATTATGGCATCAATCGCGATGACTATGAGTCAATCAGCCCGACCTGTAAGGGTGTCGTCGTAGCTGAGAATACCAGACGGGCCAGCAACTGGCGCAATCAAATGTCTCTGGATGAATTTCTCAAATCCAAGAATATCCCTGGTATCTCTGGCATTGATACAAGGGCCTTGACCAAGATTATCCGTCAACACGGAACCATGAAGGCAACCCTGGCTAATGAGGGCGATAGTATTGAACACTTACAAGACCAGCTCAGGGCCACCGTTTTGCCAACCAATAATATTGAGCAGGTCTCAACCAAGGCGGCCTATCCGGCACCCGGTGTTGGTAAGAATATCGTCCTAGTAGATTTCGGTCTCAAACATTCCATCCTGCGGGAATTTTCTAAACGCAGTTGCAATGTGACCGTTGTGCCTTATAATACGACGGCTGAGGAAATTCTCAACCTCAATCCAGACGGGGTCATGCTCTCCAATGGACCTGGTAATCCTGAGGATGTGCCTGAGGCGCTAGATATGATTCGGGGTGTCCAAGGTAAGATTCCTATCTTTGGCATCTGTATGGGCCACCAACTCTTTAGTCTCGCCAACGGTGCCAAGACCTATAAGATGAAATTCGGCCACCGTGGCTTTAACCATGCGGTTAGAGAAATTGCGACGGGACGGGTTGATTTTACCAGTCAGAACCATGGTTATGCGGTTGACCGCGATAGCCTCCCTGATAGTCTCATGGTCACTCACGAAGAAATCAACGACAAGTCCATTGAGGGTGTTCGCCATCGCCATTACCCAGCCTTCTCGGTTCAATTTCACCCAGATGCTGCACCTGGTCCCCACGATGCTAGCTATCTCTTTGACGAATTCTTAGAGTTAATCGATGCTCATAAATTGGAGCAGGCCAAGTCTAACTAGGTCCTACAAATGGCCAATTGGCTTGTTAAGTAGAAAGTGTGTGGGCCAGCAGTTGCGATGACCCCCACACGTCTAATCCCTTTTCTATTTGAGAAAGGTCTGAGCAGGTCTGTCGCTCTTAAAACGAATCTTCAGACCAGGCTAACCACTACAGAAGCCCCCACTAGATTTTTCATGGAAAACTATTGTCCCGATGAAAAATCGTCGGAGAAACCTATTTATACTCAATAAAAATCAAAAATAGCCAAGGCAAGGAGCAATGACATCAAGTCACTAAAGTGACTGATGTCAAACGGCAATCGCTATGGAGATTGCCTAGCTCCCTTACTAACCTCACAAAGTTAGTGAAATCGACCAACTTTGCTCCGCATCGCATGGACTGCAGGTAGCTCAAAAGGTCTGGGAGACCTTTTGAGGTTGGAAATAGGGAAAGTTTTGCTTTCCTCAGCAGGTACGGCAAAGTGAGTTAACGATGGATAGTTTTGATTTTTGAAGAGTATTAATGCCGTCCTGTGAGATGGCAAAGAAGAAAGGAGCAGCATACAAAGCGTGTTCATGAATTTGAACACAGGCTAAAATCCTAGTAAAAAAGATAGATTTCCTAGTGTCTGCAGACACTGCGTCAATCTCCTATTTTTATACGGATTTTTAACGCCTTTTGTATCATAAATTTATGCCGAAACGTACTGATATTAAGAAAATTATGGTTATTGGGTCTGGTCCTATTATTATTGGCCAGGCTGCAGAGTTTGACTACGCTGGGACCCAGGCTTGTCTGGCCCTGCGTGAAGAAGGCTACGAAGTGGTCTTGGTCAATTCCAACCCTGCGACCATCATGACCGATAAAGAAATTGCGGACAAGGTCTATATTGAGCCTATCACCATTGAGTTTGTGACTCGGATTTTGCGTAAGGAAAGGCCAGATGCCCTCCTACCAACCCTCGGTGGTCAAACGGGGCTCAACATGGCCATGGAATTATCCAAGGCTGGTATTTTGGATGAGTTGGGGGTCGAATTGCTGGGGACCAAACTTTCAGCCATTGACCAGGCTGAAGACCGTGATCTTTTCAAACAACTGATGGAGGATTTGGAGCAACCGATTCCTGAATCTCAAATCGTTAATACCGTTCAAGAAGCCCTGAATTTTGCGGCTGAGATTGGTTATCCCGTTATCGTTCGCCCAGCCTTTACTTTGGGCGGTACCGGTGGCGGTATGTGTGCTAACAAAGAGGAGTTGCAAGAAATTGCTGAGAATGGCCTCAAGCTTTCGCCAGTTACCCAATGTTTGATTGAACGCTCCATCGCTGGTTTCAAGGAAATTGAATACGAGGTTATGCGCGATAGTGCTGACAATGCCCTGGTGGTCTGTAACATGGAAAACTTTGACCCTGTCGGCATTCACACAGGGGATTCCATTGTTTTTGCCCCAACGCAAACCTTGTCCGATATTGAAAATCAGATGCTACGGGATGCCAGCCTGAAAATTATTCGGGCCCTGAAAATCGAAGGGGGCTGTAATGTGCAGCTGGCCCTGGATCCTCACAGTTTTAAATACTATGTTATCGAAGTCAATCCTCGGGTTTCTCGTTCATCGGCTTTAGCCTCTAAGGCAACCGGTTATCCAATCGCCAAGTTGGCGGCTAAGATTGCAGTCGGCCTGACCCTGGACGAAATGATTAACCCAGTCACAGGCACAACCTATGCCATGTTTGAGCCTGCTCTGGACTATGTGGTTGCCAAGATTCCTCGTTTTCCTTTTGATAAATTTGAGCATGGGGAACGCCGTTTGGGAACCCAGATGAAGGCGACAGGGGAAGTTATGGCCATCGGTCGTAACATTGAAGAGAGTCTCCTAAAGGCCTGCCGCTCCTTAGAAATTGGTGTCCACCACAATGAAATGCCCGAACTAGCAGAAGCTAGCGACGACCAACTTTTTGAGAAGATTGTCAAGGCCCAGGATGACCGCCTCTTCTATATTTCTGAGGCTATCCGTCGTGGTTTCACTATTGACGAAATTGCTGACCTGACGAAGATTGACCTCTTCTTCCTAGATAAGCTACTTCATATCTTTGAAATTGAAGAAGCCCTCAAGGACAAGGTCAATGACCTAGAAGTCCTCAAGGAGGCTAAACGCTTTGGTTTTGGCGACCGCAAGATTGCCCAAGTTTGGGGCATGACGGCTGATCAGGTTCGGCAAATTCGTCTGGATAACAAAATCGTCCCTGTCTACAAGATGGTTGATACCTGTGCAGCTGAATTTGAGTCAGCGACCCCTTATTTCTATTCAACCTATGCCTTTGAAAATGAATCGATCAAGTCTGACAAGGAATCGGTTATCGTTCTCGGTTCGGGACCTATTCGCATTGGCCAAGGGGTAGAGTTTGACTATGCGACCGTGCACTCAGTCAAGGCGCTTCAAGCAGCGGGTTATGAAGCCATCATCATGAATTCCAACCCAGAGACCGTATCGACCGACTTCTCTGTCTCGGATAAACTCTATTTTGAACCTCTGACCTTTGAAGATGTCATGAATGTCATCGACCTGGAGCAACCTAAAGGAGTTATCGTCCAATTTGGTGGTCAAACCGCTATCAATCTAGCTGACCCTCTGTCAAAAGCTGGTGTTAAAATTCTGGGGACCCAAGTCGCCGACCTAGACCGAGCAGAAGACCGAGACCTCTTTGAGCAAGCCCTGCAGGACTTGGATATTCCTCAACCACCTGGCCACACAGCAACCAATGAAGAAGAAGCAGTAGCCTCAGCTAGACAAATTGGCTTCCCTGTCTTGGTTCGCCCTTCCTATGTCCTCGGTGGTCGGGCCATGGAAATCGTTGAAAATGAAGCTGACCTGCGTTCCTATATGCGGACAGCTGTTAAGGCCAGTCCTGACCACCCTGTCTTGGTTGACTCCTACTTGGTTGGTCGCGAATGTGAAGTCGATGCTATTTCCGATGGTAAGGATGTCCTAATTCCTGGAATTATGGAACATATCGAGCGGGCAGGGGTTCACTCCGGTGACTCTATGGCGGTCTACCCACCGCAAACCCTCTCGCAAGAGATTATTGATACCATTACGGATTACACCAAGCGACTGGCTATCGGTCTTAAGTGCTATGGTATGATGAATATCCAATTTGTCATCCACGATGACAAGGTTTATGTCATCGAAGTAAACCCTCGGGCTAGTCGGACCGTGCCTTTCTTATCCAAGGTGACGGACATTCCAATGGCTCAGGTAGCCACCAAACTCATTTTGGGACAAAGTCTGGCAGATTTGGGTTACCAAGATGGCCTTTATCCTGTAAGTGATCGCGTCCATGTCAAGGCGCCTGTCTTCTCCTTTACCAAATTAGCCAAGGTGGACAGCCTCCTAGGTCCTGAAATGAAATCGACAGGTGAAGTCATGGGCTCTGACAAGACCTTGGAAAAAGCTCTCTATAAGGCTTTTGAGGCAAGCTATCTCCACCTGCCAACCTTTGGTAATGTTATCTTTACCATTGCCGATGATACCAAGCAAGAAGCCTTAGAATTGGCCAAGCGCTTCGATGCTATCGGCTATGGTATCTATGCGACCGCAGGTACCGCTAACTACTTCAAGGAGCAAGGTCTAGACTCTGTCTTGGTCAATAAGCTGGGCGAAGATGATAGCAACGACATTCCAGCCTTAGTTCGCTCAGGCCTTGTCCAAGCTATTGTCAATACTGTTGGCACCAAACGAACGGCTGACGAAGACGGCCAAACCATTCGAAGCTCAGCCATCGAGGCAGGAATTCCCCTCTTTACAGCTCTAGATACGGCAGATGCCATGGTTAGAGTATTGGAAAGCAGAAGCTTCACGACTCAAGCGATTTAACAAGCACTGATTTTAAAAATCATTAGAGGACTGGGACTAAGAGTAACCAGCTAGATTAAAAAGAGCGGTTCACATTGAGTGGACCTCTCTTTTTGCTTAGGTTAGGATGAACTTTTTTAGTTTGAAATAGGCTGAGAATTTGCCTTCTAGTCTTGTCGATGACGAATGAAGGAAAATTAGAATTTCAAAATCTTCTAATAAAAGTCGCTTCAGGACATATTTTCGACCGTTCACGACTTTTTCGTGCACAAAATGAAATTTAGGGTATACTAAGGTCGTTGGATGCAATCGGTGTTGCCGTTTAAAGTTTTTTGATTGGTGATTGGTTTGACGGCCACCCTTACTCCTTCTTATTTAGGATACCTGGGGCTTTTGCTACTTTAGCCCTGGATCTAATTTTACTCCCAAATGGAAAAAGGGAGGGGCGCTTCAAAGAGAGGACCCTCCTTTTCTTTTGCTAGTGGATTTTAGAGATATAAAGGTTAGGAGGAAAAATTTTGAAAAAATGTTACAGATTTCTTGTGACTAGCTTTATTAGCCTTGCCTTGATTATTTACCTGGGTTTCCTTGGTTTCCTTTTGGCTCTTGCCTTATGGAAAATTGCATTTTTAGGTCTCATCAGTCTTATCTCGCACTATTCCATTTACCGATATACCTATCACCTAATTCCCGATAGAGACTTAAGTTTGCAAGAAACATTACAAGGATTTTATGAACATTTTAGAAAGAAATCAACCCTGTTTTCTTTTGGACTGATGTTGGGCTTGACGGCTTGTGGCTATTGGTGGCATGTGTCAATCAGCACGACCTATTTCTTTATCAGTGCCTCCAATGGTGGTCCGTGTAAGAGCAACTAGCCTTTTTAATAATTTAATCCCTCTAATCTTATTTAATAAAATTAACAAAAATAAGTAATTGATATGTTATTTTGCAGTGGTAAATTATTAACCATGACTAAGGGCGGATGCTAAGTGCTCAAGCAGGAGATTTGCTGGATGCCCCCCGTCTTACGATTTGAAAAGTTTGATAACCTCTAGAGCGATGGAGAAAAGTGATGAAAGCGAGTTATAAAGGAAAATTAATTGATGTTTGGCGCATTAGCCAGACAGCCCCCTATCCTAACTGGGTCATAGATGCCTTCAAGAAGCAGTGCCTAACCTGGCTAGATAAGCAGAACTTACAGGTTCTGATTCCAGCCTTAGACCCCAACTGGGCCAGTGATAGCCATTTCTATGGCTACGGCATGTATGCGACTGCTCAAGTTGGCGATGTCATTGACCATACCAATGGACGGATTATTACGGCTGAGCGCTTTGACAAGGCTTATCGTACTATTGGCGATTGGTAATGAGTCTTGGAGGAGTGGGGCTTTTGCGAGCCTAATCGGACAAGAGGCAGGCAATTTTTGAAATTTTAAAGTAGAAAAGGGGAAACTGAGTAGCAACTTGCTCAGTTTTTTTTTGCTTGTCTTGAACCGTTCAGGACGAATTTAGGACCTTTCACGACTTTGACCATCTTTGTGGCCTCTTTCTTGCTATAATTGACTAAAGCGACTTTTAAGTCAAGCTATGGTGTTCAAGTGAGTTTTTACTAGCCCTATGGAAGTTTTCTTGTGACTTTTGCAACAGATTTCTTTAAATCATGTGGCTGAAAAGAAAGGAGTAGTTCGTATGAAACTATCACAAATTTCCAATAAGACTTTGCAAGGATTGAGAATTCTCGTTTCGGTATTGACCTTGATTCCCTTGTATTTTGCCCTTAAATTTGAGGATTTTCCAGGTCTGCCTAAATGGTCGGTCTATGTCTTTTGGTTCCTGTTCTTCTTAGGCTTCATCTTTACCTATATTCTCAGAAGAGAAAGTGAGCGCAGGCCAAGAGTGGTGAAGGAAAAGAATCAATTTTGGGCTCAGGTCGCATTTACCCTTCTAACTTCCCTTCTTTTTCTAGCGACTGTTTACGGGGCCCTAGTAACGACTGATAGTTTGAGTCGCATCATCAGGTTCATTGGTGCAGGCATCTTTCTACTTATGACCATCCTCTTAGCTTGGGGTCTGGTCTACCTTAAGAAAAAAGACAGAGAAAGATAGTTTTAGCTATCAAGCTCAGTGCCTTCTAGCCTTGTCAAGACCTATTTGTCAGGGTTTGGCTAAAAATCGTAGGATTTCATCAGAATACCTCAAAATAGTATAGGTCAATAGCCTTTAATCATGTTATACTCTAATCAAATAGAAGGGAGCGCAGGATGATTAAGGTGATTGCAACCGATATGGATGGAACCTTTCTAAGGGATGATAAGACTTTTGATGAAGAGCGATTCAAGAGGATCCTGTCAGTCCTAGAGAAAGAAGTTATTAAGTTCGTTATCGCTAGTGGCAATCAGTATCGGCAGCTAAGACTTAATTTCCCTGCCTATGATGGTCAGTTTGCCTATGCGGCGGAAAATGGGGCTCACATCATCTCGCAAGGACAGACCCTCTTTGAACATTTTATCGACCGGCGGACGGTCCTGGCTTGTCTAGATTTTCTCCAGACAAACTACCCTCAGTCCCTGCATACCGTGGCAGGTAAGGAGTCAGCTTATATGTTGAAGGATTCTGATCCTGAGCTGGTTTCTTTGCTTAAACACTACCTGCCTAAGATTGAGCTCTTAGAAAATTTTGCTGAGCTTCCCTAGGATGATGCCTTCTTCAAGCTAACTAGCCTGGTTCCCGAGGAGGAGACCCAGACAATCATGGCGCGGATTTCACAAGAGTTTGCCAGCTATGGGCTGACGGGGACCTCTAGTGGCTTTGGCTGCATTGATATTATTCAAAAAGGCATCCACAAGGGCAAGGGCCTTAGTCAACTCCTTGATTATTGGGGTTGCAAGCCTGAGCACTTGATGACCTTTGGTGACGGGGGGAATGATATTGAAATGCTGGAGCTATCAGGTCATCCCTATGTTATGGCTAATGCTCCAGAGTCCCTGAAGTCTTTGGGGAAGGAGGCTCCCTCTAATAATGAGGACGGCGTCTTTGTGATAATCGAAAACTACCTCAACTCTTAAAAATTTGACTGGCCTTATCTTGATCTTGCTTCTCACCAGGGCAGGGTCTAGAGAGGATGAGCTCTAGTCTTCATGGAGACATATGAAGCAGGTCTACTTGGCTTCAAAGGGCCAGCGAGTTTTGGCATCATACCTACCACAATTAACTCTAAAAAAGAAGGAGAACATTATGAAAATCGAGCACCTAGCCATTTATGTTAACGATCTCGAAGGAGCTAAGGAATTTTTTCAAAGCTATTTTCAAGCTTCGGCCAACCAACTCTACCATAACCAAAAGACAGGTTTTAAATCCTATTTCTTGAGTTTTGAAGATGGTGCCAGACTGGAAATTATGACCAAACCTGATACCGTGGATCTGGAAAAGGAGACTAATCGGACAGGCCTGGCTCATTTTGCCATGAGTTTGGGAAGCAAGGAAGCAGTTGATGCTCTGACCAAGCGTCTGGATGCTGACGGTTATAAGTGCATCAATGGTCCAAGGATCACCGGTGATGGCTATTATGAATCTGTCGTTCTGGGCTTTGAAAATAATACCATCGAATTGACGGTCTAACTGCTAACTGGCTTTCATTATTATCTTACTATTAGTTTAATCTTTGGCTGGTGCATGTGCATCAGCTTTTTTTGTCTTATCGTCGGATAGTACAAGTTCCTAGGAGGATTCTACAAGAAAAGGCTTTCTGAAAATTTTATAATATTAGTATGACTAGTGTATAATAGAAAGGAGTAGGGCTGGGCCCTAAAGTAATTATGACAAAAGCATTTCCGAAAGATTTTTTATGGGGTGGGGCAACAGCTGCCAATCAATTTGAAGGAGGTTGGAATTTGGATGGGCGTGGTCCAGCAACCTCTGATACAGCTAGGGCAGTTGCACCAGAAGAGCGCAAGACCATGGGTGGGGAATTTACCACGCCCATGAACCAAGAATGCTTGGATTTCGCCCTCAATGATAAGGAGGACATTGCCTTCTACGCAGAAATGGGCTTCAAGACCTTCCGTCTCTCTATTGCCTGGTCGCGGATTTTCCCTAAGGGTGACGAGGAGCTGCCTAACGAGGCTGGTTTGGCCTTTTACGATAAGGTTTTTGACGAGCTCAAAAAATATGGTATTGAGCCTCTTGTAACCCTCTCCCACTATGAATTTCCCATCGGCCTGGTAAAGAAGTACGGGGGCTGGAAAAATCGCAAGGTCATTGATTGTTTCGTCCATT
This sequence comes from Streptococcus downei MFe28, assembly GCF_900459175.1. Lineage (NCBI taxonomy): Bacteria > Bacillati > Bacillota > Bacilli > Lactobacillales > Streptococcaceae > Streptococcus > Streptococcus downei. The sequence continues at coordinate 1,537,337 of NZ_UHFA01000002.1, read as the reverse complement.
ACGCTGAGACTGTCTTCAAACGCTATCAGAACAAAGTTAAATACTGGCTAACCTTCAATGAAATCAACATCATCGGCATGACCGGCTACCTTTCAGGTGGTCTCCTCTTTGAAGATGGCAAACTCCACCTGCAAGACATGTATCAGGCGGCCCACCATCAATTCTTAGCATCGGCTCTGGCTACCAAGCTAGCTCATGAAATCAATTCTGACTTCAAGGTCGGCTGTATGCTAGCTCGGATGCAGGCCTACCCAGCTACCTGCAATCCTGAGGATGTCATGGAAGAAATTAAGAAAGACCACGAAAATCTTTTCTTCTCAGATGTTCAAGTGAGGGGAAATACCCAAGCTATGCTAAACGCTTCTTCAGGGAAAATCATATTCAACTGGAAATAGCAGATGGAGACCTAGAGATACTGGAAAAGTATCCAGTCGATTTCATGTCCTTCTCTTACTACATGAGCTCCATTGCTCGCAAGCAAAAGTCCGACCAAGAAACAGGTGGCAATCTCATCTTATCAGAGCCCAATCCTTATCTGGAAGCTTCTGACTGGGGCTGGCAGATTGACCCAGTCGGTCTACGCATCACCCTCAACAATCTCTATGACCGCTATCAGGTTCCACTCATGGTGGTTGAAAATGGTCTGGGAGCTCTAGACAAGGTTGAAGCAGACGGTTCCGTTCATGATGACTATCGGATTAGCTACCTCAAGTCTCATGTCCAACAGATGTACGAAGCCATAGAGGACGGGGTTAATTTGATCGGCTATACCTGGTGGGGCTGTACGGATTTGGTTTCTGCCTCAACCTCAGAAATGTCTAAGCGCTATGGCTTTGTCTATGTAGACGCTGACGACCAAGGAAATGGTTCTTTTGATCGATCACGCAAGGATTCCTTCTATTTTTATAAGGAACTCATTGCTAGTCAAGGGGCCAATGTGCTCAATGATTGAGGGGGAAGGAATGAAGAAGTTTTACCTTTTGAGGCACTGCCAAACCCTCTTTAATCGTCAGGGCCGAATCCAAGGCTGTAGTGATTCTCCTTTGACGCAAAAAGGAATCCAACAGGCCAAGGAATCTAGAGATTGGTTTAAGATTAAGGGCGTGGACCGCCAGGCTATCTACGCCTCAACCCAGGAAAGGGCAAGCGATACGGCACGTCTAGTTGCTGAACATAATGTGATTAAGCCAATCAAGGGGATCAAGGAGATGAATTTTGGGATTTTTGAGGCCCAACCCGAAAAAATCCTGCCCAAGTTTCGTCTAGGTGCTCGTTCTTTTGAGGATTTGCTGGTACCTTACGGGGGCGAAGATATTCTTGAGGTCGGTAAGCGGGTCCATCGGGCTATTCTGACGGTAGCGGAGGAAGATCCTGCCCAAGACATCATCATGGTTAACCACGGAGCCGCCCTCTGGGGTCTGATTCAGTATTTGGATATCGCCTTCCCAGAAGGCCTGGGCTTTGGTAACTGCAATATCTGTCATTACGACTATGAAAACGGTAGTCTCATACTAAAAAGGGTCATTGACCCCCTCAAGTAGAAAGAAGTGATACTATGAAGACGCTCTATCTCATGCGTCACGGTCAAACCCGTTTTAATGTCCAAAAACGGATTCAAGGGGCGTCGGATTCACCCTTGACCGAGCTGGGCATTGAGCAAGCTAGAAAAGCTAGACAATTTTTTGCAGACCAAAAGATTAGCTTTGATGCGGTCTATGCCTCAACTCAGGAAAGGGCCGGTGATACCGCCCAAATTGTCAGTGGCAGAAGTGACATCATTCGGCTCAAAGGACTCAAGGAGATGGATTTTGGCTCCTATGAGGCCCAACCTGAATACCTCAATCCGCCTCTACACAAGGATGGAACCGGCTACCGGGATGCCTTCGTCTTCTTCGGTGGTGAGGATACCATGGCAGTTCGTCGGCGGATGGTTGAAACGGTGACCAATCTGATGGAAGGCTTGGAAGAAGGGAGCCAGGTTCTGGCGGTCAGCCATGGGGCAGCTATTGCCCAATTTTTCCGAGGAGCCTTAGAAGAGGCCCCCGATGTGCGTGGGATGAGCAACTGCGCCATCCTCAAATTTACCTATGACCAGGGCCAATTTGACATGCACTATATTTATAATCCAACCCAAAATGAATATATTTATCGAAAATAGTTGAATAGCATCTTGGGGGGACTCTAAGTGAGCCTAAAATTTCTTAGAATGCTTAGAGCTTTTAAAAGACTAGAATTTGGCGACAAGATTTTCAGGCATTCTCATAAATCCCTAGGATAGTATCAAAACTTCTAAGGATAAATGAGGTTTGTGGTCTTCTAGTAGCCTATAATAAAGACAAGAAATAAAGAAGAACGAGGAGTATTGACATGACAAAATTACCAGCATTTCCAGATGGTTTTCTCTGGGGCGGGGCGACCGCTGCCAACCAATGTGAAGGGGCCTACAATGTTGATGGACGTGGCCTAGCTAATGTTGACGTGGTGCCAGTCGGTCCTGACCGTTTTCCAATCATCGCCGGCCAACGCAAGATGTTTGATTTTGAGGACGGTTATTTCTATCCAGCCAAGGAATCCATTGATTTTTACCACCACTACAAGGAGGACATTGCCCTCTTTGCGGAAATGGGCTTCAAGACCTACCGTATGTCCATTGCCTGGTCGCGGATTTTTCCTAAGGGTGATGAAGCAGAACCCAATGAAAAGGGTCTGACCTTTTACGAGGATGTTTTCAAGGAATGTCATAAGTACGGCATCGAACCTCTGGTAACCATCACCCACTTTGATTGTCCTATGTACTTGATTGAGCACTACGGTGGTTGGCGCAATCGCAAGCTGATTGATTTTTATGGCAATCTCTGTCAGGTTATCTTCAATCGCTACAAGGGTCTAGTCAAATACTGGTTGACCTTCAATGAAATCAATATGATTCTCCACGCCCCATTTATGGGAGCGGGTATCTGCTTTGAAGAAGGCGAAAACCAAGAAGAAGTCAAGTATCAGGCCGTTCATCACGAGTTGGTAGCCTCAGCCTTGGCAACCAAGATTGCCCACCAAGTTGACCCTGAAAATAAGGTCGGTTGTATGTTGGCGGCAGGTCAATACTATCCTAATACGCCTAATCCAGCTGATTACTGGCAGGCTATGCAGGATGACCGAGAAGCTTATTCGCTTATTGATGTTCAAGCCCGTGGTTACTATCCAAACTATGTACTTAAGAAATTCCAAAGGGATAAGCTGGACATTAAGATGACTGAGGAAGATTTGGAACTCTTGAAAGATCACACGGTCGATTTCATTTCCTTCTCTTATTATTCTAGCCGAGTGGCTTCAGCTGACCCAAGTTTGACCGACACGACCTCTGGCAATATCTTTGCCTCTCTTAAGAATCCTTATCTCAAGGCTTCCGAATGGGGTTGGCAAATTGACCCATTGGGTCTGCGCATTACCCTCAATACTATCTGGGATCGTTATCAAAAACCTCTTTTTATTGTGGAAAATGGTCTGGGGGCAGTTGACGAGCCTGACCAAGATGGCTATGTTGCCGATGATTATCGGATTGACTATCTGCGCGAACACATCAAGACCATGAATGCGGCTATCAATGAAGATGGTGTTGAGCTTTGGGGTTACACCACCTGGGGCTGTATCGACCTCGTTTCAGCTGGAACAGGTGAGATGAAGAAGCGCTACGGCTTCATCTATGTCGACCGCGACAACCAAGGAAATGGCACCCTCAAGCGCTCCAAGAAAAAATCTTTTGACTGGTATAAGCAGGTCATCGCTTCTAATGGGACGGATGTTGACTAGGAGCAGTCAGTAGGACAAGTAAGAGCCAAACTCTGAGCCTTTTTATACTTAGTAGGGAAAATAGCTATCTTATCTTGGCATAAAATTTAAAGAGCCAGCAATCATCTAACTGCCTGCAGATATCTTTAAAAATCTTAGTCAAAGTATTCGCCAAAAAGGACTTTGTGAATCTTGTTGCAAGGTCCTTTTTGTGCTATGCTGTAGCTATCAATATAGCCATAAAGGAGAGGCCGACATGTCTAGTGGAAAAATAGGAGTCTTATTGCTGAATTTGGGGACACCGGATGCACCTACCCCAAAAGCTATCCGAGCTTTCTTGCGTCCCTTCTTATCTGATCATCGGGTTATTGATTTGAATCCTTGGGTCTGGTTGACAGCCCTTAATGCCTTTATCTTGCCCAGACGGCCTCATAAAATTCGCCACCTCTACGAAAATATTTGGACCAAGGACGGCTCGCCCCTGCGGGTCATTTCCCAAAAGCAGGAGGAAGCTCTTCAAGCTTATCTGGATAAGGATGGGCTCGATACCCTAGTCAAGGTGGCCATGGTTTATGGCAAGCCTAATATGTCTCAGGCCCTAGACCAGATGATGGCGGCTCATATCAGCAAACTTATTATTTTACCCCTCTTTCCCCAGTATAGTTCGACGACAACGGCAACTGGCCTTGATGCTTTCGCCCGCTATATCTATCACAAGAAGGGTCTACCTCCTTTCCAACTCATTCATAATTATCATGATGATCTGGCCTATATTCAGGCCTTGGCCGATAGCATCATCCTTCAAGAGGGGGAGAAACTGGTCTTTTCCTTCCATGGTATTCCAGCCCGTTATGCTAAAGAAGGCGATTATTATCCTGAACAATGTCAAAGGACAGCTAGCTTGGTTGCGCAAAAGCTGGGCCTAGCAAAAGAGGACTGGTATCTGGCCTATCAGTCTCGCTTTGGTCGGGAGGTCTGGCTAAAGCCTTACACCGATGAATTGGTGAGCTCTTTACCTAAGGAGGGAGTTAAGAAGCTAGCCGTCATCTGTCCTGGCTTTGCGGCAGACTGCCTGGAAACCCTTGAAGAAATAGAAATCACCAATAAGAAGAATTTCTTAGAAAATGGCGGCCAAAGTTACCGCTATATCCCAGCGCTCAATGACAGGCCAGACCACATAGCCCTATTAGCCGACTTGGTCAAAGAAAGATTATAAGTGGAGAAGGATGGAGGTGGCCAAAGGGCAAAGGAATCTGTTGATATAACAGTGAAGTATGCCCCCTCAAAAAAGGATTGACATAGCATAAGAAAAGTCATATTTTTCTTTTCCCAAAGGGTGCTGTGCTATAATTTTCTTATGAAAACATTAGAAGAGATTTATAATCAGCATGCTGAAATGCCCTACATTTGGCCTAAGTATGAGGAAGAGTTAAGACGAAAACCTATTCCTAAGCGCAATATGGAGAGAACTAAAGAAGGACTTCTACCGGGGCACATTATCCTCCTCTGGCGGATTAATTTTGGCACCTATACGACCCAAAGTCCCCTGCACAAGTATTTCTATACGACTTATGGCATCAATGCTCAGAAGGAACTGGATTGGTTGATTGAGCAGGGCTATATCCGTCTCATGACAGACCAAGAATCCCTGATTTATTTGCGGGCTGGTCAAGTAAAAGATTTTCTCAAGGCTAAGGATGTCAAGGGGCTGCCCAAGATGAAGCGACCAGATTTGGACCAAAAGATGGCAGAGGTCTATAGCGAAGAAAATTTAGCGCCCCTCTTTGATCTGCGGGGTTATGTCCTGACCGAGAAGGGACAGGAGACCTTGGCAGCTCATCCCGAAATTGTTGAGCGTCATCCACAAAAGAAGTTCTAAGCTTAAGCTCAGAAGGCCCTGTCGCTTAGATTTGACTAGTCCTATCGACTTTAATTAATTTGCCGAGAATGCCCCTGTGGCATTTTTTACTGGGTATTTTTGCTCTTGGCTGACTTTCGGCCCTGTAGTTTTTTCTAGAATGACCGTTTGTTGACTGTCTGTGACTGGGAAATATTAAACCAGACAGGTCATAAAAACACGTCAGACTGGTTTAAAGCCCTTTGAAGCTAGGGCGAAGTATGCTATAATAAGCTAGTTAAAAGATTCAAATTAGGAGAAGAAATAATGGAATTAACACGTGATCAAGTATTCGTCAATCAATATCACTACGATGCCCGCAACCTAGAGTGGGAGAAGCAAAACGGTGAACCCAAGACCAATGTCGAAGTCACCTTCCAACTGGTCAGCAAGGATGAGGCTAAAAATGAAACGCATTTAGTCGCTGTCCTTCAGTTTCAAATTGTTCGTGAAGAATTTGTTATCGCAGGGGTTATCTCACAAATGGTCCATGTCCACAACCGCCTGGTCAATGAGCCTAAAGAATTTTCTCAAGAAGAAGTTCAAAGCTTAGCTGGACCACTCTTAGAGACTCTGCAAAGGATGACCTACGAAGTTTCAGAAATTGCCCTTGATCGTCCAGGTATCACTCTGGAATTCTAAGATGAAATTAGCTGTTATCACAGATTCTTCGGTCTATTTGCCCCAGTCTTATCATGGCCATCCCGACCTCTATGTGCTGGATATTCCCATTATGATTAGTGGGGAAACCTATGTGGAAGGTAAGAATCTGACCATTGAGGAGTTTTATCCTAAGATGGCTCAGGCTAGTACCTTACCCAAGACTAGTCAGCCCAGCATTGCTGATTTGGACGATACCCTAACCAATCTAGAAAAGGGTGGCTATACCCACGTCTTGGGAATTTTTCTCTCTAGTGGCATTTCAGGCTTTTGGCAAAATATCCAATATCTGATTGAAGAACACAGCCAGCTAACCCTGGCTTTTCCTGATAGTAAGATCACCTCTAGTCCTATGGGCTATATGGTGACAAGAGTTTTGGATAGTGCTCAGGCGGGTCAAAGTTTTGACCAGATACTGTCCCAGGTTGAGGCCATGATTGCAGGTACCGAAGCCTATATCATGGTGGACGACCTCAATCATCTGGTCAAGGGGGGTCGTCTCTCCAATAGCGCTGCCCTCTTGGGTAATCTCCTCAACATCAAGCCTATCATGTATTTCAATGATGGCGTGATTGAAGTTTTTGAGAAGGTGCGCACAGAAAAGAAGGCCCTCAAACGTCTGATTGGGATTTTAGATCAGAGAGCTAGTCAAGGCTCCTACAAGACCTGGATTATTGAAGCCAACGCCCAAACAAAGGCGGAGCGTTTCCGGCAGGAGCTCTTGGCTAGTGGATTTGAGGGGGATTTGGACATCGTTCCTTTCTGTGGTGTCATTTCGACCCACCTAGGTGAAGGCGCTATTGCCGTCGGTTTCACACCAAAGCTGGATGGCAAGTAGGCAAAGCGCCATTCGTGATTGTTGTTAGGGACTTGATTAGCATAGTCAATTTAGGAGGAAACACAAATGAGTATTAAAGTAATTGTTGCAGGATTTAAGGGTCGGATGGGCTCAACAGCTGTCGATATGGTCAAGGGAGATGCGGAATTAGAATTGGCAGGTCTCCTAGACCCCTTTGCTACTGAAAAAGACCTTGACGGTGTGCCAGTCTTCAACAAGAAGGAAGACCTCCTTGGACTTGATGCCCAGGTCTGGGTTGACTTTACCATGCCCAAGGTGGCCTATGAAAATACTCGTTTTGCTCTAGAGAATGGCTTTGCGCCTGTTGTCGGAACAACTGGTTTTACGCCCGAACAAATCACAGAATTGACCGAGCTTTCCCGCCAGAAAAAAATTGGTGGTCTGATTGCTCCAAACTTTGCTATCGGAGCTATCCTCCTTATGGAATTTGCGGCCAAGGCTGCTAAGTATTTCCCAGATTTGGAAATCATTGAACTCCATCACGATAAGAAGAAGGATGCGCCAAGCGGAACAGCTATTAAGACAGCTGAGTTGATTCAAAAAGTGCGTGCTACCAAAAAACAAGGGGCTCCTGATGAAGAGGAAACACTTGCCGGTGCTCGTGGTGCTGACTTTGATGGTTTTCGTATCCACTCTGTTCGTCTGCCAGGTCTGGTTGCCCACCAAGAGGTCATTTTCGGGGCTGAAGGCCAGGGCTTGACCCTTCGTCATGATTCCTATGACCGTGTCTCCTTTATGAGTGGGGTTAATCTAGGGATTAAAGAAGTCGTCAAGCGAGAGGAACTCGTTTATGGGTTGGAAGAATTGCTATGAGATTGAAAGAGTTGCCTTCTGAGTTTCAGGAGGCTTTGCCAGTCTTAGAGAAGATAAAGGCCGCTGGTTTTGAGGCCTATTTTGTTGGTGGCTCGGTCAGGGATGCCCTCCTAAATCGTCCCATCCATGATGTGGATATCGCGACCAGCTCCTATCCTCAAGAGACCAAGGCTATTTTTGAGCGAACGGTGGATATCGGCATTGAACATGGCACCGTTCTCGTCTTGGAAAATGGTAGGGAATACGAAGTGACCACCTTTCGGACCGAGGATGTCTATGTTGATTTCCGTAGACCCAAGAGTGTTTCCTTTGTTCGCTCCCTGGAAGAAGACCTCAAACGTCGGGATTTCACGGTCAATGCCTTTGCTCTAGCTAAGGATGCCCAGGTGATCGATCTTTTTGATGGCCTAAAAGATTTGGAGGCTCAGGTTCTTCGGGCGGTCGGAAAGGCCCAGGAACGCTTTAGTGAAGATGCCTTGCGAATTATGCGGGGCCTGCGTTTTGCGGCTAGTCTGGATTTTGCCATTGAAGACCAGACTTTTGTTGCCATGAAGACCTATGCCCCGCTCTTGGAAAAGATTTCCGTTGAGCGCTCTTTTATTGAATTTGACAAGCTTCTCACAGCGCCTCATTGGAAAAAAGGACTAGAGGCTCTGATTGAGATTCAAGCCTACGACTATCTTCCTGATTTATCTAAGACAGAAGTGGGACTAAGGAGTCTCTTGACTGACTTTAAGGATGATTTTCTCTTTAAAACAAGTGAGCAGGCCTGGGCAGCCCTCTGTCTATCCCTCAATATTAAGGATTGCAGGTCCTTCCTCAAGAAGTGGAAGACCTCCAGTCACTTCCAAAAGACAGTCAGTGACCTAGTTGCCATCTATAGGCTACGCATGAATCAAGGCCACGACAAGCAGAGTATATACCGCTATGGTAAAGAACTAGCTCATCTGGCAGAAAATCTGCGGCAGGGCCAAGGCAAGGCCGTTGACTTTGACAGGATTGACCACTTGGATGCTAGTCTCTTGATTCATCATAAAAAGGACATTGTCGTAAATGGTGGCATCCTCATCAGCCAGTTGGGTCTAAAACCAGGACCAGCCTTAGGAGAGATATTAGACCAGATTGAAACCGCCATCGTTGAGGGCGACTTGGCCAATGAGAAAGAAGCAATTCTGGCCTTTGTCAGAGATAAGGTCATGTAAGTCCAGAAGTAAGCAACATAAATATGATTATGTAAACTATAAGAATTTATTCTCTAAAACTGACAAAATAGTTTGATACCAATTGATGCTAGCCGATTTGTTTTTAGGAAACCCTCGGTTTATTTTAAAGATTGTTAACTATCCGGAATTTCTAGTCCCAAGGAGGAAATATGAGTGATTTTATTGTTGAAGGATTGACCAAGTCGGTTGGCGATAAGACCGTTTTTAAAAATATTTCCTTCATTATCCATGAGTTGGATCGCATCGGTCTGATTGGAGTGAATGGGACAGGTAAGACGACCCTCTTGGACGTCTTGGCAGATAAGATTGGTTTTGATGGGGATGTCTCCCCTTTTTTAAAGGCCAGAGATTATAAAATTGCCTATCTGACCCAAGAGCCAGATTTTGATGATAGCAAGACGGTTCTTGATACTGTTCTTTCTTCTGATTTGAAGGAAATGGCCCTGATTCGTCAGTACGAGGAGCTTATGCTCCATTATGATGAGAACAATCAGGCCAAGTTAGAGCAGGTTATGGATCAGATGAACAGTCTGGATGCCTGGACCATTGAGAGCGAAGTCAAGACAGTTCTAAGTAAGCTTGGGATTTCTGATTTGACCCAGAAAGTTAGCCAGCTCTCAGGTGGACTTAGACGTCGGGTGCAATTGGCTCAAGTCTTGTTGGGGGATGCTGACCTCTTGCTTCTGGATGAGCCCACCAATCATCTGGACATTGAGACCATCGCCTGGCTGACCAATTTTCTCAAGAACTCCAAGAAGACCGTTTTCTTTATCACCCATGACCGCTATTTCTTGGATAATGTGGCCACTCGGATTTTTGAATTGGACCAAGCCCAACTGACCGAGTATCAGGGGAATTATCAAGATTATGTCCGCCTCAAGGCAGAAAAAGATGAGCGAGAAGCAGCCAGCCTCCACAAAAAGCGCCAACTCTATAAGCAGGAATTGGCCTGGATGCGAACTCAACCCCAGGCTCGGGCGACCAAGCAACAGGCTAGGATCAATCGTTTCAAGGAGCTCAGGGGTCAAGTCCAAACTGGCCAATACGACCAACGATTTGGAAATCAATTTCCAGACCAGCCGAATTGGCAAGAAGGTCCTGAATTTTAAGGATGTTTCCTTTACCTATCCTGGCAAGCCTATTTTGCAAGATTTTAACCTCTTGGTGCAAAATAAGGACCGCATCGGCGTTGTTGGTGATAATGGGGTTGGAAAATCGACCCTACTTAATCTCATCAATGGTGATTTGCAACCAGACTCAGGCCAATTAGAAATTGGTGAGACCGTCAGAATTGGCTACTTTTCCCAGCAAATCAAGGACATGGATGAGAGCAAACGGGTCATCAATTACCTACAGGAGGTAGCGGATGAGGTCAAGACGACCGTAGGGACGACCAGTATTACAGAGCTACTGGAACAGTTTCTTTTCCCCCGTTCTAGTCATGGAACTCAAATTGCCAAGCTCTCGGGCGGTGAGAAGAAGCGACTCTACCTGCTCAAGATTCTGATTGAAAAGCCTAATGTTCTCCTTTTGGACGAGCCGACCAACGACCTGGATATTGTGACCCTGACTGTCCTAGAGAATTTCCTCCAAGGCTTCGGTGGTGCTGTTATCACCGTCAGTCACGACCGTTATTTCCTCGACAAGGTGGCCAATAAAATTTTGGCCTTTGAAAATGGTGGTGTTCGGGAATTTTTCGGCAATTATACCGACTATTTGGATGAACAAGAATTCTTGAAAAATCAAGCCAGTCAAGTTAGTCAGAAATCTGAAAAGACAGATCAGGAAGTTTCCCAAGAAGAGCTAGCCAGCTCCTCAAAGAAACGCATGTCCTGGCAGGAAAAGCAGGAGTGGGCTACGATTGAAGATGATATTGCCAATTTAGAGGAAAAGATTGCCTCAGTTGAAGTTGATATGCAAAATTACGGAAGTGACTTCACCAAGCTGGCTGAGCTGCAAAAAGAACTGGACCAACTCAATCAGGACCTGCTGGAAAAGTATGAGCGGTTCGAGTGTTTGAGTGAGTTGGAGAACTAATACTCTTCGAAAATCAAAATTTTCCGTCGTTACCTCACCTTGCCGTACTTACTGAGGAAAGCAAGGCTTTCTGCATCTCCAACCTCAAAAGGTCTCCCAGACCTTTTGAGCTGTCTTCAGTTTGTGAGGTTAGTAAGGAAGCTAGGCAATCGCTATAGAGATTGCCGTTAGCTATCAAGCCACTAAAGTGGCTGATAGCTTTGCTCCTTACCTCGGGTCTTTCGATTTTCATTGAGTATATATAAAATTAGTATGGCAATACTGACTGGGTGATATTATATCCCATGCCCTTGAATTCAAGTTGTTTTGCGACAGTCAGATAGTAGAGCCGACAATGCTCTATTATCCGACTTATTTCTTGCTCATTTTCTTAAGTTATCGAAAGGAAACCAAACTTTTTATGAACCTTATTTGGTCTTATTTTAAAAAGTATCCCAAGTGGTTGGTTTATGACCTCTTTGGGGCCCTCTTATTTGTCGTGGTCAATCTAGGCCTGCCGACGATTCTGGCACGGATGATTGACCAGGCCATCAATCCCAAGGACAAGCAAGCCTTGACCTTCTGGGCTTTGATCATGCTGGCGGTGGTCATTGCCGGGATTATTGGTCGGGTAACCCTGGCCTATGCGACTGGGAAACTGTCCACCAATATGGTCCGAGACCTGCGGCGGGACATGTATGCCAAGTTGCAAGATTATTCCCATGAAGAATATGAGAAAATTGGTGTCTCTTCCTTGGTGACAAGGATGACTAATGATGCCTTTGTTCTCATGCAGTTCACGGAAATGAGTCTGCGCATGGGAGTGGTAACCCCGCTCATGATGGCTTTTTCTGTAGTCATGATTTTAGTGACCAGTCCATCTCTGGCCTGGCTCGTGGCTCTCTTTATGCCTTTTTTGATTGCGACCATTGCCTATGTAGCTTTTAAAACTAGGCCTTTGTCGGAACGCCAGCAAAAGACCTTGGATAAGATTAACCAGTATGTTCGAGAAAATCTGACTGGTCTGCGGGTCATTCGGGCCTTTGCTAGAGAATCTTTCCAAGAGGAACGTTTTGACGAGAAAAATCAGACCTATGCTAGTATTTCAACTCGACTTTTCACTTTGACTGGTCTGACTGAACCCATGTTTATCCAGATTATTGTGGCTATGATTGTGGCTATTGTCTGGTTTGCTCTAGAACCCTTGAATAAGGGAAGCCTGCAAATCGGGGACTTAGTGGCCTTCATTGAATACAGCTTCCATGCCCTCTTTTCCTTCCTGATTTTCGCCAACCTCTTTAATATGTACCCCCGCATGGTCGTTTCCAGTCGGCGAATTAATGCGGTCATGGACATGCCCCTCTCAATTTCGCAAAATCCTGACGGGGTGACCGAAACCGCCAGCAGAGGCTATCTGGAATTTGACCATGTCACCTTCGCCTACCCAGGTGAAACTGAAAGTCCCGTCCTTCATGATATTTCTTTTAAGGCGGGACCTGGTCAAACAACGGCTTTTATCGGTTCGACGGGTTCGGGGAAATCCTCCTTGGTCAGCCTGATTCCTCGTTTCTACGACGTCACTCTGGGTAAGATTTTAGTCGATGGGGTTGATGTGCGAGACTACAATCTCAAGGCCCTGAGACAGAAGGTCGGCTTTGTCCCCCAAAAGGCTCTGCTTTTTACCGGCTCCATTGAGGAAAATCTCAAGTATGGTAAGAGTGATGCTGACCTTGAGGAATTGGACCAGGCAGCAACGGTAGCCCAGGCCAAGGAATTTATCGACAGCCGTGAAGAAGGATATGCCACCCACCTAGCCGAAGGTGGTAGCAACCTTTCTGGTGGTCAAAAACAACGTCTGGCCATCGCCCGTGCCGTTGTCAAAAAGCCTGATATTTATATTTTTGACGATTCCTTCTCAGCTCTGGACTACAGGACGGATGCTCAACTGCGAAAACGCCTCAAGGAAGTCACTCAGGATGCCACAGTTTTGATTGTTGCCCAGCGGGTGGGAACCATCATGGATGCTGACCAAATTATTGTCCTTGACGAAGGCCAAATCGTCGGTCGAGGCACCCACGAGGAACTCATGCAGACCAACGACATTTATCGCCAAATTGCTGACTCCCAGCTTAAGTCTGGCAAACTCTTAGAAGAAGAATAGAAGGGAGGAACTTATGTCAAAAAATGTCTTTGTCCGTCTGTGGGACTATCTCAAACATTATCAAGCCACCCTCTATCTAGCAGTTTTTCTCAAGATTGTTGCTGCGGTTGCCGGCGTTCTCGAGCCCTTTATCTTGGGGCTCATGGTGACCGAGCTGACTTCCAGTCTTTTAGCAGGTCGGCCTATCAATGGTGAGAAGATTCTCTTTCTGATTGCCATTTATGTCATTCGGGGTTTGCTCTCAGAAATCGGTAGTTACGGTTCCAACTACTTTATGACTCGGACAGTTCAACGTTCCATCCATGATTTGCGGCACGACCTCAGTCATAAAATCAACAAGATTCCTGTCTCTTACTTTGATAAGCATAAATTTGGCGACATGCTGGGGCGTTTTACCAGCGACGTTGAGACTGTCTCCAACGCCCTGCAACAATCCTTCCTGCAGGTTATCAACGCAGTCTTGACCCTAGTCATGGTCATAGCCATGGTTCTCTATCTTAACCTTCAGTTGGGACTCTTTGTCATTGCGACCATCCCTATTACCTATTTTTCCGCCTCTTATTTGCTAAAAAAGTCCCAGCCTTATTTCAAACGCCAGGCTGATGTTCTGGGGAATATGAATGGTTTTGTTCAGGAAAATCTGACCGGCTTCAATGTCATCAAGCTTTACGGTCGAGAAGAAGCTTCCGCCAAGGAATTCAATGGTATTCTGGATGAGCTCCAAGAAGTCGGTTTTAAGGCCAGCTTTATCTCAGGTATTATGATGCCGGTTCTCAATGCCATTTCGGATTCCTCTTACTTGATTATTGCCATCTGGGGTGGCCTCAAGGTTATCGCTGGTAAATTGACCATCGGTAATCTGCAGGCCTTTGTCCAATACCTCTGGCAGATAGGTCAACCCATCCAGACCCTGACCCAATTGGCTTCCATGCTCCAGTCAGCCCGCTCCTCCTTAGAACGGATTTTTGCTGTGCTAGATGAGGAGAATGAAGTGGCAGAAGTCACTGAGCACCTTTTTCATGACCTGACCGGACAAGTTTCCTTCAATCATGTGGATTTCCAATATGTGGAAGGCAAGCCTCTGATTAAGGACTTCAATCTGGATGTCCAGCCTGGTCAAATGATTGCCATTGTTGGTCCAACGGGTGCCGGTAAGACCACCCTCATCAATCTACTCATGCGTTTCTATGATGTGACCAAGGGAGCCATCACGGTAGATGGTCATGATATTCGTCACCTTTCTAGACAGGAATATCGTCAGCAATTTGGCATGGTTCTCCAGGATGCCTGGCTTTATGAAGGGACCATCAAGGATAACCTCCGTTTTGCCAAATTGGATGCGACAGATGAGGAAATTATTGCTGCAGCCAAGGCAGCCAATGTCGACCACTTTATCCGCACCCTACCTGGTGGCTATAATATGGAGATGAACCAAGAATCTAGTAATGTCTCTTTGGGGCAAAAGCAACTCCTCACCATTGCCAGAGCCCTCTTAGCAGATCCTAAGATTCTGATTTTGGATGAGGCTACCTCATCGGTTGATACACGTTTGGAAATTCTCATTCAAAAGGCCATGAGTCGTCTTATGGAAGGCCGGACCAGCTTTGTCATCGCCCACCGCCTCTCCACTATACAAGAGGCCGATAAGATTCTGGTCCTCAAGGATGGCCAGATTATTGAGCAAGGCACTCACGACAGCCTCCTAGCCGACAAAGGTTTCTACCACGACCTCTATATGAGTCAATTCAGCGACCAAGCTGGCTAATACTATCAAAAAACAGCGTTCCAATACGAAGCGCTGTTTTTTGATACCTGCTGATTGCCATATACTCAATAAAAATCGAAAGATCCGAGGAAGGGAGCAATGACATCAAGTCACTAAAGTAACTGATGTCGCAGTAGGTGTCTGCTATCTTTGCGCCACTTTGTGGCACAGCAGACAGCTAGTCACCTTTGCTGGGGTAAGACGACGAAGATTTTGGCATCTGTCAAAGCCCTTCTGTCTTACTCCCAAACGGCAATCTCCATAGCGATTGCCTAGCTTCCTTACTAACCTCACAAAGTTGGTGAAATCGACCAACTTTGCTCCGCATCGCACGAACTGAAGACAGCTCAAAAGGTCTGGGAGACCTTTTGAGGTTGGAAATAGGGAAAACTTCGCTTTCCACAGTAAGTACGACAAGGTGAGTTAACGATACGACACGAGGTAGAAACTGTCGTTGCCACAGTTTCTACAGAGTTAGTCAGGGATATAGAAAACTACAGTCGTAGTTTTCGTAGTTTTCGTAGTCACTCTAATGAGAAATTATAGAGTGACTTTATCCGTGGGATAGTTTTGATTTTTGAAGAGTATTAGTCTACATTCAAACTAAAGAAGATGGATAGCAGAATCGATCCGACAAAAAGGAAAACGAGGGCGACCAAGAAGCCGATGACGCTGGCAGAAAATAGTGGTGTTCCAAGTAGGACTAGTCCAAAGATGATGGTCAGGATTGCTGAGGAGATGTGCAAGGAACTGCTTGGAAACCTTAGCTTGCGCAATTGAAGACCTGTCAAAAGTCGCAGGATTCCTGAGAAGAGAACCCAGTAGGCGATGATGGTCATAAAGGCGATTGCTAACGAAAAAACTGAGCTAATCAGCAAGATGAAGCCTATGACTATGGAAAAAATACTCTGAATCAGTTGCCAGAAACTGCGGTTGTCTCGGTGATTGATATACTCAAGAAAATTTGAAATCCCACTAACGAAAATGACCAGAGCAATAATCCAAGCAATCGTTGCCACGCTGGTCAAAGGATGAGCAAAGAGGAAGAAGGCGTAGAGGATGGATAATATTCCTCCCGCCAAGGGAAACCATTTCATAATAATACCTCACATTTCTACTGTCATTATACTGTAGAAGGAGACCAAAAGCAAAAATCTTTCCCCAAAATCAGGGGTAAAAACCAAACAATCATCGAAAATTTGTCGCTTTTTCAATCTTTTTACTAAAAAATGCAAAAAATATTTGACAAAATATTCAGAAAATTTATAATAGAGACTGTAATTAAAAATTACTAATTATGTCATATCGGAGGTAAGATGAATGACAAGTGGAAAAGCATATGTTGATAGCGTTTTTGAAAAAGTAAAAGAACAAAACCGTCATGAACCTGAGTTCTTGCAAGCGGTAGAAGAAGTTTTCCAATCCTTGGTACCTGTCTTTGATAAGTATCCTAAGTATGTGGAAGAAAACCTTTTGGAACGTCTGGTTGAACCAGAACATATCGTTTCCTTCCGTGTTCCATGGGTTGATGATAAGGGACAAGTGCAAGTCAACCGTGGCTTCCGTGTTCAATTCTCATCTGCCATTGGCCCTTACAAGGGTGGTCTTCGTTTCCACCCATCTGTAAACCAATCCATTATTAAATTCCTTGGATTTGAACAAATCTTTAAAAACTCTTTGACTGGCCAACCCATCGGTGGTGGTAAAGGGGGCTCTAACTTCGATCCTAAAGGTAAGTCAGATAACGAAATCATGCGTTTCTGCCAAAGCTTCATGACAGAATTGTCTAAGCATATTGGGGCAGATACCGATGTTCCTGCAGGGGATATTGGTGTCGGCGGTCGTGAAATCGGCTACCTCTATGGTCAATACAAACGCCTGCGCAACGAATACACTGGTGTCTTGACTGGTAAGGGCTTGACTTGGGGTGGTTCTTTGGCTCGTACCGAAGCTACTGGTTATGGTGCAGTCTACTTTGCTGAACAAATGCTCAAGGACCGTGGCGAAACCTTCAAGGGTAAAACTGCTGTCGTTTCAGGTGCTGGTAATGTCGCTATCTATGCCGTTGAAAAATTGGAAGCTCTCGGAGCAAAAGCTGTGACCGTTTCTGATTCATCAGGTTTCGTTTACGATCCAGATGGTATCGATGTTGCTCTCTTGAAAGAAATCAAGGAAGTAAAACGCCAACGCATTGTTAAGTACGCTGAAGCTCGTCCAAATGCAACCTTCACCCCTGCAGGTGGCGAAAAGACTGTCTGGTCTATTAAGGCTGACTTGGCCTTCCCATGTGCCACCCAAAATGAATTGGATGAAACCGATGCTGAAACCCTTGTAGCTAATGGTGTTCTAGCTGTTTCTGAAGGGGCTAACATGCCTTCTACCTTGGGAGCAATCGATGTCTTCCTTAAGGATGGTGTTGCCTTTGGTCCTGCTAAGGCTGCCAATGCCGGTGGTGTTGCAGTATCTGCCCTTGAAATGGCTCAAAATAGCCAACGCACCGCATGGAGCTTTGAAGAAGTTGATGGCAAGCTCTATGATATCATGAAGAATATCTACGAAAATGCTGCCAGCGCGGCTAAGGAATTTGGTCAAGAAGGCAACCTTGTCGTTGGTGCCAATATCGCCGGTTTCCTTAAAGTAGCAGATGCTATGTCAGCACAAGGAATTGTTTAGCCGATAGCCGTTGCACCTTTAGGTGCTTACGGATATCGCTACATTGCGATAAAATCAATTTTGATCCTCTCAATAAAATATAAGAAGGAAGTCCAAGCGGGCTTCCTTTTGCGTTACGGAATAATTTTCCTCAGGGGATTTACTTTGATTTATTGCGGAAGGCAAAGTAGCCAATCGTCCAAAAAGCAAGTCCGAAAGCAGCAAAGACAGCAAATACTAGGAGAACATCACTGAAGCTGCGGATAGGAAACCAGCCACTAACCAAGACAGTCGGCAGGACAAAAATAACCATAACGGTAAAATGGACAAGGCTGCGCTTTCTCAGGGACCAGGAATTGATATCATAAATATTCCAAGCACCGCCGATGGCAGCCGAAATAATACCAGCACAGAAAATTTCCCAGGCTAGTTTAGGATTATGGTTAAAATATACAATGCTAAATGAACAGATAGTAAACAGAAGGAAAATAATTATGACACGAATAATGGTTGGTTTGAGATACTTTTGAAATTCCTTGTTCATAGCAACCCCTCCTTTAATCCTATTATATACCTTGACACTTGATAGCACCAGTGACAAAAGTCATTGTCCTCATTTTAGGATAAGATTTTTAATCAAGGATTGATGAGCCTAGGTTCTATACTGTCTGAAAGAGCCTATTGCATCTTACCCGATAAATATGCAACTTAAGTAACTTTGGAGTTGTGCTCAATAATTTTCTGTTATAATAATCGCAAAGGAGAAGCGCAGTGAAGTTACGATTAGAGCAAATGTCTGATGGCGAGGAGGAAGTACTTGTTCGTTATCGGCAGATGACCCCCAAAATTCAAGCTATCTGCGACTTGGTAGAAGAGGGCCGACCGAAAATCCTAGTCAGTCATCAAAGGGAGAATAGCTACCTTTTTCTGGATGATATTTTGTATTTTGAAAGTGTTGATGGCAAGACCTTCGCTTACACGCAGGCTGCTGTCCATGAGGTCGGACGGACTTTAAAGGATTTATCAGCAAGCTATGCCAATAATGGCTTCTTTCGAGCGTCTAAATCTCTCTTGGTCAATATCTATCATATTGCGAGCTTTAAAAGTCAGTCTTTTGGTCGAATAGAGGCGCTCTTAGATAATGACGAAGTCGTGGTTATTTCCAGAAAATATGCTGGCCAGCTGAGGCAGGTCTTAGAGGAGGGCGTTCAAGATGAAAGTTAAATGGTTGAAATTTTTAAGTCGAGAGATTGCCCTTGAATATAAAACAGGTATTTATTGTCTCTATCTGTATTTCTTCTATGCTTGCCGTCAACTCTTACGAGAGGGTGGTAATCTTAGCATTTTAACCCTTTTTCAGATGGCTTTTGTGGCTTATTTTGTCACCCTGTTACAGTTCTACCTTTTTGAAAACTTCGATGAAGCTGACCAACTTAGAGGTAGAAAATTCCTAAGCCTACTTGTTTGCTCGCTTTTATACATGGGGATGGCTTCTTGGTTTAATTGGTTTGGCCACTCCTGGCCAATCTTGTTAGCTTTTCTTGGTTTTATGATACTAGCCTATTTAGTGACCTTCTTCTTTAATCGCCTCAAGCGCAGAATTGACAGTAAACATCTGAACCAACTCTTGCAAGAATATAAGGAAAGACGGTGAAATTATGTCTCAGACTACTATTGAAGTTAAGCATTTACAGAAATATTATGGCAAACATATGGGCGTGGAGGATGTTTCACTTAGGGTCGAAAAAGGGGAAATCTTTGGCTTTCTGGGTTCCAATGGAGCTGGTAAATCGACCACCATCCGCTGTTTGCTAGGTTTGATTCGTCCAAGCCGAGGAGAAATCACTCTGCTGGGAAAGAAGGACACCATTTTAGCTCATGAACTGAACCATATCGGTTATATGCCCTCAGAAGCTCAGTTTTATCCTTCCATGAAGGTAAAAGACGTGATAAAGTTAGCAGCTCTTGCCCACAGGAAGGATTGTTCCAAGGAAGCTAAGCGCCTTTGCCAAATCTTGGAAGTTCCCCTCCAAAAGAGAATCAGGGATTTATCCTTAGGGAATCGCAAGAAAGTCAGTATTGTTTGCGCTCTGCAACACCAGCCCCAACTCTTGATTTTAGATGAGCCGACCTCTGGTCTAGATCCGCTCATGCAGGAGCGATTCTTCGAGCTGATTAAGGAGGCCTGTGCAGCTGGGGCTAGCTGTCTTTTGTCTTCACATGTTCTGTCAGATATTAAAAATTATTGTGACCATGTTGCAATTATCAAGGATGGTAGGATTCTTAAGGTCGATACGATTGAACATCTAACCCGCAGTCAGTCCAAGCAGGTGACTTACTGGAAGGATGGTCAAAACCAGAAATTTGATTTTTCAGGAAGTGGTCGCCAACTCCTAGATAGGCTGGCCAAGCTTGAACCTGACGATTTTCTTGTGGAAGAACCTTCCTTGGAAGATTTCTTCTTACACTACTACGAGGAGGAGAACAATGATTTTAATCAAGCATGAATTGAGGCAATCCTTTAAAAGTCTTTTGATTTGGAGTATAAGTGTCGGTTTGATTTGTTACGGCTGTATTCTTCTTTATGGAGGCATGGCTGGTCAGTTTTCACAGGTGGATGATGTCTATAAAAACATGGGGGACCTGACCAAAGCCATGGGGATAGACAAAGTTAGCATAACAACCTTAAATGGCTATTTTGCAACTGAGATAGTCCTCATGTTTGGCCTTGGTTCAGCCATGTTTGCCAGCATGATGGGAGCCAGTTCTCTAGCGAAAGAAGAAGAAGGTCACACCAGTGAATTTCTTTTCACCCTACCTTTTCGTCGCTCTAGTATTTTAACCTACAAGCTCCTAGCCCTGATACTGAGCCTGATGTTTTTCAATGCTGTTTGCATCGGTTTAGAAGCTCTGGCTGTCTGGCAAATTGACTTGGATTTTTCTTGGAAGTATTTTTTGACCTATCATGCTCTGGCCTTTCTCATGCAGCTTGAGATTGCTAGTCTAGCCTTTGCGATTTCAGCTCTGAGTTCTAAGAAGCAAATCGGCCTATCTATCGGTCTTGTGTTAATCCTCTACGTTATGGATATTTTCTGTCGGATTATTCCAGACATCAAAAATCTCAAGTATTGGACGCCTTACTATTTAGCTAATGGTTCTGATGTCTTTACAGCCAGTAAAATTAATGGTCTTGCATTTGGCATTTCACTTACTTTAATCCTCTTTAGCTTACTAGGAGCCTTCCTTATCTATGAGCGCAAGGACCTGACAGCTTGATACTCTTCAAAAATCAAAACTATCCATCGTTAACTCACTTTGCCGTACTTACTGAGGAAAGCGAAGTTTTCCCTATTTCCAACCTCAAAAGGTCTCCCAGACCTTTTGAGCTACCTGCAGTTCGTGCGACGCAGAGCAAAGTTGGTCGATTTCATCAACTTTGTGAGGTTAGTAAGGGAGCTGGGCAATCGCTATGGAGATTGCCGTTGGACATCAGTCACTTTAGTGACTTGATATCCTTGCTCCTTGCCTTGGCTATTTTTGATTTTTATTGAGTATGAGAAATGGGAAATGCATTTAGACCGAAAAAAAGAATGAAGCTTTTCCTCAAAAAGAGAGAGAAAGAGAAGAAGGGCTTCATTCGTTTTTTTATGCTTAGAAGTCTAGAGGTTTTAATCCTCTTTGCGATTTTTTCTCAGAAAGACTCCAGCTGTTAGGCTGACTAGGAGGCCGATGAGGCTGAGGGTTCTTTCCTTGGTCAGGTCAGAGCCTGTCTCTGGCAGGTTTTCCTTGCTGTTAGCGTTAGCTTGGGCAGTCTTTTGGGTTTGGCCTGCTTTTTGGCTTGCTAGGGCAGGGTATTGCAGGCTAATCATATGAGGAGCTTGGCTACCAGCCTTAGGACTAGCAGATTGGTCTTGTGAAGATTTGTCTTGGACAAGCTCATCCTTGATAAGGCTTTGGCTGGCTTCTTGTCCTTGGCGGTCCAAGTAGATTTCCTTGGTTAGGCGGTGGCGACCGTCTGGTCTGTCTTCATAGCTAGTTGCCCTTTGGACAGTCACATAGGTCTTGTGGTTTAAAGTTGGTTGGTCAATGGTTTTTTCATCTGCCTCTTGCTTTTTGAGGTAATTAATGAAGGTTTCAGTATCAGGGTCAAGCGCTCCAAGACGACGAACATCTCTTAATGCTGAAAAGCCATCGCCGCCTCCAAAGAGGAAGTCGTTGATGACGACCTTGTAGGTCTGATTGGGGTCAATTTCGCTACCGTCATCCTTATAGGCCTTGACAACCTTATAAGGACTTTCCTTACCTCCGTCAGGATTGTCGGTATAGAGATAGTGGAGACCAGCCATTTGTAAGAAGTAGCGTTCCTCTTCATCATATTGCTGGTTGAGGGTATCGTAGACCTGTTGACCAGTTAACTCCACGACTTGCAGGACATTCCCGAAAGGTTGAACAGCTTGGGCAGCTCCCCAAGTGATTGATTTATCAGGGTTGACAATCAGGTCAGAACGGACACCACCGTTATTGGTCAGAGCGAAGTCTATATCTGGATAGCTTTGGCGAGCCATGGCAAGTTGGCCTTGGGTAACTAGGTCGCCGACGGCAGTTTCCTTATCCTGGTTGGTGGTACGAGTAATGGCTTGGGGAGTCGTCGCCGTGGCGATTTTCGCCTCTGTAACGGCCTTAACCCTTTGATTGGCATCATCAACGATGGCCTGAATATCAGGACTGCCAGCAGCATCATGCAGGACAGGTATAATCTGAGCTGTTGGAATATCGATAAAGTCGCCAGTATCGGTATCTAAAACGCCTCGGACATCTTCAAAGGCCTTGCCTTGGGAAGTGGCTTGAACCACACGGGTTTTACCAACCACTCCGTTGGCATATTTGTGGCTATGGCCGGCAAAGAAAATGTCGACACTATTTTCTGGATAAATCTGATTGAGTTTATTGATGATTGGGACGGCATCACCTTCCAGCTCACCCTTGTCATTGTCAGCAGCAACATGGGCAATGACACCGATAGCGTGCACGCCCTGGTCGTTGAGCTCTCTAGCGTACTTGGCAATGGTTTCCGCTTCGTCTAGGAAGCTATAGCCTTCCAGATTCTTACGCAGGACTAGGTTAGGAATCTCTGTGGTCACAATACCGATGTAGCCCATTCTGACTTGCTTATCCCCAACCTGAATGGTCTTGATGGCATAGGGTTGCCAGCCGAAGGGAATCTGGTTGGTCTTTTGGTCAATAATGTTAGCTGCTAAAATCTGTTGTTTGGCAGGTTCTTGTTGGCCATCGGTCGAATACTGGTCGACGATAGCATCAAATTTACCAGGTTCTGGGGCTTGGCCTTGAACAATCCGATTGTATTCCGAGAGGCCTTCATCGAATTCGTGGTTCCCGACGGTCCCATAGTCAACATCCATGTGATTAAAGACCTTGACGGTAGGTTCATCCTGCAGGAGCCCAGAATTGGCTGGGCTGGCGCCGACCATATCCCCAGCCTGAACGCGAGTGGTATCACCTTGGGGATGTTCTGACTGGAATTGAGCCTGGGCCTGGTCCATGCCGGCATCCAGTTGGGCAGCTCCTCCAGTGTTTTTGACAGCACCTTCTGGCATATTAGCTGTTCCTGAAGTATCTAAAGCTCCGTGGAAATCATTGACCCCTAGGACCTGAACATCTACCTGATCTGCCAGGGCAGGAGTAGCCAGCAAGGTCACTCCTGCGGCCAGAGCCAAGATAGAGCTCTTAAAAAATACGTGTTTATTCATGTACACCTCCAAAATATTTTTCATTTCTACCAGTTTACAATGAAAACCCGAATATTTCAATAATAATTTGTTTTATCGTTCAAATAATAACGGATAAACCAGCTCGTGAAGTAGGTTTTGTGAAATGGTTTTCATGAGAATCTATTTCTTGACTTTGGATTTTTATGGGTTTATACTAATTTCCATAGGAACTATTTATTGGTTTTCAGAAATGTGAGGTATTTTCATGAAAGATCCCTTTAGCATTTTCAGAACCCTTATCAATACCATGGAAAGTCAGATTCAAGAGCTAGCCAAAGCCCAAGGCGTTGAGCATTTAGCTGGCCCCCAAGGCTTTACGGTCTCTTATCTTTTTGAAAACCGAGACAAAGAGGTTTTCATCAAGGATATTGAGGAGAGACTGAGGATTTCCAAGTCGGTCGCTAGTAATCTCATTAAACGCATGGAAAAAAATGGCTTTATTGAGGTGAGACCCTCACTCAGGGATAAGCGCTACAAGCAGATTGTCCTAACGGAGCTGGGCTTGGACAAGGCTGAGAAAATCAAGGTTTTTCGTAGCCAAATCCAAGACTTAATCTTCAAGGATATTGATAAGCAGGATCTGGCGGCCACCCACCGGGTTTTTATGCAAATTAAATCTAATTTAGAAAAGTAGGAAAAGTATGTTCAAAATTTTTAAACGCTTAAGCGCTAAAGAGTGGGGCATGATTCTTCTATCCACCATCTTTATCTGTTTGGCAGTTTGGATGGATTTGAAGACACCTGAATACATGTCTAAAATCACCACCCTCTTGCAGAACAAGGGGACAACGACATCAGACATCATGGATCCAGGTTCCAAGATGCTCATCTTCTCCTTTGGTAGCTTTTTGATGGCTGTCTGTGTCGGCTTCTTGGCTGCCAGAACAGCAGCAAGCTTCACCACCCGCTTGCGCTCTGATATTTTCAATCAGGTTGCGGATTATTCCCAAGCGGAAATCAAACGGTTCTCGGTCCCAAGTCTTTTGACTCGGACAACCAATGACCTGACCCAGCTGCAAATCATGATTACGATGGGGATGCAGGTGGTCACTCGGGGGCCAATCATGGCCGTCTGGGCTTTGACCAAGATTTGGGGCAAGAGTAGTGATTGGACAAGCGCTGTCGGTGTTGCTGTCCTTATCGTTTTCATCCTCTTGTCAGTCTTGCTCTTTCTGGCCTTTCCACGTCAACGTAAGGTTCAAGGCTTGACCGATGCCCTCAATGCCACGACCCGTGAATCTCTGACGGGGGTTCGGGTTGTTCGGGCCTACAATGCCGAAGACTATCAAGACCAAAAATTCCGCAAGGAAAACGAGAACCTGACCAAGCTCAACCTCTTTGTTTATCGCCTCATGTCGCTGATGAACCCAGTCATGACCATGGTTTCAAGTGGTTTGACTCTGGCCATTTATTGGATTGGGGCTCACCTCATTTCTGATGTTTCAGTTCCTAAGGTTGACAAGACCAGCCCTATGGTTATGAAGATGGTGGCGCAAGCAGCTAAGGCTGTGAAAGATCGTGTCTCAATCTTCTCAGATATGGTGGTCTTCTCATCTTACGCCATGCAAGTCGTTATCGGCTTCATGATGATGGTGGCTATCTTTATCATCCTACCTCGGGCCCTGGTTTCTGCTAAACGGATTAATGAAGTTTTGGCCCTTGAACCTTCTGTCAAGTTCAAGAAGGACCCTAAGACAGGAAATGGTCAAGTGGGTCAAGTGGAATTCCACGATGTCTCTTTCCGTTACAGCAAGAACTCTGCTGCAGCTATCGAGCATGTTTCCTTTAAGGCGGAAAAAGGCCAAACGGTCGCCTTCATCGGTTCAACTGGTTCTGGTAAATCGACCCTGGTCAACCTTATTCCACGTTTTTATGATGCCACAGAAGGCTGGATTAAGGTGGATGGGGTTAAGGTTGAAGACTATAGCCATGATGACCTCAACAATAAGGTCGGCTATATTCCTCAGACAGCTGTCCTCTTTAGTGGCACCATCCGATCCAATATGCAGTTTGGAGTTAGCGCTCAAGGACATTTGAGTGATGACGCTATTTGGGAAGCCCTCGAATTAGCTCAAGCCAAGGACTTTGTTGAAAGCAAAGACAAGGGCTTGGATACTGAGGTCACCCAAGGCGGTACCAACTTCTCAGGTGGTCAAAAACAACGTTTGGCCATTGCTCGAGCCCTAGCTCGTAAGCCAGAAATTCTGATTTTTGATGATTCCTTCTCGGCCTTGGACTACAAGACCGACCGTGTCTTACGTGAGGAACTCAACAAGAAGACCAGCAATTTGACCAAGTTAATCGTGGCCCAAAGAATTTCAACCATCATGGATGCCGATCAAATTATTGTCCTTGACCAAGGTAAGGTCGTTGGTCAGGGTAATCACAAGGAACTCTTGGCCTCAAATTCTGTCTACCAAGAAATTGCCTACTCACAACTTTCAAAGGAGGAATTGGAAAATGAAGACTAACAAGAAATCTCTAATCAGCCAAATGACTCCTTACTTGAAAGGTTATAAGGCACTCTTTGGTCTCGCTATTATTTTCACCATTATTTCCAGCACCATTACGGTTATTGGACCTGACAAGCTTAAGGAAATGACCGATACCATGACCAAGGGCTTGACAGGAACTATTGACCTTGACAAGATTGGCTCCATTGCCTTTACCCTAGCTCTCATGTACATCGGTGGGGCCCTGGTTTCATACTCAGCCAGCTTCATCGTCTCAACCCTGATTCAACGCTTCTCCCAACGCTTGCGGGATGCTATCGCTGATAAGATCAACAAGATTCCTTTGAAGTACTTTGATAGCCACGCCCAAGGGGATACCCTTTCTCGGGTTACCAATGACGTTGACCTTATGACTCAGTCCTTTAACCAAAGTCTGGTGACTATGGTGGCTTCCATTGTGCTCCTAATTGGTTCTATCTTTATGATGATTAAGACCAATGGCCTTTTGGCCGCAACAGCTATCGGATCAGTCTTCGCTGGTTTCCTCCTGACAGGTCTGATTATGGCTCGCAGTCAACCGCTTTTCAAAAAACAACAAAAGAACTTGGCTGACGTCTCTGGTTATGTCGAAGAAATTTATAGCGGACACAATGTCGTGACTAGCTACAATGCCCGTCGAGAAAGTAAAGAAGCCTTTGAAAAACTGAATCAAGACCTCTTCTCAAGTATGTGGAAGTCACAATTCTTCTCTGGTATTATGATGCCTATGATGCAGTTTATCGGTAACTTCGGTTATGTCATGGTCTGTATCGTTGGGGCCCGCATGGCCATCAATGGTGACATCACCATGGGGACCATCGTCGCCTTCATGACCTATGTCCGTATTTTTACCCAACCGGTTTCGCAAATCGCTCAAGGGATTACCCAACTCCAATCAGCCAACGCTGCTATGGGACGGGTCTTTGAATTCCTGGACGAAGAAGAAATGGAAGTGGAAGATGCTAAGGCTAAGCAATTGGATAAGGTCAAGGGGGATGTCGCCTTTGAAAATGTCTTCTTTGGTTACAACCCAGACAGGACTATCATCCACGACTTCTCAGCCCATGCCAAGCCTGGTCAAAAGATTGCCATTGTCGGACCAACCGGTGCTGGTAAGACAACAATCGTCAACCTCCTTATGCGCTTCTATGAAATCAATAAGGGTAAGATTTCCATCGATGGGGTTGATATCCACGACATGAAGCGTTCAGAAGTTCATGATGCCTTCTCGATGGTTCTCCAAGACACTTGGCTCTTTGAAGGAACCGTCAAGGAAAACTTGATTTTCAATCAGGACCATATCTCAGACGAGCAAGTTCTAGCGGCTACCAAGGCTGTCGGTGTCCACCACTATATCAAGACCCTGCCTAAGGGCTATGATACGGTGCTGGATGATTCGGTCACCCTGTCCGTTGGGCAAAAGCAATTGATGACCATCGCTCGGGCCTTGCTCAAGGACTCACCGCTCCTGATTTTGGATGAAGCGACTTCATCTGTCGATACCCGTACTGAAGAATTGATTCAAAAGGCTATGGACAAGCTGATGGAAGGTCGGACCTCCTTCGTGATCGCCCACCGTCTATCAACCATCCGCAACGCTGATCTGATTCTAGTCATGAAGGATGGTAACATCATCGAACAAGGTAATCACGATGAATTGATGGGCCAAGATGGCTTCTATGCAGATCTCTACAATTCTCAATTCGTATCAGCTTAATGCTAACAGTCAATCCCTAGTCCAAGTGGCTGGGGATTTTTTTTGGTTTTGAAAAACAATGAAAAACAATTTTGAAATTTCGTATCGTTTTTAAGGAAAAATAATTTTTTTCAGAAAAAACACTTACGAAAACTATTTTATTTTGCTAAGATGAATAGTGGACCGTCTAACGGTCAAAATTCACAAATAATAATCTGTAAAAATGAGCTTTTTCGAGGAGGCCTAGGAATGAAAATTCCTCCAGTTTTCCTCCCTTTTTGAAAGGCTCTTTTTTCTTGCAGTGACACTTGAGAGGAGAAGATTTTGGAAGAAAATAAAAAAATGACTTCTGGTCAGGCAGCAGTGCCTGTCCAACACCCCTGGTTGGCTATGACTGGTCTCTTGATTGGCGCCTTTGTCGGTATGCTATCAGAGACCTCACTCAACATCGCCCTGCCCAAATTGGAAGTAGCTCTAGGTGTGGGAACCTCATCCCTACAATGGCTGGTAACTGGCTATATGCTGGTCATCGGGATTGTCCTGCCCTTGTCCAGCCTGATTTCTAAATGGTTTACAACCAGACAGACAGTCATCTTTGCCCTGCTGGCCTTTATCGCGGGATCGGTGATTTCTGCCCTGGGCTCAGACTTTGCTATGGTTCTAGCAGGTCGGATGATTCAAGGTATCGGAACTGGTCTGATTGTTCCCTTACTCTTTACTGTGGCTATGAAAATATTCCCCATGCAAAAGCTGGGGGCAGCCATGGGAGTCAATGCCCTAGTCATTATGTTTGCCCCAGCAGTAGGGCCAACCTTAACAGGACTGCTCCTAGCGAAACTGTCTTGGCGCTATATCTTCTGGGCTTTTGCCGCTTTCTTGCTGATTGCCTTGATTTTCTCTCTGGCCTTCTTGAAGAATATCGCCGACTTGAGCAAACCAAAGGTAGACTACCTGTCTGTTCTGGCTAGTATGCTTGGGTTTGGAGCCCTGGTTGTTGGTGTCAGCTTTGCCAGCGAGAATGGTTGGGGCTCACCAATCGTCTTGGGCTCGCTCTTAATTGGTCTGCTGATTTTGGCCTTCTATACCTATCGTCAGTTACATTTGGAACACCCTATTCTCAATCTGAAAATTTTCGCCAAGTTGGATTTTAGTACAGCAGCAGTATTGGTCATGCTGGACTTTGCCATCATCCTGTCAGCCATGTACCTCTTTCCACAATTCATTCAAAATGGGATGGGGCTGCCCGTTGCCATGACAGGGATTATCATGCTACCTGGTGGTATTGTCAATGCCATTGTTTCAGCCATTTCTGGTCGACTCTACGATAATTTAGGGGCGCCAGTTCTGGCTAGACTGGGCTTTGCCATTACCATTATCGGAGCCATCATGCTGATTTTTGTAAAACCAAGTTCTTCGGTAGCTTTCATTATTACAGCCCACATCATCCTGATGATTGGTTGTCCCTTGGCCATGTCACCTGCTCAAACCCACGCCCTCAATAGTCTTAGAGGAGCAGAGTCAGCTGATGGCTCAACCATTATGAACACCATGCAACAAATCGTTGGTGCCATTGCCACAGCTCTAGCAACTAGTTTCCTAGTTTTGGGTCAAACTCATGTCCAAAATGCAAGCAAACCTGAGGCCTTCACCAATGGTGTCCACTTTGGATTTTATTTCACCCTAGCCCTGGCCTTTCTAGCTTTCCTACTTAGCTTGAGCCTGAGACGGCATAAGAACCGTTTGGGATAGAAGTAGCCAAAGGACGAAATTAAAGGGAGTTCCAACCTCCCTTCACAGAAAAAGGCAACTGGAGCTTGTTTCAGTTGGTTTTTCTATGTGCCTTGGAGAAATGAGGCAGTATTGCCAAAGTTAAGCAAAGGCATATTGATGCAGTTCGAGCAGGAGTGAGAGCTAGATTCCGAAAAAACCTTGGCGATTGCCAAGAAGAGCTTAGCGGTATTGACCTAGTTTGATTCATAGCGATAACTAGAAACCGACAAAAGCGTGTTAAATCCTTACCCTTATCCAGATTTTGTGGTATTCTAGGGGAAATTCAAAAAAGTATTGACAAATTGCAGGGAAAGCCTGAGAGTGCTTGCTAAAAGGAATTGGTCCTTTGGACCAAAAAGTAGCAGAACCAGATGGACTTTCCTATCCAACTAGATGAATTTTTAAAAGGATAACTTCTAAATTTTCTATTTACCCTTTTTTGTGGGCAGAAAGTTGTTCCTTGAAGAATAGTCAAGTGGGAGGGACTATTTGCTAAATCAAATCATCCATTATTTCCAGATTAATGCTGCCAGTTACTGGCAGGCTGTCTGGCAACATATTTCTATCAGTTTGGAAGCCTTATTGATTTCTGTCCTTCTGGGGCTGGCCCTGGCTTATTTGGCCTACCAACATCCTAGGATGCAGAAGTGGATTACTTCCTTTTCCCAGGGGCTGAGAGTTCTGCCCAGCCTAGGCGTGCTCTTTATTTTGATTCCCTTTCTGGGAGTTGGGCATTTTCCAGCCCTACTGGCTTTGATTTTCCTTGGATTAGCACCCGTTTTAATCAATACCGTTCTGGGTCTCAATCAGGTCCCTGCTAGTTTGGTCGAAACGGCTCAAGCTATGGGAATGACCCCAAGACAGTTGACCGTCAAGCTCTCCCTGCCTCTGGCTCTTCCCTATATTTTGACTGGGGTCAAATTAGCCCTAGTGGAAATTATCGCCAGTGCTACCCTAGCCACCTATATCGGTGCTGGAGGTCTGGGAAGCCTGATTTTTACAGGTCTGGGTCTCTATCGTTACGACCTCCTGGTCATTGGTGGGGCTAGTGTTGCGCTCTTATCGCTCATCAGTATGTTACTACTGGACTTCTTGATTAGATGGAGTAGACGTTATGCAGCCTAGAAAAATCTTTTTATCCATTATCTTAGCCTTGGTCTTGCTCCTGTCTGCTGGTCTTTATAGTTATGGTCAAAAAATGGTTGGTCCCAGCCAATCCAAAGGCACCATTCGTGTGGGCTCCAAGGATTTTACAGAAAGCTCTGTTGTGGCTGAAATCTATGCTTTGGCCCTTGAAGACCACGGATACAAGGTGGAGCGCAAGACCAATATTTCCAGCTCTCTGATTCATGATAGTCTGATTCATGATGAGATTGACCTTTATCCAGAATATACAGGGACTGGCCTCCTGACTATTCTTAAGAAGCCTGTGCAAACCGATCCCAAGAAGGTCTACCAGACGGTTAAGACGGACTACCAAAAGAAATTTGATTTGACCTGGTTGGACTATGCCCAGGCCAATGATGGTCAGGGGCTGGTCATTCGAACCTCAGTCGCCAAAAAATATGGCATTTCCACCATATCTGATCTGCAAAAGCAGGCCAAGAACCTCCGCTTTGCCTCCCAAGGGGAGTTCAACGAGCGCCAAGATGGCCTAGCTGGTCTGGAGAAGACCTATGGCAAATTCGCTTGGAAGTCCAGTCAAGTCTATGACAATACCCTTAAATACAGGGTACTGGAGAATGACGACGCCGATGTAACACCGGCCTATACGACCGAAGGGCAGTTGGCTCAGACGGATAAGTTTACCCTCCTTAAGGATAACAAGTCCTTCTGGCCTCCCTATAATCTGGCCCCTGTTGTGAGAAATCAGATTTTGCAAGACTACCCTGAAATTCGACCCATCCTTAACAAGATTAGTGCTGGCTTGACCACCAAGAAAGTTACCCAGCTCAATGCCAAGGTTGATGTCGACAAGGAAGACTACCAGAAGGTAGCCAAGGACTATTACCAATCCATCAAGAAATGAGAAACCATGATTCAATTCGACCATGTTAGTAAAATCTACGGCCAGAGGGCTGTAGTTGATGATATATCTTTTAAAGTCAATAAGGGGGAGTTCATTACCATCCTTGGAACTTCTGGTTCTGGGAAAACGACCACCCTCAAGATGATTAATCGCCTCTTGGAGCCCAGCAAGGGTAAGATTTCCTTTGCGGGCCAAGACTTATCGAACCTTGACCCGATTGAACACCGCCGCCATATTGGTTATGTGGTTCAAGAAATCGGGCTTTTCCCCCATCTGACGGTCAAGGATAATATTGCCACCGTTCCCAAGCTCCTCAAGTGGGATAAGGAAAAGATTGACCAGCGAGTAGAAGAGCTCTTAAACTTGGTGCAATTACCAGCCCAGGAATTCGCCCACCGCTACCCAGCCCAATTGTCGGGAGGTCAGCAGCAAAGAATTGGAGTGGCTAGAGCTCTGGCAGCTGACCCAGAAGTCCTCTTATTTGATGAGCCTTTTGGTGCCATTGACCTGCTGACGCGAAATGACCTCCAAGAAGGTCTGCTAAAGATTCACCAGGACCTCTCAAGCAAGACTTTTGTCTTTATCACGCACGATATTAACGAGGCCTTTAAATTGGGCTCTCGGGTCATGATTATGGATCAGGGGAAGATTTTGCAGTTTGATCAACCGCAGGCCATTTTAGAGGCTCCAGCCCATCCTTTAGTTGAGAAGCTGATTGCAACAGCCCGGGCTCAAGAATTGGGGAGGAGGGCACCAGAATGATTGCCTACTTAAAAGAAGCCCCAGAAAAGCTCATTCAGGCCGGTCTGGAACATGTCCAGTTGACAGTAGCCAGCCTCTTTTTCGCCCTGCTTTTTGCTTCTGTCCTGACAGGTCTCCTCTATTTTTTGCCCAAATTAAGGGAAGTGTCGGTTTATCTTCTTTCCCTCTTTTATGCCATTCCTAGCTTTGCTCTCTTTGCCCTCTTGATTCCCTTAACGGGATTGAGCAAGACTACGGTCATCGTTGCTCTAGTCGCCTATGCCCAATATATCTTAGTTAGGTCTTTTCTCGCTGGTCTCTTGGAGGTTGAGCCCAGCCAGATAGAAGCAGCACAAGGGATGGGTATGACCAATTGGCAGATACTCAGAAAAATTCGTCTCCCTCTAGCAGTTCCGGCACTTGTGTCCGGCCTGCGTTTAGCTGCCACCTCCATCATTATGATTGCCACTATCGGGGCAACCATTCAGGCGGGTGGCCTGGGAACTCTGCTCTTTGATGGTTTGAGAACCAATAGTATTCCCAAACTAGCCTGGGGGATTATTCTCTCCCTTGCCATAACCCTTTGGGTCAACCTGATTCTTTATCTGATTGAGGAAATTTTCAAGCCCCAGACCCTATCCTGATACCTAGCCACCATCAAACCCAGCATCGTTTTAGTCGTGGAAGGAGTTTCTTATGATTTCTGGTTCCTGTTTATGTGGAGCAGTTGCCTATCAGGCGCAATCTGTCCACCCACTCGTGACCTATTGTCACTGTAATTTTTGTCGCAAGGCTGCTGGCACAGCTTTTTCCAGCAATATCTTGGCCGATAAGGAAGGATTTACCATCCTTAAAGGAGAAGAAGTGCCATCCTTTTACCAGTCCTCACCTGGTAAAACTAGGGTCTTTTGTTCCAAATGTGGCAGTCCCCTCTATCACACCAAGGAGGACCAACCAGATCTTATCACCATTAAACTAGGAACCCTGGATCAAACCGATGAAGACTTTTCAAACTGGTCCGCTTGCCATATCTGGACAGAGTCTGAGAAGCCTTGGCTGGACTATCAAAAAGGCGACTTTTTCAAACAGACTAAAAACTGATTGTCAAAAAAGCTTATCTTTCCAGCAAAGCAAAGATTGATAACGCAAAGGGCAATTTTTGGAACAAACAAGATCTAGAAGCTGGGACATTGTCTCAGCTTCGTTTATTTATGCAGAATTAAATGCTTGACGCAGTGGTTGATTGGAGGTCCTTATCCCTTGCTAAGCAAGTGATAGCGGCCATCCTAATCAACTGTGCGGAGGCGGGACAACGAAATCAATTTGACGAAATACTGATTTCTGTCCCGCTCTCTTTTCTCAACTTTTTATGCTATAATAGACCCATTCTGATCCTAATAAGAACTGTGATGAGGTTTGAAAAAACGATTAGTCAGTTCAGGTTAGGAAAGATTAGAAAGAGAGCTTGGTATGTCAACGATTTATGGCGACTATGAGGTCTATCTCCCGCAAATTATGGAAGGTTTGACCGATGAGATTAAGCTGGCCAATAAAAGACAGAAGGAAGCGACGGGCTTTAAGCTCTATGAACATCTGCTGGCAAGGGTTAAGAAGCCTGATAGTATGGTCGAAAAATGTCAGCGCAAGGGCTTGCCACTAACACCTCATTCTGCCCTCAAGGAAATTCGCGATAGTATCGGCATTCGGGTGGTCTGTGGCTTTGTGGATGATATTTACAAGACTGTTGCCATTCTCAAGAACTTACCTGGTTTAAGAATTGTCAAGGAGAAGGATTATATTGCCAGGGCCAAACCTAATGGCTATCGTTCTTATCACTTGATATTAGAGCTAACAAGTGATTTTCCTGATGTTGAGGGCAATAGGCCTGGAAAGTATTTTGCGGAGGTCCAACTGCGCACCATCGCTCAGGACTCTTGGGCTAGCCTAGAGCATCAGTTGAAGTACAAGCATACCATTAAAAATCCCGAATTGATTACGCGAGAGCTCAAGCGCTGTGCGGACGAATTAGCTTCCTGTGACCTGAGTATGCAGACCATTCGAAATTTAATTGAGGAAGGTGGTGATTAGATGACCATGAAAATTCTCTTAGCCGAGGATGAAGAACAACTGGGACGGGTTTATCGGGCAGCCTTGGAGCATCAAGGCTATCAGGTTGATCAGGCCGTCAATGGCCAGGAGGCTGTTGATTTAGCTAGAGAAAACGCCTACGATCTCATGATTTTGGATATTATGATGCCTGTCAAGACAGGGCTGGAGGCTCTGAGCGAAATCCGCGACTCTGGAGATCGCACCCATGTCATTATGCTCACGGCCATGTCTG
Source organism: Streptococcus downei MFe28 (assembly GCF_900459175.1). Lineage (NCBI taxonomy): Bacteria > Bacillati > Bacillota > Bacilli > Lactobacillales > Streptococcaceae > Streptococcus > Streptococcus downei. The sequence continues at coordinate 1,502,647 of NZ_UHFA01000002.1, read as the reverse complement.
AAATTAATGATCGGGTGACCGGCCTTGATGCCGGTGCTGATGAGTACCTGACCAAGCCGATTTCCTTAAAAGAATTATTGGCTCGCCTGCGCTCCATGGAAAGGCGTCTAGATGATAGCTTTACCTCTAGGACTTTAGAATGTGGCTCCGTGAAGTTGGATGTTTCCGAGCAGGAAATCACAGCCAGTAATACCGTTCGCCTAGCAGGAAAAGAAAACAAGCTGATGGAATTTTTCATGCTCAATCCTGCCAAGAAGCTTTCCACCCAAGAAATCTACCAACAGGTTTGGGGCAAAGACGACGAAGAGGCCAATCAGGACTATGTCTACGTCTATGTTTCCTATTTGCGCCAGAAACTCCAGGCCATTAAGGCTGATATTGAAATTGTCGGGGAAAAGGATGGCGATTTCCAACTCATCCCAGTAGGTGAGCGCCATGTTTAAGCATCTGCGGATCCGAATTATTTTGATTGCGGCGGGTGTCCTGGCCATTGCCCTTTTCATGTTTGCCGGTATCCTAAGCTCTGTTTTTTACTTCAATACTAACCAACAAATTGATAGTGTCTTGCAGGTTCTTTCGGACAATCATGGCCAGCTCGATTACAATAATCGGACATCCAATCAGCTGGGCATAGACTCGCCTGATGCTCTCTACCAGTACCGTTATTTCAGCCTACTAGTTGATAAGAATGACCGCCTCGTCTCGGCCCAGACCGATAATATTCGCTCCATTGGTACTGACGATGTGAATCGAGTTCTAGATGAGGTCCTTAAGCAAAAATATGATCATGGGCGTGTTACTGTCAATGGGCTGACCTTCTCTTATAAGAAAACTAGCCAAAAGAATGGCGATAATTTGATCGTTATCCTGGATACGGGTCAATTTTATCAGAATGCCCAAGCCTTGAGACGGGTAACCTATATCCTATCGGCTGCCAGCTTTGTCCTATTTTTGGTGATTTTTACGATTTTCTCTGGTAAAATTATTCGCCCTTTCATCAGAAATATGGAGAAGCAAAGGCGCTTTATCACCAATGCAGGCCATGAGCTCAAGACTCCTCTAGCGATTATTCAGGCTAATACCGAGTTGCAGGAGCTAATGACTGGCGAAAACGAGTGGTCCCTTTCGACCAAGGACCAGGTGACCAGACTGACAAACTTGATTAATTCCATGGTGGCCCTGGCCAGATTGGAGGAACAACCAGAGGTTGCTCTCTCAGATGTTGATTTTTCAGCCATAACGCAAGATGCGGCGGAGGATTTTAAGGGGCCGGTCCTTCGGGATGGCAAAGACTTTCTCATGGAAATTACCCCCGACATTCATATCCAGGCGGAAGAAAAATCCCTCTTTGAGTTGGTTACGGTTTTGGTTGATAATGCCAATAAATACTGTGACCCTGGTGGAAAGGTAAGGGTTCGTCTTAGCCAAGTTGGTCGCACCCGTAAGCGAGCCCGTTTACAGGTTTCCAACACTTATAAAGAAGGCAAGGATAGGGACTACAGTAAATTTTTCGAACGCTTTTACCGAGAAGAAGAATCGCATAACAACAAGAAGAAGTCCGGCTTTGGTATTGGGCTCTCCATGGCTCAAAGCGTGGTCAAACTCTTTCGTGGCCGTATCTTTGTCAACTATAAGGAGGACACCATTATTTTCACGGTGACCTTTCCTAAACTATAACTACCAAGACCTGCTAGAGTTTGAAAAAATTCTAGCTTTTTTCATAGAGAGAGGTAAAAAATGACGAAAGAAGACTGGATCCAACTCTTTAAGGAAATCAATGGACGAGCACCTGAAAGTAAGGAAATTGAAGTGGCGATTAATATGGGGACCATCAAGGAAGGGGCTGCTCCACTAGCATCACGCCAGGAGACTGGCTCAAAGGAAGGTCCGCAGGTTGCCCCCCTAGCCAAGCCAATTACTGCCGAGCCAGATCAAGGCCTGTTTGAGGATGACCCTAGCCAGAAGGAGACGTCAAGTTCTAGCCAAGAAGTCAAAGGTCTTGCCAAACTAGCCAACTTAGACTGCTATCGAAATTTCTCCTAGTCCTAAAAATCCAAGGGAAAGAGGAAGGTACAGGTTAGAATTAGACATCCATAGAAAGTCAGAAAAAAATTCTGGCTTTTTTAATGGCTTTTGTGTTATAATATTTAAGAATTTTTTAAGTAGTGAAAGAAGGGAGCTTATGACAAAAGAAGAGTGGATTGAATACTTTGAACTCGTTTACGGTCGACGCCCCAGTCGACTAGAAATTAACCAGGCCAGGCAGGCGGGTGAGATTAGGGACCTGACAAATCAGGCTAATCCTAATGCTCTTGCCCCTTCCAGTCAAGGGAGGACCGATGATCAAGGGCAAAATGTTAGGCCTCTGTCCCAAGCTAGCCAGAAGCCTAACACAGCCTGGTCCTATCCTAGTAAAGCCAACCTATCTCAGGGTTATCCAGTTGCCACAGCTCAGGCGGGTAGTCTTGCTAGGCTCCGTCGCAAGCCAAAATTATGGTTGATTCTCACCCTGGCCGTTTCTGGCTTTTTGCTTTTTTGTCTCTTGGGCTCGGCTGGCTTTGCTACCTGGCATTACCAAGCAGGCAACATCCAGGGAGACTGGCACCGGGTCAAGGGTAAATATTATAATGAGGACATGAAGAAGTGGTCCTATTATGATGAGAATGACGATTCCGACGACTCAGATGATGACCAGCAAAGTGATGAATACTATCTGACCGTCCACAAGGATAAGACAGTTCAGTTTTATGGCTATTCTTTCATGGATGAGGATTATTCTGACAGTGATGATCTCCTAGATGGTGATGATGACTACGACGACTATGACAAGGATGATAGCGACGCTGAAAGCCATCGCTATAAGGGCCCAAACAGTCGAAGGGACAGCGACGATTATGATTCGGACGATGATTATGACAGCGATGACGACTACGACGATTACGATGACGATGATGACGAGCAAGATGTCCCTTTGATTTCACTGAGTGATTATATAGCGGGAAGTTTCAAGGTTGATCAGTGGCATCGAACCATTATTCCTAGTTACAGTCGTAGCCAATATCGCAAGAAAGTGAAGGCTCTCTTTGATGGAAAGTTTAAGGACTACCTGGAAGATGGTAGCGATGATCTTGTTGATGACATGGTGGATGATTATGCTAGTTATATAGGTAAAAATGGTAGCAAGCACCAGACTATTTCCTACCAAATCAAAGGAAAAAAACTGATCTTAACATGGCATAGTAAGACGGGCAAAATGGTGGCTCAGGTTACCTATGAAAAGTTGAGCGATTCCCAAGCCCAGGACGCTAAGGATACCTACTCTCAAGAGAAAGAAAAGTTCGAAGAAGAATACGATATTAACTAATTCTCAAGGAAAAAGCGATTTGAGCTTACGAAGACGATCTATAAGCCGTTGGGATTCCTAATCGCCCTTTGAAAGGTAAATTGGGAATAGATCTGTTTGGGAATCAAATTCACTAACCTCAATCTCCCTCTTTCAGAAGAAGCGATAGAGATATTTAATTTGTTAAAGTTTAGAAGAGGAGGTGAACGAAGTGAACTTAGACGATACTTTCGCCGTAGTGGTATTATTAGCAACGACTTTTTCGTTGCTAATAACGGATTTTTTTAGACTTTAGACTAAAAAATAGGAATGGAACGCCTTGGTTTTAAGAAATCATCCACTGGATAATTTCTTCTTCCGTCCGCACTACTTAACGACAAGGAATTTTTAAAATCAATGTTATTTTGAAAATGGAATTAGTAAGGTGGCTGGTAAGTCGCTATAGCGATTACCGTAGTTTATCAGCGATTTTTAATCGCTGATAAACTTGCTACGTTAGAAAGTATCAAAAAACAAGTTTGAACTTAATCAAGCGTAGTATCTCAAACAGATCTAATAAAAATTAAAAGAGGTAAATCATGACAAAAAACGAATGGTTAGAATATTTTCAATTGGTCAATGGCCGCCAGGCCAGTCTTGAAGAAGTCAAGCAGGCCTTGGAAAGTGGCGACTTTCAGGCAGAGGATGTTGCGGATGCCCCTCAGGTTGCTGAAGCTGCTAGCCTAGGAACAGAAACCGAGCCAGTTACCGACCTTGATCAGGCAAAAGAAGTGTGCCCAAGTCCTCAAGTGCCCTTCTCTAGCGAGTCGTCTCAAGCTGGTCAAGTAGAGGTGGGTCCAATCCAAAATCAAGGAGAAGCCCCAGCTCCAAGTAGTTTTGGACCAGCGGAGAGTCCACTAGCTCAAGCAGAGCCTCTTAGTCAGGCTGAAAATCCTGGTCAAGGGCCAGCCCATACGAATCAGGCTCAGACTCTTGGGGGAGGTCAAGGACCAGCACCTCAAGAGTCAAGTCCCCTTCCTATCAATCCTGACACAAGCAGGGGAGAAGGGGCAGGAGTAGAAAACGTCAATCCAGCCCCAGCAGGAACAGGGAATCAGACTAATATCGGAAACCAAGCCCAACCAGTCAATCCAGCCGGGGTGACCAATCAGGCTACTCCTGACCAGAATCCTAGCCCAGTTCCAGCCCAGCAGGTCGCTCAAGGATTTGGGAATGCTCAGTCACAAGGCTCACAATATCTTGGCCAAGCTCTCCCTCCTAAAAAGACCAACAAAAAGCTCAAATGGACTTTGATTTCCCTTGCCGCCTTTATTGGTGCCCTCTTGCTCCTTGGTGGCGGTTATTCTACTTGGCGCTACACTTCGGGCAATATCGAAGGAACCTGGCAAATGACCGACTATAAGGTTTATGATGAGGACAGAGAGCGTTGGTCTAGCTCCAAAGATGATGATGCGCCTAAGGATTTTCATTCTTATTTGAAGGTCCAGAAGGACAAGTCTGTCCAACATTTCGCTTATTATACAGCCAAGGACTATATCTATAATTACTACGATGATTCTTCTAAGAATTATTTGGATACCCAAGAATACCCTGCTGTAACGGTTGCTAGCTATTTAGGTTATGTTGAAAAAATTGATCAATGGAACAAAAAAATCAAGCCTTCCCTGTCCAAGTTTGACTACCAAGATAAAGTAGAGGAGGCCTACAAGAATAAGCTGGACTACAACAGTTCTGACGCTGAGGATCAAGCTAAAATTGATGCTAAAAACTACTCCGAGCTTATGGGCAAGAAGCCTAAGTATGAATTGACCTACAAACGCGAGGGGGACAAGCTGACTGTCAAACGCATCAAGGTCAGCACTGGTAAAGAAGTCTACGTCGCCCACTATAAACGCCTCTCCAAGGACAAAGCCTCCTCTGTCGAAAACGATATTAAGGACAAGAAGACCGAGTTTAAGAAGCATATGGAAGAAGCTGACGATTCCGATGATTAATACTAAAAATCAAAAGTTTACCATTTGATACTTGTTGAGTAGGCGACTGACCTGCCAGCAAGTGGGCGTGGCAAAAGCGACAATTCATAAAGAAAAACACTAGGAGTCCATTGTCTCCTAGTGTTTTTGTGATGAAAAAAATGAAGGGATTAGCCCAAGAAAATATGGGCTAGGACAGTCAAGATGGCTAGTCCACCTTGGGTCAAGAGGATCTTAGGGTTGGAAGTCGCTGCCCCATAAGCTGCAACTGCAATGATGTAAACCATGATAGGCAAAATCATGCTGGGATTATAAACCAAGGAATAAAGGATGCCCAGCCCAATCAAACCGTTATAGACTCCTTGATTTTTGAAAAGGGTATTGAGATTTTTATTTTTGAGCTCTTCTTGGCTCATGCCGAAAACTCGGGCCGTTGAGGCCGAAGCCGTGGCAAAGGTCTCCAGATACATGATGTAGAAAAATTCCAGGGCTACCAAGATAGATAGAACAGTCGTGAAAATAGACAAATTAGCTTTCCTCGCTTCTTATAAATTCTTATCTATTATAGGTTGCTAGGCCTCTATTTGCAAGGGATTCGACTCTGGACCTAAACTTACAGTGCTTATTTCATGTCTTCTAGTCTCTGCCAAAATTTAGCGCCCAACTCCACCTTGCGAATCTTTCTTGAAATCAGACCTTCCTTTTCCAGGCTTTTGAAATTTCGCGAGAGGGTTTCTGGGTTGGTCCCCAGGTAATTAGCGACTTCTTTTAAGGGGATGGGGATTTTGATGGTCTCTTGATGTCCCGGTTCTGCAAGGTCGGCCAAGTAAAAGAGGAGTCTGTCTTCAATCTTGTCCAGACCGAGGAGCTGGGTCTGATTTTCTAGCTCGACAGTCTTCTGAGCATTCAGGTCCAAAAGTTTCAAGCCTAACTGGGGATATTTCTTGAGTAAATCCGCAAACCTTGTCTGCAGTAGACAACAAATCATTGTATCTGTTAAGGCTTCACCATAGAGGGCCTTATTTTTTAGGCCAAAAAGGTAATTTTCACCATCGTAGTCACCTGGACCGACAATCCGAATCAGCTGTTCGCGACCTTGAGAGGAAAGGTGGTAAACCTTCATTTTCCCCGAGGCAATAATGGTTAGCTGTTCGGGATTTTGAGGAGAAAAGATAATTTCTCCCTTCTTATAAGAGCGGTGATAAACTAGGGACTGGATTTCTGCCTGCTCTGCTGGAGTCAAATGGTTGAAGAGGGGAACCTTATTGACACAGTGGTCATTTTCCATGATGAACTCCTTTCAATTTATTTAAAATCTATCTCATAAAGAGAAAATTGACTAGCATCAATTTTTTACGACTTTCTCTAGTATAGAATATAAACACAATATATAGTGGTTATTTACTTTTATAGCCACCATATATTGACATTATATAGAGGAGCACTGAGAAATGCAACCAATTGCTATCTTTTATATCAGCCTCAGCGGAAATACCGAAGATTTTATTCATCGCTTGGCTGCTCATATTAAACAGAAATATGGCTTAGAGCTAGAGACCACCAATCTTAAAAGTCTGGTCAAGAAGGGCCAGCCTGCCATTTTCGATATTGATAAGCCCTATTTTAGCTTTCTTCCATCTTATTTAGAGGGTGGAAATGGTTTAGACAATGGTTATCAAGAAATATTGACCACCCCTTTGAGAAGATTGATTGCTCATGGGGAAAATGCCACTTATTGCCTGGGAATTGTTGGTAGTGGGAACCGCAATTTTAATAAGCAATTCTGCCTAACGGCCCACCAATATGCTCAGGATTTTGGTTTTCCAGTCTTGGACGAATTCGAATTGCGGGGAAGCCAAGAAGACCTAGAGAGAATTGGCGACAAGCTGGTCAAGGTTTTTCAAACAGCAACAAAAACAAAAGGAGTAGCCTATGTCCAAAACTAGTCAAGATTATTTTGTCTTAAATAACATGGTCAATATCCCAGTCGCTGGGAAAATTCCACTACATTATGACCAAGAAGCCCTAGAAGATTATCTGCAACATGAGATCAAGCCCAAGACCAAATCTTTTGAGAGTTTCTCTAACCAGATTGATTACCTGATTGAGCATGACTATATCGATCAGGATGTTTTATCAGCTTACTCCAAAGAAGGTAACGGTATTGATAAGGCCTTTATCCAAGAGCTTTTTGAGGAGGCCTATCAATACGGTTTTAAATTCAAATCCTTTATGGCAGCTTATAAATTTTATAACCAGTATGCCATGAAGACAGATGACCTCCAGCAATACCTAGAAAATTTCGAGGATCGGGTTGTCTTTAATGCCCTCTATTTGGCTGCTGGCAATCGAGAATTGGCCCGTCATTTGGTGGATGAATTGATTAGTCAACGCTACCAGCCAGCCACGCCCACCTTTTTAAACGCCGGTAAGAAAAGGCGAGGGGAGATGGTTTCTTGTTTCCTCATTGACATTAATGACTCCATGCTCTCTATCGGTCGCGGGATTAATTCGGCCCTGCAGCTTTCCCGTATAGGTGGGGGTGTCGGCGTCAACCTCTCCAATCTGAGGGCTAGTGGTTCACCCATCAAGCGGATTGCCCATGCTTTCTCAGGAGTTCTACCTGTTATGAAACTTTTAGAAGATTCCTTTAGCTACAGCAACCAACTAGGTCAACGCAATGGCGCGGGTGTTGTCTATCTTAATGTCTTCCACCAAGATATCCTGGCCTTCCTATCAACTAAAAAAGAAAATACCGACGAAAAGATTCGGGTCAAGACCCTCTCTCTAGGTCTGGTGGTTCCTGATAAATACTATGAACTTCTAAAGACCAATCAACCCATGTATCTCTTTAATCCCTATCATGTCGAAAGAGCTTACGGACGGCCTTTCTCCTATGTTGATATTACAGCCGAATACGATAAGCTAGTAGCTAATCCAGCCATTGAAAAGATGGTCATCAATGCTAGGGAATTGGAACAAGAGATTTCCCGCCTCCAACAGGAATCCGGTTATCCTTACATCCTCAATATCGATAGCGCCAACCGCTCTAATCCTGTCAAGGGTCGCATCATCATGAGCAACCTCTGTTCGGAAATTCTACAACCGCAAGAGCCTTCGACATTAAATAGGGATTTGACCTATCAAGAAGTCGGAACCGATATCTCCTGCAATCTCGGTTCTATGAATATGGTCAATCTCCTCCGTTCACCTGACTTTGGTAAGTCCATTGAATACGCCGTGCGTGCTTTGACCACAGTTACGGATAGCGAGTCCATCGAAGAAGTCCCCACCGTTGCTAAGGGGAATGCTCTCTATCACACCATAGGCCTAGGAGCTATGGGGCTTCATACCGCCCTAGCCTTAAATGGTCTTAATTATGACTCAAAGGAGGCCCTAGAATTTGTTGATGCCTTCTTCTTAGCCATGAATTATTATTCTCTAAAGGCTAGCCATCAAATCGCCCTAGAAAAAAAGCAAGTTTTTCATGATTTTGAAGCCTCCAAGTATGCTGACGGTAGCTACTTTGACCAGTATTTGCAAGATGATTTCCACTTTGATTTTCCTCAGGTCGCAAAAATCTTTGAAACTATCCACTTACCCAGTTTAGAAGACTGGCAGGCTCTGAAGGAAGCAGTTATGGCGGATGGGCTTTATCATCGCAATCGTTTGGCGGTGGCCCCCAATGGTTCTATTTCTTATATTAATGAAACTAGTGCCTCTCTCCATCCTATCACTCAGCTGATTGAAAACCGCCAAGAGAAGAAGGTGGGGTCCATATTTTATCCCGCTCCTTATCTGTCCAATGACACCATCAGTCACTATAAGACTGCCTATGATATGGACCAAAGAAAGATTATTGACATCTATGCCCAAGCGCAAAAGCATGTTGACCAAGGGCTCAGTCTGACCCTTTTCATGCGTTCCAAACTACCTCAAGGTCTCTATGAATGGAAAAAGCCTGACCATCCCAATCTGACCACTCGCGACCTCAATAAACTTCGCAATTACGCCTGGACCAAGGGCATTAAGTCTCTCTATTATGTCAGGACCTATACTGAGGATGATGAATTTGAAAGCATCAACAACTGCGAATCCTGCATGATTTAGAAGGGCAAGATTGGGAACCATCGGCAAATTTAATAATTAAGGAGGTTAAGATGCCAAAAAATTATTTGTATTACAAGGCCATCAATTGGAACCATATTGAGGATGAATTGGACAACGCTGTTTGGGAAAGGGCGACCTCCCTCTTTTGGTTGGACACGAGGATTCCTATCGAGGAGGATAAGCCTAAGTGGGAAGGCTTGAGCAAGAAGGAGCAGGACCAACTCAATCGCAGCTTGCTTCTTCTAGCCCAAGAGGCTACCTATCAATCCATTGAGGCTGGCCAAATCATCCGAAATAGTCAGCGGTCCCAGCAGGAAATCGCTATCCTCAATAATCTCCAGTTTACCGAAATGGTAGCAACCAAGGCCTATAATCGAATTCTCAGGGTCTTCAATGATGAAAGGGACTTGCAAGTCTGGCTGGATTGGGTGGACGGCCAAGAATTTCTTCAAAAGAGACTGAAAACCATTGATGCCATCTATAATAGCAAGGATCCTCTGGCCAAGCGCTTTGCAGCTATCTGTCTAGAAGGTCTGATGAACTACAGTTTGCTGGCCTATCCCCTTTATCTCTGGCAGAGCAAGGGCTTCACAAGTCTAGGCCTCATGCTGGAGATGGTCATCCGCAATGAATCCCTGCATTGCTACTATTTGGGACACAAGGTCAAGCTGCTTTTGACAGAGGTTGACCAAGATGAAGCTAAGGATTTTGAAAACTGGGCTAGAGACTTTGTTGATAAGCTAGTCCAACAAGAAGAAGACTTGATTGAAGATTATTTTCTGCTAGATGATGCCAAGTCTCTGGCCAAGGATTTGCTCCACCAAGAAGCCAACCATATCCTAGAAAATTTCGGCCTTGGCCAATCGGTCTATCCCTTTGTTCAGGCCAATCTAGCTGGAATTAATCGGTCCCTGCAGGTCTTGCGCCAACACGATTTGACCAGTTCTAGCGCTAAATCAGTTCTGGAGACTGAGGGCGTTATGACTGATGATGATTATGATTTTTAAGGAGGTAAGTCATGCTACACTCGACAATGAATTGGCAGAAGGTTGAAGATGAACTGGACGAATACGTCTGGGATAAGGCAACCGCCCAGTTCTGGCTGGATACAAGAGTCCCTGTCTCCAATGACCTCTTAGACTGGAAGCAACTGTCTGACTTAGAAAAGACAGTGGTCAAAAAGGCCGTCGGAGGCCTAGCTCTGCTGGATACTCTCCAGTCCGAGGAAGGCCTTTATGCCATCAAAAAGAATGCCCGAACCCAGAAAGAGCTAGCAGTTTTCAGCGATTTCAACTTTATGGAGTCCATTCACGCCAAGACCTATGGAACCATTTTAATTTCCCTCAATACCTTTAAGGATATTGAGGCTATCTACGACTGGATGGATAACGATCCAAGGATGCAATTTAAGGCTCAAAGGGTTAATGACTATTATCAAAATGGTAGCCCCCTGCAGGTCATGGTCGCCAGTATCTTTCTAGAAGGAATCCTTTACTATAGCAATTTCTTCATTCCTCTCTGGTACCGTGGTCAAAATAAATTGGCTAATTTGGCAGAACTAATTAAATTAGTTATTCGTGATGAATCCGTCCATGGAACCTATCTAGGCTATAAGTTCCGCCAGGGCTTTGATGAATTGTCACCAGAAGATCAGGCAGACTTTCAAAAATGGATGTACGGCTTTCTAGATGAACTACTGGAAAATGAATTTGCCTATACCGAGGAAGTCTACAGTGACATAGGTCTAGAAGATGACATCAAAACCTTTGTCAAATATAACGCCAACAAGTCCCTGCAAAATATGGGCTTTGGTATTTACTTCGAGAATGCAACCGCCAATGATGTTAACCCCATTGTCATGAATGGGATTTCCATTGAGACGGCTAATCATGACTTTTTCTCTCAAGTTGGGGCCGGTTACCTGATGGGAGAAGCCGAAAGTATGAGCCAAGAGGATTACGATTTTTAGATTGAGGAGAAAAACTTGATTCTGGTCAAGTTTTTTTCTTTGGGTAAATGCTAAAATGGCCCCAAAGAATGGAGGGTCAGGTGATATTATGACACAATTATACAGAGCTAAAATTCAGCCCCTAAATGCTGAAAAGATAGGAACGGCTGCCCATGGTTATGTCGAATTTCTGCAAGAAGAAGAGGAACTTAAGATTAAGCTGGAAATGTTTGATACGCCAGCTAATATTCAGCACTGGGAACATTTTCACGGTTTCCCAGAAGGTAAGGAGGCTCAAGTTCCAACCCTAGCTCAAGATAGCAACGGCGATGGCTGGATTGATTTGCCTGAAACGGAGAGTGTCTCGGGCACGACCATGGTTCCCCTGGACAATGCCCCCCATGAGATGACTATTCCAAATGACGACTATCCTGTCGCAGATGCCAAGGGCTACTATAGTTATGAGAAAACAGTTCCTCTCAAGGCCTTAAAGGCAAAGTTCAAGGAAGTCTTTGGGACTGATGATTTGCAATTGGAAAAACGAGTCGTTTATATTCATGGCATTCCTCGTAGTCTCGATATTCCTGATACGGTCGGGGGTAAATTAACCGAAAGCTACGACCAATATGTCACCCTACCGATTGCGGCTGGAAAGATTCAAAAAGTCGAAGATTAGCCGATTTTCGGGATTGTCAGCCAATCACAGGTTTTGCCAGAAATCATCAAGGCTCCTTACTTTGATGATTTTTTCTAAATTCTCTTTGAGTGCTACGGAACTCTTTTAAGGAGGTCAATGATAAAAGTTTATAAGCTCAACCTAGAAGCAAAAGAAATTGAAAAATTTAACCAAAACAATCGCTTTAGTATCCGCCACATCCACCTGATGTTGAATCAGGAAATTCCTACCCATTCCTCCTCAAGTGATAAAGTTGTTATTGTCCTTGAAGATAATATTGATTTCACAGCCTCAGGGGAAACGGTCAAGATGATTTCAGGCGACTTTGTCGTCCTAGAGCCAGAAGAAAAACATTCCCTTAAAGGAAACGAAGAGTCTCAAGTTCTGGTTGTTCTTCATAAGTAAGCGAGTAGAAATAAGTCTTGGAAAATAGATGGAGAATGGACTATGGAGCCTTGCCTGGGTGGGTCTGCTTGGCCTAAGCCAATTTATAGCTGTCATTATGGCAGTCACCCTTTTGGTGAGAAGCCACATTCTACAAACTTTTAGAAGTCTTGGTGATTTTACAAATCTTCAAAAAATTTTATAGATAAGGAGGTGGACAGATGAGTGGACAAACAATTTTTGACAAACTCTGGGATCGACACGTGATTATGGGAGAAGAGGGACATACTCAGTTGCTTTACGTAGATGAGCAACACATTCATGAAGTAACTTCTCCCCAAGCCTTCCAAGGCCTACGCGATGCTGGCCGAAAACTCAGACGACCAGACTTAACCTTTGCCACCTACGACCATAATGTTCCTACCAAGGACATTTTTACGATTAGGGATGTCATTTCCAAGAACCAAATGGATGCCCTGGCAAGAAACGTTAAAGATTTTGGAGTCGAGGTCTGTGACCATGGTTCTGAAAAAGCAAGGAATCGTCCATATGATTGGTCCTGAGACAGGAAGGATCCAGCCAGGGAAATTTATCGTCTGCGGAGACTCGCACACCGCTACCAATGGGGCTTTCGGGGCTATCGCCTTCGGGATTGGGACCAGCGAAATCGAACACGTCTTTGCGACCCAGACCATCTGGCAAAAGAAACCCAAACGCCTCAAGGTAGAATTCATCGGCAAACCAGCAAAAGGGGACTTCGCTAAGGATTATTTCCTGGCCCTCATAGCCAAATACGGCGTCGACGCTGGTATTGGCTATGCGACCGAATACACAGGCCCAGCCATTGCGGATCTTTCCATGGAAGAACGGATGACCATCTGCAATATGTCGGTTGAATTTGGAAGCAAGATTGGCTTGATGAATCCCGACCAAAAGACATTTGACTATGTCAGAGGAAGAGAAACGGCACCTAAAGATTTTGAAAGAGCTGTTGCAGATTGGAAGACTCTGGTCTCTGATGAAGATGCGGTTTACGACAAGGTCCTGACCTTAGATGTGTCTAAGTTAGCACCCATGGTAACCTGGGGAACCAATCCTGAAATGGGGGTTCCAGTTGACCAGCCCTTCCCTGAAATCAAGGGACCAGATGCCCAGCGAGCCTATCACTATATGGATGTTCATCCAGAGGAAAGGGCACAAGATATTGACCTGGGTTATATCTTTATTGGTTCCTGCACCAATTCAAGACTTTCAGATTTACGCCTGGCGGCTCATTTTGTCAAGGGAAAGAGCCTGACGGCCATTGTCGTACCAGGTTCCAGATCTGTGAAGCGGGCGGCAGAAGCGCTGGGTCTGGATAAAATCTTTCTGGAGGCTGGTTTTGAATGGCGAGATCCAGGCTGTTCAGCCTGCCTAGGCATGAATCCTGACCAGGTTCCCGAGGGGGTTCATTGTGCCTCAACCAGCAACCGAAATTTTGAGGGTCGGCAAGGTTATGGAGCCAGAACCCATCTCTGTAGTCCAGCCATGGCTGCCGCGGCTGCGGTCGCAGGCCACTTCGTTGATATTCGCCAACTCCCAGAACTGGAGACAACTGGAGACGGCTTAAATTCAAAGCTCTGTTAAACTGTTTGGCCGGCACAAGGCTAGAGGCCCAACAGCCAACCAATATCTAAAGTCGCAAATAAAAATGTGGTTCCTCTTAGTTCCTTATAGCGCTAGCGGGAGCTACATTTTTTTGCCAAGAAGTAGTATACTGGAGGATAAGAAAGGTAAGAAACTTATGACAGATACTCCAAATAAAGATATAGAGCTTGGTCAAAACCAGCAGGATACCAACTTTCATGTAGAGATGAATCCTGTCTTTACGACTGGGAAGGGTCTGAGCGAGGAGGTCGTTCGGCAAATTTCGGCCAAGAAGAATGAGCCTGACTGGATGCTGGACTTCCGTCTTAAGGCCTTGAAGAATTTCAATGACATGTCCATGCCCAAGTGGGGGCCAGACTTGTCTGAATTGAATTTCGATGATGTGGTTTACTATCAGAAGGTCTCGGAGACACCGGCTCGAGACTGGGATGACGTTCCTGACAAGGTCAAGGAGACCTTTGAGCGACTGGGGGTTCCAGAGGCCGAGCAATCCTATCTGGCAGGGACCGTGGCCCAATACGAGTCAGAAGCGGTCTACCACAACATGAAAAAGGAATTTGAAAAAGAGGGAATTATTTTCACTGATATTGATAGTGGTTTACAAGAATATCCCGACCTTTTCAAACAGTATTTTGCCAAGTTGGTTCCACCGACAGATAATAAACTGGCTGCCCTCAATTCAGCTGTTTGGTCTGGTGGTACCTTCATCTATATTCCCAAGGGTGTGGAAGTGGAAGTGCCTCTGCAACTTTATCTGCGCATCAACAATGAAAATACCGGTCAGTTTGAGCGGACCCTGATTATCGTTGATGAAGGGGCTTCCATGCACTATGTCGAAGGCTGTACAGCCCCCACCTACACCACCAACAGTCTCCATGCTGCGGTCGTTGAGGTTTTTGCCCTAGAAGGGGCTCATATCCGCTACACCACTATTCAAAATTGGTCCGACAATGTCTATAACCTAGTTACCAAGCGAGCCACAGCCAAGAAGAATGCCACGGTCGAGTGGATTGATGGCAATATCGGCTCCAAGACGACCATGAAGTACCCAGCTATCTACTTGGATGGTGAAGGTGCGACAGGAACTATGTTGACCATCGCCTTTGCTGGGGCTGGTCAGGACCAAGATACTGGGGCCAAGATGATTCACTCAGCTCCCCATACCAAGTCCTCCATTATTTCCAAGTCTCTGGCCAAGGGTGGCGGTAGGGTTGACTATCGGGGTCAGGTCACCTTTAAGGAGGAGGCCAAGCACTCCCTCAGCCACGTGGAATGCGACACCATCCTTATGGATGACCTCTCTTCATCGGACACGGTTCCCTTCAATGAGATCCACAATTCGTCCGTAGCTCTGGAACATGAGGCCAAGGTTTCCAAGATTTCAGAAGAACAACTCTTCTATCTCATGAGTCGGGGTCTGACCGAGAGCGAAGCTACTGAAAAAATCGTCATGGGCTTTATTGAGCCTTTTGCAAAGGAGCTACCAATGGAATACGCGGTCGAACTCAACCAACTCATCTCCTTTGAAATGGAAGGTTCGATTGGATAACTGTTAAGTCCTGCGGAAAGCACGCCCTGTCTGAGTGTGGTAGGTCAGCTGATGGAGCCTACCATGAACTAGTAAAAATAAGAGTCCTCCAGTCATAAGTTGATTTTTAAGAGGAACTAGCTTGATCTGGACCTGACAGGGGTTGCTTGGCAGAAAAAGTGGAGAAGTAAGTGAGGCTAAAGAGAAGGAGTAAGCCATAAAAGCAGTTGTCGTCTATCAAACAGGCGGTCCTGAACTATTAATCTTGGAAGATCGCCCTCTTCCCAAGGTTAAGCCAGGTTAGAGTCTGGTCAAGGTCCTGGGCTTTGGCATCAACCACTCAGAAATTTTCACCAGGCAAGGGCTTTCACCCAGCGTCTCCTTTCCTAGAATTTTAGGGATTGAATGTGTCGGTTAAGTCGTCCAGTCAACCAATGAAAAACTGGCGGTCGGTCAGCGGATTATTTCCATCATGGGTGAGATCAGGCGTAACTATGATGGCTCCTACGCCCAGTATGCTCTCTTACCCAATGAACAGATTTATCCTGTTGAGACCAAGCTGTCTTTAGAGAAATTGGTGGCCCTGCCTGAGACCTACTATACGGCATTTGGGGCCTTCAAGAACCTCAAGCTAGAAGAAAGAGATAAGATTTTAGTTCGGGCTGCCACAAGTGGCGTTGGTCTAGCCTTCTTGAGGCTGGTTAAGGCCAAATTTCCCAAGGCCCAGGTCACTGGTTCCACTAGAAATCTAGCCAAGTCTGACCAAGTCTTGCAGGCTGGTTTTGACCAGGTTATCGAGGATAAGGCTGGCCAGCTGCAGACTGACGATGCCTTTGATAAGGTTTTAGAATTAATCGGTCCTGCCACCATCAAGGATAGCTTTGCCCATACGAGAGAAGGAGGCATTGTTTGCTCCCTAGGGCAATTGGGAGGTCGTTGGTACTTAGAGGATTACGACCCCATAATGGTTCAGCAGGAAAACACCTTCCTGACCACTTTTTATTCGGGCAATGCTTCTGGAACCAAATTGCAAGAGCTCATAGATTTTGTCCAAGAGTTCAATGTAGACACCAGTCCAGAAAAAGTCTTTAGACTGGAGCAAATTGTCCAGGCCCACCAGTACTTGGAAAGCCAAGCTGGCTTTGGTAAGGTTATCGTTCTCAACGAAGATTAACAAATAAGGTTAGGTCCATGAAGGGCTTGACCTCTTTTTTATCTCCAAAATCCATTTTTCGCTTGACCTGAGAGGGGGTCATGGGCGTAAAATGAAAGGGCATTCAAAAAGGACTTGGACTTAGTTAATTTTAATTGTTAACTTTACCAAGTCTCTTTACGATAGAAAGGACTACCTTATGGAATATGTAAAATTAGGTCAAACAGGTCTGGAAGTATCCAAGCTCTGTCTGGGTTGCATGAGCTTTGGCGATGCCAGTCTTGGCTTTCATTCTGGCTGGCTTTTAGACGAGGAGAAGAGCCGTGTCATCATCAAGAAGGCTCTGGATTTGGGCATTAATTTCTTTGATACGGTTAATAGCTATGCGGCTGGGACCAGCGAAGAATACCTGGGTCGGGCGCTCAAGGATTTTGATAATCGCGAGGACATTGTTTTGGCAACCAAGTGCTATTTTAGCGATTTACCCAATGGTGAAAAACGGCCCAATAATCACGATCTCTCGCGCAAGGATATCTTCCATCAGGTCAACCGCAGTCTGGAGCGACTGGGGACGGATTACATCGATATCCTCTATATCCGCCGCTGGGACTACAATACACCGATTGAAGAAACCATGACTGCCCTCAATGATTTGGTCAGAAGTGGTAAGGTCCGCTATCTGGGAGCTTCCGCCATGTATACCTGGCAGTTCCAAAAGGCTCAGTATGTGGCTGAACAGTACGGCTGGGCTAAGTTTTCTGTCATGCAAAACCACTATAACCTCCTTTATCGCGAGGAAGAGCGGGAAATGATTCCCTTCTGCCAGGAAACAGGTGTCGGCCTGGCTCCTTACAGTCCTCTAGCTTCTGGTCGGGTCGTTCGGGACTGGACGGCAGATACAGCCCGCAGTAAGACCGATACCACAGCTAAAAGTAAATACGATAGCACAGAAGCACAGGACATGGCCATCGTCCAAAGAGTAGCAGAAGTCGCCGAAAAATATGGCGTCAGCCGAACCCAAGTTGCTCTAGTCTGGCCCTGGCAAAAGGGCGTGCATTCACCTATCGTCGGTGTCACCAAGGAAAAATATCTGGATGACTTTATGGGTGCCTTTGACGTCCATTTGACCCAAGAAGACATGGACTATCTGGACAAAAAATACCTCCCTCACAAGGTCGTCGGTGCTCTGTAATTTTGGAGGCAGATACTTAGTTGAAGGAAAATCTATGATTGCTATAGCTATTATCTTTAGAAATGAATAATTATTTTGTCCATAAAACAATGAAAAAAACGCAGAAACACTTGATTTCATGCGTTTTTTAAGTATAAACTTTATTCCCACTCAACGATAACAAAAGTACTCATAATCGTTGATATAACAGTATTTTTAGCTGATTAAGTTTTCCTTGGAGACAATTTTGGAGACTATCTCAATAATGCTTGGTTCCCATTAAAGTGAATTCTCGTTTTGTCCGCATGTTTAATTCGAATGAGTCCGGCCATTTCACTTGCTAATTCCTTATCAACACCAGACCAGAGATGAGCGTAGTGCTTTAATGTAATCTCTGGAGAGGAGTGACCTAGTCTTTTTGAGACAATCAAAACTGAAGCATTTAACTCATTAATGAGATAAGAGGCATGTGAATGTCTTAATCCCTTAGCTTGTATTGGTGGAACATCAGCTAGTTTAGCGTACCGCTTGATAATACGTGAAATAGTAGATTTAATCATAGGGTTACCGTCATAGCTTAAAACAAAATTTGTTTTTACTAGTTTTGATTGCCGTTTTTTCCATTCCCTCAATATCTCTACGGTATCATCATCTAATGAAATAATTCTTAGCCCAGCATCTGTTTTGGTTCTATTTTGTCTAACCCAATCAGTCTTAGTTTTAGCGATTAGCATATGACTAACACGTAACTCTTTTTTAGATAAGTCAATATCATTCCACCATAGAGCAGTGCCCTCATTTACTCGTAAGCCAGTACAGAAGTATAACCATAACATCACAAAGCAAAGGTGTTCATAAAAATCAGATATACAGATAGTACTAATGATTTTCTCAAAATCTTCTTTTGTCCAATATTCAATGGCAGTCTTTCCTTTAGGAATGGCTTTGATTTTCATTGAAACATTACTATCAAGATATTGCATATCAACCGCAAAATCAAGAGATTTTCTAAATGTACCAAATGTCAAACTAGCATAAGCATTAGAGTAGTTAGCACCTTTTTCAGATAGTAACCATGTTCTAAAATTTTGGACATCTCTGATAGAAATATCTTTTAACTTTTTCTTGCCAAAGCGTTTAATAATAATATTTAATGAGGGGTGACGAGTAGAGTAGGTGTGCTCAGTAACCTCTGATTTATAATATGGCAGATAAGTAGTATTCATAAACTGCTCATAAGTCATATTATAATTTGAATAACCCTGTGATTGTAAATAGTCATTCTTGATTCTAATAGCTTCAGTATAAGCTTCCTTTGCTGAGGTAAACTTCTTGCCGTTCGCATCTTTACGAGATTTCTTCTTGATACGCTTTCCAGTAATTTTGTCGTTTCCTAAGCTGACTTCATAATAGAACTGTCCTTTATTATCAACGTAGACATCTTGAAAATTTGTTTTTGCCATAAGTCACCACTTTCTAGTCGAGTAACTTAAAGCCAAGAATATCCTCTACAGCAGAAATAGGAACACTTCCTAACCTCCTATTATTATAAATAGTATAGCCTTGTTGTACCATTTTTAATTTTGTTTGTCGAATGATTTGTTGAGCAGTAGCTTTTAGAAAACCTAATTCCATCAAGTTGTTATAATTTACAGTTTTAGCGTTCATTATATTTCCTTTCTTTATTATTACTGTGTCTGCGTGAATCAAGATACTTGGCAAAGAAGTAGGTCTTATTGACTATGAGATTTAGTAGTACGATGTCTTCTTTGCGAGCATATCTAACGAGGCTGTTAAATTCAGTGAAGTTATGTTCTTCAATAATGTCAATGACCGTTGAAAGAAATTTATCACTATTATTTTCAATTAGGAACTTATCTAACTCAAAGCCACAACCCGATTCAATGTCTTCAATATTGTAACGAGTCTTTTCAGGATTCTCCGCATGTATAAAATAGTCGTACATCCCTTTAGGGCTCATGACAATTTCTACGTGGGCTGGTGTGTTTAACTTACTAGTCAGTAAGTCAGAAACTTGAGAGTAGCTCTTTAGAGAATCAAAAAATAGAGCACCATGCTTGTGAGCTTTTTTAAATTCCCCAGTCTCTTTATTGACATCTTTGTCATGCCAAGGGCTCAAAACAAATGGAATGTGCATCTCTTCTAGAATATCCAAATACTTGTCAGGCGCACTTTCTTTATAGAGTAGAAAAGCCCACTTATTCGAGCGTTTATCTTTCGCCATAGGCAGTTACCTCATTTCTATTGGTCTTATCTATTAGGAGATTTTTACGAGTCGTTTGGTAATGGTGATTACTGATTATTGATGTAATGGGGGTCGTAGTAGCCCCATTACATGGTTGAATAGATTTTAAAAGGCGGTACTTTTGGCTTTCACTTTGTGAGCCAAGTACCGCCTTTAGCTTATCTTCTAGTACCTTTGAACCAGAGCTTATTACCTTCCCTATTAGGAGAAGAGAAATAATAATTGGGATTTCTACTAGAAATTTCTTCCTTGATATGAGCTTCCATTTCTCTTAGTAACTTTTGAGCTTGCTGAGTGCTGGGATACTTGATAAAGACTGAGACGGATTCTTTTCGAACATCTACAGTACACTTACTGACGATTTTGTTGAAGTTCTTGAGAATAGGATTGAACTTGGTGACAGTTGTCTGATTATCAACGGTAATCACTGATTCAGTTTTTTCATCCTGCTTCAAGAAGTGACGCAAACGCATGGTTTGATAGATGGATTTGAAGTAATTCCAAATAGAATCATAGAATAAGCATGAAGACAGTTCAGTAGTTATCAAAAAGATGGCTATAATGATTAGTATAGTACCTATAAAATCAGTGTAGTATTCAGCTATATTTAGTTTTGATTGAATAAGACTGATTTCACTAGTGAGGCTTGATATAGATATCTCCCCAATTAAGTAGCTGAGATAACTCATAGCTAGACTAATAACCACACTGAGGAATCCTAATAGAAGTAGGTTATTAACGAGGTTATATGTTCGTTGGAAAAAGCTTTTTTTCATAGCTACAAAATACCTTCCTTAGTGTAATAGGTCGGGCAAAGGAGCGGAAGCACTTGATAAGGATGCTCATTATCGATGATTTGAATGAGTCCTGTTCCTTTGCCTATAGGAATGACAATGCCCTCAGGGTCAAGATCAGGAAATAAGAACTGTGTCGTTTTCTTATTGATATTTCCGATTTGAATAAGGACATTGAGCTGTTCACGGACCGAAACAGGAATGGTATTATGGTCAAAGCGTTGGCTGACAAGTAACAGATGAACCCTCGTAGCACGTCCGAGGAGTGCAATCTGTGAGAGTAGAGAGAAGAAGGAGTCTTTTATCGTTTTGTTGACCCCTTCAGATAAAGCTAGGACTTCATCAATGACAATCGTAAGATGGTCAAACTGATGTTCAGGGTTGTCATATAGAATTTCTTGCCGTTGCTGAATGAGTCCTAAGCATGAGCTGAGGTTTTCATTGATTTCACTGACAAAATCTGATTTAGAACGATCCTTTTGTGGATGAATTACGGCAATGCCATTCTCACGAGCCCAGCGTGAGGGAGTATCAAACTTAGGGTCAACAATGATAAGTTCTGAGAAATTTTTGAGTAAACTTAGGAAGTACGTGAGAGCATAGGATTTCCCTGAACCACTGTTACCAGCAATAGCTAGTGACGTGACCTTGTTATAGTTGAGAAATAGGTTCTTCATGATGGGCAGAATATATTTATCTTGTTCACCAGCAAATGCTTCTAAATCAGAGATAACAAGACGTTCTGAAACTCCCTTTTTCCAAGGGAAGAATAGCCCACGCTGAACGTGAATGTCATCTGTATCAAGTGCCATGAAATAGGCAGAATTCTGCTTTAGTAATGTATAACGTGGGTAAAGTGATGCATTGGCAATCAGAAAGATTTTTTGATATAAGTCATTATCAATGATATACCCTGCTGGAAGCCGTGGAATAAAGAGGAAACCATCAGATAGAATTTTGGTGTCAAAACTATTAGTATAGCTAGTCTCTCCTTGAATCAACGCTCCAAGTCCCATATTTAGGGATTGAAGAAGGTATTGTTCTAATTCTCTCTTAGTCATTATTTAACCTCCTTGAGATTTTGCGCACGGAAATAGACATTAAAGCCAACCTCACAGGCTTCGAGAGTGCCAAATTCATATAGCTAGGCAAGTCAATTTCTGACTCAAACTTTACTTGGAAGGGCGGTAGCCCTTTTTGAGAGAACCAAGCTTTATAGGCAATGATTTCACCAGTAGGCTGATTATCTTCAAATTTCAATTGTGGCTCTAATTCTGTACTTAGGCAGTGAATAGCCTGTTTGTTGTCAATGTATTCCATGGCAGTATTGGCTGAATAGCCAGTTTTACGGTTACGTGTTTTCATGTGAGTTACCTCATGTATTTCATTTTTGTGTTGTGTTAAGGTGGTCAATGGCTCGGTTTTAGTCATGAGCTGGACTGTTGATTAGGTCATAAGTTTTCACCTCCTCATCTTTAAGGAGAAAAAAGACAGGAAATTGGTAATTTCCTGTCAAAAAATTTAAAAATAATTTTTTAGCTCATCTTTTAATGCTTCCAAAGCCTTTAGATAATGACTTTGAACAGTCTTATGACTTTTATACTTAGTTTCTTGTGTCAACTGAAGGGCAGAAGTACCATGTAATGTGATCGCTAAGAAGATATGGCGGTCATCTTCAGAAAGTTTTGAAAGAGCATTGTAAAGGCGCTCATTACGCTCTTTTATTAGCAGTTCTTCAATGGGATTGAAGGTATTGTCAGCATATAAATCCATAACTTCTGTATATTCTCCCTCAGTCTGTACTTCAGCATTGAGGCTAGATAGACTGTAATCCTTGTCTTTACGTTTTAGATTTTCAAATGGCTGACTGAGCAACTTATCTACACTAGACCAGTCACCAGCTTTAACAGCTTTAGTAATGTTTGCATTTCGTTTGTTCTCGACTTTATTAGCCATATTATGTTCCTTCCCGTCCTTGGATGGATTAGAAACACACTAGCCAGCCGAATGAGAGCACGAAAAAAAGCACATCAAAGAAACGGCGAAACTAAGAAGATAGAAAGCATCTGTTTGATGTATCTATACTTAAGTTTCAATCCGTCCACTTGATGCGCATCAATTAGAACGATATTTATTTTTTTTGAAGAATTAACTTCTTCGATATCAATAATAGCAATTAGAAAAACTACAAATTAGGCAATTTTAAAATCGATGGGATTTTTGATATAATCCAAATATGAAAGAAACAAAATTTAGTAAATTGTTAAATGAATTTTTAATACAAATAAAAAAGGACTTTAGCATTACGACTAAAGAACTTACAAAAGAATTAAATTTTTCGAAAAATACACTTGCCAATTGGAGAAAAGGAAATTCAAAGCCTACTTTTGAACTACTCGATAAATTCTATAAATTTCTTCAAAATTTTAAAAAGAATTATAATATTAATCTTTCTCTCAATAGAGAAACTTTAACGGTATTTGAACAGCTTATGGAAGAAATTGATAGTCAATTAATAGTGTATATGCAGAAAGAAAGTATGGAATGTGATATAAGGATTCATAAATCTCTTGATATTAATAGGAGAAAAACATTCCATAAGAATTTTTCGAACTTTATTGAATTTTTAACTACAGTTTCTAAGTCATATAACCAAGAATATGCAACAGAAGAATCAGATTATTTAATTCTCAATGGAAATCAAAAAAGAGAATTTTTAGATTCTTTACAATCGCTAAAACTAATAGGTTTTGATTTAGATACTGATGAAAAAAATGCTATTCAAAAAAGGCTTGCAAAACTAATTGGTGTTAGTGAAGCACAAATTTCTAGGTGGAAGAGTGGAAAAGATTATCCATCACAAGCTAATTTAAAGCAAATAGGAAAATTATTTAATCCTGAAATCGATGCTCCCTTCAGTAGTTACACATTTGACCTGAGTAGATTTCAAAGTATATTTATCGATACTCCAAAATATAGTAACGTTTTACTTGAATTTGAACGGACGTACTTTAAACATATTAAAGAGTTGATAAAACGATGGGGGAAAACTGAACGATTAGAAGTTAATATAATTAAGTTTAGGCACCTAATAAAATATGATTATGAAAATAATAATTTTTATGAAGATTTTGAAGAAATTAAAAGAATATTCTTTAGAGATTGTCTAATGATGTTTTATAAATCATTTACATATTTAAATAACGATGAAGAATTTCAAAATTGGATACATAAACAAATTAGTAGTGAAGAAGTAGAAAGTTATAAGTGTGTTTCGTCAGTAAATTTTGAGTTGAAGAGTAAAGAAGATTTTAAAAATATTGCGAAAGAAGTAGATGATGGTTTCAAGCAATTGGATAATTTTATCAATTACGGAGCAACTTTTGATAACGTAAGGGATTCTGTTTTAAAAAATTACGACCTACTCTTATTTATGAAAATTCAGATAGATTCTAAAGATAATGTAGCTGTTAAAAAAATCTTTGAAAATGCAAAAGATAAATTCGATTCTGAAGGTTTTATCAGACAACAGTGTAGAAATTTATGTAATGGTTTGAGTGTACGAAAAGAGGATAATTCAATTGATGTTCTCGAAGCTTTCTATAATCAGTTTTGGGATTTGATTATATACAAAGTGTCTCAACCTAATTTCGACCTTCGTCCAGCTGATAAAATTTATGGTAAGAATTTGACAAGCATTTGGAAAACTTTAGAAATTGATTATAAATTGTTAAGCGAGGAATTACATCGAATTTTTGAAGAAGTTTCAGAAATGAATGAAAAAATTTCAGATAAAGCAATTTTTGAACTGGTGCAATATATAAAAGATGGCGAAAAAATATTCGAAGAAGTTTTATTTAATGATTCATACTTTATGTTCACAAAACAATATAATGAAAGTGATGGAGAATTTGATAAACTTAGAGAAATCACAAGGCTTTACAACACCGTGAAAGAATTCCAAAAAAAGTACCCTAGTTACATTTTTTGATAAACAATTGATACTGTCAATAATTTTGTGTAAACACTCAAGTAGAGTTTGAACTGCACCCCAAAAGTTAGACAGAAAAATCTAACTTTTGGGGTGCAGTTCAGTTACGGAGTGTTAATCAAATAAGGTTTCAAGTCTGTCAGAACATTGGCCAAACCCATTATGGATGCGTTGACTTTGCTTGAAATTATAATACAAAGTAACTAAGTAACGTTCCAGAGCCTCCTCGTTGGGAAAAAGAACCTTCTTTTTCGTTTGACGTTTGATTTCTTTGTTGAGAGACTCAATGCAGTTTGTCGAATAAATGCTGTGCCAAATTTGGTAGGGAAACTGATAAAAAGTTAAAAGATTGTCCGCATTCTCCAAACTTTCCATCACGATAAATCATTTTAAATTGCTCCAGAATAACTGCCCGATCAGATCGCGTCACCTTACTAGCCAAATTTCGACTAATATGAATGAAGCAACGTTGTTGCTTAGCTAATGGGTAAGCCTGACTGATCATCTGTTCAAGCCCCTTGAAGCCATCGGTCCCTACAAGAGAAACCTGTTGGATGCCTTGGTTTTGAAGCTTGTCTAACAGGGTGGACCAAGAAGCATTGTTTTCATTTGGGGCGATTTCATATCCAAGAACAGCCTTCTGGTGTAATGCCAAGTGCGATAAGAATACATTCTTTACTAACGGTTCCACGTCTTAATGGAAGATAGGTTCCATCAAGAAATAAAACAGAGTAATTGGCTTCTAAGCTTCGCTCATGAAAATCAACGACACTCTCCTGAGTTGCTTTTGAGATATTAGAAATTTTGGCAGGATTATAGTGATGACCATACATTCGCTCGATGATGTCACTAATTTCTCGAGTCGTTACACCGGTTTGATAGAGTTTGATAACCATCTCTTCCAAGTGGTCATCTCGACGTCCATAAGCAGGGATCAAAGCTGGACTAAAGTTTCCATTACGATCTCTTGGAATAGTTAACTGAACAGTCCCATATTTGGTTTCAAATTTCCGTGCATAGGTTCCGTTACGACTATTCCCAGAATTATAGCCTACTTTATCTTAGGGCTCATAACCTAAAAAAGCTGATAACTCTGCTTGAAGCAGGTCATTCATAGCTGTTTCAAGAGAAGTACGGAAAAATCCATCAATATCTTGCTTTTGGGCTAGGAAGTTAAGCAATTCTGTGCGAAACTGTGTCATAGGAATAAATCTCTTTCTAGTAATGTTTCGCAACTCTACTATAACGGATTTATTCCTTTTTGTGTTTACACAACTTATTTTACACTACCAAATAATTTTATAACGAATGAAGAGAAGGTAAAGATAATAGACTAAACTTGTTATAAATAAATCAACTAATATAAAAAGGAATCCAAAGAATTTAAAACTCTTGGATTCCTTTTTTTGATATTTCGAATAAGATATTTAATTATCTAATGACTTGTTGAACTTCTCAGTGAGAGTATGATTTAATAAATCTGTTATTTTCTTTTGTCTTAGCATATGACTCATTTCACTTATACTTATATCGGAGATTTTTCCTGCGATGTGTTGTTCATAATAACTATCGACATCAGAAGCAGTAGTTAACTCTTGAATTTGTTGTAATGAATAAATAGAGTTTACTTTAGCATGCAATCTCTTTTGTACTTCTTTGTTTTCTAATATCACAATACTTTCTTTAAACCTCTGCAAGGAGTAGCTATTAATCATTGGAAATACCACAGCTAAAAATGTTAATAATAAATAATCTAAAGAATCTTTGAAAATATAATAATAGCTTCCTCCTCTGTCCCAACTTTCAAAAGAAGTCAAATTAGGACTAGGAATCAATACCCTCCCTCCATCTAAAAAATTTAACAATCGTTCAAAAATCGTCAGATGTCTGTATCTAATTTCAAGTATATACCAACTGATTTTACAATCCATTTGATTTAGACTATATGCCTCTACCTGATAACGGTTTTGAGTATCGACGTAAAATCTCATATAGAAATCTGGATTTAAGTTATAGATAAAAAACGTTCCTTCATCATTTTCGATATATGACCAATTCTTATTATCTGTTAATACCTGTTTATATCGTTCTTGAATCGAAGTATCCATTTTATTATATTTTTTAAATAATGAATTTAGTTTCTCAAAAGAAGTTGATTCATTTCTAGGTGTATTAATCGCACCATTTCTGGAGTACACTAAACCAGCACTTAATCCCTTAGTTCCTTTTGGTTTATATTCTTTCGTTGGATAAATAGGAACCAAATTAGTATTAAAGATAGTTAAGATATCAATCTCTTTGTCTTCAATTAATTGAGTATCAACTTCTACCTTAATTTGACTATTTGTCGATAAATATAGTTTATGAAGTAAATCAGTCAAAGTTTCACTATCTTTCCGATTAATATCCTCATTTACACCAATAATAGTACCGTCGTCAGCTACTCCGAAAAAGATGTAACAATCATCATGATGAATTGTATTAACAAAATTTAAAATATCACGCACAAGTTCTGAATTATCATTATGCCATCTTTGTTTGAAATCATGATACTCATCTTCAGGTAATTTCAAATAATCAAGTACAGCAGTAGAAGAGGTCATATATCATTCCTTCCATATTCTTTAAACAAAAAAGAAACTTTCAAACTAAAAGCTTCTTTTGGAGACACTTTGGAGACAATCCAAAGAATTTTATCTCATTTTCACACTATTTATAATGTCTAAAATACTGTTAAATCAAGGTTTCTTAGCCAAAGTTACTCTTATATATTATTCCCACTCAACGGTTGCTGGTGGTTTGCTGGTGATATCGTAGACGATACGGTTGACGTGGTCTACCTCATTGACGATGCGGGTGGAAATTTTCTTGAGGACTTCCCAAGGAAGTTGGGCAAAGTCGGCTGTCATGCCATCGATAGAAGTGATAGCGCGGATAGCGATAGTGTAGTCGTAGGTGCGACTATCACCCATGACTCCGACGGAACGGACACCGGTATTAACGGTAAAGTACTGCCAGACATCACGCTGTAGGCCAGCCTTGGCGATTTCTTCTCGCAAGATGGCATCGGATTCGCGGACGGTTTCCAACTTCTCAGCGGTAATGTCACCCATAACCCGGATAGCCAGACCTGGACCAGGGAAGGGTTGGCGCCAAACAATCTCATCTGGCATACCCAGAGCAGTTCCTAGAGCCCTGACCTCATCCTTAAAGAGGGTGTCGAGGGGCTCAATCAATTGAAACTGCATATCTTCTGGCAGGCCACCGACATTGTGGTGGGATTTGATGGTTTGGGCGGTTTCGGTTCCTGACTCGATAATGTCCGTATAGAGGGTCCCTTGAGCAAGGAAGTCAACTCCCTTAAGCTTGCTGGCTTCATCATCGAAAACATAGACAAATTCATTCCCGATAATTTTCCGCTTTTTCTCTGGATCATCAACACCCGCTAGGAGTTTAAGAAAACGCTCAGAAGCATCTACACGGATGATATTGAGGCCGAAGTTACCACCCAGCATATTCATGACCTGGTCGCCTTCGTTTTTGCGAAGTAAACCATGGTCCACAAAAATACAGGTTAATTGGTCACCAATGGCCTTTTGCAGAAGGACACCGACGACAGAAGAATCAACCCCACCTGATAGACCGAGAAGCACTTTTCTATCTCCGACAGTTTGGCGGATTTTGACGATTTCCATCTCAATGAAATTATCCATAGACCAGTCGCCCTTGGCCCCGCAGATATTTAGAGCGAAATTGTGTAAAATATCATTGCCGTAAACCGAGTGGCGAACTTCTGGGTGGAACTGGATGCCATAAATCTTGCGGTCGGTATTTTCGATAGCAGCATAAGGGCAGTCAGCAGAGTCGCCAACTAGGTGGAAGCCTTGAGGAATCTCAGTGACAGCATCGCCATGACTCATCAGAACAACCTGTTCATTAGGAGTATGAGCAAACAAGGCTGATTCTTGGCGCAGGTTGAGAGTGGATTGACCATACTCACTGTTTCCGGTTTGACCA
Organism: Streptococcus downei MFe28; assembly: GCF_900459175.1. Taxonomy (NCBI): domain Bacteria; kingdom Bacillati; phylum Bacillota; class Bacilli; order Lactobacillales; family Streptococcaceae; genus Streptococcus; species Streptococcus downei. Next base: position 1,473,646 of record NZ_UHFA01000002.1, on the reverse strand, counting down.
GCAGGCACCACCTTGCCCCCCAGACGGTCAGTTAGCAATTGCATACCATAGCAAATTCCTAGTACTGGAATACCAAGATTGAAAATTTCCTCGTCAATCCCGAAAGAATCCTCTGTATAAACAGAGTTGGGACCACCTGAGAGGATAATCCCAAGGGGCTTGATTTTCTTAACTTGTTGAGCAGTAATTTTATGACTTTTAAGTTCAGAGAACACACCAATTTCACGGATACGGCGTGCAATCAATTGATTGTATTGACTACCGTAGTCTAATACGATGATTCTCTCAAGGTTGTTAAATTCAGTCATCAATAATCCTTTCCATTTTTGTCGGTCCAACCGACTGATTATCAAGTCCATTGTAACACACTTTATAGGGAAGTGCACTTGAAATTAGAAATGAAAAAACCACATGAAAATTCAGCGGAATTCCTGTAAATAGTCCCTATTCTAGCTGGTCATTCTATGGTATAATAGGAGCCATGCGTAAAGAATTGCCACCTCAAAATAAAAAGATAAAGGGGAGTCGTAAGGAGACTCTACTCAGAGAGAAAAACCAGAAGGGACTTTTCCGACCTCAGGAATTGATTGCCTTAGGAGTTCTTATCCTAGCGGTTATCATTCTTCTTGCTGCCACCCATAGTTTCGGTGTGCTTAAAAAGGATGTCCAAGGTATTGCCAGTCACTTGCAAATTGGTTCAGAAAACTTGCAACCTAAGTTCCAATCGGATGAAAAGGTTCAGATTTCCGGTCAAGCTAGCAAGTCTATCGCTGGTAAGGACCTGACCAACTATCAAAACTGGATTGGTAAGGTCAAGTCAGATGACCAGGTTGACACAAAAGATGGAAAATCTGTCATGACCTATTCCATCAAATTTTCCAACGGCGACAGTATCAATGGTGTTAAGGAATCTGACTTGAGCAAGGCACCAGACGCTAAATTCAAGAAGAGTACGACCATTCAGGTTAGCCAATCTGCCCAAACCGACTTGGACGGCTATAATCTCAGCGACTTCCGCTTGGAGGCGGCTAAGGTCATGGCGGTTGACTATAATTATTCCTCTGGTGGTGGCTACAAATATGACTTGAGTTTTGATGATGGGACCAAGGTCTATAACGTTGGTGAATCAAGTCTCAATGATATATATCATGTCGGCTTGAAGGAATCCAATTCCGCTAGCCAAAATAATAAAATTCTGGAAGATGCCTTCAACTATGCTAAGGATAATCCAGGAACTATCCTTGGCCTACCGAGTGGCAACTATACAGTCGGAAGCCAGAATCCCCAGTCTGAGTATGTAACCCTGGCTTCAGATACCCAGATTCGGGGCGATAATACCAAACTAATCGTTGATGGGACCGAGTATTGGTTTGCCTTTGCGACGGGACCAGGAGCTACCGATGGTGTGCAAAATTTTACCATGCGAGATATTACTATCCAAGCCAAGGACCTCACTAAGGGTGACCACTTCATGATTATGGCCAATCACGGTAGCAATTGGGATATCGCCAATAACACCTTTACCATGGTTCACAAGATGGGCAGCCATATTTTTGACCTGGGAGGCCTACAAAATTCGACCTTTAGTGGAAATACCTTCGAAGGTTATGCTCCAGAGTTGACCGATAAGACAGAGATGTCCCAGGTCGCTAGCGACCATGATGTCTATGCCGAGGCTATTCAATTTGACACCTCTGACAACAAGGGGGAATGGGATGGGAAAATCCTACAGGGTATTGATCCCAACTATTCCAGCTACAACCCTAACAAGGTTATGACCAGTAATATCAGCGTAACGGGTAATTCCTTCATCCCCTACAAGGATAAGTCTGGGAAAGTTATCGCCTACGGGGCTAGCCTGGGCCAACACTCAGGCGACGTTAGCAACGTGGTTGTGACTGGTAATACCTTTACCTCAACTTTGACCAGTCGTTTCCACCAGGATACCAATTGGATGTTTAAACCAGTCCATTTCACAGAAGCCTCTTCAACCTCTGTCTATGGCAATACGACGAATTAAATGCTGATATCCTCAGTCATATAAGATGAATAAAACGATTAAAATAATAGCAGGCTAAGTGAATTTGTCCTGCTATTTTCTTATGAAAAATGCTACAATATTGGTATAGACAAAAGAGGAGAATACTATGTTACCAGCCTATATTCGGATTCATGATAGTATCAAGGATGAAATCGATCAAGGAGTCTGGAAAATTGGCAGTCGGCTGCCTAGCGAGCGAGATCTGTCTGACCAATTTCAAGTCAGCCGAATGACCCTACGTCAGGCCATTACCCTCCTAGTTGATGAAGGTATTTTAGAAAGACGCGTGGGGAGTGGCACCTACGTGGCCAGTCAACGTGTTCAAGAAAAAATACGAGGAACGACAAGCTTCACCGAAATTATCAAAGCCCAGGGAAAGGAGCCTTCGAGCAAGCTTATTTCTTATGAAAGAAGCTACCCTAACGAGCAGGAAATCCGTCATCTAGGCGTAACTCCCAAATCTTATATCGTTCGGATGGAGCGAGTTCGTTATGCGGATAAGATTCCTGTCGTTTACGAGGTAACCAGTATCCCCGAAAAACTTATTCGCAACTTTGCAAGAGAAGAAGTGACCAATCACTTTTTTCAAACCCTAACTCAGCATGGCTATAGTATCGGTAAGAGTCAACAAATTATTTCTGCTAAAATTGTTAATCCAGAGATTACCCAGGAGCTGGCCATCGAAGAGGGACATGCCATACTAGCCCTGACCCAAACCTCTTATTTAGAAGACGGAACGGCTTTTGAATATGTTCGCAGTCAATACGTGGCCGGAAGATTTGAATTTTATTTAGAGAATAATTAAACGAGGTTGGGACCAAAAGTCCTAGCCTCGTTACTTTTTCAACATTGGACACATTGACGCAGTGGTTGATTTGTGACGAGTGACCTGACACTTTAGTGCTTAGTCACTCACATGCCGGTGAAACAGCGATAAGGTCCTTATCCCTTGCTAGGCAGGGATAAGTCCAAGGGTCTGGGAGCCCCTTGGAGAAAACCAAAATCAACTGTGTGGAGACGGGAAATAAAAAGGTTCAGTGTACCTTTTTATCCCGAGCCTTGAGATGAGAAAGCGAGGATAGTCTGGGGATGGACTAGATAGACTTCCCGCGACAGATCCGTTCAAACTCGATGATAGTTTGAATGGGAAACCTTAGTAAAGAGAGCTCAGTAGTTCGCAAAATAGCAACTGCTGAGCTCTCTTGAACCTTGAAATTAAGGAGTGAGGTAAATTGATTTCTCCGAAATCACGATTTTTGTCCCCGCCCTCTTTTACATAAATATATCTATGTTGTTTTTGTCGATTTTCAAAGAACTTTTATTACTGCATCCAGAGAAAGTCCATAAAGATTGGGACCTGTTTTTCCCAGTCAGCTTCCTGGTGACGGCCTCCGTCTTGACAATAGACATAGGTGGTAGCCTTCTGTTCTTGAAAGGCGGTTTCGATGGAGAGATTAGCCCTGGCCGCCCGACTTTCCCATTTTCCTCCCTGACTCGGTCCAGCTTCCTGGCTTCCCCAAGACAGATAAATGCGGGTATCGGAGTCAATCGAAGAAGCTCGGACATCGGCCTCTAAATTTCCTAGAATTGCTGATGAAAGACAGGCAGCCTTGGAGAAAACAGCATTGTATCTAGCCAAGGCATAAATGACCATAAGACCACCCATGGAAGAGCCAGCGATTCCTGTCGCCTCTCTAAATGGATAGGTGCGGTAGTGGCTATCAATATAGGGCTTTACATCATTGACCAACCATTCCATCGTTTCTTTGCCACGGCCATCAACATGGCCACCAAAGAAATCTGAATCAATATCGTAAGGACTATACTCAGATAAACGCTCATTACCTTGGTGGCCACATTCAAGACCAACGACAATCATCTTCTTGGGCCAGTTTTCTAAGAAGTCATAAAGTCCCCAAGACTTACCATAGGTCGCCATCTGGTCAAAGAAGAGGTTCTGACCATCAAAGAAGTAGGTGACAGGGTAGGAGTTCTCACTATCATAATAGTCATCGGGTAGGTAGATATGCAATTTTCGTGTTTGATTGATAGCAGGAAAGTAGGCATCGTAATATTCAATCATTTCTTCATTTTCCTCCTGAAGTTAAGACTTGCTGGATTAAAGTCATTATAGTGAATTTTTCGCCTCAAGACAAGTTTAAGAGTTGCTTTGTTAGGAGGATTAGAATTGGCCAAACATTCCTGATTTTCAGCTATAAAATCGCTGAATTTTTTGATATAATGAAGCTTATGGAAATTGAAAAAACCAACCGCATGAATGCTCTATTTGAATTCTATGCGCCACTTTTGACGGATAAGCAGATGAATTATATTGAGCTTTATTATGCTGATGACTATAGCTTGGCTGAAATTGCTGAGGAATTCGGTGTCAGTCGCCAGGCGGTTTACGATAATATCAAGCGGACGGAAAAAATTCTGGAAGACTATGAGCGCAAGCTCCATATGTACTCTGACTATATCGTTCGCAGTCAGATTTTCGATAGTATTTTGGAGAAATATCCCGAAGACAGCTATTTGCAGGAAAATATTTCTCTTTTGACCAGTATTGATAATCGAGATTAAAAAGACAGTAAGGAAGAGATAAAAAATGGCTTTTGAAAGTTTAACCGAACGTTTACAAGGCGTCTTTAAAAATATTCGTGGCAAGAAGAAGCTCTCGGAAAAAGATGTTCAAGAGGTCACCAAGGAGATTCGCCTGGCCCTGTTGGAAGCCGATGTAGCTTTACCAGTCGTTAAGGACTTCATTAAACGGGTTCGAGAGCGGGCTGTTGGACATGAAATCATCGACACTTTGGATCCGACCCAACAAATCATCAAGATTGTCAATGAAGAACTGACGGCGGTCTTGGGTTCGGAAACAGCTGAAATTGAGAAATCTCCTAAGATTCCAACCATCATCATGATGATTGGTCTCCAGGGGGCAGGTAAAACCACCTTTGCTGGGAAATTAGCCAACAAATTGGTCAAGGAAGAAAATGCCCGTCCCTTAATGATTGCTGCCGATATTTATCGGCCTGCAGCAATCGACCAATTAAAAACTCTTGGTCAGCAAATCTCTGTCCCTGTCTTTGATATGGGAACAGATGTTCCTGCGACTGAAATCGTCAAAAATGGTTTGGCCCAAGCTCGTGAAAACCGCAATGACTATGTCCTGATTGATACGGCTGGTCGTCTGCAAATTGATGAGACCCTCATGCAGGAATTGCGGGATGTCAAGGAACTAGCCCAACCCAATGAAATTCTTTTGGTTGTTGATTCCATGATTGGTCAAGAGGCGGCCAATGTCGCTCGTGAATTCAACCAACAATTAGATATTACTGGGGTTGTTTTAACCAAGATTGATGGGGATACCCGCGGTGGTGCCGCCCTATCGGTTCGACAAATTACTGGTCGTCCCATTAAATTCACCGGTACAGGTGAAAAAATCACTGACATCGAAACCTTCCACCCTGATCGGATGTCCAGCCGTATCCTGGGCATGGGAGACCTGCTGACCCTGATTGAGAAAGCCAGTCAGGACTACGATGAGAAGCGCTCAGCTGAAATTGCTGAGAAAATGCGGGAAAACACCTTTGATTTCAACGACTTTATCGAGCAGTTGGATCAGGTACAAAACATGGGCCCTATGGAAGACCTCCTCAAGATGATTCCGGGTATGGCTGGTAATCCCGCCCTCAGCAATATCAAGGTAGACGAGAAGGATATCGCGCGCAAGCGGGCCATTGTCTCATCAATGACGCCAGAGGAGAGGGAAAATCCCGACCTTCTTAACCCTAGTCGTCGCCGACGGATTGCCTCGGGCTCTGGTAATAGCTTTGTTGAGGTCAATAAGTTCATCAAGGACTTTAACCGTGCCAAGGGCATGATGCAGGGGGTTATGAATGGCGATATGAGCAAGGCCATGAAGCAAATGGGCTTGGATCCCAATAATCTCCCAAAAAATGCCCCAGGTGGTATGGATATGTCAGCCTTAGAAGGTATGATGGGCGGAAATGGCATGCCTGATTTGTCTGCCTTAGGTGGGGCTGGTATGCCGGACATGAGTCAGATGATGGGTGGTGGCCTCAAGGGTAAAATCGGCCAATTCGCGATGAATCAAGCCATGAAGCGCCAAGCTAATAAAATTAAAAAAGCCAAGAAAAAACGTGGGAAGAAGAAATAGGAGTTTTATTTAGGGAAGTTAGCCACTCTTTGGCACTAGCTTCCCTTGTTTTGTGGAAATAAGAAGTATGATGAATCAAACAAATAAGGAACAATTTAACGAAAGAGAAATCAATTGGCAACAGGCCCTAGATTCTAGCAAACGTGTCTCACAAGGCCTCTATAAAATTCTAAAAGGATTAGGAAGATATGCTTGGTCCTCGCTCAAGAGAAATGCGTCTAATCGTTTAAAGGTATTTATAATTGCCTTGATGGAAAAATACAAGGTTGATGTCTATTTCAACAGGAAAAAAGGCCTGATGATTTATCCAGCCTAAAAATACATAGATTTACCAAATTTAGAGTGATAAACTGTCTGAATATCTTCAGGCAGTTTTTGAATGAGAAAAAGAAAGTTTCCTGCGAGGAGATGTGATGGTGAAGCTCGCAACCCTTCTAATTGTTGCGTTTTTTAAACTAAAAGGTTCTTAATGTCAATGAGCTTATGAATTTCAGCCTATCTAGCCCTTTCGAAAATTCCCCTTATCATCTTTCCGAAAAACTGTAATTTTCTTGAAAGAAAGATAGACCTGTGCTATACTATCATTATAGAAAATCGGCCCTTTCGAGGCCCTTGTTGGGAGAAAAATATGAGACGTGAGTTACTGCTAGAAAAAATTGAGGAACTTAAGGCTGTCATGCCTTGGTATGTGCTGGATTATTACCAATCCAAGCTTTCAGTCCCCTATAGTTTTACGACCCTCTATGAATATCTCAAGGAATATCGACGATTCTTTGAGTGGCTCATAGATGCTGATTTGACAGATGCCAAGAATTTAGCTGACATTCCCCTTCAGGTGCTTGAGCATCTGTCTAAGAAAGACATGGAGGCCTTTGTCCTCTATTTGCGAGAAAGACCTTCGCTCAATACCTATTCGACCAAAAATGGTGTCTCGCAGACCACCATCAATCGCACCTTATCCGCTCTGTCCAGTCTCTATAAGTATTTGACCGAGGAGGTTGAAAACGACAATGGAGAACCCTATTTTTATCGCAATGTTATGAAAAAGGTGGCGACCAAGAAGAAAAAAGAAACCTTGGCGGCTCGTGCGGAAAACATTAAGCAAAAGCTCTTTCTGGACGATGAAACCATGGAGTTTTTGGACTATGTTGATAAGGAATATGAAGGCAAGCTTTCTAATCGAGCCAAATCATCTTTCCGAAAAAATAAGGAACGTGATTTAGCCATCATTGCCCTACTGCTGGCCTCTGGTGTTCGTCTCTCTGAGGCCGTTAATCTGGATCTGAAGGATGTCAATCTCAATATGATGGTTATTGAGGTTACTCGAAAAGGAGGTAAACGGGATTCGGTCAATGTGGCTAGTTTCGCCAAACCCTATCTAGAAGGTTACCTCAAGGTGCGCAAGAGCCGTTACAAGGCTGAAAAAGGCGATGTCGCCCTCTTCCTCTCGGAATACCGCGGGGTTCCCAATCGCATTGATGCCTCTAGTATCGAAAAAATGGTTGGAAAATATTCTCAAAACTTCAAAATTCGTGTCACTCCCCACAAGCTTCGACATACGCTAGCTACTCGCCTTTATGATGCGACCAAATCACAAGTTCTAGTCAGCCATCAACTCGGTCATGCTTCTACTCAGGTCACCGACCTCTACACCCACATTGTTAACGACGAGCAAAAGAATGCCCTAGATAATCTATAAAGCGTAAATATGATTATGTAAATATTCACACAAAAGTTAATCTTACAGCCACATCAACTGTAGGATTTTTTCTATCTAACATCGTTTTAGGTAGGAACTACGTTCTCATTTAAATTGCAGTCTCGAGTTAGTCTAATTGACTTTTTTAACGATTATTAATGGTTTCTGGATAGAGGTCGTGATTCATTAGGCGATAATTGGCCATTTCTTGGTATTTGGTGTCAGGGCGACCATAATTATAATAGGGGTCGATAGAGATGCCACCGCGGGGAGTGAATTTACCCCAAACTTCTAGGTAACGAGGCTTGAGCAGGTCTACCAAGTCTTTGCCGATGGTATTGATGCAATTTTCATGGAAATCCCCATGGTTGCGGTAGGAAAAGAGATAAAGCTTGAGGGACTTGGACTCAACACAGAGTTGGTCAGGAATGTAGGAAATATAGATGGTGGCAAAGTCTGGTTGCCCGGTGATGGGGCAAAGTGAGGTAAATTCCGGACAGTTGAATTTGATGAAAAAATCGTTGTCCTGATGACGGTTTTGAAAGGACTCTAAAATACTTGGGTCATAGTCAAAAACATAAGGAATCTGCTGATTGCCTAGCAAGGTTAAATCTTTCATGTCTTGGTCATTTTGGGTCATGCTACTGCTTCTTTCTGTTTGATGGTGTATGGTGTTGTAATGGTGATGGGGTTGGCAATGCCTCGAGCTAAGAACTAGATAGGCTTAGACCCCTCTTTGGTTGTCGTAAACTAGGGTATGGAGTTGGGGGAGAACTCGGACATTTCCCCAACTATCATCCTTGGCTACCTTATCCCAGAGGGCCTGGAGGCGGTCTAATTGATGGCGGACAATGTCGCCTTCAGCCTTTGGTTCGGGATTACCAACCGATAGATAAAGGACATCGGGATTATAACGGGCTTGAATCATCTTGGCAAAGGCTAGATCGTCATCGTTAAAAATAGGAATCTTGTAGGTGACCTTGCTAGAATCGAGTTTACCAACAATAAAGTCTAGGGTTTCCATGTTGACTTCCATCTTGCTGGAAGGTGGCTTGGGGCTCAAGGTCACCTGGTCAATGTCCAAGAGCCAGTCTTGCCAACGTGAGCCTTGAGTCTCAACAGCTAGGATGACACCACGTGATTTGAGCTTGTGGACTAATTCTTCCATGTTGGCAGCCTGCAGGCAAGGATTACCACCAGACAGGGTGACATAATCATAGGTTCCTAGCTTGTCTAATTCGGCGATGACTTGGTCGCTGGTCATAGGGGTGGCTTTCTCAGAGCCATCCCAAGCAAAGGCAGAGTCGCACCAGTCACAATGATAATCGCAGCCGCCTGTTCGGATAAACATGGTCTTTTGACCAATGGCACGGCCTTCTCCTTGAAATGTTGGTCCGAATATTTCCAGAATGGGGAGCTTGAGCTCACGTTTTTTTCTCATTCTAGGTCCCATTCCCTTCTAAATTCGGCATAGGAACTTGGGGTCTCATAGAGACGAACGGATTCCATGCGCAGACCTCGAATTTGACTTAAGTTGGCCTCGAACGTTTTGTAAATCCAGTAAACCATATTCTCTGCGGTCGTATTCATATAAGGCAGACTCTCGTTGAGATAACGATGGTCCAGATGGGGCTCTAAATGCTCCTTATAGATAATTTTGAGGTCAGCAAAGTCAAAGACCATGCCACGCTCGTCGAGCATTCCGCTGATAGCAATCTGCAGGCGATAGGTGTGACCGTGAAGTGACTTGCACTTGCCTGCGTAGTGAAAGAGATGGTGGGCAGCATCAAAGGTGAATTCCTTAGAAACTAAGACCCTTTTTGGAGTGTAGACTAGGGATTTGTTGGGAATTTCTTCCTTGATTTCTTTGGGTGCTAAAAACATCAGGCCTCACCTCTTCTAGCTAGATAGGTATCAAGACCATGTTGACGGAGTTTGCAGGCTGGGCACTCACCACAGCCTGCTCCCATGATGCCATTGTAACAGGTTAGGGTTTTGTCTTTGACGTAATCGAAAGCCCCTAGTTGATCAGCCAATTCCCAGGTTTCTGACTTATCCAACCACATGAGAGGCGTTTGAATCACAAAATTATAACCCATGGCCAGATTGAGGGTGACATTGAGAGACTTGACAAAGGCATCTCGGCAATCGGGATAGCCTGAAAAGTCAGTCTCACAGACACCCGTGACGATGTCACTAATCCCTTTTTGCTTGGCCAGAATGGCCGCAAAAGAGAGAAAGAGATGGTTACGACCATCAACAAAGGTATTGGGAACTTGGCCTTCTTGGGCCTCGATTTCCATATCAGAAGTCAGGGCGTTATTAGTGATTTGTCCTAAAAGAGACATATCAAGAACCTGATGCTCAATTTCTAGATCCTTAGCGATACCTTTGGCTACTTCTACTTCATGACTGTGGCGTTGACCGTAAGCGAAGGTGACAGCTTCAACGTGGTCATAGTGCTTGAGAGCCCAGAAGAGACAGGTGGTTGAATCCTGACCGCCAGAGAAGACGACCAGGGCAGATTGACGTTTCATAGTTTCCTCCAAGTATTTGTTGCATAAGAAAAAGCCCTTACCCAAGGGTAAAAGCCACTAAATTCTTACTCGCATTTGATAAAAATCAAAAGGAGCTTTCTGCTAACCTAAGGCCTAGAAGATTTAAGAACCCTAAGATAAATCGTTAGGAATGCTTTTATTCTTCTTGAGGCTAGGCCGGTTTTTTTTAGTGATGGCTTTTCCCAAACATCAGTATTTGTGCTTCCCCATCTTAGCATGATGAGCCGAATATTTCAAGTTTCTTGAAATGGTGGTCTGGGAATTATTGTTTTCATGAAACGATTACAACTTTAGGACTAGCGATGAGAAGACAAAAAATTAGCAGAACCTGGCTCTCGCTACCGCTCTATCTGGGGCAACGATTCTAAGCTTTGCTTTGCTGAAGTTAAGTTAATCAGGAGCATCGTTTTCGTCTTTGCCCAATCTGGATCAAGGCTCTAAATTCAGCTTCGCCATTTTGGCTCGCTTCAATAAGAGCTATAGAAAAAGCCGAACTTTAGTCCGTCTTTTTAACTGTTTTTTAACGGCGATCCTTACGAGAACGACGACCGACTGGTTTTGGAACTTCCAGATAATCTTCATCCTGGTCAGAATCTGCTACTGAGTTAGGCGTGTTTAGTTCTATTTTGATGGTTTCGGAAGGTTTATCCTCCTTGTCCTCATCATCGAAATCCAGGTCTGTTGAGACTTGACGCCGTTTGGGGCTTTCTTCTCTATGTCTAGGGGATGGATCTTCATCTTCGTCCCTCTCCTTCTCTTCACTACGATGGCGACGACGGCTAGTAGCTTCGTCGTTATTGTTGTCATCGTCTTTATCAAGGTCGTAGTGGCGAGACCGTTGAGTTTCTGCTCTGCGACTACCACGCTCGCTGTCGTTTCTTGTTGAGCTAAAGAAATGTCTTAAAAGACCAATGAAGAAGACGACTTGTAAGACGAGCCAACCCGCAAAGATGAAAATTAGCTTTTGTACTGGGTTGTCCAACTCAGTTAATTTACCTCTTTGATTAGTAAAATGAACCCCTAAATTTTCGGCCAAAGTCTTGATATGCCAGACTTCCAGGCAGAGCCAAGCAAAGAGTCCTATGGAAACTAGTAAAACTAAGATAACCAAAAGACGTTGTAAAATGTTTTTCTTTCTTTGTGACATTATTTTTCCAACTTTCTTAGAAAATCTTAACCTATTATAACATGATTAAAGCCATTAGGAAAGGGGTTACAAGGGAGGATGTCCACCTAAGTGCTAAAGGGTTAAAGCACTTGGTGTCCTAAGGCAGCCACTATGGGTGGTCTGCCTACCTCCCTTACTAACTTCGCTGAAGGAGTATTATCGACTCCTTCAACTCCGTGTCGCAATTCAAATAATAAACCTTAATTACACGAAGGTGCTGACCTTAAAATCCTGTGACTAGGGTTAAGATACCAACTTTCTCACTAACTACGTTTGCCCAACCGATAAAGCTGGGCAAACGTAGTATCATATAATGAAGTCTATGCTTCTATTAACGGATAAGAGCGTTAAGTCGTCTTAAGGTAGTTTTCTCATCGCTCTGCAATCGAGCTATTGAAGACCTTACTAGAAGGTCTTTCAGGAAGACAAGTCTTGCTCTTTTTTCTGCTCAGTTTCTCGAGCCTTTTTGGTATAAACTTGATTTCTGATGAGTTTGTAAATGGTGGCGGCTGATGGTACAGCAATCAGGAGGCCTAAGACGCCCCAGAACGAGGCTCCGATGGTGATGGCCAAGATTACCCACATAGGTGGCAGGCCGATGGAATGTCCGACAACGCGGGGATAGATAAGGTTTCCTTCAAATTGTTGGAGAATAATGAGATAGATAACAAAGAAGATAGCCTGAGGAACAGATTGGGTGGCTATTAGAATAGCACCAATGGAAAGGCCAATATAGGGTCCGATAACGGGAATGAGGGCTGTAAAGCCAACCAAGATACCAATGGTACCAGGATAAGGAATCTTAAAAATCAGCATGCCCAATGCACAAAGACTGCCCAGGATGCTGGCTTCTAAGGTCTGTCCCACAAAGAAGCCGTGAAAGCTCTCGTGAGCGACCTTTCGGACATAATGAAACTTCTTTTCATAATGAGGAAGATAGGCATGGACCAGCATATTGCCTTGTCGTCCCAGTTTCTCCTTGCCAGCCAAAACATAAATTGAAAAGACTAGGCTAATAAAGAGGGAAATGAGGCCTGATGCGAGGTTAGTTACCGAAGTCAGGAGGTTGGTAAGAATACCGATAACCGTTGTCGAGATTTGCCGATTATACTGATTCAGGAGGTGGGAGACATTCTTATTCAAATCAATATCGAAATAGCGCATGAATCTCTGGACATTAGAGTCCTTCTGGACATTGTTGACCAGTTTTCCTAAACCTTCGATATCAATGGATACCAAGGCCTTCAGACTATTAATCAAATCCGGCAGAACAATGGAAAAAATCAGGAAAATGACGATGACGAAGGTCAGGTAAGATAGGATTAAGCTAAGGGCTCTCTTACCTGGAATATCCCGACGGAATATCTTTTTCATCAGGTGCTCATAGCCTGACATAACAATATTCACCACATAAGCGAGGCCAGCTCCAGCAACAAAGGGCATACTGGCCTTGTAAATGGTCATGAGGATGGATTGCCCCAAAGACCAATAATTAATTGTGGCATAGATGAGGGCTATCACCAGAAAAAGATAGCCATAGTGTCTTTTTGTTAATTTCATAGTCCCTATTATAGCCCAAAAAGCTGGTTGGCTCAAGGCCTCTTCAGTCTTTGGCCAAAGAAAAGGAGCAAAGTCAAAATCATCAGGTCTAGGCCTTGGATTTTTCTTTCCTCCTTAATTGTAGTGACAAAATGTTATAACGATCGTCCTCGTCCGCGACCATTTGGGATGTTGACTTGGCGGATGAATTTCTGGTCTTTGAAAAGAAACTTCTAACAGTCCTCAGCCAGTCTTATACTCAAACTTGGTCGATATTTCACCAACTTTGTGGAGTTAGTAAGGGAGCTAGGCAATCGCCATGAAGATTGCCGTTTGGGAGTAAGACAGAAGGGCTTTGACAGATGTCAAAACCTTTGTCACCTCCCCCCTTTTTATTTTAAGGTGTCGGCTAAGACAGCCCACCGGACTGTCTTACTACCCCCACAGCAAGGGTGACTAGCTGTCTTGCTGGGGCGCAAAGATAGCCAACACCTACTGCCGACATCAGTCACTTTAGTGACTTGATGTCATTGCTCCTTGCCTCGGATCTTTCGATTTTCATTGAGTATTAGAAAGTAATTTCGGCCAGGTCCGCAAGAGCTCTTTGGACAATTTTTTCGTAGCGCTCCTTCTTATCTCGGATGCGGGGGCTTTCCAATTCCTTGATAATCCCAAAGTTAACATTCATGGGTTGGAAGTGCTTGCTATCTGTATGAGTGATATAGTGGGGCAAGCTTCCGATGGCTGTTGTCTCTGGGAAAATAAGTGGCTCTTGGCCATTGAAGAGACGGGCCGCATTGATGCCAGCCACTAGACCTGAAGCTGCAGATTCGACATAGCCTTCTACCCCTGTCATCTGACCGGCAAAGAAGAGATTGGCCTGTTTTTTAGACTGGAAGGTTGGGGTCAAGAGATTGGGCGAATCCATATAGAAATTACGGTGCATGACACCATAGCGAACAAATTCGGCATTTTCTAGACCTGGAATCATGCGAAAGACTCGCTTTTGCTCGCCCCACTTGAGGTGGGTCTGGAAGCCAACCATATTGTAAAGAGAACCAGCCGCATTGTCCTGACGGAGTTGGACAACAGCATATGGCGTCTTAAAATCGCCGTCACGTGGTCCTTGGTAATCATCAGGATATTCTAGGCCGACAGGTTTCATGGGACCGTAGAGCATGGTCTTGATGCCACGCTTGGCCATGACTTCAATGGGCATACAGCCTTCAAAATATTTTTCCTTTTCAAATGAATTTAGCGGAGCTTCTTCCGCCTCTGTCAGAGCTTTGTGGAAGGCCATAAACTCTTCCTTGGTCATGGGGCAGTTGAGATAGGCTGCTTCTCCCTTGTCGTAACGAGATTTGAGATAAACCTTACTGCGGTCAATCGTTGCGATATCCACAATCGGAGCCGCAGCATCATAGAAATAAAAGCCGTCGCCTCCGTTGAGTTGGTGAATTTTCTCAGCCAAGGCATCGCTGGTTAGAGGACCAGTCGCAATGATGGTAATGGCATCATCTGGGATTTGGGTGATTTCCTCTCTGACCACTTGGATAAGGGGGTGGTTATGAAGTTCATCGGTTACGGCTTGAGCGTAGCCCTCACGGTCAACTGCCATAGCTCCACCAGCAGGCACTCGGTGCTCTTCCCCTTTTCGCATGATGATGGAATCTAGCCGTCGCATTTCCTCCTTGAGTAGGCCAACAGCATTGGTCAGGCTGTCACCACGAAAAGAATTGGAACAGACTAATTCAGCGAAATTTGCTGTCTTATGCTGGGGCGTTGGCTTCACCCCACGCATTTCATAAAGCCTAACAGGAATCCCTTGTTTGGCAATCTGGTAGGCTGCTTCGGAACCAGCCAGACCAGCTCCGATAACATTGATATAAGTTTGAGACATTGCACGCTACCTCTATGAGAAAAAGCGAAAGACCTGCTACCGCTGTGGTAGTTACTTCTTCTCCTTCTCGCAAAACTTTCTAAAATTTTCAACTGTTTTATTATACTGAAAAAGCCCCACTTTAGCCAATTAAATGGTGGGGGCTTTAAGCCAGAGGGAGTTTTCTAAGAAACGTTACTTTTGACCAATGTCGCTTATAAAGGACATTTTGAAAATTTTCCATTATAAGCGACTTCTGCCACCCAAGGATATTTACTTGGTTGAACTTGTAATTAGCAGATAATTGAGACCTACCAAAAGCAAATCGCCCAGGCACCTAGGACACCAATTAAACTAAAAAGGGTTCCGATAAAGTAGAATTCAGCAAAATCATCGTCTCCTTTGATTTTATTT
Organism: Streptococcus downei MFe28; assembly: GCF_900459175.1. NCBI lineage: Bacteria > Bacillati > Bacillota > Bacilli > Lactobacillales > Streptococcaceae > Streptococcus > Streptococcus downei. Next base: position 1,458,165 of record NZ_UHFA01000002.1, on the reverse strand, counting down.
TCCCTGACCAATGCCTTAGCTGCAAGAATCAGGCCAATGGTCTCGAATGCTTTAAATAATAATAGGAATCCGATTGCCAGTCTTTCAATAATACCAAAAGTTTTAGAGCGTTAATTCTTGTGTGAATCACTTTCACCGCCAGGATTGAAAAATATATCAAAGAGATAGTTGATTGGTTTAGAAACCAGAGTTACAAATAAAGCAAAGCGCAGGTAAGGGGACAAATCATTTAATCTCGGGAAGGAGAGACTATTTGCTAAGGTGAGATAGAGACAAATCACCACTAAACTATTGATGAGAATTCTAATTAAATCAATTTGCTTCGATGTTAAGCACCTAGAACCTAAACTAAAAATCCAACTTAGACCTTTCATCTCAATTTTAATAAACTTCTGATAAAAGGTGAAATGTGAGTAAAACTCAAGGATAAGAAAGGCTATCAGAGCCGTTGTTAATATTGGATTTTCAGACAAATAAGTAGAAATTTTAAACAAAATGGAATTTTCCCTTCAACGAGTTTTGCAACAATAACTTTTAAAAATTCTAACAAAAACTCCCCCAAATTTCTACGCTTGTTGCTTCGTAGAATTGGGGGAGGTTATACTAGTACTTATTTGGGAGATTCAAGTGAGTATCGGTACTAGTGGTTTAACTAGGTTGATTAATCTTTGTAGAGGCTATCACCGTTCGTCGCGATAACTTCCTTACACCAATTGAAGGATTTCTTCATGCCCATTGTCCCGAACTTGGACAACATTGTTATTATAGACACGCTCAATTTTCATGCCAACCTCTTCATTCTTTTGATAGTCTTATTCTATCAGAAAAACCTAAAATTAGTAATAGCACCAAAAATGTGCCGATTGCAGGTTGGCAAACCGATAATAAAAAACTGCCCTCTGATTGGACAGTTTAGATGAGAAAGAGATATTTACATAACTATAATTTTGGCTGACTAATTTATTTCCGCCGAAGAGCTTCTTTTAGAAAGACTAAGGGTTCTCACGAAAGGATAGGTGCCTGTGCCGGGACCGAGACCGATAGCAAGTTTCTAAGTCTTATAAGCTTACCCTTGCCACAGTGCAAATTGAGCTTATGTTCCAGTGTTATGACTGGGGGTTCCTGCAATAATCGCAAGCCATTGACCTAAAAACCACAAGACTTATCATAGTCATGATCAATAACAGCCACATGGTGGCTAGCCCCTTCTCCTGCCTTCTTTTTTAGGCCTGACTCTGGGCTGTTTGTATCTTGTAGTAGACGCCTTGAGCATGCATGAGTTCTTGATGGTTCCCATGTTCGACGATGTTACCATCAACCATGACCAGGATAATATCAGCGTTTTGAATGGTTGACAGCCGATGGGCGATGATGAAACTGGTCCGTCCTTGCATGAGCTTTTCAAAGGAATCCTGAATCAGGCTTTCAGTCCTAGTATCAATAGAGGAAGTCGCTTCATCCAAAATCAAGATTTTAGGCACGGCGACAAAGATTCGAGCAATGGTCAAAAGTTGCCGTTGACCTTGCGATAGGGAAGCTCCTGCATCGGCCAGATAGGTATCATAGCCATCAGGTAATTGCTTGATGAAGAAATCTGCATTGGCAGCCTTAGCAGCTTCTATGACCAATTCCCGGGTGGCATTTGGGTGACCAAAGGCGATATTGTCGTGGATGGTCGCTTCCTGCAACCAGGTGTCTTGGAGGACCATACCAATTTGCCTGCGCAGACTTTCGCGTGTGTAGTCGGTCGTCGGATGGCCATCCAAGAGGATTTGGCCAGAATTGACCTCGTAGAAACGCATGAGGAGGTTGATCAGGGTAGATTTCCCTGCACCTGTAGGACCAACAATAGCTACTCGACTAGCAGCCAGTATGTCAATACTAAGGTCCTTGATTAAGGTTTTGTAGGGGGTGTAGCCAAAATTGACATGGTCAAAGGTCAAGCGCCCTTTTACCTGTTGGCTAGTCAAGACTTCTTGACCTGTTTCTTCCAAGCTATCTTGATCTAGCACCTGGTAAAGGCGTTGGGTACAGGCCAGGGCTCCTTGTAGTTCTGCTAGGACTGAAGAGATATCATTGAAGGGCTTAGTGTACTGAGTGACATAGTTGAGAAAGGTAGTCAGCTGACCAATGGTAAAGGCACCATTCATAATTCGAAGAGCCCCTACTGCTGCCAAGAGAGCATAGATAAGGGCGTTAATAAAGCGGGTGGCAGGATTAACAGTTGACGAATAGAAAATAGCGCTTTGAGAATAATCGGCATAGGTTTCATTAACCTCAATGAAATTCTCAATAAACTCATCTTGTGCATTGAAGCTGTGAATCAGGCTTTCCTGATTAAGACTTTCCTCAATCAGCTGGGTTTGGTGGCCCCGTGATTGGGTCTGCTTTTGAAAGAGGGTAAAGGACTTGCGAGCGATAAAACGAGCCAAAAAGAGAGATAAAGGCGTCAAGAGCAAGACTAAGAGCATCATAATCCAGTCAATCTTAGCCATGGTAACCAGAACCACCAGAATGGTTAGAAGGCCAACAAAGAATTGGTTGAAGACCATGAGCAAGCCATTGTTGAGCTGCTCAACATCAGTGGTCACCCGACTGACCATATCACCGACTGATTGGCTAAGGGCTGAAATCGGTAGCTCGTGGACCTTATCAATCACCCTCTGGCGGAGATCTTGACTAAAGCTAAAGACTAGCTTGTTATAGATCAGAGGATTGAGGTACTGAATCAAAGTATTGCTAGCAATGACCAAGAGCATCTTGAAAATAATTCCCCAGATGAGTTGACGATTATTGGGGACCAAGACAGCATCAACAGCATTCCCAATCAGAATTGGCAAATAGATAGTCAGAGCCACCTGTAGGCAAATACCAAGAAGAGCCAAAGCAAGCAGGAACTTTTGCTTGGCGAAGTCTCGGACCAAACGTTTTAATGGTGATGATTTCATGCTTGGTCCTCCTTGTGTTGCGAATAATGGATATCTTGGTAGGTTGGGCAATCAGCCAAGAGGCTTTGGTGACTGCCAAGACCGACTTGATTTCCCTTGTCCAAGACTAAAATCTTATCAGCCGACTTAAGGCTATTGGTCCGTTGCGAAATTAGAATTAGGCTGATTTTGAGCTCAGATTTGATGGCCTTAAGCAACTTGCTTTCGGTCAGATAATCCAGGGCTGATGTCGAGTCATCCAAAATCAGGATAGGAGCCTGTTTGAGGACGGCTCTGGCGATGGTCAAACGTTGCCGTTGACCGCCAGAGAAGTTACGGCCGAATTCCTTAACCTCGGAATCCAGCCCCTGCTCCTTCTCCTTGACGAAATCGCTGGCTTGAGCGATGTCCAGGGCCCACCAAAGCCGGTCATCAGAAACTTGACTACTATCCATGCCCAAGGTCAAATTAGAGCGGATAGTCCCTTGAAAAAGCTCGGCCTTTTGCGGAACCAGACCGACCCATTCCCGCCATTGAGCTAGGTTGGCTGGGCTTTGGCCTTCTTCAAAAATAGCTAACTGGCCTTCCTGAGCACGATAGAGGCTCAGGATAAGCTGAACCAGGGTCGATTTCCCAGAACCAGTACCGCCGATAACCCCCAGAGTCTGGCCTTGATCCAGGCTCAGAGAAATATCATTAAGAGAGGGTCTGGCCGCTGTCGGATAGGTAAAGGTCATGTCGGAAATGGTCAAGACTTCTTTCTTATCAGCCTTTAGTAGGTCAATACTATCGTTAAGATTTTCCTGCTTTTGCTCGAAAACTTCCTGAACCCGGCGGGCACTGATGAAGCTCTGGTTGAGATTGGTGACCATCATGGCCAATTTGAGCAATTCGGCCAGAATATTGAGCAGATAATTGACCAGGGCAATCAGAGACCCCTGGGTCAGAAGGTTATCACCAATGGCCAGATTCCCCTGCCAGATGACCACGACCAGCGTCCCATTGACAATCAGAAAGGTCAACGGACTGACCAAACTGGATAGAAAGCCTGTCCGAATTTGGGCTTTGGTGTAGCTCTGATTGAGATCTGCAAACTCCTGCTTGACCCGCTCAATCTGACCAAAGGCTCGGATGACCTGCATCCCTTCCAACTGCTCACGGATCTTGCTAACCAGCTTATCGGTCAATTTGCGGATGACCAGATAGAGAGGATTGACCAGACGAGACATGATATAGATCAAGAGAAAAAGGAGGACCACCATGATGGCAAACCAGATGGTAATCTTGGGACTAAGCAGGTAGGCCATAATGACTGAGCCAAAGACAATGATAGGTGCTCGCAAAAAGAGCCTCAGAAATTGGTTAATCCCCGTCTGAATCTGGTAGGTATCGCTGGAAAGACGAGTGACCAAGCTAGCTGTCGTTAGGCAATCCCGACTCTCCTTGGGGAGCTTCATAATTTTCTTATAAAGGTCCTTGGTCAATTGCTTGGTGTAGCCTACTGCTGCTTTGGATGAATAATATTGAGCTGTAATAGAGACCAGAACCCCAAAAATAGCAAGGCAGACCAAAAGGCCTATCATCATAAGGAGGTGAGTAGTGTCCTTATGAGGAATGGCCTTGTCGACTATCCTAGCTATAATAATTGGAACCAGCAATTCAAGGCTGGCTTCTAAAAGTTTAAAAAGAGGGCCTAGGAAGGTTTGCTTGATATAGCCTCGGAAATATTTTAGTAAATCTTTCATCTTAAATCTTTTCTATGATGCGAATCAGGAAGAGGCTGAATTGGACCTGCTTGGCGTAATAGTGGTTACCCCCATTAACATAGAGCTTCCCGCCCCCATAAAGAATGGAAACTGGGTTGATATGATAATAGGTCTTGCCAGTCTTGTTGCCCAGGCTAGGGGCGACCACGTTTTTAGAATAGGCCTTGGCCAGCTGAATGGTATTCTTGCCACCGTGGTCAGCTACGTAGTCAATATAATTGGCACCGAAATTATAGGCCTGGATAGCCGTCCAAGAATCGGTTTTGGCTGCTTGGGCCTTTTCCAAATTCTCAGCTAGGACCTTGGTGCCCTGCTTGATGCTTTCCTTATTATCCTTGATGGACTTGGTGTTGCCAGTCGAACTTTCGCTGGACTGCATGACATCGTCATCCTTCCCCTTGGTTTCGGTGTAAATAACGGCCAGGACCAAATCCTCATTGGTGTTGTTATCATCTTCAGCCAAGACCTGCTCGACCAGAGGTCTGTAGGCCAGCACTCGCTTTACCGACTGGTAAAGGGTGACCCCCTTGTATATCAGCAATAAGGCGATAATCACAAAGATGATGCGTCTAATTTTTTTAAACATACTATTTGTTTTGAATATCCTCGACATTTTTGATTAGAATGGAATAGGTGCCATCATTATTTTGGATAAATTCAACCGATTCCGCATCCTGGTAGATCCCATTGGGGACAATCAGCTCAATCCCATTAGAGAGTGAGAGTTTCTGGCTCTTCAGCTTCTTGGTCTGTCTGGAAACATCCACATCGGCTACTGCAACCGGCTCAGGCATAACCTCCTTGAGCTGATCCACAAAGGTCAGGCGGGCCGTTAGATTATCATCAAAGAGTTGGTCAGCCAACTTTTCTGGAGATAGCTCCTGCTCCTCCTCTAAATTCTTGAAAATGGCTGATTTCATCTTGGATTGGAAATTAAAATCATCCTTATTGTAACTATCGGCCACCTGCTGGGCGGTTTTTTCCACTTGCTTAATGGATTTATTGACCGATTGTTGGGGCTGGACCTTGAGCAGATTTTCCGAGAAATAATTAGCGAAGCTACCATTGTGCTTAATTCGCTTTTCAATCAGGTAATACTGCATGGTCTGGCGATTGATAACCAGGGCCTCGTCTGGTGTTTGAGCAGCCGAAGGAAGATTATTCTGGGTAAGCTTGAGCGGCTGCTCATCATCACCCAAAATGTGGGCCAGATTTTCCTTGAGAGCAACCCGTAGGAAAGCAAAATACTCCTGGCCTTCCTTATCGAATTGGATAAAAATCAGGTCGTTGGTCTTTTGATCCTCGCTGATGACGAACTCTTCCTTCCAGAGCTGGGCAATCTTGCGCGTCGATTCCAGCAAATCATCTCCTAAATTGGCTATGAAGTCATTTTCAGGCTCAAAAAGACCTCGCTTGGCATCGGCCGTAAAGACCTTGCTCAATTTTTTGCGAAAATAGTCGTCCAGACTCGGTGTCAAGGTCAGGGGCTTATCAGCGAAGGCAATTTCGGTATCGTCGGGGCTGAATTGATGAATAATAATTTTCTTTAAATATAAATCTAGCATCTTAATAAAGTGGGAAAGAGTCGGTTAGGGTCTTAACATCTTGGCGAATACGCTCCAGAGCAGCCTCGTCCTCATGATTTTCAAGAGCTTCAATCATGAGCTCAGCAATCTTGGTGCTTTCAGCTACTCCCATACCCCGACTGGTGATGGCAGGGCTACCAATCCTAATACCGGAAGTCTTAAATGGGGACAGGGTTTCAAAAGGAATGCTGTTCTTATTGAGGGTAATATTGACCCCTTCCAAGATATTTTGGGCCAATTTTCCATTTTCCACAACCTTGGTCACATCAACCAAGAAGACATGGTTGTCGGTTCCGCCAGAAATGACATGGAAGTCAGGGTGCTGGCTAAAGACGTCAGCCATGGCCTTGGCATTCTTGATGACGTTTTGACCATAGTCCTTAAAAGCAGGATCCAAGGCTTCCTTGAGGGCAACTGCCTTGGCAGCAATGACATGCTCCAAGGGACCACCTTGCAAACCAGGAAAGACAGCCGAATTAATCTTCTTAGCGATAGCCTCGTCATTGGTCAAAATCAGGCCACCACGGGGACCACGCAGGGTCTTGTGGGTGGTTGTCGTCGTTACATGAGCATAAGGGACTGGACTTGGGTGGAGACCAGCAGCGACCAGACCAGCAATGTGGGCCATATCCACCATGAGATAGGCACCAACTGCATCGGCAATCTCACGGAACTTGGCGAAATCAATCGTGCGAGAATAGGCAGATGCCCCTGCAACAATCAATTTAGGCTGGGCTTGGACCGCTAGCTCCCTGATTTGTTCGTAGTCCAATTCTTCGGTGTCCTTGTTGACATTGTAGGCCACAAAGTTATAGGTTTTACCTGAAAATGAGACTGGCGAACCGTGGGTCAGGTGACCACCAGCCGACAAATCCATTCCCATAACGGTATCGCCAGGCTCAATCAGAGCCATATAGGCTGCGGCATTGGCTTGAGAGCCTGAGTGGGGTTGGACATTGGCAAATTGAGCGCCAAAGAGTTCCTTAGACCTCTCAATAGCTAGGTTTTCAACCACATCAACGATGTCGGTCCCGCCATAGTAGCGCTTGGCAGGGTAGCCTTCGGCATATTTGTTGGTCAAAACAGAGCCTTGAGCCGCCATCACAGCCTTAGAGACCACATTTTCTGAAGCAATCAACTCGATGTTGTTCTGCTGGCGGTCTTCTTCTTTAGCAATAGCCTGCCAGAGCTCTGGGTCAAAGGCCTTGTAATCTTCCTTGTCAAAAATCATAACATTACCTCACGAATTTCATAAAGCGTTTTTGGGAGTGAGACAGAAATCAGTTGATTTCCTTGCCCCCCCTCACAGCGTTTGCTAGCTTGGTTGCAATCCCAGAAAAATTCGAGGAATAAAAACAACCAGACAGAGTTTTAGGGAAAGTTTTCTCTATCAAAATCCATCAATTGACTTCATAGATTTGATAAAGCGTTTCTGGAGTTTGTCTCCATTGTATCCAATTTTTCCATAAAAAGCATGGGCAGACTTGCGTTGAGCACCTGAATTGAGACGAATAAAACTGTAAGAATGCTTCTTAGCCTCCTCTTCCAATCCCTTCATCAGTTTTTTACCAATTCCTTGATTTTGCCAGTCTGACAAAACTGCAAGTCCCAGGACGTTCAAACCAGTTTCAGCATAGAGAGTATCGAAAACCTCGGCGTGGACGTAGCCTAGCAAACGACCACTGCCTGGATCCTCAAGACCTAGGAGGATATGGTGGGCATCGCCTAAAAGCTTCTCTAGCTGTTGCTGGGTTCGGTCTAAGGGAAATTGATAGCCCAAAGACAGCTTATTGATAACTTGAAGGGCCTCGGCATCTGAAATTACTAATGGCCTTAACATCTGCAAGCCTCCTAGACTAGTACTTCAATTCAGGGACCACCTCGAGCAAGTCTTCTTTACTGATAGCCCCTTGGCGGAGAATTTTAGGCTTGGTTCCAGATAAATCTAATATAGTCGAATCCAGACCCTGAATAGCCCCATCATCAGCCAGTCCAGTAACTTTCTGGTCAAAATCAGCCATAATATTAGCAAAAACCTTGCCAGAGGCTTGTCCAGAAATATTGGCCGAAGGACCGACCAAGGGACCAAACTGGGCAATTAACTCCTGAGTGACAGGGTGCTGGGGCAGGCGAAAACCGACGCTATCTAGGCCAGCATTGACCCAACCAGGGACCTTGTCGTTAGCCTTAAGAATAATGGTCAGAGGACCGGGAAAAAATGCCTGATAGAGCTTTTCCAGATAGCTGGGTTGGTCTTGGCTGTAGTCCAGAATATCCTGGTAGCTGGCCACATTGAGGTTCATGGCCTTGTCTGCCGGCCGCCCCTTGAGGGCATAAACCTTTTTAACCGCAGACTCATCTAGGGCCTTGGCAAAGAGACCATAGACCGTCTCGGTCGGTAGGACCACCGCACCACCCTCAGCTAAGGTCGCCTTGAGGGCCTCTAAATCAGCCATTATCGACCACCACCATTCTGTCTTGACCAAATTGGTCAGGCAAAACTCGGACCCGTTTATCTGGAAAGGCCTCTCGGAAAAGTTGAGAAACAATCTGGCCTTGTTTGTAACCAATTTCCAAATAAATCTTGCCATCAGCTTTGAGGTGTTTACCCGCTTGTTGCGCAAGTTTGCGGTAGATAGCCAGTCCCTCTTCATCTGCAAAAAGGGCTAGATGAGGCTCAGAAGTCAAGACATTGAGGCCAACTTCGGCTTTATCCGCCTCTGAAATATAGGGCGGATTGCTGACGATAATATCATAGCTGACCGAAAGCTGGCTAAAGAGGTCGGACTGGCAAAAATCTACAGCAATCTGATTAGCCTGAGCATTTTCCTTAGCCAAATCCAAGGCCTCTTGAGAAATGTCGGAGGCCACAATCCGCCAAGTGGGGCGCTCATGGGCCAAGGCTAGGGCAATAGCTCCACTACCTGTCCCGATGTCCAGTAAATCAAGTTGTTCGTCAGCATTTTCAGCCAAAATCAAATCGACCAATTCTGCCGTCTCAGGTCTTGGAATCAGGATGCGTTTGTCAACTTTGAGCTTTAAATCATGAAAGGTCTCGTAGCCTAGAATATACTGGGCAGGCTCATGAGCCAGGAGGCGCTGGGCTATCCTAGCCAATAGCGCTTGGTCTTCCTCTGATACTTCTTGTCTCAGGAGGAGGACAAATCCTGTCATATCTAGCCCCTTGAGATTTCTAAAGGTGAAGGTAAGGCTTTCGGGCTCCTCGCCCACCTTCTCGAGCTCCCATTCGTATTGTAGAAAAAGCTGGGCATAGGTCATTGCGCTAGCTCTTCCAATTTCTTGGTTTGGTCATAAAGAACTAGAGCATCAATGACTTCGTCCATTTTGCCAGAGAGGATGGTATCCAGCTTTTGCAGGGTGAGGCCGATGCGGTGGTCGGTCACCCGATTTTGTGGGAAGTTGTAAGTGCGAATCCGCTCAGAACGGTCACCCGTCCCGATGGTGGATTTCCGCTCAGCATCCTGCTCGTCTTGAGCAATCTGTGCGAAGTGGTCAGCTACCCGAGCCCGGATAATCTTCATGGCCTTATCACGGTTCTTCTGCTGGGTCCGCTCTTCCTGCATTTCAACCTTGATACCGGTTGGAATATGGACCATTCGGACCGCTGTCGCTACCTTATTGACGTTCTGTCCACCAGCACCGGAGGCGTGGTAGATGTCGACTCGCAAGTCTTTAGGGTCAATGTCGTACTCCACTTCTTCCACTTCTGGCATGACCAGAACCGTAGCGGTTGAGGTGTGGACCCGTCCCTGACTTTCGGTGACAGGAACCCGTTGCACACGGTGAGCACCCGATTCATACTTGAGCTTGGAATAAACGGATTGACCAGATACCATAGCGACGACTTCTTTAATGCCGCCAACTCCATTGTAGGAGGCTTCCATGACTTCGAAACGCCAGCCCTGACTTTCGGCATACTTCTGGTACATATTGAGCAGGTCGCCGGCAAATAGGGCGGCTTCATCACCACCAGCAGCCCCGCGGATTTCGAGGATGATATTCTTATCGTCGTTTGGATCCTTAGGCAGAAGCAAGATTTTCATCTTTTCTTCGTAGTCTTCCTTGGCTATCTTAGAGTCCTTGAGTTCTTCCTTAGCCATCTCTTCCAATTCGGGGTCGCCTCCGGCCTCTTTAATCATCTCTTCTGCATCAGAGATGGCTTGCAGGATCTGCTTGTACTCCCGATAAACAGTCACAGTTTCGCGGCTTGAGGCTTCTTCTCGTGAGAGCTGCATAAAGCGTTTTGTATCAGAGACCACATCAGGGTCACTGAGCAATTCGCCCAACTCCTCGTAGCGGTCCTCCACCGCCTGTAATTGATCATAGATATTCATTCGTCCTGATTCTTCTCACTTTCTAGTTGCGGATGATAATAATGCTTGCGACAGACAGAGACATAGGTCTCGTTACCACCGATTTGGACCTGCTGGCCCTCGTAAACAGGCTGGCCGTCTTTCATGCGTAAGACCATGGTGGCCTTCTTGCTACAGTATTGGCAGATGGTCTTGATTTCTTCGATTTTATCCGCCAGGAGCAAGAGCTCTCTGGACCCTTCAAAAAGGTGATTGCGGAAATCGTTTTTAAGACCAAAGGCCATGACAGGGACATCCAGTTCATCAACTACTCTGGCTAAATCAAAAACATTATCCTTGGTCAGAAATTGACATTCATCCACCAAAACGCAAAATGGCTTGTCTGGCAAATTTTCAATATAACCAAAAATGTCGGTATCGCTAGAAATCGGCTTAGCCTGACGCTTGAGGCCAATCCGACTGGAAACCCAGCCGATGCCATCCCGAGTATCCAGAGCCGAGGTCAGGAGAACGACCGGCTTGCCCTGCTCCTCATAGTTGTAAGCAACCTTGAGAATCTCAATGGATTTCCCCGAATTCATAGTCCCATAGCGATAGTATAACTGTGCCAAAATCTTCATCCTGTCTAAAACGTTAATGGTACTATTTTACCATAAAATGCCAGCCATTGGCAGGGGCTAATAATCAAGAAAACTCTTACATAATAAAGCAAAATCATGTTTTGTTCCCAGGAGCTTGCGGCTCCTAGACTTTGCTTGGCAAAACTAAGTTGAGTGCACTAAACTTAGTTAAAAACCATGGTCAAGAGTTATTCGAGACTAATCCTCACCCTAGCTCAAACTGCTTTGATAGCACTACACTCGCCCTCGTCCAAACCAAGTCGTCTTGGTAAAATTAATAAGAACCTGACCCGATGGCTAAGTTCCTAATCGAATATTTAATGCTAACTTTTATAGCTAAGTCAATAGTTTTACTCTCAAGTTAAGTCAAAAGTTGCTCCAAATAAAAAACTCTCTTCAAAACTGGCTCCCCGAGCAAAATAGATTTTGCCAAATTCAAGGATAAGAATATGAAATTGCTGAGCTTCTGATAGGCTAAATCCTTCTAGCTCAACCGCTTGATGTAGGCTGGAATAGTCAGAAAACTCTTTCCTTGTGAGACTTGAAAATAGTTTCTGAGCATATTTGTCAGCGATAAAGACCAGTTGGTCAAATACATAGAGCAAAAGGACATCGGCGGTCTCCTGACCGATGCCAAAGAGACCCAATAGTTCATCTCTTAGATTCTTGCCGTAGTTATCTTCAATCTCCCCGTAATTGTAAGCATGCTGGTCTAGCCAGCTAAATACCTTAAGAATAGATTTGCTTTTATTTTTGTAAAATCCTGTGGGACGAATTAAATCCTGTAAGGTCTCCGGCTCCAAATCAAGAATCTTCTTGAAATCTCCATCAAGGACTTGTCGTAAATTATTAATGGAAAGAAGGACATTTTCCCAGCGGGTATTTTGCACCAAAATGGCACCGAGTATGATTTCTTCGGGGCTTTCTGCCGGCCAGTTACCCTGATCTCCCAGATTTTTCAATAAATCTTGGTAGAGCTGCTTCAATACATCTTGTTTCATGGCTTTATTGTAGCACAAAACAAATTAAATAATTACTCAGCTTAGGGTAACTTTGGTAATTACCTTGGATAAATATTTCTAGGGATTTGAACATTAGTCAAAAGTCAAGACAGTTTTTCCTTTTGAATGGCCGTTAGCAACCTTATCCAAGGCTTGGTTGACATCAGCGAATTTATAAACCCTATCAATAGATGGTTTAATCTGAAGTTCGCTAAAAATGTCTGCAACTTCTTGCAGCTGCCGGCCATTAGCTTCTACAAAGACGAAATGAAAACCAACGCCGTATTTTTTAGCTAGCTTATCAAATTTACGACCAGCGAGACCCATGGCGATTTGTTTCCATTTGGGAAGCTTCATCCGTTTAGCGAAGCTGCCGTTTGGCATAGCACGTAGGGAAACTAGTTGTCCACCTTCTTTCATGATGGAAAATTGCTTCTTGATCTCAGAGCCACCCAAGGTATCCAAGACATAGTCAACTTGACTAAGGGTCTGACTGTAGTCTTCTGTTTTGTAGTCAATGAAACGGTCCACTCCCAGCTTTAAAACACGCTCTTTGTTGCCGATACTGCCATTAGTAACAACAATCAAGCCTTTGGCCTTAGCGAGAGGAATAGCCATCGCACCAAGGCTACCAGTACCTCCTGAGATAAAGAGAGTTTTTCCTTCTTTAGCCTCCATAAGCTCCAGAGACTGCATAATGGTCAGTGAAGTCAATGGGACGCCTGCCGCCTTGATATCTGTCAAATAGTCAGGTACCAAAGCTAGAGCATGGTAGTCTACAGCAAGATATTCAGCGAAAGCAACCAATACGGTCAAGTGGCAGTCGGGCAAAAACACAGTCGCCTGCTTGGAATCCCGTCACTTAGCTACCGACTTTCTCAACAATTCCGACAAACTCATTACCAGCAATTTGAGGTAGTTTGTAAGGAACGATAATTTTAACCTCTCCACGAGAAATTATATTATCCAAAGGATTGACCCCTGCTGCCCTTGCCTTGATCAGGACATCATCGGGGCCAATTTGCGGTATGGGTATTTCTGTCATCTCGAGATTGATATTATTTTTGTTATACTGACTTACTAGTGCTGCTTTCATAGGTAATTTCTTTCTCCTTATCTTCGGGTTAGCAATTTTTATGTAATGGCACGTATTTCTTTAATCAAGCCTGCCAAATTCTCTTGCCTCAACTGATAAAGCAAATTTGTAGCCATGACTTCTCCCTTTTCTCGATTATCCGAACATAACAGGTGTCTGTTTCAGATACAAGTTTAACTATAAATGATTGTAAGTAAGTGGGCAAGAATCGTGCTCACTTAGAAACTTTGGGAGAAAGACAATCACTCTTCTCTTCCTTTTTAAAGTAAGTACGAGCCCAAAAACTAGTGAGCCTCAGAAATAACGACTTTTATCTTCTTCCTGATTTTTATACAGTCTTCAACTGTCTCAGCCTAATCTTCTACTATTTCTCCTGTCTATATTTGCGGATTCATGCTAAAATGAAGCTGATAATAAATTTTTAGGAGGAATTCCCATGCCATTTGTAAAAATTGACCTTTTTGAAGGCCGCACGCAGGACCAAAAAATTGAACTGGCCCGCGAAGTCACCGAGGTCGTTTCCCGCGTTGCCAACGCACCCAAGGAAAACATCCACGTTATCATCCGTGACCTGCCAGAAGGCACCTACTTCCCTCACGGTGAGATGAAGAAGAAATAAGTCGACAAACTCAAGTAGAACAAACATAAAACGAGCTATCCTCAGAGGTCGCTCGTTTTTTCTACGCCTCTTAGCAAGATGAGTCACCTGGCAAGATTGAACTTAGAGACGTTGACCCAGGTTGAACCAAGCGAAAACTAGCTTCCGCTAAACTAGTGAAAAATTTCAAAAGGTGCTAGAATTCATTTCCTAGCACCTGATATTTATAAAACAATATTATTCTGTGAAAGTCTTTAATTCCCTTTGTAAGATATGGACAAAGATAAGAACAATGACGGCGAAGGTCCCTGCTACAACTACCCCACTGAAGAGATTGCCCAAAACCAGAGAAAGAATTGGTATGACTATAGCGAAAATCTGATAGGCTTTGGATTTATAGAGCCAAGAGTAGGGTAATAGATGAGCTCCAAAGACCATGGCATAGACCATAATCATTTTTTCGGGTGCCACATTAAAAACCCACATAACAATCAAAAGGTAGAGCACCTGATTCATGGTGAATAGGAAACCCAAATTGCCTAGTTCGTTTTCCTTAGAAAAATGTCAACCTTCATCATTTTTCCTATCACCCAAGCAAGGGGGAGTATGGGCACAGCACAACAGAATACCAGGATATGTTTTACATCAATGGAAATATTCAGCGCTGCTACAAGCGTAATCAGACTCCAAATCATTACTGAAGCCGTAATAAAGGGGAGTCCTTTTTTCTGCTTGACAATAATGTCATTTCTTAAGGTATCTAGTTTCATTGCGTTACCTCCTCAGTAAAATGAAGTTGCTAGGTTCAGACCAATTTCTTGCCATCATCTGGCTTGAACTCGTCCGAACAGGGGTAGTTAAAATGCTGATTCTTAAGGGGGTAGTTCTGTTGCTTTACATTTTCATTTTATCATATGGACTAAGGATTTTGAAGGTTATCAGAGAAAATATTTTCAACTATAAATATTTTTCGCTGGGGCGATTTAAACCGTTCTTCAAATTGATTTTCGATTGAAGCAATTCTTGGAAAGTCCAATGGCTAGACTAATAATTAGTAATTGACAGACAAAGGCAAACAGTCGATTACCACCGAGAGGCAATTGGGCGAGGGCACTAACTTTTTAAAGAATTTGGAACAATATCGGTCATAAATCCTTTTTCTACTTTATTGCTCTATACAAGTCTCGGTGCTGTCCTGTTCTATAGTCTTCTGCATAAATATGATAAACAGGGTCTCCTTTGGGAAAAGAGTAGTTTCTTTTAGCTTCAAAAATCCGACCTATCATTCTTCTTAGCAAGTCCTAGAACATCAAATCGTCTTTTTCTCATCATCAGCTGGTCAAAAAAAGCCCAGAAACCTGCGTTTCTAGACTGTTAAACTTATAGAGTTCTTAATGGCCATACATCTTGAATTGGAGATAGAGGTCATTGTATATGCCCAGCCACTTGGGGCCTAGGTTATTGTAGACCTCCAAATGACTGATGACCTGCTCAGAAGGATAGAAGGATTTATCAGAGGTGATTTCTTTAGGTAGAAGCTTCTGGGCGGCCTTATTTGGTGTGGCATAGCCAATGTATTCCGCATTTTGTGCCGCATTCTTTGGCTCTAGCATAAAGTTGATGAAGGCGTAGGCAGCCTTTTTATTCTTGACTGTCTTGGGAATCACAAGGTTATCAAACCAGAGGTTGGAACCCTCGCTGGGCAGGACATAATGGAGGTGAGGATTAGCTTCCAGCATATCCCTAGCTTCTCCAGAAAAAGTGACCCCTAGAGTGGCATCGCCATTTTTGAGGTAGCCCTTCATTTCATCGCCAACAATGGCCTTGATGTTGGGAGTTAGCCGACTCAATTTTTCAGAAGCCTGGTCCAGTTGCTTCCTATTCTTGCTATTGAGGCTGTAGCCCAAGGAATTGAGACTCAATCCCATGACCTCTCTGGCGCCATCAACTAACATGATCGAATCCTTGTAGTCGGAATTCCAGAGGTCGGACCAATGCTGGGGCGGATTTTTGACCACGCTGTCATTATAGACAATCCCGACGGTTCCCCAGAAGTAAGGGATGGAATAATCATTCTTGGGGTCAAAAGACTTACCCAGGAACTGACTCCCCAGATTGCCCAGCCCTTTAAGCTGTGACTTATCCAACTTGACCAGGAGCTTCTCCTGACGCATCTTATCAATCATGTAGTCGCTAGGAATGGCAATATCATAACGAGTGCCTCCCTGCTCAATCTTGGTGTACATGGCCTCGTTGGAATCAAAGGTCTCATATTGAACCTTGATACCTGTTTCCTTTTGGAACTGACTAATTAACTGGGGGTCTATATAGTCACCCCAATTATAGACCACCAGACTATTGGCCTGACTACTGCTATTATTCTTCTTTTCTAGGGTCAGCATCAGGCTGGCCAGAGCCAAAATTATCAGAACAAGACCTAGAAAAAAGGAGCCTAATCTACGCATCTTGGTCACCTTCTTCCTTGCTGATAAAATAATAGCCAATGACTAGAAGAATGGAGAAGATAAAGACAATAGTGGATAGGGCATTGATTTCCAGCGATATCCCCCGTCTAGCACGGGAATAGATTTCCACCGAGAGGGTCGAAAAGCCATTTCCCGTGACAAAGAAGGTCACCGCAAAATCATCTAGCGAATAGGTAAAGGCCATAAAGTAGCCGGCGATGATACTAGGGGTCAAGTAGGGCAACATGACTTCCTTGAGCATCTGCCAGTAACTGGCCCCTAAGTCAAAGGCGGCGTGAATCATATCTTGATTCATCTCTTTGAGCCTGGGCAGGACCATAAGCACCACAATAGGGATGGAAAAGGCAATGTGACTGAGTAGGACTGAGCTAAAGCCCAGTCGAAAGCCCAGAACCGTGAAAAGAATCAAAAAACTAGCCCCCATCATAACATCAGGAGATACCATGAGAATATTATTGAGTGACAACAGGGTGTTTTGTCTCTTACTGCGACTTTGGTCAATAAAAATAGCTCCCAAAGTGCCGATAATAGTTGCCAAAAGAGCGCTGAGGAAGGCCAGGAGAAAGGTCTCAACCAAAATCAAAATCAGGCGACTATCAGAGAAAACCTGTCCATAATACTCCCAAGTAAAGCCAGTAAAGCCATTCATATCGCCTCCCTTGTTAAAGGAATAAAAAATCAAATAAAAAATGGGTAGATAAAGAAGGGCAAAGACTAATCCCAAGTAAAGTCTAGAAAGTTTTTTCAAAGTTCCTTCCTCCTTTCCTTGGTCATGACCATAATCCCTAGCATGGCTAAAATCAGCACGACACCAATGGTCGATCCCATGCCCCAATTCTGGGTAGTCAGGAAATGTTGCTCAATAGCTGTTCCCAGAGTGATAACACGGTTTCCCCCAATCAAACGCGTCAACATAAAGAGGCTGAGACTGGGAATAAAGACCGACTGCACACCCGACCTTACGCCAGACAGAGAAAGGGGGAAAATCACTCGGCTAAAGGTCTGCCAATTACTAGCCCCCAGATCACGACTGGCATTAGTCAGATTGACATCCAGGTCATCCAAGGTATTAAAAATGGGCAGAATCATAAAGGGCAGTTCGATGTAGGCAGCGACAAAGATAAAAGAAAAGTCTGTAAAGAGCAACTGCTTAGGGCCGATACCCACAAAGCTTAAGAAATGATTGATACCGCCATCTTGGCCAAAAATCCCCATAAAGGCATAGGCCTTGAGGAGAAGATTTATCCAGGTGGGTAAGACCACTAGCATGAGCCAGAGTTGCTTATGTTTGAGTTTGGTCAAAGCTAAGGCCGTCGGATAACTAATCAGGAAGGTCACCAAGGTGATAATCCCTGCATAGAGAAGCGAATTCAGACTCATTCTCAGGTAGGTCCAGGAGCTAAAAAAAGTTTGGTAGTTGGCAAGACTGACCTGTCCTTCTAGATTGAAAAAGGAACGATAGACAATCAGGGCCAGGGGAGCCAAAACAAAGAGCAAGAGCCAGAGGAAATAAGGGAGGGCAAAGAGTCTAGTCGTCTTCTTCATGGCGTTCCTCCTCAATGGCATTTATCAAGCCATCTTCAACCTCTTCGGTTTCGACATACTCTTCAATCCGAGCATCGAATTCTTCCTCGGTCTCATTGAGTCGCATAATATGGATGTCTTCTGGTGTAAAGTTAAGGCCAATCACCTCACCCTCAAGAGCCTTACGTGTAGAGTGAATCAACCACTCATGACCAAGCTCATCATGGGCAATAATTTCGTAATGGACGCCGCGGAAAAGTTGGGTGTCCACCGTGACCACCAGCTTGCCTTCTTCAGGGAGAGTAATCTGCAAGTCCTCGGGACGAATAACCACCTCAACCGCTTCATTGGGTCGCATACCCCCATCAACCGCCTCAAAACGTCTGCCATTAAATTCGACCAGATAGTCTTTAATCATAGTTCCGTTGATGATATTGGACTCTCCAATAAAGGTGGCCACAAAATGGTTGATGGGCTCGTCATAGATGTCAACGGGCGTGCCAGATTGGACGATTTCTCCCTCATTCATGACAAAAATCCAGTCTGACATAGCCAAGGCCTCCTCCTGGTCATGGGTGACAAAGACAAAGGTGATGCCAAGACGCTGCTGCAGCTCTCGCAATTCATACTGCATTTCTGTCCGTAGCTTCAGATCAAGGGCAGACAGAGGCTCATCTAAAAGAACTACCTTGGGTTGGTTGATAATAGCCCTAGCGATGGCCACCCTTTGGCGCTGACCACCGGAAAGCTTTTGGATGGAGCGCCTTCCATAGCCATCCAGTCGCACCATTTTAAGGGCCTTCCCCACCCGTTTTTCAATGTCACCTTTGGCAACCTTCTTTAATTTTAGGGGAAAGGCGACATTGTCAAAGACTGACATGTGGGGGAAAAGAGCATAGTTTTGGAAAACTGTATGGACATCTCGCTTGTTGATAGGAATATCGTTGATGCGCTTGCCGTCTAGGTAAATATCCCCACTACTAGCCTCTAAAAGTCCCGCAATAATATTAAGGATGGTTGATTTTCCAGAGCCCGAAGCCCCAAGCAGGGTGTAAAATTTCCCTGCCTTCAGCTCAAAATTAATATCTTTAAGAACCTGGGTGCCACTATCCTCAAAGGTCTTGGTCACATGGTGAAAGGCAATAATTGGTTGGGTCACTTCTTCATGTCCTCCCTACAAGAGTGAGATAAAAAGGGACTGGCTAGTGGAAACTAGCCGGTCCTGGTGATTGATACTCTTCAAAAATCAAAATTATCCATCGTTAACTCACTTTGCCGTACCAAAGTACTGTCTGCAGTTCGTTGCCTTGGCTATTTTTGATTTTTATTGAGTATGGAAGTGGGATAGATGTCTAGGACTAACCGTCCCAGTCTTTTGCTAATAAAAGCTCAAACATTCATTGAATAAGGGGAGGACTATCTCCATAAACATACCGGTGACTTAGAAAACTCCCCTTAGATAAATGCCCCTTTGACTAAGCATTATAATCACCGATAATGCGAACTTCCGGTTCCAGACGGACACCAGAGTGTTCTTGGACTTTTTCGATGACATGGGCAATCAGATTTTCATAATCATCAGCTGTGCCTTGGGCCACATTGACCATGAAACCAGCATGCTTCTTACTGACTTCAACACCGCCGATACGATAGCCCATCAGGTCAGCTTCCATAATTAATTGGCCAGCAAAATGATTGACAGGCCGCTTAAAGACAGACCCGCAGGAAGGGTATTCTAGGGGCTGCTTGAGCTGACGCAGGTGGTTGAGACGGGCCATTTCATTCTTAATTTGCGAATGGATTCCAGGACGAAGAGCGAATTTGGCAGAAATAACCACTTCACCACTTGTCTGAATGGCTGAGTGACGATAACCAAAGGCCATATCACGAGCTTCAATAGTATGAATGTCCCCTTCCTTAGTCAAGACCGTTGCCGAAACCAGAATGTGGGAAATTTCGCCACCATAGGCTCCAGCATTCATAAAAACAGCCCCACCGATAGAGCCAGGAATTCCTGCCGCAAATTCAAAGCCAGTCAGGCTATGAAATTCAGCAATTTTGGTCGTCTCAATCAGGTTGGCCCCTGCTTCTGCTTCAATGGTATAACCATCAACGGTGACCGTGCTCAGCTTATCAAACATGATAACAAAGCCTCGAATGCCCCCTTCACGGACAATGAGGTTGCTGGCATTGCCTAGAACCATCCAAGGGATATCATTTTCGTTGGCAAACTTGACAATGTGGGCCAACTCATAGCGGTTGCGAGGGAAGGCCAAGTAATCAGCTGGCCCTCCAACTCTAGTGTAAGTATAGTTACGCAAGGGCTCATCAATACGAATATCAATTCCCTCAAGCGCCGTTTTCATTTTTTCTAACATTGTTTTTCCATTCTTCTTGAGCTAAAGTTGATTGCTAACGTGAAAAAATCAAGCCTAGCTACTTTTCGATAAAAGACGTCTGAGCACCAAAAAAATCGGCCTGAGACCGACTTTTATTATATCAAAAACTAGGGACTTTTGCGATAGCCTGCCTGAGAGAATTTGACATAACCTCCACAAGAGAAATCGACATAGTATATCAGAGAAAATTTGATAATTCGGTAATTTGTAAATATCCAGAACCTATTTGATAACCCTAGTAAATCTCGCTGTTCCTAATAATCAGCCTAGATAAAAGGCATGGGGTCAAGGAAATTAGCAAAATTCAAGAAAGCTTAATCCGAGATTTTTTCGATTCCTTCCTGAGACAAGCTAACTAGAGCCTGACTATAGGGTTGACCAGTTTTTGGGTCCAGCAATTTTTCATCCAACTCCAAAAGTGGAACGAGGACAAAGGCTCGCTCCTTTATATAGGGATGGGGTAGCGTCAAATCAGGCTCCTCTACTAGCTCCTGCCCGTAGAGAAGGAGGTCAATATCTAAGGTCCGAGGTCCCCAATGCTCTTTTCGCACGCGCCCTAAATCATCTTCGATGGTCTGGCAGGCCCGTAAAAGGTCCAAGGGAGGCAACTCTGTCTCAATGTGACAGACCAGATTGAGAAAGTCAGCTTGGTCAGTCAGCCCCCAGGCAGGAGTTTGATAGGTAGAAGATACGGCCAGCAGGCTTGTCTGAGGGAGCTTGGCTAGACGCTCCAAAGCCTGATCCAGATAGGCCTTCCGGTCTCCGATATTGGAACCAAGACCCAGAAAGGCATCAATCATCGACGGCGCTCCAATTCTATACCGACACTGTCATAGTGCCCAGCGATAGGCGGATTCTCCTTGCTAATTCGCAATGTGACACCCTGAACAGGTGGAAATTGGTTGAAGATATCCTGACAGATTGCACCCGCTAGTCTCTCCAATAATTGATAAGGCTGGCCTTCTACAGCTTGCTTGATGGCCTCAAAAACAAGGCCATAATGAACCGTATCGCCTAAATCATCGCTCGTAGAAGCCTGACTCAGGTCTACTGATAGTTCAGCATCCACCACAAAAATTTGCCCCAGACGATTTTCTTCTGGAAGGGCTCCATGGTAGCCGTAAAAACGACAGCCCTTTAAAAGTATTTTATCCATATTCTATTTCAACTGACTAATAACCTTGACAATATCACGATTAGCTTCAACGTTATGGACTCGCACAATTTGGCAGCCTTTCTCAATAGCGTAGCCAGATAAAGCGGCAGTTGCCCCATCTCTTTCTAGGGGCTTGGTGTGACCGCCTAAAAGATAGTCCACGACCCGCTTGCGAGAAATACCAAAGAGGACTGGATAACCCAGAGAGGTAACTCGGTCCAATCCCTTGAGCAAGTCAATATTTTGAGCTTCATTTTTAGCGAAACCAAAACCTGGATCCAACCAGATCTTGTCCCTAGCAACGCCTGCTTCTACAGCTGCTTGAGCCCGCTGAGACAGAAAGTCACAGACATCCTGGGTGACATCCCCGTAAACCTCATCTTCCTGATTGTGCATGAGAATAATAGGAACATCCTTTTGGGCAGCAAGAGCCAGCATTTGACCATCATAGAGGCCAGCCCAGACGTCATTAAGAATATCAGCACCAGCTTCCAATGCAGCCCGTGCTGTTCCTGTCTTATAGGTATCGATACTGATGAGGACATCATAATTTTCCTTAATAGCCTTGATGACGGGAACAACTCTGGCAATTTCTTCCTCTTGCGAGATGAAATCAGCCCCTGGTCTGGTAGACTCACCACCAACATCAATAACGGCTGCTCCCTGCTCTACCATGGCACCTACTTGAGCTAGGGCTTTTTCTAACTGTGTATAAGACCCGCCATCTGAAAAAGAATCAGGGGTCACATTCAGAACCCCCATGATACAGGCTTTTCCATCAACATGATATTGTCCAATGTTCATCTTCTAGTGCTCCTTAATCAAAGTCAGCAATTCCTGTCTTTGGTCTCTATCTTCTTTAAAAAGACCACGGGCAACGGTTGTCACAGTCTTACTACCAGGCTTTTTGATGCCTCGCATAGTCATACACATATGCTCAGCTTCTACCATGACAAAGACCCCCTTGGGGTTTAAGGCTTCTTCCAAGGCCTTGGCGACCTGTTCGGTTAAGCGCTCTTGCAACTGAGGTCGCTTGCTAGCCACTTCTACTGCCCTGGCTAATTTGGAAAGTCCTGTGACCTTGCTCTGACTTGGCAGATAAGCCACATGGGCTACCCCATAAAATGGCACCAAGTGATGTTCACACATGGAATAAAAGGGGATATCCTTGACCAAAACCACTTCTTCGTGATTTTCGCTAAAGACAGCCGTGAATTGGTCCTTGGGATTTTCCTCCAAGCCGGAAAACATCTCGGCATACATCTTCGCTACTCGCTTGGGAGTCTCAAGCAGGCCTTCTCTTTGGGGGTCTTCACCAATGGCCTCCAGTAATTGATAAATGGCTTTCTCAGCCTTTTCTTGATTAACCATCTCGTCCTCTTTAATTTTTACTTGCCTTCCATTATACCTTATTGAGGGGAATTCTTCAAAAGCTCCTTACGCACTTGGGAAATGAAATAGAGGGAGCCCGTGATGAGGTAGAAGTCCCCTGAATCAGGCTCATATACCTGATCCAGCCATGTCTTAAAATCGGGGGCTTGCTCATAGCCCTGGGGATAATCGCTCAAGGCTAAACTATTGTGATAAGGAAAAGTGGTCACCATGACTTGGCCCACCTCAGCCAGTTTTTTCAACATACTGGTAACTGGCTTAGTATCAATAGCCGCAAAGAGAATATGGATAGTTTTGTCACCATAGCCCTCCTTTAATAAATCAACCAAGGCCTGGATGCTCTCCTTGTTGTGAGCTCCGTCAATCATTAAATTGGGTCGCAAAAGCTCAGTCCGCCCCTGCCATCTGGCAGTCGCCAGTCCTTGGCGAATGGCCCTATCAGTCAATTTTGGATAGCTTTTCTTTAGCAAGAGAGCCGTTTCAATGGCCAGGGCTGCATTAGAGACCTGGTGCTGACCTGGCATGGCTAGTTCAATGTCAGACAGGCTGGTCTCCTTATTTCGGAAGACCAGGCTCTTTTCATTTTCAGAGGTCATCAAGCTGAAATCCTTTTGCCATTGATAAACAGGTGAGCCAACTTTCTGAGCCTTCTCTAGAAAGGCCTGTCTGGCTTCTTCTTGCTGGACTGCCATAACCAAGGACTCGCCCTTCTTAAGCACGCCCGCTTTATTCTGAGCAATTTGCGCATGGGTTCGGCCTAAAATCGCCTGGTGATCCAAGCCAATTGAAGGGCAGACTACAGCTAGGGCCTTAAAGAGATTGGTTGAATCGTCCCGTCCACCCATACCTGCCTCAATAACAGCCAGATCCACGCTATGCAGTCGACCAAAATAGAGAAACATCATCAGGCTGATGGTCTCAAACTCAGTTGCCACTTCAAGTTCCGCTGGCAGAGCTTCGACAACTGGCTTGACTAATTCCACACAGGTCACCAAATCCTCCTTGGGCATGAGTTGACCATCTAGAGAAATCCGCTCCCGAAAATCCACGATGTAGGGAGAGGTAAAGGTCCCGACATGGTAGCCAGCAGCTGTAAAAATATGCTGGAGGTTATTAACCACCGAGCCCTTGCCGTTGGTACCCACCACATGAATGGCTGGTATATGCTCTTGAGGATTGCCCAACTGGTCTAACATCCAGGCCATCCTCTGGATACCAGGCTTGATGCCAAACTTTAAACGACTGTGAATCCAAGTTAGTGCTTCTTGATAATTCATTATTTCCCTTCTTTATAAGTCTAGGTTAGGCTTCATAAACCTATCTCTTGATAACCTCTACTAGTATAGCAGGCAAAAGCGAAAAATCCCGACCCTAGGTCAAGATTTCTAATTTTTCAATGAAAACCTTATGGTGCTCTGTCAATAAGACAAGCAAACTAAAGAAATCAGCTGACGATGTCGCTAGTGGCCTATCTCTGACAAGGTCGTCTTGGAACTTTTTCGCATCAAGATAATCTGACCGACGACAAAGAGGCCAATAGCCAGCCAGATGAAAATCAGGCCATAGAGTTGACCTCGGCTGAGCTTCTCGCCGAAAATACTCAACGCAATCAAAAGTTGGATGGTTGGATTGAGGTACTGGATGAACCCAACCAGATTCAGGGGAGCTCGCTTGAGACTCTCCGCATAGAGCAAGAGCGGAATAGCCGTGATAATGCCCGACAGAGCTAGGAGGATATCTTCCCATAAGCTATAGTCTGTCAGGGTCTCTTGACTGAAAAAAATCAGATAAATCAGCACAAAGGGCAAGATTGCCCCCACCTCAAAGAGCATGGCCACATCACTAGATAGCTTGATTCCCTTTTTGAGGAGGCCATAAAAGCCAAAGGAAAAGGCCAGAATCAAGGCGATCGAAGGCAAATGCCCCGTCTGCCAAACCAAGACCCCTACTCCAACTGCCGCCACCAGAACCGCTAGAGTGGTCGCTGGTGTCAAACTCTCCTTGAGAATGATTAGAGCCAAAAGAACCGATACCAGTGGCATCATATAGTAGCCCAGACTGGACCCTGTCGCATGGCCATTGGCAATGGCATAAATATAGGTTAACCAGTTAATCGCAATGAGAAAGGCCGCACCGATAGCACGATAGAATTGCTTCTTGTCTAACCAGAGCTCCTTAAGTTCTCGGCCGTAGCGCTGACGATTGCTAGAAACCAACATATAAACCAGCATGGTCAAAGCCGTCCAAATAATCCGATAAGAAAATGTATTATAGGCATTTACCCCAGCCAGAAGTTTCCAATAGAGGGAGAGAAAGGCCCAGAGTAAATAGGCCGAAACGCCCAGCAAGAGGCCCTTTTGTGTTTTAGTCAAGGCCAACACCTTCTTTATCGACCGCCAAAACAAAGGTTTCGCCGTCAAGCTTCAACTTATCTAGAGCAACCTTTAGCGCCTCACCTTCCCCTTGTTGAACCAGGGTCATAACGGTTGGTCCAGCGCCTGATAAATAGGTTGCATAAGCGCCAGAAGTTTGAGCAAGCTCCTTAATCGGTGCAAATTCCTTGACCAATTTTTGTCGGTAGGCCTCATGGAAACGGTCCTTCTGGATGGCTTGTCCAGCTACCGTTAAGTCTCCCTTTAAAAGCCCCGCAATAGCGACATTAGCGATAGAGGATGCTACAACAGCCTCTTTATAGGCCATGGTAGAGGGCAAAACTTCCCGACTATCGCTGGTTTTCAACTGGTAATTAGGGATAAAAGCTACGAAATCACAGCTAGGAAAGTCAGCCACAAGGTGGGAAACTTGGCCATCCAAATAGGAAGCCACTACCAGATTACCAAAGATGGCTGGGGCAACATTGTCGGGATGCCCTTCGATTTTTGTTGCCAGATTGAGCTTTTCTTGGTCGGAAAGTTGCAAATTGGCCAATTGATTGGCTAACTCTATCCCTGCGACAATGACTGAACTGGAAGAACCCAGACCTCGAGCCAAGGGAATATCTGAAATCATCTTAAGCCGATGAGGGGCTAGATCAGGAGCAACTTCCAAGGCTGTCTTAATCAGGAGATTGTTGGCATCGCTAGGAATGTCCCCCAAATCGTGGATAACCTCCCAGTCAGAGGAGTCTTCAAGCACTTCGATGGTTAAATATTTGGACAGAGCCACCCCCACCGAGTCAAATCCCGGCCCAATATTGGCCGAAGTTGCTGGAACTGTAATTTTCATCTTAATCTCCCAATACCTTAAAGCTGTTCAAAAGGGTGAAATCGCTCTGAGCTTCTAATTCAGCCTTGACGCGTTCCAACTGGGTCAAGCTAAGGGCGTGGGTCACGATGACAATTTTAGCTTGTTTTCCATCCCCTCTTTGTTGGAGGACTTGGGAGAAGGAAACATCCTGGCCGTTAAAAATTTCTGCCAAGCGCAGGATTTGTCCCTTCTTATCGGGCACACTGAGGGAGAAATAATAGCCAGACTTGACGTCGCTCGGGTTGGCTAATTGAGTCGGACGACTGAATTCATTGAAGGGTTTACCAACATTGCCATCAACAATCCGACGACCAATGCGAATAATATCGGCAACTACAGAAGTTGCAGTCGGCTTTTGACCTGCACCAGGACCATAGTACATGGATTGGCCGATGCCGATAGACTCCACAAAGACGGCATTCATGACCCCGTTAACGCTAGCCAGCGGGTGTTCCTTAGGGAGGAAGGTTGGGGAAACCTGAGCGGAAATACCTGAGGCTGTTTCCCTAACATCACCAACCAGCTTGATGACATAACCCAACTCTTGGGCGACAGCGACATCATCTGGAGTAATGGTCGAAATGCCTTGGTGGCTGACATCGTCAAAATCAATGGTCATACCAAAACCAAATTGGCTGAGAATAACGGCCTTGTAGGCTGCATCGATTCCTTCCACGTCATTGGTGGGATCACTCTCTGCATAACCCAGTTCTTGTGCGGTTTTCAGAGCATTTTCATAGGTCCAACCTTCATCAACCATCTTGGTCATCATAAAGTTAGAAGTCCCATTGAGAACACCCAAAATCCGAGTCACCTTGTCTGAGGTTAGAGAATTAGCCAAGGTTCGCAGTATTGGAATACCACCAGCTACCGCAGCTTCATAGTAGAAAGCCAGCCCCTTCTCTTGGGCAAGAGCAATGATTTCCTTGCCATGAGTGGCAATCAAGTCCTTATTGGCAGAAACCACGTGTTTACCAGCCTCCAAAGCCTTGGTGATAAAGGTCTTGGCTGGTTCAATCCGCCCCATCAATTCAACCACAATGTCAATGTCAGGGTCTTGGACAATATCTTCAACATTGGTCACGAAGTTGTAGTCATGTCCAGCGGCCTGAAGACGATTTTTTTCGGCCTCATCCTTGACTAAGACCTTAGCAATCTCGAAATTATCCTTGGCAGCCGCCCCGATCTTATCGCCATTTTCCTTAAGCAAAAAAGGGATACCGCTAGCAACAGTCCCAAAACCAAATAATCCAATTTTTATTGCCATGTTTCTTACCTCGTTTACGAATAATATACGCCACCATTATAGCAAAATCCCTTAGATAATTACAGAAAATCCCGCCTTATGCTATAATTTAAGAAGAATTCACGAACGAAAAGGAAGATAACTATGGTATCTTGGACAGGATTTGCCCAAAAAAGCCCTCAAGAGCGCTGGCAGACTATTGAAAACAATCAAGCCCTCTCAGAGACTAGCCTGGAAAAACTAAAAAAAGAAGAACTCCTGCCTCTCGAGACAGCTAATCAAATGACCGAAAATCTCATTGGTCGACTGGCCCTGCCTATGAGCTTGGCTCCAGATTTCTTGATTAATGGCAAGATTTATAATCTCCCCATGGTGACCGAGGAACCTTCTGTCGTCGCTGCTGCTTCTTATGCCGCCAAACTCATAAAACGTTCGGGTGGTTTTAAGACCCGGGTTCACCAGCGACAAATGTTGGGGCAAGTTGCCCTGACTGGGCTCAGCGACTGGCATCCTGCCAAAGAGGCTATCTTAGCCCATAAGGAAGAGCTTCTGAGCCTAGCCAATCAGGCTCATCCTTCCATCGTCAAAAGAGGGGGCGGTGCTAGAGAGTTAACCTTGGAAGAAAAAGGAGACTTTCTCATTGTCTATCTCTCGGTGGACCCCCAAGAAGCTATGGGAGCCAATATGGTTAATACCATGGTGGAAGCCTTGGCACCTAAGTTAGAAGAACTTTCAGGAGGCCAAAGCCTTATGGCCATTCTCTCCAACTATGCCACCCATAGTTTGGTGACAGCTACTTGCGCCCTCGACCTGCGCTTTCTCAGTCGCGACAAAAAGGAAGCTCAAAATCTTGCTAAAAAAATGGAGCAGGCATCGCAACTAGCTCAAATCGACCCCTATCGCGCCAGTACACACAATAAGGGTATTTTCAATGGTGTAGATGCCTTGGTTCTGGCTACAGGTAATGACTGGCGAGCAATCGAGGCAGGTGCTCATGCCTATGCTGCCGCTTCTGGCTCTTACCGTGGCCTCTCTCAATGGACTTATGATAAAGAGGCTGGGCAAATCAAGGGAGAACTAACTCTCCCCATGCCCATTGCAACCAAAGGAGGCTCAATCGGCCTCAACCCCAGCGTCCAAGTCGCCTTTGACCTCCTGGGTAATCCTGACGCCAAGACTCTAGCAGGTCTCATTGTCTCCCTGGGCTTGGCTCAAAACTTAGCCGCCCTTAAGGCCCTAGTTGGTAAAGGCATTCAGGCAGGCCACATGAAATTGCAGGCCAAGTCCTTAGCCCTACTGGCCGGCGCTTCTGAAAAAGAGAGCCCCAAACTGGTTCAGGAACTCCTATCAGCCCAACACCTCAACTTAGAAACTGCTCAAAAAATCCTGGCAAATCTAAGAAACGACCAAAAATAGACTAGTTTTAAAATGCTTGATTCCAAGAGCAAAGAAATCCTCTAAGTTTGGCCACACGCATAAAGAAAGACTTGAGTAATTTGACAACTCAAGTCTTTTTATCTCTTAAATTTTTTATTTTGAAATCGTATCAGCTATGGTCCTGGTATAGGCGATGGCCCCTTGATCGTTGGGGTGGGTCATATCTTCACTTAGGAGCTGGCTTTCCTTATCGTGGGAGGCTCCGTACCAGTCGATGATATGTAGATTGTCATACTTCTGGTCCGCTTGACTTAAGACTTGATTAACATCATTGGTCCAGTAGTATTGGGATTTTTCCAGATTAATATTAATCCAATAGACCTGACGACCGCCAGCAGCCTGCATAACCTGATCAATCTGGTCCGCCGTTAGAGTACCGCCATTTTCATCCCGATTAATTCCGATACCGATGACCAAGGTATCCAAATCTGGATGGTTGGCGACTGCTTCTTGAACCATTTCTAGGGTATGCTGAGGTTTACGACCAATGGCCCCGTCAAAGAAGGCATTTGGGAAGACCTCGTGTAGGTCATCGTAGGTCATGGCAATCATAGAATCACCCAAGATAGCCACCTTCTTTTGATTAACAGTGTCGTACTCTTCCTGACTGATGCTATATTTACTAAGAATGGCGGGGTCCGCAGGAGTTCCTGGTGCTTGTTGAGCTTGGTTCTGCTCCTTCATCTTGGCTTGATTTTGCTTGAGTTGGTCGGTAATCTTGTTTTGGGCAGACGTTTTATCTGGTGCCGTAAAAACTAAGAAGAGGGCCCCTGCTACCGCCACAGAAACCAGCAGGGTGACAGGCCATTTGACCAAGGAAGACCAGGACTGACGCTTATCTTGGTAAAAGTCCTTAATCTGCTGCCAAGTTATTCGTCGCAGAGGTACTTCTACTAAGCGATAGGTGATTTCGGTCAAAATCACTACCAGAGCTAAAGCAATCAAGACCGATGGTAGAGACTTGGGATTGGGCAACTTGAGCTCAGCGAAGGTCAAAACAGGAATCTGCCAAAGATACATGCCATAGGAACGAGTTCCCAAATAGGAGGTTACAGGATTGGACAGCCACTTATTGGCTGCCAATTTGGGATGGACAATCAGAGCAATCAGAACACAACTGAGGAAGGAAAAGAGCCACATGCCTCCCCGATAGGTAAACCACTCTTGGTCAGGCAGGGCAAAGAAACAGATCACTAAAACAGCTAGACTTACGAGGGCCACGCCATTAAAGAGTTGCCGATCCCGCAGGGATAATTTAATTTTTTCAACCTTATCACTAGGATAGATGAAGGCTAGTGCCGCCCCCATAAGGATAGAAAAGAGCCTGGTATCTGTCCCGTAGTAGATCCGAGTGGGATCGACATGAGCCTTGTAGAGCAGGGACATTTCGACAAAGGACAGGAGCAAAATCAGATCCAGAACATTGAAGATGACAGTCCGATTCTTGCGAAAAATCCGCATGAGAACAATGATAATCAAAGGCCAAAAGAGATAAAATTGACCTTCGATGGACAGACTGTAAAAATGCTCAAAAGGAGCTTCAGCTAGCAACTTAGCAAAGTAGGAACCGCCCTTAGCAATCTGCCACCAGTTATTTACCGAGAAGATACTGGACAAAAAGACGTTCCGCATGCCATTGAGCAGATTTTTCTGGAAAAAGTACATGTAAATCGTACTCAAAAGCATGACGGCTATCATATTGGGATAGAGCCGCTTAAAACGCCGTAAGAGAAAGGCTTTGACATCAATCTTACCATTGGCTCCGTACTCTCTTAGGAGAAGGTCGGTAATCAAATAACCTGAAAGGACAAAAAAGAGAGCCACACCCAAGTAGCCACCCTTAAAAATCGAGGGATAAATATGATAAAAAATGACCGCCAAAAGACCAATGGTCCTCAGACCGTCAAAACCAGTAATATAACGCTTCTTCATGTCCTCATCCTTAAGTTTAAGCTTTGTCATCAAAATATAACATAAAATAGCCGACTAGGCAAATTGGGTGGCGGGAGAAGGTGAAAAGCCCCAGATTTCCATCTCTAGAGGAAGTCGCGGACACAAAAACTGATCCCAAAGGTCAGTTTTGGGGAATATGACTAGTCAATTCCAATCAGATCATTGCTAGGTTTTTGCAATCCTATTATGAAAGTCAGGCTCTGTCAGGTCATCATCAGATAATAGTGGACTGGCTTTTTCAGCCACTTCTAGCTTAAACAGGTCCTTCACCTTGATTATCCAGAGGGACCACCGACAAGTTCTTCCCTAAGCAAGCCAAGACTTTAAGAACAGTATCTATTTGTGGACTAGTTTTGCCAGTTTCCATTCTAGCAATGACTGGCTGACTAACACCGCTCATCTCTTCCAATTGTTTTTGAGTAATTCCCTTCTCCTTCCTAGCTCTAATCAATTCAACGATGATGGACGCCCTAATTTGGCTCTCTTTAATTTCTTCTTTTGAAAAAAGTTCCTTTTGGACACTTGTCCAATCATGACCTAAAGCCGAATTATTCTCCACTTTCCAATCCTCTCTTTCTTAAATCATTTAACTCTCGCTTGGCTTGCTCAATCTCTCGTCGAGGTGTCTTTTGTGATTTTTTCATAAAATGGTGAAGTAAGACAAAACTACCATCAAACCAGGTGACAAATAAAATTCGATCTCTTAAAGGACGAAGTTCCCAAATCTCCCCCTCAAGATGTCTGAGGACGGGAAGACCTGCAACAGTTCCAACCTCCTGCAAAATATTAAGGTAATCAGAAATCTTATTCAATCTAATCCGACTATCCTTTCCCTTTTGTTGTGAAAGTTCTTTTAGGTAGTCTAAAACAGGTTCTTTGCCCCTTTTATCCTTGTAAAAATAAATTTGATACAAATTAAACCTCTTTCTATCATTATAACTTATAAGTTATAATCTGTAAATACTTTTGGGCTATACTCTTCGAAAATCAAAATTTTCCGTCGTTAACTCACCTTGCCGTACTCCAGTACTGTCTTCAGTTCGTTGACTCGGCTAATTTCGATTTTCGTTGAGTATTATAATGCATTATCTTCCACTTATTTATTCAAAAAAAAGCTACCTTTCGGTAACTTTATTGACTTATTCATCACTCCCCAGCACCTGCTGGACAAAGTCCAGAGCTAGCTGATTGAAGACCTGCGGGTCCTTATTGGCGATGCTATGGCCGAAACCGTTTAGGGAAAGAAATTTTGCATTGGCTAGATAACGAGCGATTCTTCGAGAATGCCCCTGACGGATAAAATCTTTTTGGCCAACTAATACCAAACTTGGAACAGTCACGCCCCTCAAATCCTCAAATTTGATGGGGAGATTTCTGACCATGAGGCCGAAGCGTTGTTTGCGACGATTGACCGCTGGTTTGAAACGAACTTGTAGGCTCAACCAGAGATAGGTCAAAACCGAACCTAGTCGCAACCACCATTTCTGCCCCCAGAAGGTCAAATTTCCTGAATTGAGCAACACGGCCTTGACTCGCTCGGGATAAAGGTGTTCAAAGACCAGAGCGTAATTGGCACCATCACTATGACCGATTAGGATAGCCTGCCTGATGGCCAACTGGTCCAAGACCTCTGCCAAATCCTTGGCCATTTTCTCAAAAGTCAGATGAAGCTGACCTAGTCCAGATTTTCCGTGGGCCCGACTATCCACCATGATGACCTGATACTTCTTTGCAAAGTCTTCAAGCTGGCCAGCAAAGTATTTGCTAGAGTTGCCATTCCCGTGGAGAAATACGATAGGGTAGCCCTGACCAGCAACCTTGATAAAAATTTTTTGACCATCTCGCATGGTCAGATATCTTTCTTGGATTTCTACCATAGATTAATAAAAAGACGACCTTTCTATCGCCTGCTTCCTTTCAACCTACCTTAGAACAGGTCGGAATTGCTACTGTCTTCAACTGGTGTGATGACAGGCTTGCCATCCTTATCCAGCAAGGGAGTCATGCTACCACCATAGCCCGCTCCATGCCAGAGATAATTAACACCAGTCTCTTTGTCTAGCCAAATTTCCATTCCCGTATGACTTTCTGAAAACCTCTTTTCAAAACGTAAATCCTTTTTTGTTCGCATTATAACTAACCTCCAATTTTATTGACTTTACTTTACTCTTATTATAGCAGAGCGACTTTATCCTAGAAAGTTAAAACTGAACCAATTGGAACTTTGAGCTCCACTTTCTTATAGATATTTACTAGCCTCACGAATACTGAGTTTAGCCATTTGCTCCTCATGCTGCCAGATAAAATCTCTTACCCAGTCGGGATTGGTCTTGGAATAATCTCTTAAGGACCAGCCAATGGCCTTATTGATGAAAAATTCGTCGCTACCTAGGCAGTTGACAATAATTTCAGCCAAGAGGTCTGTATCCGTCTGCTCTTTTAGCCCCAATTGGTGCTCAATAGCCGTCCGCCTAATCCAGATATTGTCCCTCTTGGACCAGCCCAACATCAAATTCTTCACACGATTATCTCTGAGACCCAACTGCCCTACTACCTTGGTCAGGAAGTCAATGGTATCCCACCAAGATTTGGTCAAAACGTAATGCTCAACCTTAGCTAGATCTTCATAGACTAGGTAGGACTGCATTCTCAGCAAATAGTCATAGGCCAGATATTGAAATTCACGGTGGGGATCCGCATAACAGGCATCCAGAAATTCCCAGTCAATCGTTTTGGTTTTCTTCTCCGCCTTCAAAAATTCGGCATAAATTTTTCGTCTCTGGGGCGTGGGAATTCCGTAAAATTCAAAGAGATTTTTCTGGTAGGCTGCCATAGCAACCGCCCTCTCCTCATCAGCCTGAGCTTCAAAGAGGGACTTTATATTTAAATATTTTGACATAACTGATAACCCCAAACTCCCTTTTTTCTTAGCTTCTGCTATCACATAGGTTTCCACCACTATTAACTTTACCTATACTTATTTCGGAATTCTTTTTTGACATCACAATATATTTTTCCAAACAGTTTTACCTCCTTATCAAATTCAAAATCATCAAGAAATGTCATTCGCTCTGCCGAGGCTCTTATAAGTCCTTAACCATGACATAATCCTCATTGTTCTCAGATAAGGGGTTGAATCCTAATCTTCTATACAATTTTAGAGCAGGGTTGGCTTTTTGAACGGAGAGAGAAACTTTTTTAACCCCTTTTGCTTTTAAGACTTCAAGCATCTTAGTCATTAAGGACGTCCCTAGACCTTGGCCTCTGTAGCCTTCCAAAAGAGCTATAGCTAATGACGGAGTTTGATCATCTACATGACCATAATCATTGATTATCCTAACCCAAACTGCACCCACTAGCTGGCCGTCGACCTCTGCAACAAGGCAATCATCACCCACTTGACCTCCAAAACCTTTGACATATAACTGAAGCTCTGGCTGTTCAATAATTTCCCTATCTGGCTTAGCCTGGCCGTTCGGAATAAAAATAGCTTCATAGAGAAAATCATTTAGGCGATAGATTTCCTTATCTCTTATTTTTCTTATCTTTACATTCATAGCTAGACCTCATCTTTAACATCCCCCCGCTACTTCCCTATATAGTGGGCGATAGTCATCCCTATCAGCATGCCGATAACTGTTGTCAAACCTACATTAAATCGAAAGACGGAGCCTAAGGCTAGACCAAGGCTCATCCCGATTAACATTCCGGCAGATAAACGGTTTTGATTAGCCCGACCGCTGGCTTCTTCCTGCACGGACCATTTTTTGGCAAGGTAGATAGTCAGAATTGCCAATACAGCTGTCAAAATAAAGGGTAAAAATATTTTTATCATGGCCATTTGCCTGACCTCCTCGGGAATTATTTACTAATTCCATTATAACAGAAGCCAGCAGGCAGCCTGTTTGCAAACTGCAATTTTATCAATAGACATATTTTTTCTTGACGCTAGTTTATTAGAATTGTATAATCTAGTTATTAAGACTAGATTATAGAAAGTAGTTAAACTGATGACAAAGACTTATCCAAAATGGGCTGACTTGCCACAATTAGATTTGTATCTAGACCAGGTTCTTCTCTATGTCAACCAGGTCAACCAACCTCTGGCAACGCCAGGCGATAAGGGCCTGACCGCTTCCATGATTAACAATTATGTTAAGCACGGTCTCCTTGAAAAGCCAGTCAAGAAGAAATACAGTCGCAAGCAGCTGGCTCGCTTGATTGCCATTACGACTTTCAAGCCAGTCTTTTCCATTCAGGAAATTAGTCAGATTTTAGAACGGCTAACGGCTAATAATCAATCTCAGGCCTGCTATGATGCCTTTGTCGCCTGTATGAACGAAGAGCAGGGACAGGAAATTCCCGAATTGATTACCTCGGCCTGCCAGACTCTCAAGCTCTACCACTACACCCACAAACTTGCTCAAAATCTTCAAGGAGGACACCATGAACACCGCAACTCTAAAACTCAGTAAACAACTAACCTTTGGTGAAGAGGTGGCTAATGCAGTCACCCATGCCGTTGGCTCCGTCGCCATGTTGGTTCTTCTACCTATTACAGCTTCCTACAGCTACCAAATCTTTGGTCTCAAGGCGGCTGTCAGCATGTCGGTCTTCGTCATCAGCCTTTTTCTCATGTTCATGTCCTCTACTGTTTACCACTCTATGCAGTATGCTTCCCCGCAGAAATATGTCCTGCGGATTATCGACCACAGCATGATTTATATTGCCATCGCTGGCTCTTACACGCCTGTGGCTCTGTCCTTGGTCGGTGGTTGGTTAGGCTATCTAATTATTGTCCTCCAATGGGGGACGACTATCTTTGGCATTCTCTATAAAATTTTCGCCAAGAAAATTAACGAGAAATTCAGCCTTTTCCTTTATCTGCTCATGGGCTGGCTGGTTATTTTCATTATTCCAGCCATCGTCACCAAGACTGGACCAGTTTTCTGGAGCCTCATGCTGGCTGGAGGGCTCTCCTATACCATCGGTGCCTTCTTCTATTCCCGCAAGCGACCTTATGACCATATGATTTGGCACCTCTTCATCCTACTGGCTTCAGCCCTGCAATATATTGCCATTGTTTATTGCATGCTTTAAACCAGAGCCAGAGTGACTAGTCGCCTCAATCCAGTTCTAAATAATTCCTAACACAAAAGAGCTAGCGGTAATCGTTAGCTCTTTTCTATATATATAATTCAAGCTTCCTCGTAGGCCGACCAGTCAAAATTGATAAAGGTTGGAAAGAGGTCACCGTAGGTCCCTTGGAAGCCAAGGTCCTTTCCCTTGTAGATCACACTCTTGATGGGATAGTATTCTGGTAGAGTTGAGCAACCCATCAGAACCCGAATAAAATCGTTGGGATTTTCAAAAGTCTGCCGACGCTCAATATCGTAAGCGTCTGTATAGGTCATTTCAATCATGACATCATCTCCTTTACCCCTAGTCTATGCCTTTTTAGTCCCTAGGTCAAAGATTTGGACTGATTCTCCTGCTAGTATTGCCAATCAAGATTTTTCATCTCTTAGATGGCCTATCTGAGCTCTTGTAAGATTTTCGGAGAGCTGTCAGTCAGTAGTCCAATTTGCCTGGGCCAATTTGCCGTAGAGGAGATAATCAACCTTCTTGAGGTCGTCGATGGTGCGAGAGTTAAGAGCGCACATCAGCAAGCACAAATCATCCTTCCAGCCTTCTACAATGGCAATGACTTTCTCGACGGGGTAGCGCTCTACCAGATCCAACATGGTCCGAGAAAGCCCAACAGCCTTGGCACCTAAAACCAGGGCCTTAATCATATCCAGGGGATTTCTGACACCACCGCTGGCTAGGATTTCAGCTTCTTCTTTGAGCTCCCCTAGATTTAGAAGGGTTTGGACGGTCGATTGGCCCCAAGTATTAAGATAGGAACGGTCTCGCTCGCTTCGCTGATTTTCAATATAGGCAAAGCTGGTCCCGCCACGCCCGGAAATATCAAAGGTCTTGATACCAAGCTCAAGTCCTGTTTGAACAGTTTTCTTGTCCATACCAAAGCCAACTTCCTTAAGAATGACAGGGACAGAAATCTTTTGAGCGTAATCGGCCAGGTTGCTAGGCCAATTCTTAAACTCTCGTTCTCCCTCTGGCATGAGCAATTCCTGCATGAGATTAACGTGAACCTGCAAAAGCAAAGGTTGCAGGTCCTCCACGACTCTTTGTCCCAAGTCAACTGGTTTGTCAAGCCCGATATTGGTCCCCAGTAATACATTGGGAGCCACCAAGCGAACGTCATAAGAGTCATCCTCAGGATTTTTGAGGGCTGGACTATAGGAGCCAGTAATGAACAGCAGACCACAGCTCTCCGCTACCTGAGCCAGTTTTTGATTGACAGCCTTGGCCTTGGCGGAACCACCGGTCATGGCATTGATATAAAAAGGAAAGTCCCAGTCTCGACCGGCAAAATGCGTTTTCAGCTCAATATCTGCCAAGTCATACTTGGGTAGCGAAGACTGAATCAACTCCACTTCGTCAAAACTATTGTAGGGGGATTGGTAGGCTAGGGCGTGCTTGATATGCTGGTCTTTTCGAGAGCTCATAAACTTCCTTGGCGAAATAGTAGTTCAATACCAGCCTTTCGCCACCTTTCTATAATTTCTTGACTGTGGACAGGGTTAAATGATAGGGCAATACCACAATCACCACCACCAGAACCTGAGGACTTGGCAACGGCATCCAGTCCCTCAACGGCAGCCTGTAAATCCAAAAGTTCCTTGGTATAAATAGCTGGATGCAAGTCCTTGAGCAGCCTGCTGACCTCTAGCAGGGAAGACTTGATTAGTTCTTTATCGCCAGTCTTCAGTCCTCTGGCTATTGCCTCAACTGCTACTTGTGTTAGCTCTAAAAAATCTGGACCAATAGCTGACTTGACTGGCACAATCATTTCTTTAGAAATAGCAGGTTGGCCTGTCCAACCGACTAGAAAGTCAAAATCCAGGGCTGGCTCAATTGGCTCAATCTGATAGCCCCAATCCCTTGCCAAAACCTGGGACAGTCCTTCTTCTGCTATCCAAGTTCTGACCTGCTCTCTGTCAAAGGCCCTGTAGAGAACTAAGTCTTCATAGGCAATACAGGCCAGATCTCCCATGGAGCCATTGTCCCCACGCTTAAGTAGAGTATAGCTAGCCAACTTAAAAATGAAATCAGCTGTCCAGTCCTGCTGGTAAAAACTAGCCAAGGCCTTGACCACTAGGACAGTAACGCTACCGCTGGAGCCGATACCGAACTTCTTACCACCTTTTTCTAGCTTGCCGGTGATAGACAGACGAAAGGGACGGAGCTTGAGTCCCTGACCCTTAATAAAGTCATGAACAACTGCAATAGTTTCCTGAATCAGACTGTAGTTATCCTCTGCTTCCAAACCGACCTCGTAGTCAAACATATCCGAATAGAGCTGATAGCTTAAAGCAGGTTCAATCTGTCCTGACAGATAAATAGGAATATTTTTTATCAGGGCCTGCTGCCCCGGCGTAAGAATGGCGTATTCACCAGCTAGATAGAGCTTGCCGCCAGTTTTAACAAGATGCTTAGTCATGGGCTGGATCCTTGGTTTTAGAGACAATGGTGCGATAATGCTGCCCCAAAATTTGAGCCAGCTTCTCCAAATCCTTGGTCTGACAGAGAACCTTGACATTAGGGCCAGCATCCATGGTGAAATAACAGTCATACCCTTGTTCATGCAGGCTTCTAACAAAATCCATAGCCTGATAGGATTCTTCTGTCAAATAAGAAAAAGGCGGATGGGCTGATCGTGTTGTCGCATGCATTCTCAGGGCGTTTTCTTCAGCCAATTGGCCAACCTTAGCAAAATCATTAGCAGCCAGATAGCCCAGCATAGCCTTATAATCAAAGACCGACTGCTCTACCCAATCCTGAAAATCACTCGAAGTCTCTGCACAACGTTTCATTCCTTCTCGGCTGGAAATAGTCTTGGGCTGATCATTGAGCACCAGCATAATCATGGCCAAATCCAAATCAGTCTTGACCTGATAAATCTCACCTGAGTCCTTGTCCCAAGCGGACAGCGGACCAAAAAAAGACCTAGCCGAGGAGCCAGAGGCAAACTTGGCATACTGGGTCAGTTCTTTTTGATTAAGACCAAAGTCAAAGAGCTGATTGCAGGCCTTAACTAGGGCCGACAGACCGCTAGAACTAGAGGAGAGACCAGCTGCTGTTGGCATATTGTTGCTGGTTTCAATCTTGACAAAAGGTTGACCTTCCTTGCGGAAAAAATCAATAATCGTCGTCATCTTAACATGTTCCTGCGGGCTTTGCAGGACACCGTCGATATAAAATTCATCGCCTCGAGCTTCCTCAGGTAAAAAGGACAGGTCGGTCTTGGTGTACATATTTTCCAGGGTCAGAGAGATACTACTGGTCGCTGGAATCATCTTCTTGGCATCAGCCTTGCCCCAATACTTGACAATGGCAATGTTAGCATAGGATTTGACACTTACAGATTTTCTATCCACGTGTTAACGGCTCCTTCTTTTTCGAGCTCTGTAGCCAGAGCCACGGCTTCTTCTTGATGACGACAGAGGGCAATGATGCAACCGCCTAGACCACCACCGGACATCTTAGCTCCCAAGGCCCCTTGAGCCTGGGCAACACCTACTAAACGATTGGCTTCTGGACTGGAGACACCCAGCTGATTTAATTCATGATGGGCTTGGCTCATGGCCTGACCCACGATGAGGAGATCTTTGGCTAAAATTCCGATTTCGATGGTATTAGCTAGCTTACCCAAGCGGTGTAGATAGGGCAAAGCCTTCTCTTCTAGGTTACGGACCTTGGCCACTGCTTCTCGCGTATGGCCATGAATACCTGTATCGGCAATGACCAGACAAGCCTCTAGGTCCATGGCCATCTCTGAAAAACCGAGATTGCGAATGAACTTAATGGCGGTGTCACTGAGGCAGGTCTTGGCATCAAGACCGCTGGGATTCTCATGGGCAATGATTTCCGCCTGATTGGCCAGTATCTCCAAGTCTGGTAAGGTCAAAGATTGATCAAAATAGTCAAAGACCGCCCGAATGGCTGCAATAGCCACAGCTGCTGAGGATCCCATACCTCTTTTGGCAGGAACATTGGACTCAATTTGAACGGAAATTTTTTCATCTGCCTTATCCAAAAATTCCAAGGCAGCAAAAACCGCTGTCGATAGGGGATCAGCGATGTCAATTTCCAAGGCTTGGTCTGAGGACTGGACATGACAGACCACCTCAATATTTTTTAGGGGCAGGGCAATGGCTGAGTAGCCGTAGACTACCGAATGTTCCCCGATGAGAATAATCTTGCTATGGGCCCTTCCGATTCCGATTTTCTGCGTCATCATCACTTTCTTTCTTATATTCCTCTAATATTTTAGCTTAAAATAGCAAAAAAAGCGACCTCAAGCCCTAAAAAACTTCGGTCGCAAGGAGGATTTTCTCTTATTGCTTGGACTTGCTTCTTTAACTTTCTGCCCTTGACTCTCATTGAAAGCAAAAGCTAGGGTCAGTATAATGGTGGTCAGAAAGGAATGTATGAATCTATGAATAATCATCAAAAAGCAAGAAGCCTGTGCTTGACTAATGGAATCTTAAGCATAGCTGGTGGGGTGCTCATTTTTCTTGCCACCTTCATCTTTGTCCTAGCCTATGCTATTGATGCCAGCTATGACGGCCGAGTAGCCTCCGTCTTGACCTATGTTTTCTATACCTGCTTGAAACTGGCCATCCTTATCCTCGGTATTGTCAGTCTGGTCTATTATAAGGAGGACCCCCGTCTCAATGTTGCTCCCCATGTTCTTTTTATCGTCGGTGGAGCAATCTCCCTCATTCCTTTTTTGGGTTGGATTGGCGGTATCCTAGCCATCGTGGGTGGCTCCCTCTACCTTGTTAACCTGAAAAATTTTGACCGACCACCATTCGGACAATTTTAGTTTAACTTCATTGGCTTTAAAAAGCTTGCCCTGTTTGAAAGGTCAAGCTTTTTTGAATGCTTACATTATGGAGAAATTTCTCTAAAGACTTTTACAGGAGGAAAACTTACCAAAGACTAGTTATTTTTCGCCATAATACTCCAGCAACTTAAGGGCTGATTCGACAAAATAATTGACAGCGACTGGTAGGGCTTCGTCCTTGACGACAAAGTCATCGTGGTGCCAATCGGGAGCGCCCTCATCCCCGTTTGAGCCGACAAAGGCAAAGACACCTGGGATTTGTCCTTGAAAGGCCGCAAAGTCTTCACCACCCGTTGATGGCAGGGTGTCAACCACCTCGGCAAAGGACTTGGAATTCTCAAAGATGATTGGGGTGATGGTCTTGTCATTGAAGGTGACGCTAGGCGAATTGCCCCACTTAATGGTGACATCTGCTCCAAATTGCTCAGCCGTTGTTCTAACAACTCGCTCGAACTTTTCAATAACATCTAGGCGAACTTGAGGGTCAAAGGTTCGAATGGTCCCTTCAAAGAATCCCTTGGCCGGCAGGACATTCCAGGTTGTTCCGACATCAATATGGGTCACAGAGAGGACAGCTGATTCAAAGGGTGAGACGGTCCGAGCGACGATGGCTTGAAGGTTGTTGACAATGGTAGTAACAGCCAGGACTGTATCCACGCCCAAGTCAGGTCTAGCAGCATGGGAGGAAACGCCTTGAACGGTCACTTCAAACTGTTCAACCCCTGCCATGATGGCACCAGATTTAAGCCCGAGTTGACCTGGTTTGAGGTGAGGATAATTATGGTAGCCCACAATGGCTGACACTCCTTCCAGACCTCCGGCTTCAATGACCTGATAACCGCCTTGGAAATCTTCTTCGGCAGGTTGAAAGATTAGGCGAACAGTTCCTTGCAATTCATCTTCCCGATTTTTCAAAAGTTCAGCCGCCCCCAGCAGGCTGGTTTGATGGAAGTCATGACCACAGGCGTGCATGGCTCCATTGGTGCTAGCATAGTCCAGACCAGTCTTTTCTCGAATAGGTAGGGCATCGATGTCTGCTCGCAGGGCAATAATAGGATTGCCTGAACCAATTTCCGCAATTAGTCCTGTTTTCAAGGGGTAGTTGAGGGTCTCAATTCCCAAGTCTGCCAAGTAGGATTTGAGAAAAGCTGTGGTTTCAAATTCCTGCTCGGAAACTTCCGGATGGGCGTGAATATAGTGACGTGTCTTGGCTAATTTTTCATAAAAACCTGATGACATAAGCATTCCTCCTAGCTAGTCTTGTCCAAATGCTGGACTTTAAACTTATTAATATCTTATCATCAGCCCGACAGCTTGCCTAATCTAAATATTTTATGCTCGGCCATAAGAATTTCTTATAGGGCAGCAAATCCAGATTCTGGTCGCACAAGGCCGCGAATGGATACTGAGCAAAAAGCACTAGAAAATTTCCACAAATCTTATCCACTGAAGCATCAAACTGGGTAAAAAAAGAAGCGCACTGGCACTTCTTTTTTAGGCTCTTTTATCAGACATAAACCAGACGGTCATTTTTACTGTCTGGTTGGAATTAGTCATGGCTATAGAAACTTCAATAGCAGTCACTCTAATGAAAAACTATAGAGTGAATTTATCCGTGGGAAAATTTTGATTTTCGAAGAGTATTAACTTCTGGTCACTCGGTCCTCTAAGACTAGGGTCATAAGGACATAGCCGACCCAGGAAGTTCTAGAATAGGAAATATAGCGCTGGTCCCAAAGTGGGGTGAATTTTTCCTTATAGCGATAAAGACCTTCAAAGGAGTAAAAATGACTGCCAAAATGATAGACCAGATAGGCCAAACGCTCTTGAATAAAGCTTTCCTCGACCTGACCAACTCCTGATAGGGGAGCCATGCCCAAGTCGAAATAACCGATACCTTGGTCTCGGAAATAGACAAAGAGGGAAATAAAGAGGTAGTCCATGACCCCGTTTGGAATGGCCTCCTTGTCATAGCGCATCATATCAATGGAAGCGATATTTTCCTGATAATTAGGCATGACATTGGCAAAGGCAACCAGTTTGCCCTCCTGATTGCGAACGACTGCCAGAGCAGCTTCCTGCAAGTAGGCCTGGTCAAAATAACCTAGTGAGAAGCCCTTTTCAGATCGACCGTCCAGCCAGATGTCAGAAACGGCCTTGACTTCCGCCAAAAGCTCAGGACTATGGGGGCTGGCCAAGACTTCAAAGCTAAAGCCATCCTTCTCCACCCGATTGAGGGCATTGCGGAAAGGCTTGTATTTATTGCCCCTGAGGGTGAATTTTTCCAAATCCACTAGGGCGTTTTCCCCCACCTTCATAAATTCAAAGCCGAATTCATGCAGGTAGAGGGTCATCTTTTGACCGATACTATAGAAAATCAAGTCGTAATCCAGCCGATCGGCCTTATCAATGAAATAAGCAATCGCTTCTTCCACATCTGCTTGGTTACCAGCAGGTTGGCCCATCACCAGACATTTGTTGTTGCGGATAGCGAATTGAAAGGCAACCCGGTCTTCGCCTTCCTTTTGATACCAGAAGAGGCGTTTGTCACCTAGAAAAGCAAGTGCGCTATCCCCTTGACCACCATAGGTTTCCAGGAGCTTACGGTAGCGGTCAGCCTGGAAGGGCGTGCCCAACTTAACCTTGCGTCCTTGAACAATCCGCATCAAAATCCAGTAAGAGACCGTGATAATCACCGTAATGATTAAAACGATTTTCCGCGTTAGGAGGTAGCTTTCTGGACTGATGGGTTTATGCCGCTCCACGAGTTCATGGAGCTCATGGGCCCGAACAGGGAAAATCACTCCAGCCAAGGTGAAAATCACAAGCAGGGTCAGAGCAATAATCAGGCTATCCTTGGTTCTAGCCTCCCAGGAATAAATAAACTGCTTCTTATAGAGCTGAGGTCGAACCAAATTGAGGGCAATTATAGCTAAGAAAATGGCGATGGAAAAGCCCCAACTAATAGCTCCAAAATCGACATAAATCAGAGTCAGGACCAACCAAATCATGGTCAGAAGATAGGCCAGCTTGACCTTCTTTTCGATGGTCCTGGCTAGAAGAATGA
Source organism: Streptococcus downei MFe28 (assembly GCF_900459175.1). NCBI lineage: Bacteria > Bacillati > Bacillota > Bacilli > Lactobacillales > Streptococcaceae > Streptococcus > Streptococcus downei. Next base: position 1,414,355 of record NZ_UHFA01000002.1, on the reverse strand, counting down.
AACAAATCCCCAACAAGAGACCTGGAAATTGCCAAATAATCTGCTTCTGCAAGGGGTTAAAAGGCCTTAGCCAGGTGATATAATCCAGATTTTCAAAGAAGACGGTGGAAAGGGCTAGGAAAATCCCCAACCAGCGAATCAGACGGATAGTGACTGTATGAATGCCCCTTTCCAGCATCTGCTTGGGAACGGCATTGTATTTCTCATTAATCTTTCCACCCAGATGTCTGATAAAGAAAATAATCCCGACAAAGAAAGGGAGAACATAATAGGCCAGGCGGTAAAGCAAGAGCCAGGCTAGAACCGTTTCCTTAGGCAAACCGTGGGCAGACAGACCTGTCAGGACGACAAAGTCAAAACTCCCTAGAGCCCCAGGAATCAAGGAAATAATCCCCACCGCACAACCAATGGCAAAGAAGGGCAGAACGACGGAAATCGGCATATCAATGCCCATCAGACGGCCAATAATGATAAAGGCTGCCGCTGCACAAGACCACTCGAAGAAGGACACAATCCCTAGACGGTTCCTGGTCTTGACAGGCATATTGGCAAAGTAATTCTTGGTCTTGCGTCCCGTCAACCAATAGAGAATAGGAAAATAGAGACTAGCTCCAATCAGAACAATATCATAATAGGGAAGACCAGAGCGGTTGACTCCATAGGCGTAGGTCAGACCCAGAGAAGCCAGACTGACAAAGGACAAGCCCGAAATCAGATAAGGGAGGAAGGTCGTGACCTGCTGGAGGTCGCGCTCCTCTTCTCCTTTTTGCCCGTAGAAGGCCAAACGCAGACCAATATCAATCAGACCGCCAAAACCCGATAAATTATTAAAGGTATTGATACACCAGGAGGTCTGCAAAATATACCACTTGGACTTATTGGTACCCAAAATTTTATTGAGGACAAAATCATAGCCCGTCGTTGGTAGGACGGCCAGGGCTCCAATGATAAAAATCAGGAGAATATTGATAGGAGACACCCCACCCAATGCCGCCTTGAGTTGCGACACAGAAATGGTCCGCCTCAGATTGAGGATTTCCATGATGATTAAGAGGATGATGGAAACAAAGAAGACGGTTTTAAGAATGGAGGTAAGGGGCTTGATTTTTTCAAGAAGGGCTTTCAAAAGGAACTCCTAACAATATATGCTTGATAAACTGATGCGTAATTTGGTTAAAGGTTTGTGAATCTTTTTTGACAATATTATGGCCAAATCCCTTGAGGGAGTAGAAAATCCCCTTGGGAAAATAGGAAGCCAAGCTCCTAGAATAAGAAAGCTTAATCAGGTCATGCTTGCCAACCAGGACCAGAACAGGGACCCTGACAGCTGCCAAATCAGCCTGCTTAATGGTCAAATCCTGCAACATCAGATAGATAACGCGGCTCTTAGCCTTGAAACTAGGAATAAGCAGGGACAAGACCGCTAAAAACCCGTAGGCCAACCAAATTAAGAGCCTGTCAGCCAGATGCAGAGCCTTGGTTGTGATATTGCCCGAATTAAGGAGCATACCAACAACAGCCTGAGGGTACTTCTTTTGGAAAATCATGGCTAGGTTAGCCCCATCGCTGTGGCCAACCAAGATAGCCTTTTGAATTTTCAAGACGGTAAAGACCTGATGGAGGTCATCGGCCATCTGGTCAAAGGAGATAGTCTGAGCCTTGGCCTGAGTACGACCATGCCCCCGACTGTCCAAGACGATAACCTGATAATTCTTGACAAAGAAGCTAATCTGCTGTTTAAAATAGCGACTACTGGAACTATTGCCATGCAGGAAAACCAACGGTTGTCCTTGGCCAAAAATCTCTACATAGACAAAGGTACCATCCGCCGTTTCAATCCATTTTTCTTGTCCAACCATGCTTTGTCTCCCATCACAAACATCGTCAACTATCTGCCAAAATCAATAAAGGAAAAGCTACCAATTTGGGCCAATCCCTGGCAAATCTTGGCAGAAAAAATTTACTCTATAAGGTCAATTCTATCATAATTTGCTTATATTTTTACTAGAAAACTGGTCAGAAATCGGGGAAGATAGCCTGCTTAGGGGGGTATATTATAGTCAGCATTATTAACCTTCTTGGTATCAAAAAAGAGTAGCTCTTGACTACTCATTCTGAATTTTTTACGACTCGGAATTCTTCACAGACTACGGGCATGTCTTGGCTAAAGTCCAGGCCTACCTGGGCTAACTCCTGCTTGAAAAAGTCTTCGTGAACTCGGCGCCAATAAGTTAAAGATCGGTCTCCTTCTCCTTCCTTATAGGCATGGGCCTCGCTCACCTGATTGAAGGGAACTGTCCTAACCTCGGTCGTTTGTATCAGACAGACGGCCTGCTCTTCGCTATCCATGACAATACTGTATGTACCAGTTTGGGGCAGAGGTGCCTGATCCAATTCATACATGGGATAAGCCGAAGCTGTCGCCGTTTTAATGCCCTCCTTGACCAGCCTAGCCAAGTCATCGATCGTTTGCGCTTCTAGTCCAAATTGAAAGGCTTCATAAAAGGGAAAATCCTCAACCTCATAGCCTTGCGCTTGCTTTTGGTCCAAAAATTCCTGCCATAATTCTGCTGCTGTCATCTTTAGTCTCCTAGTGTATGGCTAGTCTTATTTAAACCAACCAAAAAATTCATCCTCTGCTGAGATCTTCCCATTGCGCCAGTCGGGGTAGGAAGCCTCTTGCTCAAAATGATTGCCTCTAATGATCAAGCCCTGTCGATTATAAAAATCCTCCATTTGGCTATTTTTTAAGTGGCGAAAATGGATGGGATAGAGGATGGCATTATCCTCGCCAGGGACGGATATGGTTCTGACAAAACGATTGTTGGTCAGACTGATATTGCTATAGTCTTGATTCCCAACCGTGTGGGCCCCTATACTGGGGCCATAATTAACCTCCACTTCCTCTTTTTTACCGCTAATCAAACTTTGGCCAGTAGGCCCCTGATAGGGAATGAATTGGGAGGCATCCACCGAAATATTGCTGGAGGGGCGCCCGTCATAAGTATCCTTAGTCCAGAGAACCGTTGCTTTTAAATCAAGCTTATCACCCAAGGAACCAGGAATGGCACTATCAATCTGAAGGGCTTCAGCATAAATGGTATGCCAATCCTTGGCGTAGCGAGCTTTGAGTGCTTGGTCTGAATAGGTCTCGCCCCCATAGCCGGCAAAGGTCATATCTGTAAAGCTAAGGTTTTCAGAACCAACCAAATCAAAGAGATGATTGCTACTCTGCTGGGCATTGTAAAAATTCAAGCTGGTAAAGTAAAGATTGCTCGTACGAAAGAGCTGGGCATTGAAACGACCACCATTAGGGTGGGGCTCCTTGATTTGGCCACTTTCTAAATCAGTCTTCTCCTTGACACTACCATAGACTGATAAATCCTTGAGCTGACAGGGAGTTCCCTCCTTCTTGAGGTGGTCACCAGAAAATTTCCATTCAAAATAGGCTCGCTGGCCAATTAAGACCTTAGAGCCAGCAAAGTCAATATCTCCCTTGGCCTTGGAACTAAAATACCAGTTGACATTTCCTGTGACTTGATAAGTCCTCTTGGGAAAGCTCAGAGAGCTTTGATTCTCAAAATAAACCTCGTCAAAGGCCCAGTCCTTACCAGTTTGCTTAAGATAGTTCTCCAAGTCTTTCTGATTCCTGATGGTCACCGTCATCCGACTTTGACCATTATGAAGACCATCCCAGATAAAAAAGCCTAGGAAGACTAGGAAAATTAGTGAAGCTAGTATAAAGGCCGTATTTCTTTTATTCATCGCTCTTGCCGAAAACCTTAAATAAATTTTCTAATTGATTGAGATAGTCTGTTTTTGTAGGGACAAGTCTCAAAATAAGAACTAAATCATCTTGAACCACGTAAAAGATTAAGGTCTTTTTAGTTACAAACAAACGAACGACTTGATTTGGAATTAAGGAGTGACCAATTCTTTGGTTAAAATCAATGCCTCCATCAGGTGAAAATGTTAGGATTGCAATCTTCTTTTGCATCGTCTTTACCAAATCATCGGCAACCTTCTTTGAAAAATTCTTCTGATAGAATTGATGCAACTGTTGCAAGTCTTCTCTGGCTGTCTGAGTGAATTGTAGCTTATAAGTCATACTCTCTAAAGACCTCATCAGCATCTAGTAAGCGACCATTAAGAACATCCTGATAGCCCTTGTCAAGCTCATCAGTCAGCTGAGCAAGAAATTTTTCCGCTTTAACCTCTTCTTGTGTCTTAATAGGCAAATCATTCTTTTCAATAATCTGATTAACAAAGAGGTTAAGTGCATCTGAAATAGAAATATCTCTAGCCTGAAGTATCTCCTTAGCCTTCTCCAGTTGTTTACTATTTACCCGAAAATTATAAAGTTTATCTCTTGTTAAAGTTGACATAAGGGCCTCCTGTAATACACTTAGTTTTACAAGTACTATACAATTATCTGACGTAGCTGTCAACAAATAGGCAGAAATAAATAAAATAGTGGAATTCAGGACAGATTTTGGTAAGATATTATTTAGTATAAGACTGATTGAGTTCAGCGCCCTATGGTTCATGCGTGCGTGAAAGTAAGGGAATTCTATTGTAATGAAGTGGCCAAGGCTTCCTTGGTCGCTTTTTTCTATAGCTCTTAATAAAGCGAGCCAGAATGGCGAAGCTGAATTTAGAGCTATTGATGCAGTTTGAGCAAGAGCGAGAACTAGGTTCCTTAATTTAAAAATCCCAGCTAGGCTGAGACTTACTCTTTTATGCAATTTTATAACCTAATATACTTGGTTGGTGCAAGGAAGAAATTAAGGAACTTGATTTTGTTGAATAGGTAGGCGATGAAGAGGCTAATCAGCCAGCCTGCTATAACTCCGATGAAAAGATGGAGCAACATAGCATGGATACCCAATTTCAAAAGGATAATCCGAATGGCGCTTAAGACCGGCGAGTGAAAGATATAAATAATCAGGCTAGATTTTCCCTTATCCGCAAAATAGTTGAAAAGGCCATTGTGGGGCAGACGGGGATAGACTAGAAAAGCCAAAAAGACACTGAGAACAAAGACAGGACCCTCAAGGCCTGGTGTCAGATAGCTCACGCCCTGCTTAAAATCAAACTGAGTCCACCAAAGCAGATAGAGTGCAATCAAGCCCAAGAGCAGAGAAATTTTCTTAGCAAAATTGGCCGATAACTTTTCCAGAGAGACTTGACTTAAGAAGGAACCCAAGCAATAGATACCAGACCAGAGCAGAGTCCCCTGCAAGAGGAAAATAGATGAATGCAAGGGATAACTGATGAGACTGGTCAGAGCTGTAACAGCCAAGAGCTTCTTCTGATCCTTGATGAAAACCGAAAGCAGACCAACATAGAGGCTGACACCCCAGAGCACATAAAGATACCAAGAAACGGCAATCGGCCGCCTATAGATGGCTAATAAATCCGCCAGCGAAGTTCCTTCCCTAACACTCCCGCCACCTAATTTCTGGAAAAAGAAGTAAGTTACACAAAAGAGGACATAGGGAATCAGGAGATTCAAGGATTTTTTGAGGACATACTTAGGGTAAGCCTGCAGATTCTTGACTGGCTTAAAGAGGTAGCCTGACAGAGCAAAGAAAACCGGTATATGGAAGATGTAAAAACATTGGATAATAAACTGGAAGCTGTTATGATAGACCTCAAAGGCTCCAGAGGTCTGCATGCCCTTAAAGACATGACCAACCAGCACCAAAAAGATAGTAAATCCCTTACCAAAATCCAGCCATTGAATACGTTTCATGTGAGTCTCCTTTTATCATTAATAACCACTTCCACCGCTGCTTGAGCGGCCTTAATGGTGTAATAGCCATTTCTCAGCTGTTTGCCTATAGCCTTACAATTAGCTTTCATCTGGTCATAATCATCTTGGCTCAGTTGAGTCAATTGGTCATCCAAGTCTGCAAGAGAATCTAGGGTTAAACCCAAACCATGCTTTTCGATAAAGGGGGCCAGAGCTGCCTCTTTCCAGATGATGACAGGAAGATTACTACTGAGATAAAGCGAAATCTTGTGAGGATTGTTGTAGCGCATATAGTCGCCAAAAGGCCCTTGGCAAGAATCTACCGCAGGACCGTCCCAAACGAGACCATAACCATATTGACTGACTGTTGATGGAATCTCCGTAGGTGTTTTTGACCCACAGTAAGTTAAATTTTCCGAATAAGATTGGTCATCACTTTTGAGACCATAAAGGTAAAAAGGTGTTTGCGTATGAAGTTCTCTCAAAAAGCCACTCTTATCCAGATTTCCTGCAAAGACTACTGTTTTCCAATTCTGAACAAGCACCTCTTGCAGATCGACAGGCTGGGCATAGTCAAAAATTTCTAAAGAAACCATAGAAACTTGGACACCATTTTGACTAAGCCAAGCCTTCATATTGTCATTATGGACAATCAGGCACTGAGCCTGATTTAAAACTGCCACTTCCTCAGCAATCTCACTAGCTCCCCTTTGCTCGCGCAGAGTTTCAATATCATGAATAAGAAGAATCTTGCGCCGGTTAAAAGCTAATTTCTTGAGGAGCTTCTTCAAAGAAGGACGCCCAAACATGGAATACTGCAGAAAGCAGATATCGTCAGCCTGAATCCCTTTGATTTTCTTGGCTAAGATATAGTTCTCACCTAAAATCTTAACAGCTCTGGGAAGGCTCATATCGTAATTAATACCTAAGAAGCCCATCGTTTTAAGAAAACTGCTGACATCACGCTCAGCCTTAGAGGCCGCCGTATTGCTATCATCTCTGATAAAATCTAATAAATATTTTTTTGTCATTTTTTATCCACTGTATTAGAAATCCAACCGCAATAGCAAGAAAGTCATTGATTATTCAGCCTAGCAACTGCCTCATCTACCGCCTGTTTGGTGTAATGCCCTGAGCGGAGTTCTTGGCTGAGGCGCAAACTGTTTTGGGCAAAGCTCTGGTAGCTGACTTGACTTAACTGAGCAAAATTCTGCAGAAGCTCATGCAAGTCACTAACAACCAGACCAATCCCCTGCTCCTGCACAAAGCCTGCCAAAGCCGCCTGACTCCATACGATTACTGGCAAACCAGAAGCAATATAAAGAGAAAGCTTATGGGGGTTATTGTAGCGCAGATAATTTCCAAAAGGACCGCTGCACTCCTCAAGGGAATCTCCATCCCAGACCAGACCAAAGCCTTGCTTGAGCTGAGTTGGCAGCTGATCGGGCGGAAAAGAACCATGGTAGTGCACTTGATTACCAGTTTTCTGCTGGATATAATTGGGGCCGTAGAGATCAAATCTCAGACCGTCAAGCTCCGCAATCTTGGAGATATAGGGACTCTTTCTGGAACTGAGATTTCCGGCGATGGCAACCGACTTAGAAAAGAGGGCTTCCTCAGGCTCAAGCTCGGTCAGGTAATCAAAAATCCCCAGTACCACAAGCCTGTCCTCTGCTACACCCTTGGTTAGGAAAAAGTCCTTCATAGCCTGATTGTGGACAATCAGCTGGTCAGCGATTTCAAGCATGAACTTAAATTCTCTTTTATGCAGGTCGTTATTGAGGTAGGAAACATTGCGTAACTCCTCGACATCATGAACCAGGCAGATAAAACGAACCTGCTTGTCCTGCTTTAAACGACGGAGAAACTTTTCCCGCCCCAACTGACGGTGATGAAAAGGATGCTGCAAAAGGACGATGCTCCCCTTTTCAATCTTTTGATAAGCTTTCTTCCAATCTTGATAAAAAGCGATTTGATTGGTCAGCTTGGTCAAAAAACTAGACTTTTGCGACTGTAATCGAATGTTAAAAGGCTCAAAACCTTGCAGTTCTACAATCTTGGCAACATCATTTGTTGCCTTACTACCAGCATGCTGCATATCAGCGCCACGCACTTCAACAATTTGATATTTTTTCATCATTTCTATTTCTCAAAAGAAGACTTGTCAGAAAATTTTTCTGCTAAGATTTTACTAATCCAAGCATTCTCTGCTTGAAAGTCAACAGAACTTTCATCATCATTGATGCAAACCATCTTATAGTTCGACTGACGGATTAATTTAGCAATCTGTTCCTTATCTGCAATCGGAATATACTTACCAATTTTTAGAGTTTGCGGATAAAAACGATTGGTCTCAATATTCCAATACCCAAAAGCCCAATGGTTTAAGTCCTGTATGCTACGAAAACGATTGTGACACATCTCATCTAAATAAGTCCCCTCCTTCTCCCAAACTTCCTTGTAGGTAGATTTGAGCGAAGGCATTCCGACATGGGCATCCTGATAACCCATAATTCCCGAATAAAAGAGACTGAGGAAATTATAGAGATTGAACTTACCATAGCGATAATTAAAATATTTGCCTAGATGTTTCTTCAAATTAGGTTTATGGTAAAAATACTTGTTGAGCAAGCGGCCATTATTAACCTCGATATGATTAAATTCACCCCGAGGAATAATGGGACGATAGATGGCCTGCAGCCTTGGAAAACCTTTGTGGAAGAAATCAGCCGGCTCAACGGGCCGATTGATAAAAATATCATCACCAAAAAGGACAAAATGCTCGCTCAAGTCAGGGATACGATGCAGGTTGAGTTCAATCACATTAGAATTAAAGGTTGGCAAATAATCCTTTGGAATATAATCCTCATGTCGGACCAAGCGCAACTTTGGGTGGCTGGTATCCAGCCAGTCAGGAACATGGCCGTAGGTAACAAAGAAGATTTTATTAACCCAAGGAGCATACGCTTCGACCGCCCGAAACCAGTAGTTAAAAGCAGACATTTCTCGATAGCGGTTAGGACTATCTGCCTGAGGAGCCTCCACACTTGGATCCGTCTCATACTTGGCCTTATCCCTGAGCCAGTCGGGGTCACTGCCATCTACCCAAGGAACTACAAAATCAATTTTGGGCATTATTATTTCCTTTCCCTCTCTGGTTAAGCATTCTCAACAGGTCGTTTTCTAATCCTTGAGCGGCATGGCGAATGTCATAACCAGAGTCTTGGAAGTGTCGGGCAATTTCTTGCTCGGACAGGCGGCTGTCCTGCTCAGACAGCTTTTCGATCAGCTTTGCCCAATCCTGAGACGATTTTGCTAAAGAAGCAAAATAAACATTAGGATTAATCTTAATCTCCTGTGGAACCCCTTCTTCCGACATTAAAACAGGCAGACCATTGGCCTGTGCTTCAAAAGGCGCTAAGGGCAGGCCTTCAAACTTGGATGGAAAGAAAAAGAGGTCAAAGGCACTAAGCCATTCGGATACATTATTCTGTACACCGGCAAAGATGACCTTATCAGCCACGCCTAACTCATCAGCCAAGGTTTTGAGCATAGCTTCATCATCTCCTTGACCAATCAAAACCAAACGAGCTTTAGGCTTGAGCTTGACCAGCTCAGCAAAAACACGAAGGATGAAATCTTGGTTCTTCTGAAAATGCAGGCGGCCGACATTGCCAATAACGTAGGCATCTTGGAGCTGATACTGCTGACGGATAGACTGACGGGCTGCTTCAGAAAAGCAACTGGCTTCAATATCAATGGCATTGGGAATAATTTTAGACTGCTTGAGAATCTCTCCCTCATAGAACCAAGCAGCAGCCTTGTCCGCACAGGCCCAAAAGTCGGTTGCCCAGTTGGCTATCCGCTTTTTATTGTGATTATGGAGCTTACCCCGTAAGCGGCTGTCCATGTTTTGACTATTATGGCTGTGAACAATACGCACGGGAATCCCATACTTCTTGGCTAGTTTGAGATAGTCAATATTAGCCAGACTATTGATATTGACCCAGAGGGCATCATAGTCCTTGGCATGCTCCTTAAAGAAATGATGGATCTCACCATAATATTTGAAGGGATTTTGACTGCGAGCCGTAATATGAAAAATACTTGCTCCCCTTTGAACAAGCTCTTCTTCATAGGCAATAGGATTCATGGAATTGCATAAAAAATCGACATGCAGTTTGGTTTGATCAAATCGCCTAACATAATTCATCAAGAAAGATTCGACTCCGCCAGGGTTCTCATTCATACCAAAAATTAGAACTTTTTTCACAGGTTCACCTTTCCTTATGGGCATTCTGTCTGACCCTAACCAGATAGACTAGCGAGGCCAAACGATAAGCATGATACTTGATTAACCAGAGGGGGATATCACCCAAACTCTTGACCTGTTTCAGACTCATCCCAGCAAAAGCGGAGGCAAAGAGTTCTGAACGACTGAGCTCCTTCATCCTAGCAATTTTTGCCTTGTAAGACTGCGGATTGCTTTGGTGAAAGACCTCCCGCACCATTCCTATATTGAACTGAGCCAGACTATAGGCGGCAAAGGCCTCTTGCAAAGCTGTTGATTGACCTTCTATAATGGTTTGAGCCGAAGTCAGGGCTGCCAAATACCCATCTAATTTAGATTGATCAAAGGTTCGCATGGTCGATGAGCCATCAATAGAATAGTGGTAAAGCAGATCAGGTGAGGTTGAAATAGCCTGAGCTCGCAAGAGCGCCTGCAGGAAAAAATTACTATCCTCAGATACTCGCAAATTAGGATCAAATCGCAAGCTTTTAACTAAACGTGCTCGAAAAGCCTTGCTCCAGACTGTCATGTACTGGGTCGGCCGATGAAGACAGCGACTGATAAAAGCTTCTCTTTCCTCTGGCCGACGGAAATCCTCAACCACCTCAAAAAGCTCAACGAGATGACCGCCCTTGTGGAAATTATAGGCAACAATATCGCTCTGACTAGAGCTGAGTTTATCGGCAATTCCTGTCAAATTTTCCTTGAAAAAGAAATCATCCGCATCCAGGAAGAAAATCCATTCACCATTGGCCTGATCCAACCCCTTATTGCGGGCATTGGAAACTCCCGGAGCTGACTGAAAGACCTTGAAACGATTATTCTCCTTGGCATAATCACAAGCCAGCTGGTAGGAATTGTCGGTTGAGCTATTCTCAACCAAAATGATTTCACAGTCGGGAAAAGCCAAACTGTCCAGAGCACGCAAAAGCGTTGTCTCGGCATTATGAACGGGAATAATCACGCTGATAAATGGTTTGCTGCTGGTTAACATCTGCTTCTCCTTTCCCTATTTTAAAACTGAACATCAAAGATGTAAGTCCTTGATTTAGAAATTCTTCGAACTGCTAGCAGGAGCATCCCCCAGCCTGATTGGCTCAACTCCTTCATCCCTAGACCTTAGACGGTAATGCTCAATATAAAGCATACCTAGTAGAATCGGAAAAATACTATAGTGCAAATTTGAAATCAAATCATCAATCAGACCATGGAAGGCTAAGCTGATGAAAATGATATAGAGATACATGGCTTTCTGACGATAGAGCTTATACATAACCACTGTCATCCCTACCACAAAAGCTAGAGTAACAATCAGGCCAAAACTCTGCAGAAACTGCATATAGAGGTTATCCACATAAAGATAGGAGGAATGGGTCACTCTCCCCAAATTATTAAGTCCATTACCGACCCAAGAAATTTTCTGACCTGTCAGCTTAAAACCGTAAAGCCCCATGGATTTGTGCATGAGATAGAGCCGTCCTCCCATAACATTATTAAGGTAAAGCTGGAAGGAAGAAACTTGCGAATAGTTGAAGCTAAACCAGAGGCTGGTTAAAAAGGTGAAGGGATAGGATAAGATGAAGATGGACAAAATTGACCGAAACTTGGCCATGAGTTGTGGATAATATTTAAGGACTCCCCAGATTAAGAGGAGCAAAATAGCGGTAAAGAAGGTCAGACGTGAGTCAGTCTGCCTAAAAATCCAATAGTTAGCCAGCAGCAAAACAGCTAGCTCGTAGAGTTTAACCCTATTTCTCTTAAGAAAGAAGCGAATCGAGCTGATGTTGAACATGACTGTTGACGGAAAAAGGGAATAACGAAAACCGATATAATGACGAATCCGACCTTCATTCGCTTCTAAGTAGTTTGGAATAAAACCAATATGACTGCTAAAAATGACTAAAAACAAGGCCAAGATACTGCTGACACAAGCCACTTTAGCAACTGTTTCTAACGGCTGCCGCCGATAAAAATAGCTAAAGAGGATAATAACCGAAACATTAGAAAAGATGCCAGCAACTTTATAAGAAATAGCGAAGAGTACCAATAGAACAGGAACAGCAAAGATGGTTCGGCGCGTATAATTCAAATGCAGCACTTCAACAACTACCATGGCAGCTAAGGCCATGTAATTGACAAGTTTAAACAAAGCCCCCGGAATATGTTGGACAAAAAAGCTGGCATTGAGAATGGCAAAAAAGATATAGACTGCCAGAACAGCATAAAGAATAAAATCTGAAATTGATTCCTTGTCAATTCTAATTTTCATGGGCTTCCTTCTTGTGGTAAAAATAAGGTCATTTAGCAAATACTAAAAGGGACTTGTTTTAGTCCTCCTCAGCTAAACGAACAATGAGCTTTTGTGAATGAGCGATATCAAACTTGCGGCCAAAGAAATCTCCGCTAGCCTTGATAGCCTCAAAATCCCCCTCATCTAAGATGGCTGGATAAGAGTTGTGTTGCTCCTCCCACTTGATATAGCGATGATAGTCAGCTACTATCCGTTCAGAAAACTGAGGTGCATTGTAAATAATTGTTGGCAGCCAAAACTCATCAGAGCAAAAGCTTGTCTGCAACATCTTGATATAGTTGGGGTGCTGCTTCATGTAATCTAGGCAGTATTGGGCCACATCACGAGGTAGGTCACACCACTGAGGTCCTGAATAAATTTCTAGGTCTATGCCTAGCTTTTTCAATTTATTGACGTGCAAGAGTCTTTGGAGACTAAGGGAAACTCGGTGGTAGAGCTTACCAAGGGTCGACCGACGATTGATTTTATCGTAATTGAAATAAAATTGTTGCCACCAAATCAAGCGCTCACCAGACTTGGTTTCTTCTTTAGCTGGCTTTGCCATCAAGTAAATTTTGTCATTGTTTTCATAAAATTCCTTAATCCTACTAGGATTTTTTAGGGGCCAATCTTGTCCGGAAATAAAGTGGATATAGTCAATTTTAGGATTTTTCAGAGCTTCTTCCATAAGACGATAGCTGGCTTTTGCTACACTCCATGCCCCCCAACAAACATCTATTTCTGAAATATAGTGAATGCCCACCTCTTCTAATTGCTTCTTTTGAGACTGATTTAAAGGCATCTTGACATCAAAATGAATATAGATCTCAAAATCAGAATTTAAATACTGAGCCAGCTGATACACTTGGTCAAAGTTCCTATGAGCTAAAATCAAAATCGCTTGCAAAGACTTATTCTCCTACTTCACTTCTCACACATTGCAGGGCAGCAGCAATGACTTGGTGCATGTCGTAGTAACGGTAGTGACCCAGACGGCCGCCGAAGATAACCTGACCTTCTTGGTCAGCTAATTTCTTGTATTCCTTGTAGAGATGGTTGTTGCGGTCATTATTGACTGGGTAGTATGGTTCATCCCCGCGGCTCCATGTCTTAGAGTATTCCTTGGTAATGATGGTCTTAGGCTGAGTACCAAATTCAAAGTGCTTGTGCTCAATGATCCGTGTATACGGCGTTTCGCTGTCAGTATAGTTGACCACAGCATTGCCTTGGTAATTTTCCATATCAAGCGTCTCTGTTTCAAAGCGCAGGCTGCGGTACTCCAGCTCACCCAATTGATAATCAAAGAATTGGTCAATCATACCGGTAAAGACAATCTTAGGGAAGTCCGCTAGGTATTGGTCCTTCTTAGCGAAGAAATCAACACCAGTTTCCACATCAATATTAGCATGATCCAGCATCTTCTCAACGATTTGCGTGTAACCACCGATTGGGATACCCTGGTAGGTATCGTTGAAATAGTTGTTATCATAGGTCAGACGAACTGGCAGACGGCGGATAATGAAGGCTGGCAACTCAGTCGTCGGCTTGCCCCATTGTTTTTCTGTATAGTCCTTAATCAGCTTTTCATAGATGTCAGTTCCAACCAGCGAAATAGCCTGTTCTTCGAGATTCTCAGGCTTCTTGCCACCTAAGACAGCGCGCTGCTCCTCAATCTTGGCCTGTGCTTGGGCCGGTGTCACCACGCCCCAGAGCTTGTTGAATGTATTCATGTTGAAGGGCAGATTGTAAATCTCTCCCTTGTAGTTGGCAATGGGACTGTTGGTATAGCGGTTAAATTCCGCAAACTGGTTGACATAGTCCCAGATTTCCTTATCAGATGTGTGGAAGATATGAGCTCCGTATTCGTGGACTTGGATTCCTTCCACTTCCTTGGTGTAGATATTTCCAGCGATATGGTCACGCTTTTCAATAACCTTGACCTTCTTACCCTTGAGGGCTGCTTCGTGAGCAAAAACCGCCCCAAACAAACCCGAACCAACAACTAAATAATCGTATTGTGACATTGTATTCTCTCTCTAAATGAAATTTTTATAGGATACAATCTTTTAATGCTTTTTACCGTTCAAGACTTAGCACTGATTGCTTATTCCTCATATCTTTCCAAAAGGCATCGTTCTATAGCTAATGATGAAAAGGAAGTGTGATACTTTCGTCGAAGTGGTATTATTAGCAACAAGATACTTGTTGCTAATAACGGAAATTTTGAGACCGAGGCTCAAAATTTAGCAATGAAACTCCGTCAGGAGGTTGCTTGCGTCCGCACTTTTTAAGAAAGTATCAGAATTACAGTTTTTAACTTCCAAAGACTATCAGAAGCTAGAACCGTATTTTTTGCCAAAAAATTTAGCCTGCAGGAAAGACAGGCCTTTCCTGAACAGATTGACTTTTTCCATATAGATAAAAGGTACCTCTTTGATCGTGAGGTCCTGCTTCTCCAACCAGACATTGAAGAGAATTTCACTGACCCGGCCAAAAAGGCGGGCTTCAAAGGCACTCAAAGTCTTGGTATCAATCTTTTGATAGAGCCCTTGCAAGATTGGGAAAAGCCAAGCACAGTAAGCATCCGAATTTTCCTTAGACATGAGATACATATTAAACATATATCCTGAGCGCTGCTGCATAACACGGTCAAAGGCCGCCAGATAGTCCGGCTGAATGTGCTCAATGACAGCTCTGGCTTCGTCCAGATGGCCCCCATCAAAGGTGTGATCATAGTGGGAATAAAGTGTCTCGATATAATACTTGCGCCGCTTTGGCACGATGATGTCAGCCTGATCCAGCAAACTTTCACAGTCAGCCTGACTGAGAATGGCCTGATTGATATCCAGACCTTTCCGGTAACGCACGCCCTGCTTGGCAAAATACCGCCGATAGTGAACCAGACCCAGATAATCACAGTCCAAATTCTTCCAAGCCCAGTAGAGTCCTGTCAATTCACAGAAATAAGGATTGAGCTCGGAAATATTATCGCCGGTATTATCCGGCCTGTAACCAATACTGTCCTTTCCCTGAGCACCCACATGAATTGGCAGATAGAGATTGCTATCGTCAGGCATGACGAAGGACTTGTGAGTAGCTACGATAAGTTTGATAGTCTTCACCCTGATCTCCTTGTTTTTTATTTTTTATAATAGCTGACCAAATACAGCAAGAAGGCATCCTTGAACAGAAAACTCAGCAACAGATAGACTAGACCAAAGACCGCTGCTGTTGCCGCCAGAACCAAAAAACTGGACAGACCAGTCAGAAAACTGACATAAACCGCAAAAGCAGCCAAGCTCGCTAAAACTGTAGCTAGGACATTTTTGTCCATTCTAATCTGAGCCATAATGTCTTTCAAAAAATCCCTCAGGACAAAAATCTGATAGGCAACGACAAATAATTCAGCCACCAAAGTTCCAAAGGCAGCCCCAGCCGCTCCAAAGGCCGGAATCGTCATAGCATTGATCATCAAGTCAACAATAGCTCCGAGAACAACTGATTTGAGCACTTGATTCTCCCGTTCCATAGGCACTAAAATTTGAATACCCAGAAGATTGGAAAGACCGATGAAAAAGAGGGTAGGCATAATAATCTGCATGGGTAAAATCGAACCAGCATAATCAGGCCCCGATAAAAAATCAATCCCCTGCTTGGCAAAGAGGGTAAAGTAGGCCCAGAGCGGGATAGAAATAAAACCGATAAACTGCAGGGAACGCACGGTCAAAACTCTGAATTCGTCCTTTTTGTCATGTTTGACATAGTAAGACAGCCGGGGAAGGAGGACACTTCCCATGGAAGTGACCAGACTGACCAAAATCCCCTTGATTTTAACCGAAGCATTGTAATAACCGACCGCAGCATCATCCTTCATAAAGCCCAGCATTACAGCGTCCAGATTGGTATAGATGGTCGTTGCTACTGTCATCATAAAGAAGCTGAAAATCGGCTGAATATGCTGCTTGAGATCCATACCGCTGTACCACTTGAGATTGAGGTATCTGCGCAGATTGATAAAGTTAAATAAATTAGAGCCGACACTAGCTAGAATGGTAATAGCACCATAGAGGACATAGTCGCCCTTTTGATGGACCAGCAGAAACATAAGCACTAGGGAGACAAACTTCAGGGCCACCGAACGAACGGTAATGTAGGTATATTGTTCCAAGGCCTTATAGAGCCATTCGCAACCAATCAGATTAAAGACCAGAGTGGCAATATTAATCATAAAGAGTGTGCGATCCTGAGCCATTCGAGGCACCAGCATAATCGCCAATAGATAGGTGACCAGGGACAGGGTCATGGCTATGGTATTAATGACCATGATTTCCTGAACTGTTTTAGAGAGCTTATCCTTGTCATCACGAACCTTGGCACAGGCCCGAATCCCGTAAGTCGGAATGCCCAGCATCCCCACCATGGCAAAATAGGACACGATGGAGGTCGCGAAAGCAACCTTACCCGTCCCGACTGGCATGAGGACCCGAGAGACATAGGGAAAGGTGATGAGAGGGAAAATAATATTGGAAATGGTCAGGATGAAATTCATGATGATATTCATCTGAACCGAAACTTTTTTCTGAGCCATCAGGCTATCACCACTCCCCTCTCAAGAAAAAAAGATTGAACATCAGCGAGCTCCTTCACCTGTTAAAACCTGCTTAACGGTCAGAAAAGCAATTTTCATATCTAAGCCAAAAGAAAAGTGCCGAGGGTAGTAGAGCTCTAACTGACAGCGTTCGGGATAATTCACATCACTGCGGCCAGACACTTGCCACCAACCAGTGGCTCCTGGCTTAACTGACAAAAGTTCTCTCTTTTCCTTAGCTGTATATTCTTCAAGCTCCGCTGCCAAAATCGGCCGAGGTCCGATAAAACTCATATCTCCTTTAAGAATATTGAGAAATTGGGGAAACTCATCCAAACTGGTTTTGCGAATAAAAGCTCCAATCCTAGTTAAACGAGGATCTTCTCCTTCAGGAAACTTATAGCCATTATCAATATAGGTCTGGTAGAGCTCCTGATTTTCCTGCAAAACTGCCTCAGCGTTAACCACCATGGAACGAAACTTCATAATTTTAAAAGGTTTACCATCTCGCCCCATCCTTTCCTGCCGAAAAATAATCGGGCCCCTGTCTTTTCCGAACAGATAAAAGAGTGAGATAATAATACTCAGAGGTAGAAAAAAAAACAACGGCCCCAACCAGACCGATTAGAATATCTAAGAGAGGCTTGATAATTGATTCATAAATACTAGTTTTAGTCTTGTGTTTATAGTTTCTGCTCATTAACACAGCAATATTTCCCATCTAAATTCTACTCTTCCGTTTACGTTTAGCGAAGACTGTATTTTTATTACTCTCCCAAATAACTTTAAATACGTAACAAACACGTTAATTTTACCATTTCCCTGCTATCATTTCAATAGTGTTAACTAGAAATGTCAGGAACTTATCAGATTTATACTCTTCGAAAATCAAAATTTTCCCACGGATAAAGTCACTCTATAGTTTTTCATTAGAGTTACTACGAAAACTACGATTGTAGTTTTCTATATCCCTGGCTAACTCTGTATAAACTGTGGCAACGACAGCTTATACCTCGTGTCGCATCGTTAACTCACCTTGCCGTACTTACTGAGGAAACCGAAGTTTCCCCTATTTTCAACCTCAAAAGGTCTCCCAGACCTTTTGAGCTGTCTTCAGTTCGTGCGATGCGGAGCAAAGTTGGTCGATTTCACCAACTTTGTGAGGTTAGTAAGGGAGCTAGACAATCGCTATAGAGATTGCCGTTCGACATCAGTCACTTTGATGACTTGATGTCCTTGCTCCTTACCTCGGCTATTTTCGATTTTCATTGAGTATTAAAAGCCTCTTTTCTGTCTTGTGAGGGCAAGAAAAAATCCCAAGGCCTAAGAAGCTTGGGAAATCTTCTACTATGCTTACTGGGGGCCGTTCTGCTCTACCTAACTAGCCTAGTCTAAATCATTTTCGATGGCCTTGATGACCTTGGCTGGCACGCCCCCAACGACGGAATTATCAAGCACATCCTTAGTCACAACCGCTCCTGCAGCCACCACGCCATTGGAGCCAATGGTCACCCCAGGTAAGATGGTCACATTGCCACCAATCCAGACATCATCGCCAATGGTGACAGGCTGAGCGTGACCCAGATGTTCCCGGCGACCCTTGGGCGTGATGGGATGGCCAACCGTGGTAATCAAGGTATTAGGACCAGTCATGACATGGTCACCGATATGGACGGGAGCGATGTCCAGGATAATCCCGTTATAGTTGATGAGAAAATCATGGCCAACATGGATGTTCTTGCCATAGTCACAATTAAAGACTGGCAAAACATTGGGATTTCTCCCACAGAGCCAAAGAGCTGACGGATAACTTCCTGTCTTTGTTCCGTCTCCAGCACACTAATAGCGTTTAACTTCTGGCAACCCAGAACCGCCTGCAATTTCCGCCCATCAACCTCAGGGTCAGTAAAATCATAAGGAAGCCCAGCTTCCAATTTTTCGAGTTCTGATAAGGACATTGAGAACCTCCTTCAATAGCCAAGTTTAAAGATAAATATTTCTAACTCTATTTAAACATAATAGCTAAATTTTTGTAAGGGATTCCCCAGACTATGATAAAATTTTCGAACCTATGCCAAAGGTTGATTATTAGCATGGAACTGTTTCTCTTATCGTAAACAACCATCATTATTATAACCAATATTGAATAAGGCTCCTCGAAAATAGACTCTTATGCACATAGTTGACAGATTTTAGACGTTATCGGGTCGCTGGGGAATTGTATCTTTTTATATTCTCTAACTGGCAAGCAATGGAAATCCGATAGCTACCATAAGAGGCTCCATCCTTTAAATTTTTATGTTCAGTATCATTTATTTTATAAAAATCTTTTCTTAATTTATGTATTCAGGAAAAATTGAACATAAAAAACCTACCCGAAGGTAGGTTCGTATCTGTACTTATCATCATTGAAGTCATATCAATATTTGGAAAGGTAGTAAGCTTTAAATTTCATTCAAGATAGAAACTAGAAAATCTCCCGAACCACATGTGAAGTCATTACTATTGATAAGACTTTCAAATAACAAACTATTTCCTATCCCTGTGGTATGTTAGCAATTCCATCACTATATTACTTTTCTAATGTTTTCAAAAAATCAACTATTGTATGAATGTACTCCTTAGGTTTATCTACATGGATATCATGCATTGACTCAAAGCCTTCCACTAAGATGCTTCCGTCAATTAAATTATTAACCCTTCTAGCATCAATTTCATCCATTGCAGAGATTAAAATTCCTTCGTCATTATAATAAGAAGGTGCCGCTTCTTTTGGCGGCGCCACATGTAAAATACACGTTGGCACTTTAATCTTTTTTAACATCTCTTCTTGATGAACACCATTAAAGAATTGAAAAGTAAAAAAAGTGTCCCCAAACCTAAGGTCATAATTCCCTGTTTTGTCTTGAATATTAGACGCAAGCATAAGTAATCTGTTCACACCCAGCTCTGGAGGATAATACCACACTACCGGACTTTTTGAAGGATCTTTTCTAAACATTTTCAAAGCAGGTTTCGCTACAATTTTAGACCAATTATCATTCCCATCTTTGTTGAAAAATATCCGCATAGGATGTCTATTTAGGCTATATTCAAAATAACTAATACTTTGTTTTTCATTAAAATAGTCATGTATATTTTTGAAATCCATATAAGAAAATGTGGTTTCTGCTCGTCCCTTTTCTGTAGAAAAGAATGGTCCGTCTTCAAGAATTAAAGCCTTGATATTCTCTGGAAATTCTGCTGCGATATATGCAGCAATTAAAGCTCCTGAGGAATGTCCAGCAATTATTATATTTGAACCAATCCTTTCTTTTATCAACAAAGCTATATCGGTTCCTATTCGCTCAATATTATATAAATCTGGATTTTTACTTGATTTACCATGTCCATAGTAATCAATAGCAATCACATGGAAACTTTTTATAAGTTGAGGTAAAACTGAACGATAGTCTTTCCAATCTACCATCTGTCCATGTAATAATATGATAGTAGGACCATTTTCAGGTCCTTCTGCATAATTTATTACGTTCCCATCATCTAATCGAAATTGTTTTTCTATAATTCCAAGCTTTGGCGCTTGGTTTTTTAGAAATTTTTCTCCTGAATAATCATAATTGATATTTCTAACGACAAAAAATATTACTGCCGCTAAAAGGATTATAACAATCACGGCAATTATTTTCATAATTTTACTCCTTATCTTCTAAATCTTCTTCTATACTCATAAGTATCTTTGTTGCAGACTCACCGTTCATAATCACCAACCCTCTTCTTTCATCCCCTAAGATAATTATATTATCCCCGGGTTCTATTGAAAAAATTTCTCTTGCTTGCTTGGGAATTACAATTTGTCCTTTAGAACCAACCCTTGCTGTCCATGCATGTAATTTATTGTCTCTTTTGCTTCTCATTTTATTCCTCGAAAGTATGTTAAGTGTGTTTTTTTATATTTATTATACTTTATTGAAGGATTAATTACAAGAATTACTTAAAAAGTACCACCCACGTCCCGTAAGGGTAACAGTTATAATGGAATCCTTCTTTGGAGTTTAAAATCCGAAATGTTCTATGGTTTTGAAAAGGAGTTTTCATCCATTGAGGCATTTAAGCTCGCTATCTCAGACTATATTGATTATTACAACAATAACGCATCAAATTAAAACTAAAAGGACTGAGTTCCGTGCAATACAGAACGCAATCCTTTACTTAAACTATTATGTCCAACTTTTTGGGGTCACTACAATTGCTAGTGGTTTTCGGAAGCCAAAAACTCCACCAAGCTCAAATCTTAGTGGGGTTTGGTGGGGAATGAAAATATTTCAGCGATTTTCAAAATCAAAAAAACCCACCCAAAGGTAGGTTCTTCAGCTGAAAGCGTCACCCGATTATTTAAGAGTTACGCTAGCTCCAGCTTCTTCAAGTTTAGCTTTAAGTTCTTCAGCTTCAGCAGCTGCAACACCTTCTTTAAGAACAGATGGTGCGTTATCAACAAGACCTTTAGCTTCTTTAAGACCTTCGCCTGTGATTTCACGAACAACTTTGATAACAGCAACTTTCTTGTCGCCACCAGCAGTCAATTCTACGTCGAATGAGTCTTTAGCAGCACCAGCGTCTGCACCACCTGCAGCACCAGCAGCAGCTACAGGAGCAGCTGCAGTTACACCAAATTCTTCTTCGATAGCTTTTACAAGGTCGTTCAATTCAAGGATTGAAGCTTCTTTAATTTCAGCAATAATGTTTTCAATGTTCAATGCCATTGTCATTTCCTCCAAATATTTTTTGTTTAAATCTTTTGTAGCCCTAGGCTACTGGATAAAGTTGACTTAGACTTAAGCCACTTCGTCTTTGCTGTCGGAAACAGCCTTGACAGCGTAAGCAACGTTGCGTACAGGTGCTTGAAGCACTGAAAGCAGCATAGAAAGCATACCTTCGCGATTTGGCAGAGCAGCAAGAGCCTTGATTTCTTCGACTGAAGAAACAGCACCTTCAACGGCACCACCTTTAATTTCAAGCGCTTCAGCTTCTTTAGCAAAATCGTTGATGATTTTTGCTGGGGCCACTACGTCTTCGTTTGAGAAGGCTACAGCAGATGGTCCAACAAAGAGATCTTTCATGTCGTCAAGACCTGCTTTTTCAGCAGCACGTGACAAGATTGAGTTTTTGATAACTTTCAATTCAACGCCAGCTTCACGAAGTGAACGACGAAGATTGGTATCTTGCTCAACTGTCAAACCACGTGAGTCAACGACAACGAGAGATACAGCAGCTTTCATTTTTTCAGCAACTGCATCAACCAATTCAGCTTTTTTAGCAATAACAGCTTCACTCATTAAGTTTTACCTCCGTTTTTATTTTGTCTGGAAACGAAAAAAATCGCATCCAAACCTAGACACGAAAGTACAAATACGTTTATGAACTAGCCTGACAGGCAGACCAAGATTTTACGTTTTTGTGCCTCGGCAGGATGTTTACGAGTCAAGCTCCCCTGCTGTCTTAGGTCGGTTTTTCAAACCTTTATTAGGTTAACACACCAGACCTTGGACTGTCAAGCCTTTTATTTAAATTCATCAAAAAAAGCGACCCTGTGTCCACTTTCAAAAATTTGGACAGGCTAACTTGAATCTCTCTCAGGTAGCGAGCTATTTAAGTCCCTGAGCCAAAACTTGGATGTCGCTAGGTCGAGTCCGGCAACACCCGCCAACCACCTTAGCTCCCAACTTTTGCCAGGTTAGGGTATTTTCCAAAAGACTGTGGGAATGGTCGGGGTCCTTGGTCCAGGTTTGGGTTGCCCCATCATAGACCTCACCAGAATTTGGATAGGTCACTAAGGGCTTAGCCGTGTACTGACGCAACTGGTGCAAAAAATCTGGATAAACCTTGGGCGAGCTACAATTGAGACCGACCGCCAAGATTTGTGAGCTAGCCTCCACCAATTTAGCGACTTCTGATAGGGCTGTACCATCGGAAATGGATTGACCATCTTGAGAAGTGAAGCTGATATAGGCTTCTACTTGCGGAAAGTCCTCAGACAACAGTTCCACCAGAGCCTGAGCCTCTAGGAAATTGGGCATGGTTTCTAGAGCCAATAAGTCCACTCCTTGCTCTTTCAAGATGGCAAGGCGGGGGCGATGAAAATCCTTGAGTTCCTGCTTAGTGATGGCGCCGTAGTCGCCTGTATATTCTGAACCGTCAGCCAAATAGGCAGCATAGGGGCCAACATCTCCAGAAATTAAAGGGTAGGGACGACTTTCCTTTTCTATCTCAGATAAGCTTGACCAAACCTGGTCACGAGCGGACTTAGCAATGTCCACCGTTGAAGCGATAATTTTCTTAGCTTGTGCTTCAGTCAATCCATAGCTTTCAAGACCTGGTAGAGTAGCCTGATAGGAAGCCGTTGTGACAATATCACTACCTGCTCTTAGATAGGTTTCGTGAATATCCTGAATAGCCTTGGGGTCTTCCAAAAGATACTTGGCTGACCAGAGCTTGCCAGAAACATCATAGCCACGGTACTCCAGCTCAGTTCCCAAAGCCCCGTGTAAAATCAAGTAGTCTTGACTGGCTAATAAATCTTTAAATCTTCCCATAATAATTCCTCCTAAAAATGTCGCTGGCCCTTAAAACTTCTTATAACGCCAATAATGATAAAGATAACAAACGGCTACAAAAGGTAGACCAAAATAGAGACCGGCCCGTTGGTCCTTATCCCAGGCAATACCAACAATGGAAATTA
Source organism: Streptococcus downei MFe28 (assembly GCF_900459175.1). Taxonomy (NCBI): domain Bacteria; kingdom Bacillati; phylum Bacillota; class Bacilli; order Lactobacillales; family Streptococcaceae; genus Streptococcus; species Streptococcus downei. The sequence continues at coordinate 1,390,695 of NZ_UHFA01000002.1, read as the reverse complement.
CCAAGAGAATAATGGTGATATAAGGCAAGACAGGATTGAAGGGGGTCTTGTAATCCAAGTCGCTTTCCTTATGGTCCTTGAGCCAAATCTTACGGAAGTTAATTTGTGAAATAGGAATGGACAACCAGACGGCTACTACCGCAAAACCTGCAATAGAAACCAAGGCCAGATAAACCGTCGATTTTGGATAAAAACCAGCAAAGAGGGACAAGCCGGCTCCTATCATGGACAAAAGCATGGCCCGCATGGGAACACCGTGCTTATTGATTTTGACGACCCGTTTATCCAGCATACCTTCATTGGCCAGGGACCAGAGCATACGGCTGGAAGCGTAGAGACCCGAATTTCCCGCCGACAAAATGGCGGTCAAGATGACGAAATTCATAATGTCGCCAGCATAAGGAATGCCCATCTTATCAAAGACTAGAACAAAGGGAGCATCCGTCACGCCTGCTTCTTTCATGGGAAGTAGAGAGGCTAGGACCAGAATAGTCAGGACAAAGAAGATAACCAAGCGACCGATGGTAGTCTTGATGGCTCTAGGAACAGCCACTTTAGGGTTATCCGTCTCCCCTGCTGCTATCCCAATCAATTCAGTCCCAGAGAAGGCATAGTTCACATTGAGCATGACTGAAATCACAGCAATGAAACCTTTAGGAAAGGCCCCTTGAGCGGTCAGATTTTTAAAAAGAACAGGTTCATGATGGCCATTGAAGCTGACTAGGCCAAACATGGCTCCCAAGCCTAAGACGATAAAGACAACGATGGCTAGTACCTTAATGCTAGAAAAGAAGGATTCTGTTTCTGCAAAGGAACGAACTGACAGAGCATTGATGACAAAGACCACCAAGGCGAAGAAGGCCGCAGAAATCCAAGCCGGAATAGCAATCCAACGCTCGACCAGCATACCGGCCGCCAGAAATTCAGTTCCTAGGGCTACTGTCCAGCAAATCCAATAGAGCCAGGCAACCGTGAAGCCCGTACCTGGACTAATAAATTTAGTCGCATAGGTGTGAAAGGAACCCGTCACTGGCATGGCCACAGCCAACTCTCCTAATGAAAGCATGACCAGATAAACAACAACAGCTCCTACCAAGTAGGACAGGACAGCCCCTAAGGGACCTGCTTGGGCAATAGTATAACCAGAACTCAAGAAAAGCCCAGTCCCAATAACGCCACCCAAGGAAAGCATAAAGAGGTGACGGCTGGTCATCTTGCGTTGAAACTTCCCTTGGTCTTTAAAATTATGATTTTGCATAAATCCTCCAAAGTATTGATTACCTTCTATGATAACACGAATAAGAGGAAGTCCTAACATAGTTATTTTTTATGAGGACTTATAAAATATTGATTGGTCGGAGTAAATTGGAATGAACTTGAAAGAATTTATGTCGGTTTACATAATTTATTTTATGTTTATTTATTGTTGAGGTTTTCTAGCAATAAACTAGCAAAAAAGCCTTGATTATTAGTAATCATACTAACTTTGTATTATAATTAAGTAGTAAAGAAGTGAAGACGGTGGTTACAATCCTTTTTCTGAAAGTGAGGTGATGCCTATGCGGTACTCATCAAACTCCAACAGAAGGGAGGTAACTCTTTGACTGCTTTTGAAGTGGTAGAGACGATTTTAGGTTTTGCTATGTTTACCATAGCCCTAATTAGTCTTTGTTACCAAATCTTCAAAAATGACAGCAAAAAATAACCGTCATCGCTTTGGGGGCATGACGGTTATTCTTAAATTAACTATAATGTAACCACCGTCTAACGGCTTTACACTGGGTCTTGCTCTAACAAGACCCTTTTTCTATTATCATTGTAACATAGTGTGCTAGGTTTGCAAGTAAAAATTTCTAGTAATTAGCGTGATTAGACTCCATCGTAATGACTCTATCAGAAGCGGACCTAGGAAACCAGCCTCTGGTATAGCATTTATAATTTTTCTAAAATGGTGTCCCAGGCCAAGTCATAGCCTTCCTTGGTCTCCGATGAAAAGACGATAAAGCTATCTTGCTTGTCAAAGTTGAGCTTTTTCTTTATCAGGGACTCCTGCTTGTTCCATTTGCCTCGAGGAACCTTGTCGGCCTTGGTAGCCACGATAATGACAGGAATCCCGTAATACTTGAGAAAGTCATACATTTGAACATCGTCGGCTGTCGGTTCATGGCGCAGGTCAACCAGGCTAACCACCACCCGCAAATTATCCCGAGTCACTAGGTATTCCTCAATCATCTTGCCCCACTTGGCTCGCTCGGTCTTGGAAACCTTGGCATAGCCATAACCAGGCACATCTACGAAGCGCAACTTATCGTCAATATTGTAAAAATTGAGAAGCTGAGTCTTACCAGGTTTACTGGAGGTCCTAGCCAATTTCTTTCGATTGAGCAGGGTATTGATAAAGCTAGACTTACCGACATTAGAACGACCTGCCAGGGCTACTTCTGGTAGGTCATCTTGGGGGTAATGGGATTTATTGGCTGCACTCAAAAGAATTGAGGCATTATGGGTATTTAAAACTTCTTCTTGGGTCATGATTTCTTCCTAGGCCGTTTTCAGAATGGGTTTATCGGTCCCTTCTACCGCTGCCTTGGTGACTTCAACACTGGTCACGTCTTCTTGGCTAGGTACTTCAAACATGATATCCATCATGGTTTCTTCAATGATGGAGCGAAGTCCTCTAGCGCCGGTCTTGCGTTCAATAGCTTTTTGTGCAATAGCTTCCAAGGCTTCTTGGTCAAACTCTAGGTCAACCCCGTCATAGGAAAGCAGAGTCTTATACTGCTTAACCAGGGCGTTCTTAGGCTCCGTCAAAATGCGAACTAAGTCCTCAACCGTCAGTTGCTCAAGAGCAGCTAAGACAGGTAAGCGTCCGATAAATTCAGGAATAAGGCCAAATTTTTGAATATCTTCTGAGATAATTTGTTGCATATAGGAAGCATCGTCGTCAATGGACTTATTGTTTTGACCAAAACCGATCACCTTTTCACCCAGACGTTGCTTGACAATGTCTTCAATACCGTCAAAGGCACCACCAACGATAAAGAGAATATTCTTGGTGTCAATCTGAATCATCTCTTGGTTAGGGTGCTTGCGACCTCCTTGAGGAGGAACGCTGGCAACCGTTCCTTCGATGATTTTCAGCAGGGCCTGTTGCACCCCTTCACCAGAGACATCTCGGGTGATGGAGACATTTTCTCCCTTTTTGGCAATCTTATCAATTTCATCGACATAGATGATGCCTCGTTCGGCCCGCTCTATGTTAAAGTCGGCAGCCTGAATGAGCTTGAGGAGGATATTTTCCACATCTTCACCGACATAACCAGCTTCAGTCAGAGCAGTCGCATCCGCAATCGCAAAGGGAACATTAAGACTCTTTGCAAGTGTCTGAGCTAGGAAGGTCTTGCCTGAACCTGTTGGGCCAATCATGAGGATATTAGATTTCTGTAAATCCACATCCTCGTCCTGAGCGCTCTCAACAAAGCTAATCCGTTTATAGTGATTATAAACAGCAACCGCCAGAGCCCTTTTTGCCCGATCTTGACCGATAACATAGTCATCTAAAATTTGCAGGAGTTCCTTGGGTTTTGGTACTTCTGCCAAATCCGCTAGGACCTCTTCGGCCAGCTCTTCCTTGATGATTTCTTGGGAGAGGGCTACGCATTCATTACAGATAAAAACGCCGTTCCCAGCGATTATCTTTCGAACCTCTGTCTGGTTTTTACCGCAAAATGAGCAATAAACCATAGAGTCTTTTGTTGTTTGATTGTCTGCCATAGTAATCTGAACTTCCTCGATTTAAAAGAGTGTGCCATAGAAGGCATGGATGGTGTTTACAAGATTTGTCAAAGCGTTGAGGAGAAATAGCGTCCCTAAGCCGTAACGATTTTTGCGAAAGGCAGGGAGGGCACAGAGCACACAGATGATGGCCAAAAGTGCCGTAAATACCCCAAAAATACTTCTTTGCATGAATAGTAAATTCCTTATTCCTTATTTTTTTGATAGGTGGCAATGGTGAAATCATAAGGATTTTTCTCATCCTTGCCATGATTTTCTTGGGAGACCAGTTGGTAGGGAGCCATATCCATCTCTGGAAAATAGGTATCCCCCTCAAAACGGGTCTGGATAGTCGTCTTGACCAGACCTGTATAATCATCTAAGAAGGTCCGATAGACCCCTGCTCCACCAGCGATATAGAGATCTTTGTCCTGCTGTTCAAACCAGTCCAAAACTTCCTGACGACTAGAAACAGTTTTAACCCCTTCTACCTGGTAGCTTTTGTCTCGGGTCAGAATGAGAATTTGGCGACCCAGTAAAATCCTTCTTCCCATACCATCAAAGGTCTTGCGTCCCATGAGGATAGCCTGCCCCATGGTCGTTTGCTTGAAGTGGGCTAATTCAGCCGGTAAATGCCAGGGCATGGTTTGATTGGCCCCAATTAATCCTGCCTGGTCCTGTGCCCAGATGGCAAGGATTTTTTTTGCCTTAAAAACTTTGTCCATACTGTTTTCATTCTAGCAGAAATTAAGAAAAAATGCATTTGAAAAAATTCAAACACATTGCCAGAAAAGGCCCCTTTCTAAGAAGCCTTTAAGTCCTTCTCCCACTTTATCCAACCGACGATACTATTAATCATGTAAATCAAATACATGAGCATGACATGAGTTTCTGCTCCCCACCAGAGACAGATAGACAAAACATTGGTCGCAATCCAGAAAATCCATTGTTCTCTATACATCCCAGTTTGGAGAAATTGTCCCGTCCAATTGGTCCCATCGGTGGAACTATCCCAGAAGGGTCTGGCTGAACCAATCGACTGTTAAATAAAACCGAGCAAGAGCCAGACGACTAGATTGACTGCCAGAGATTTGATCCAACCTAGCCAGGTCAATCTCTTGGCCTTAATGTCCTTGACATCAGACTTTTTCTCCTTACCATAACGACGGTCAACCAGCCAGTAATAAGCGCCAACGAATTGCATGACTGTGAAGAAAATCGTCGTCAGGCCCTCCCCGTAGTAGAGGTTCTGGAAACTAAGGGCCAGATAGGTCAGCTCATGAATGAAACCGATGAAGTAATTGGAAATTCGTCCCTCTGCTACTAGGATAACGCAGAGAATGCCAGTCAGGGCCGACAAGAAACCAAGACCAACCCTAGTTCCTCCCATAAATTCTAAAACTAGGGTTGGAAAACAAAGGGCAAGGAGATAGAACCACTGCTTCTTACTCCTATCAGCGAATAAGTCCTTGATTAGGCCCCCCTAAAATACCTAAGAAACCTAGTTTCCTAGCAAATTGACCAATCCATTTCAAATGATCCCAGATTAAGTCAATTTTTTCAACATCATATCAACCTCCTTAGAAATCTTGTTTTTATTCTAAAATTATTTGAAATTCTGTCAAGAATTTTCGGATTTATTTGATTTCAGACCAAAAAAGACGAACATTGCTATCCTTTTCGATGAAAGGACGAACGTTCGCACAGATTCGAATCAGCAAATATTTCTTGGAAAGGACTGGGTTATTTGATAGGAAAAACGACACAGTCAGTTTATCACTTTAGACAGTCGTGCGATGCGGAGCAAAATTGGTCGATTTCACCAACTTTGTGAGGTTAGTAAGGGAGCTAGGCAATCGCTATGGCGATTGCAGTTCGGCATCGGTCACTTTAGTGACTTGATATCCTTGCTCCATACCTCAGGTCTTTCGTTTTTCGTTGAGTATTAGGCATTAGGCAAATTTAAATGAGTAGCCTCAATCTTGCCAATTGGCTCTTGCGAATATGGTAGTGCCTCTTCTAACTACCTGTCTCTGGCCTTAAATCGCTAGGTCAAATTTTAGCTGGGGCTTGACTGGCTCATAGTCCAGCAGTTGGAAATCTTCCGGCTTGATGTCAAAGAAATTGGTACCGTCAGGAACATTGAGAATCAAACGAGGCTCCTTGTCCGCAGGGGTTCGATTGAGCAACTCCTGAGCCTGGTCAAATTGATTATCATAGATATGAAGGTTATTGACAAAGTAGAAAAACTTGCCAACCTTCCAGCCAAAGTGCTTAGCAATCATCATTTGGAGGGCAACATACTGCATGGCGTTGATATGGTGGGCGACCAGCATATCATTGGAGCGCTGGGTCAGGGTGGCATCCAAGTAAATGTCCCCATCTACCCGACGGACATCAAACATGGTCTGGAAGGCACAGGGAAGGAGGCCCTCACTTTCTTCAAAAGCCTCGTAGTCCCAGAGCGAAATAACATTGCGGCGATTCCAGGGATTTTCCGCTAATTGCTTGAGTATTTTATTGATGATGTCGTGCTTCTTTACGACAGCTCCGTATCTCTGACCGATGGTACCTGTGTCACCCACCTCCCAGTCATTCCAGTACTTAACCTGATACTTTTCATTAAGGAGATCCAGGTCATTACTTTGGTCCTGATAGATCCAAAAAATCTCCTTGATGGCCGACTTAATGGGAATGGGTCTTAGGGTCGTAATGGGAAACTCCCCCTTGGAAAGGTCATATTGGGCAAAAGAGCCTGTAATGTACTTGGAATTGGCTGTTTGGCCATTCTTATACTTGGGTCGAGCCTGTTCAGACATGACCCCTTGAGTCAGGATTGTTTCAATATTAGCTTTAAAAATTTTATCTGCTTTAGTCATGAGTTGTCCTCTGCTCTTAATTTCTGGTTTTTATTGTAGACGAAAATCCTGAAAATTACCAGTTCAGACAATCTAGCAAACATTAAATGTATAAGTCTGATTTCGCAAGTTTTGTGGGTCTCTGGTCTTTGGGTGCCTTTATTATTCTGGTTTTCTCTAGTCAGGACTTGGCTCTCTGGAATCGGACTAGAGGCCGATTTTTCAGCCGGTTCAGGCTTTCAGGTGTTTTTTGACCAATTCTTCCATGACATTTATGTTACAATAGTAATAAATAATACTCAATAAAAATCAAAAATAGCCGAGGCAAGGAGCAATGACATCAAGTCACTAAAGTGACTGATGTCAAACGGCAATCTCCATAGCGATTGCCTAGCTCCCTTACTAACCTCACAAAGTTGGTGAAATCGACCAACTTTGTGAGGCGTCGCACGGACTGAAGGTAGCTCAAAATGTCTGGGAGACCTTTTGAGGTTGGAGGTGCAGAAAGCTTCGCTTTCCTCAGTAAGTACGGCAAGGTGAGTTAACGATGCGACATGGAGTAAAGACTGTCAATGATACAGTTTTTATGAAATTAGTCAGGGATATAGAAAACTACAATCGTAGTTTTCGTAGTCACTCTAATGAGAAACCATAGAGTGACTTTATCCGTGGGATAGTTTTGATTTTTGAAGAGTATAAATCGTTACTATAGAAGGGATGCTTATGTCTATTGGTATTGACAAGATTGGCTTGGCTACTGCTAAATATCGACTGGATATGGCAGACTTAGCTCTGGCTCGCGACACCGATCCTAATAAGTACTCAGTCGGCTTGATGCTAGACAGTCTCAGCATTGCCCCCATTACGGAAGATATTGTCACCCTAGGGGCAGCTGCTGCTGAACAGATTTTAACCGAAGCTGACAGGGCTAGGATTGATATGGTCATTGTCGCTACTGAATCCAGCATCGACCAGAGCAAGGCGGCGGCTGTATTTATCCATGGATTGCTAGGAATCCAGCCCTTTGCCCGCAGTCTCGAAATGAAGGAGGCCTGCTATAGTGCGACGGCTGCCCTCAACTATGCTAAGCTCCATGTGGCTAGCAAACCTGATTCCAAGGTGCTGGTGATTGCTAGTGATATTGCCAAGTATGGTATTGGAAGTTCTGGTGAACCGACCCAAGGTTCTGGAGCCCTTGCTATGCTGGTTACCAGTCAACCGAGAATTTTAGCTTTCAATGATGACAACGTCGCTCAAACCCGTGATGTTATGGATTTCTGGCGACCAAACTACTCCAGCACGCCCTTCGTTCAAGGTATGTTTTCAACCAAGCAGTACCTCGATTGCCTGAAAACGACCTGGGCTGAATTTCAAAAACGAAATCAGGCCCAACTTCAGGATTTCGCAGCCTTCTGCTTTCACATTCCCTACCCTAAATTGGCCAACAAGGGGCTCAATAAGCTATTAGACAAGTCGCTTTCTGAAGAAAAGGTTGAAGAATTAAAGGCTAATTTTCAAGCCTCTATCAGCTATAGTCGGCAAATCGGCAATATTTATACAGGCTCCCTCTACCTAGGTTTCTTATCACTCTTAGAAAATAGTCATAGTTTGAAGGCTGGCCAGAAAATTGCCTTCTTTAGCTACGGCTCAGGAGCGGTTGCAGAAATCTTTAGTGGCCAATTGGTTGCTGGCTTTGAAAAAATGTTAGATAGCAACCGACAAGCCCAGTTAGACCAAAGGCAAAAATTGACAGTTCCTGCCTACGAAAAGCTTTTCTTTGAAGAAGCCCACTTTGATGACCAGGGAAATGCGGACTTTGATAACTACGACACCCATACTTTTGCTTTAGAGCGGATTGATCACCATCAAAGATTGTATAAGAGGAAGGAAGAAAGCTATGACAACTAGAAAACAAGGGCCCCGTCGGCCCCACACTATTAGAAATCTCCTCGCTATTATAGGTTTAGTCTTCATTGTCGGAGCCTTGGCCTTTATGCTTAAGAACCAGAGCTTTAAACCCAGTCAATTACTAAAAAGAGACCAAGCTAGCCAGACCGCAAAAAAAGCCAATCAAGGCCAGGCCAGCAAGTCCAAGCAAAAAACCAAGGTTTCTTGGGAAAAACAGGATGAGGCTGTCAAGGTTCCTATTCTCATGTACCATGCTATCCATGTCATGGATCCTTCAGAATCTGATAGCGCTAACCTGATTGTTAGTCCCGATACTTTTGAGAGTCATATCAAGGCGCTTAAGGATGAGGGCTACTACTTCTTGACACCTGAGGAAGCCTATAAGGTCCTGTCAGAAAATGTCCTGCCTAACGGCAATAAAAAGATTGTCTGGCTGACCTTTGACGATGGCGATGCTGATTTTGTCAATGCTGCCACTATTATGAAAAAATATGGGGCTGTTGGAACCAACAATATCATCACCAGCTACGCCGACAAGGATGGTTTCCTAACTTCGGATAAAATCAAGGAGTTGGAAAAAGAGGGCATGTCCTTCCAGAGTCACACCGTCAACCATCCAGACTTATCCACCCAATCCGACGATAGTCAAACCAATGAAATTGGCGAGTCCAAGTCCTGGTTAGACGGCCTACTTAAGCAGGACACCATTGCCCTAGCCTACCCATCAGGACGTTACAACGACAGCAGCAAATCTCTGGCTGAACAAGCTGGCTATAAGATGGCGCTGACAACAAACGAAGGCCTTGCCAGTGCTGACAATGGCTTCTACGCCCTCAACCGCGTGAGAATCCTACCAACCACTACTGCCGACGACCTCCTAAATACCATAGCTTGGTAACCACATATAGCAACCAGCCCGCCCCTAATGGGCGAGCTGGTTTTTTGCTTATGGGACAAGTAATCCTAGTTGCGCCATCCCCTCATCAAGAATGGCACAGCCAGATTTACGCTTAAGTGAAGTTAACATTTCAGTCTCCAAGAAAGGCTATCTACACATGGAGCTGGCTAGGTTTGATTTGTTGACCCTAGCTTTAACCAAAGGCCTTTTCCTTGATAGCCTTGGCAGAAGCTTCCAACTTTTGCGCTTCTTCCTTCGTCAGTTCTAGGGGGACTCTGGCCAGTACTCCTTGGCGACCGATGAGGGCTGGGTAACTGAGATAGAGGTCACTATCCTGGTCATAATTCGAGACAGGCAGGACTTGGTGGCTGTCTGTCAAGATAGCTTCCACAAGCAAATGGGTGGAGCTGGCAATGGCAAAATTGGTATAGCGTTTGCCATTGAAGACCTCTTGACCACCTCGTCTTACCGCTGCTTCAATCCCTTCCTTATCCAGTTGTCCCAGTTGGTCAAGATTAACTGTTGACCAAGCCGTGAATTGACTGTCGCCATGCTCACCTAGGACATAGCCCTGAATGGATTGAGGAGCCAGACCACTAGCCTTGGCTATTTGATTTTTCAGTCGACTTGTATCTAGGAGGGTGCCAGTCCCCATGATTTTTTCTTGGGGATAATGGAGCTCTCGCTGGAGGACGGTTGTCACCGCATCGCAGGGGTTGGAAACGACGACAATGACCCCAGAAAACTTGGTCGCTTTCAGGCGCCCCGCAATTTCCTTAGCATTTTCAATATTGATAGAGAGTTCCACCCAGCGGTCAGGGTTGTCTCCAAAATAGGCCTTGATGTCGCCAACGGCCACCACTAGGATATCTGCATCATCCAACAGACGATCATCGTTAGCAAGGATTTTCACATAATGAGGACTGGTTGCCAGACTGTCCTCAAGGTCTAACTTATCTGCCAAAACCTTCTTTTCCCTTTTATCCAGAAGAACCAATTCATCAACTAGACCGGAGCGCACAAGGTTTCCAGCCAAGGTACTTCCGACATTTCCCAGTCCGATAATTCCGACTTTTCGAGCCATAAGCCCACCTCCTTAAATTCACAGCCAGCTTATCACTATTAAAGAGACTTGTAAAATAGTTAATCCTTATAGCGCCTTATAGATTTGGACTGAAAACGGGGCCTGTGGAGAGTCGGTCCGAGGGATAGTTATCCTTGTCTAAGTTCTTACCTACAACCAAGGAAAACTTGCCAAAAAGGGGGCAAGAATTTCCCTCGGCTAGGTAATTAGCTTTGTAGCAAAAAAGATAAGCCTGCAAGCAAGCCTATCTCAGCCAAGATTAATCTAACAAGCCCAGTTTGTCAAAGGCCTTGTAGAGACCGTCTTCTTCAACATCATCGGTAATCATATCCGCCATAGCGAGAATTTCTGGGCCACCATTACCCATAGCAACTCCAACTTGGCAATAGTCCAACATAGGAATATCAACCTTGGCATCACCAAAGGCAATAGTGTCGGCCTTGTCTTTGCCTGAATAATCTAGCAGAACTTCAATGGCGTGAGCCTTGTCAATATTGGCAACACCTAGGTCGCCAAAGAGAGCTGTTTCCCCACGTCCTCCCCAGGTTCCTGCCTTAAGGTGAGGAAAGGCCTCCTTGGAATCCAGGTGATCCTGGTAGGACTTGAGGATAAAGCTGACCTTATTGAGGTCATTGCGATAGAGGTTGCCTCCATAAACCAGACCATGTAGACCGTCTTCGGGCTCCATGTCCTTGACTTCCTTTTCCTTAGCTCCCTTGGTGAGGGCATAGGCCCGCATGGTTGGTCTAGCCGCTTCCTTAAAATGCTCACTAGCAAAGAGCCCATTGTTGCTTTCTAGGTAGAATTCCAGTCCACGTTCATGGAGCCAGTCCACAATCGCTCGACTATCTTCCTCAGAAATCACCTGATGCATGACTACCTGGCCATGATGTTCAACATAGGAGCCATTGCCCCCAATCATGCCATCTAGACCAATGTCCCACAGCTTAGCTGGGACTTCGGCATGGCTACGACCTGTACAGATGTAAACCAAATGCCCATTATCACGGGCTTTACGAATGGCCTTTACAGCTGACTCTGGTAGATGATTTTCATAATCTACCAGGGTCCCATCTACATCTAAGAAGATAACCTTATTTGCCATAACTTATTTCCTCCAAGGATTCATTTGATAATTCAATTATAAGGGGTAATCGCGCAAAATGATAGGCGCTTCCTCTGGAAAACTGATACTATCCTATGATAATTGCCAGACTTGCAATCCTTGCTTGCAATCGTTATGATTAAAACATGACAAAAATCAAAGATATTCTAAAACACTTGCCCTATAAGATTGCCTTTTATGACGAGACGGGAAAGCCCCTTTATTGTAATGGCCAAAATGATGGCAGTCTCCTGCCTGACCAAGAAGCCAGAGCCCTGGAGCCCTGGCTTCTAGATGAAATCGTCAAAAGTCCAAGGAAATCCTTATCCTACCAAGTTCCCAGTCAGGCTTTCGACCAAATACTCATGCAGACCTACCAGGCTGCCCTAAATCAAGAGGGACAAGTCATTGGTATTATGGAGACCGTCACAGATTTCAAAGGCCCCCTTGCAAGCTACCTCGATGAGACTGCTCAAGCCCTAGTACCTTGGTCCGATGCCACTTCCGGTCCTTCTATCAAGCGAGAGGACTGATTGTAGAGGTTCCTTCCCAGGAGCACAAACTCTGGTAAAAAAATTTTCATCCCTAGGCATATTACATTTAATGCCCTCAGCCCAAATACCCAATGAAAATCAATCTAGCTAAGGCAAGTTACTTTACCGTTCTTTTGCACGACAAAGTAAGTTGAGGATGAAAAAATTTGGTTTTCCAAGCGCTCAAGTCCTTATAGCGCTCTCTTCAATCATTAATACTCAATGAAAATCGAAAGACCCGAGGCAAGGAGCAATGACATCAAGTCACTAAAGTGACTGATGTCGAACGGCAATCCAATCTCCATCGCGATTGCCTAGCTGCCTTACTAACCTCACAAAGTTGGTGAAATCGACCAACTTTGTGAGCTGTCGCATGAACTGAAGGCACCTCAAAAGTTCTGGTAGACCTTTTGAGGTTGGAGATGTAGAAAGCCTAGCTTTCTTCAGTGATACGGCAAAGTGAGTTAACGATGGATAGTTTTGATTCTTGAAGAGTATCAATAACTTTGATTGGCCAGCTGTTAAGCAGGCCGTCAGTCTTCACGTTCAACTGGTTGGGGCCCAAAGCTCTGAGAGGTAGGCATGATTTCAATGCGATTGACGTTGACATGTTTGGGTTGTTGGGCTAACCAGAGAACGGTATTGGCAATGTCCTCGGGTCTAATGGCATTGGTCCCCTTGTAGAGGGTGCTAGCTCGCTTATCGTCTCCCTTAAAACGAACGTTGGAAAATTCGGTTCCCTGGCAGAGGCCTGGCTCGACATTGGAGACGCGAATCTTTGTGCCAGCCAAATCTGCCCTTAGGTTGAGCGAGAACTGTTTGACAAAAGCCTTGCTAGCCCCATAAACATTGGCACCTGGATAGGGAACCGTCCCCGCTGTCGAGCCAATATTAATGATATAGCCTGACTGTCGCTGGACCATCTGAGGTAGAATCTGACGGGTCAGATAGGTCAGGCCAAGAATATTGGTCTGAATCATGGTCGCCCAATCATCGAAATTGGCTTCATAGGCTTTGTCCAGCCCCAAAGCTAGTCCCGCATTATTAACCAGAATGTCAATCTTTTGCCAGTCACTAGGCAGGCTGGCTAAGGCGGTGTCAATGGACTCCTGGGAGGTCATATCCATCTGCAGGGGATAGAAATTTTCTCCCAATTCTTGACCCAATTTTTCCAACTTATCCAGACGACGACCAGTCCCGATAAGGCGATAACCCTTTTCCACAAAGAGTCGGGCCATGGCTTGACCAAAACCAGCGCTAGCTCCTGTTACCATAACTGTTTCCATTATCCTTATCTCCTTTCTTAGCAAAAGAAGGCTGGGATTTCCGACCCAACCTTGCAATAATATGACGACACTTTTAACAAAGAGCCTAGCTAATCAGTCTATTCGATTGGCCTCCGCGCCTCTGAGGTCAGGTACTCTTAAACTAGGTAACTTTCTCTATTCGGTCTGCTTCTAATTCCCTAAATTCAAATGGCGCGTCCGTCTTGACTTTATGAATTAAAAGCCAGCATAGGAGAAAGTCAGTTCTTTCAAGAATATAGGGCTCTAATCAAGCCCAATTAAGCATTATCTAGGGATTGGGCCGCCGTAATAATAGCCAACTTATAGATGTCCTCAGCACTAGAGCCACGTGATAGGTCATTAACTGGGCTATTAAGGCCTTGGAGGATTGGTCCCACTGCTTCGAACATACCCAAGCGTTGGGCAATCTTATAGCCAATATTTCCTGATTGGAGGTCAGGGAAGATAAAGACATTGGCATAACCAGCAACATCGCTGTTTGGCGCCTTGATAGCTGCGGTTTCTGGAACGAAGGCCGCATCAAACTGCAATTCACCATCTAGGGCTAAGTCAGGAGCCAGTTCCCTGGCCAATTTTGTCGCTTCTTGAACCTTTTCGGCTTGGGGTGCCTTGGCACTTCCCTTGGTTGAAAAGCTCAACATGGCAATCTTAGGGTCAAGGTCGAAAATTTTTGCGGTGTCAGCTGTATTGATAGCAATTTCAGCCAGCTCTTGAGCATTAGGGTCAATATTGATGGCACAGTCAGCAAAGATATAACGCTCCTTGGTATTTTCACGATTCATGAGGAAAACACCTGACGTCCGTGAAATTCCTGGCTTGGTCTTGATAATTTGTAGGGCGGGTCTTACTGTATCAGCCGTTGAACGAATGGCACCTGAGACCATGCCATCTGCCAAGCCCATCTTGACCAGCATAACGCCGAAGTAATTGACATCAAGCAGGAGTCGGTCTGCATCCTCTGCAGTGGCCTTACCCTTTCTCAGCTCTAAGAAGAGCTCCTTCATCTTGTCCAATTCTGGATAGGTTGCAGGATTGATGATGGTGTAATTTTGCTCAACAAAGCCAAATTGTCTAAGAAGGCTCTTAATCTCCTCTGCCTCCCCTAAGATAATAGGATCGGCCAAACCTTCGAATTTCAAACGCGCAGCTGCACGGACAACTCGCTCATCGTTTCCTTCAGGGAAAACAATCTTGATGCCCTTGCCAGCAATCTTGCTCCTCAATTCTCCGAATAATCCTCTAATCATAAAAAATCCTTCTTTTCTAAATTGTTTTGCATGCTCATGATAACGTTTTCAAAATCATCTGTCAAGGGTGCTTCATGGACTCGCTCTTGACCGGTAAAGGGATCCCTAAATTTTAGAGAGTGACAATGGAGGGCCTGACGCTTGATGCCAAAATCCATAGAGCCTCCGTAGAGGTCATCACCTAAGAGAGGCTGCCCGATATGGGAAAAATGAACCCGAATCTGATGGGTCCGACCGGTGTGAAGCCTTATATCAACTAGCTTGACAGGGCCAAAACGCTTCAAAACTCGGTAGCTAGTATGGGCATACTTGCCCGATGGATGGACCCGACGGGTGATAATGCTCTCTGCCTCCCTAGCAATGGGGGCAATAATCTCACCGGCATCTAGCAAGTCCTTGTGACCCGAAACCAAGGCATAGTAGCGTTTCTCAATCGTCTTAGCTTGGAGGGCCTTGTCCATACGGGAGTGGGCATAGCCATGTTTGGCAAAGAGCATGAGTCCGCTGGTGTCCTTATCCAGCCGGGTCACGATATGAATCTGTTGATTCTCATAAGTTTGCTCCTCATAGTAAGCCTTTACAAAATTAGCCATACTCTCATCATGAAGAATGCTGGGAATACTAGGATAGCCAGCAGGTTTATTGATAACCAAGAAATGCTCATCCTCAGCGACAATATCTAGAGGGTGTTGAATGGGCAGGAGACTAGGGCTCCCAACTTCGGCTGGTATCTCAATTGAAACTCTGTCACCTGGAGCCAATAAATAAATGGCATTGACTTCAATACCATTTACCCAAATATGTCCACCCTGATACTTTACTTTAGCCAAGAGTCCTTTTGAAATATCATGGCCCTTGAGAAAGGTCTTAACCTTACAAGGCCGATCAGCTATAAATTCAAATCTCACACTTCTACCTCGCCGATAAAGGCATCCTTGACCCTTTCCCAGAAACCTGTATGGTGAGGTGTCGATAGGAAGCTAATCTTCTTATCATCAAGAGAAAATTCCATCTTGGCAACATTGCGATAATTATAGGATTTGTTATCAAAGGAAACCGAATAGGATCCCACTCGTTTGGGCTCTATGGTCACCTTTTCGCCCTTGGGAATGATGGCCGAGCTCCCTAGGGTTCGATAAACCCGATTGTTGAGACTGGCAATTTCTGTCATCTGGAAGGCCTCGACGGTTGGATGGAGGACCGCACCACCGATAGACTTGTTATAAGCCGTGCTACCTGTGGGGGTTGAAACGGTAATGCCATCGCCACGAAAACGCTCCAAAAAGGTACCATTGATGGAGACATCTGCTACCATGGTCTTCTCCAAGCGTCTCAGGCTGGCTTCGTTGAGGGCGCGAGCTGTTACCACTCGACCATCCGCCATGGTAACCGTCATCCGCAAGAGTGGGTAGGAAATTTTTTCCCCTTGATCCGCTCGAAGATTTTTGAGGAAGGTATCCACCTCAAAATCACGATAGTCGGTATAGAAACCCAAGTGACCGGTATGGATGCCCACAAAACGAACCCTATCTAGGGCCTTTTCGTACATATGGAAGGCCGACAGCAACATACCATCACCTCCGATTGAGATGATAATATCAGGATTTTCCTTGCTGAGGTAAAAATTTCGGTCATGCTTAAGGGCACTAAAGATTTTAGAGGCCACCCGCTTGCTTTGATACTTGCCGTTAGCAATAATAGCCACCCGAGTCTGTTTGGGTCTAGCGGTATAATTCATCTGTGTCATCACTATTTCCTACACCATCACTTAGTTTTCTACTTAAGGGGTCAAAGAGGAGCTGGGCCTCCTTGATGTCATCGCGAATTTTGCGCATTTCTTCATCCAATTCCCGGGCAATTCTTGAGGTAACCTCTAAACGCTGCTTAATTTCATCGGGAAAATCACCCTTATACTTGTAATTAAGCGAATGTTCAATGGTTGCCCAAAAATTCATAGCCAAGGTCCGAATCTGAATCTCGGCTAAGACCGTTTTTTGGCCATCAATAGTATCCACTGGATACTCAATAATCACATGGTAGGAACGATAACCGCTGGCCTTGCGATTGTTGATATAATCCCGCTCCTGAACAATGGTCATATCTTGACGCCGACGAATCAGCTCTAAAACCTCCTGGACATCATCAACAAACTGAACCATTATCCGAATCCCGGCAATGTCCTGCATATCTTCAGCTAGAAATTCTCGCTTAATCCCACGCAGGGCCATCTTTTCTTTGATGCTCTCAATTGGCTTGACTCGCCCCGTTACAAATTCAATAGGGGAATGTCGATTTTGCTTGCGGTATTGCTTGCGAATGCCACGAAATTTAATTTTCAGCTCTCCGACTGTTTGAATATAGGGGTCTAAAAAGGTTTCCCATTCCATCGTATATCTTCTCGAACTCCTGTTTTTAGGGCTAAATTTGACAGCCAAACCTTGTCAATTAGCCCACATTTTTATAGAATTAGTTTAAGTAAAATTATACCATAAAGGTCTTGCAAAGGAAAATCAAGATGAATCATTTGGAAATCGAATACAAATCCATGCTTAATAAGGCGGAATTTAACCGCATGGAGGCGCTCTTCTCCCATGTTCCCGCTGTTACCCAGACCAATTACTACTTTGATACCGACGATTTCATCATGCGAAAAAAACGTCTGTCCTTGAGAATTCGCACCTTCGACAAGGGGGCGGAATTAACCTTGAAGATTCCAAGGGAGGTCGGCACCCTGGAGCACAATATTGACTTAAGCCGTCAGGAGGCGAGAAGCATCATTGAGTCCTGCCACTTCCCTGATAGTACCATCAAGGCCCTCATCCATGAGCAGGGAGTTGATTGCGACCAGCTCAGAAATCTGGGGCACTTAACAACCGTCCGCCGGGAAAAAGAGACCCCTATCGGCCTCATGGCCCTCGACAAGAATAACTATGCTGGACGCATTGATTACGAACTGGAGCTTGAAGTGGAGGATGCCATCAAGGGCAAGGCAGACTTCGAGGCCTTCTTAGTGGAGCACGACATTGAACTTAAGTATGCCAAAAGTAAGGTCGCTCGCTTCTGCTCCACGCTCAAGCAGAAAGAGTGATGAACAAATAGCGATAAGGGGCTGTAAAAATCAGCCTTTTTTGGTACAATAGAGACGGAAAATTTCAAGATTTTCAAGGCCACAGGACAAAGAAAGAATGGGACCAGAAGGCCTTGAAGCTCTACTAACTAGAAGCCCATCTGGGCTTGTTGCTTATTCAAAGGAGACTGACACCGTCATGGTAGAAACTAGCACCCCAAAATTATTTTCGCTGACTTCTAATACAGCTATCGCAGAAAAAATCTCAAAAGCTGCAGGTATTCCGCTCAGTAAATTGTCTTCTCGGCAGTTTTCTGACGGCGAAATCATGATTAACATTGAAGAAAGTGTCCGTGGCTTTGATATTTATGTCATTCAATCAACCAGCTTTCCCGTCAATGATAATCTTTGGGAACTCTTGATTATGATTGATGCCTGCAAACGGGCTTCGGCAAATTCTGTCAATGTTATCCTGCCCTACTTCGGCTATGCCCGTCAGGATCGCATTGCCCAACAACGTGAGCCTATCACTGCTAAGCTAGTGGCCAATATGCTGGTCAAGGCCGGTGCCTACCGCATCCTGACCCTCGATTTGCACGCTGTTCAGGTCCAAGGCTTCTTTGATATTCCCGTTGATAACCTCTTTACGGTTCCCCTCTTTGCTGAGCGCTATATTAAGATGGGGCTGAAAGGGACCGATGTTGTGGTCGTCAGTCCTAAGAACTCAGGCATTAAAAGGGCCCGTAGCCTAGCAGAATATCTGGATGCACCTATTGCCATTATTGATTATGCTCAAGATGATTCCCACCGCGAAGAAGGTTATATTATCGGTGAAGTTGCTGGTAAAAAAGCCATCTTGATTGACGATATTCTTAACACCGGTAAGACCTTTGCTGAAGCGGCTAAAATTGTTGAACGCAATGGTGCCTCAGAAATTTATGCAGTAGCCAGCCACGGTCTCTTTGCTGGCGGAGCGACTGAGATTCTTGAAGCAGCGCCTATCAAGGAAATTCTGGTGACAGACTCTGTTGCCACTAAGGAAAAGGTCAGCAGCAATGTCAGCTACATCACCGCTAGCGAGCTAATCGGCAACGCTATTACCCGTATCCACAACCACAAACCACTTAGTCCACTCTTTACCTACACGTCTCAAAACGAGGAATAAGATGATTTATCTTGATAATGCTGCGACAACTCCTTTGACTCCAGGTGTTATCGAATCTATGACGACGGTTATGTCCGACAATTTTGGCAATCCTTCCAGCATCCATGCCTATGGACGCAAGGCAAGCCATCTCTTGCGGGATAACCGTCTTACTATCGCCAAAATCTTAAAGACCCAAGCAAGAAATATCATTTTCACATCGGGAGCAACCGAAAGCAACAACATGGCCATTCAGGGCTATGCCCTGGCCAACCAAGCCAAGGGCAAGCACCTGATTACTACGGCTATCGAGCACCATTCGGTTCTCCATGTCATGGCTTACTTGGAAAAGCGGTTTGGTTTTCAGGTAACCTATCTTCAACCTGACGACAATCATCAGTTCACCGCCCAAGCCCTCAAAGAGTCCCTAAGGGAAGATACTATCCTGGTCTCAACCATGTTGGCTAATAATGAAACTGGTGACCTTCTGCCCGTTTCTGACTTTGCCCAAGTTCTAGCTGAGCACCAGGCTGTCTTACATGTTGATGCTGTTCAAGCTATGGGGAAAGTCCCTGTTCATCCTGAGGAATTAGGGGTCGATTTTCTCTCTGCTTCTGCCCATAAGTTTCATGGACCCAAAGGTGTCGGTTTCCTTTACGCTAAACCTCACCACATGGATAGTCTTTTACACGGTGGTGAGCAAGAGGATAAAAGACGAGCCAGCACCGAAAATATGCTTGGAATTACCGGTCTGGCTCAAGCTCTCAGGGAAGCTGACCAAAAGCAAGAGGAAAACTATCAGAAGGTGGAACACTTACGAGAGGTCTTCCTAGAAGAGTTAAGCAAGCTAGGCTTGGACTACTATCTCAATGGTGGAAATAAGCAGCTTCCCCACGTCATCAATATTGGTTTCCTAGGCCAAAATAACGGCCTGCTTCTAACCCAGCTGGATTTAGCAGGCTTTGCTGTTTCAACTGGTTCTGCCTGCACGGCAGGAACAGTTGATCCCAGCCACGTCTTACAAGCCTACTATGGAGAGTCCTCTCCACGTTTGACGGAGTCTATCCGCATCAGCCTCTCAGAGCTCAATAGCTCTGAGGAATTATTGGCACTGGCAAAAAAATTGAAAGAAATTATAGGATAATACTATGGCATTTGAAAAATCTATTCACTTAGACGACTGTAAATACACCTACACAATTAGTCCCAAGATTAAAAGATATACGCTGATTGATACCACTTTTGAGTCCAATAAACTGGGCCACTACGAGCTTAATCGTCTTCTAGAAGAGGTGCCAAATTCTGGCCAGGGCTTCCCTCTTAAAATTACGATCAAGAAGGACCTATCTGCCTTCAAGCTTAGTGTGACCGACCAATCCGGCCTACGCCTGGTCAATATCTTTAAGTCCGACAAGCTCTCAATCATTCAAGATAAATTCTATTTCCTGATGGATAGCCTGGTTGAGCGAGATATCTTTACCAAGATAGAGAACTAAGCCTCTATCATGATACCGAAATCCTATTCCCTTATAGGATTTTTTTATCGCAAATTTGTTGCAGTTTTCACAAACTTGTTCTACAATTAACTTAGACGTACTTCATAAGATTGGAGATAGTTAAAGTGACTATTGATAAATCTATTCCTAAAGCGACAGCCAAGCGACTATCGCTATACTATAGGACCTTTAAACGTTTCAATGCCGAAGAAATTACCAAGGCGAGCTCCAAGCAGATTGCTGAGGCTATTGGCATTGACTCGGCAACCGTCCGTCGGGACTTTTCCTATTTTGGTGAACTTGGACGACGGGGCTTTGGCTACGATGTCAAAAAGTTGATGAACTTCTTTGCTGACATTCTCAACGACCACTCCATTACCAGCGTTGTCCTTGTTGGTTGCGGTAACATGGGAAGGGCCTTGCTCCACTATCGCTTCCACGAGCGCAATAAGATGAAGATAGTCATGGCCTTTGATACAGATGACAATGATTTGGTCAACACAAAAACGGAAGATAACATTCCCATCTATGGCATTTCCAGCATTAAGGAAAGGCTCAAGGGGAGTGATTGTCAGACAGCTATTTTAACGGTTCCTAGTGTCAAAGCTCAAGAAGTTGCTAATCTTCTGGTTGAGGCTGGTATCAAGGGAATTTTGAGCTTTTCACCCGTCAATCTCAGCCTGCCCAAGGGTGTCTTCGTTCAATATGTCGACCTGACTAGCGAACTGCAAACCCTTCTCTACTTTATGAATCAAGACCAGTAAGACCTTTTCTTATCTGCACAGACCAAACAATCACCTGAACAGACTTCAGGTGATTTCTCAATAAGTAGTACTCTTCAAAAGAGATTGCCGTTTGGGAGTAAGACTGGAGGAATTTGACAGATATCAAAACCTTCGTCACCTCATGCCATTTTATTTTTAAGTTATCGGCTACCGGACTGTCCTACTACCCCTGCTCCTAGCCTCGATACTTTTGATTTTTATTGACTATTAATTCAAGCCCTCAGGAGGTTCCCTCAATGACCAAAAAGCCTATTATTGGAATTACAACAAATGAAAGACCCAATAGTGACAATATCATCACCAGCTATGCACCCAAGGGCTTTGTCAAGGCTGTTCAAAATGCAGGGGGCATTCCTCTGCTTCTTCCCATTGGTTCAATCGAAGATGCTAAGTCTTACGTGCAAATGGTTGATAAAATCCTATTAATTGGCGGTCAAAATGTTGACCCTCAATTCTATCACGAAAAGAATCAGGCTCTTGATGATGATTTTCTCCACCAAAGGGATGTCTTTGAATTTTCCATCATTGATGAAGCTATTCGAGAAGAAAAGCCGATTTTTTCCGTCTGCCGAGGAACTCAATTGATGAACGTTGCTCTAGGTGGCAACCTCAATCAGGCTATTGAGAACCATTGGCAAGATGCCCCTACGGATTATCTCTACCACGAGATGAAGCTTAAGGACAACACCAAGTTGGCTGAGATTTATGGCTCTGAAACCACCATCAACTCCTTCCACCACCAAAGTATCAAGGACCTATCGCCCTTTTTGGATGTCATTGCTGAGGACCCCAATGACTCTACTATTGAGGCGGTTGCTTCCAACCACCCTGATATCCATTTTTTGGGGTCCAATGGCATCCTGAGCACCTGATTGGCAGCCGCCAGGCTGACCAAGAACTCTTCAACTATTTTGTCAATGAATTATAGAAGACTAGCCCTCCCAAGACCTAGCTTTCCAAGAGGAATTTTACTAAAAGTAACCACTGCTAGACAGAACCCAACTGTCTAGTTTTTTAGTTTAGATTGGAAGCTCAATGATAATATCGGTCTCTTCTCGGAAACTGTAATAATTATCAGAACCAACGATGATATGATCCAAGAAAGCCAGTCCCAAATCATCACAACAGCGCTTGATTTTTTCTGTAAAGGCAATGTCATAGCGGCTAGGGTCTGGTTGACCCGAAGGATGATTGTGGACAACAATAACCGAGGTTGCCATAAAACGACAGGCATAGTGCAGGATTTCCCTCGGTTCTGCAATCGAGCGTTGGACACTACCAATGAAGATTGTCTGTTGCTTGATGAGACGGTTCTGGGTATCCAGATAGA
Source organism: Streptococcus downei MFe28 (assembly GCF_900459175.1). Taxonomy (NCBI): domain Bacteria; kingdom Bacillati; phylum Bacillota; class Bacilli; order Lactobacillales; family Streptococcaceae; genus Streptococcus; species Streptococcus downei. Next base: position 1,368,159 of record NZ_UHFA01000002.1, on the reverse strand, counting down.
GCGCAATCAGATGCTCCTGGCGCTTATCTCTTAGTTCTGCCATCATTTTCTTGGCCAGGCGGTCACTAGAAATGATGCGGTCCGATTTCTCTGGCAGGGTCTGATTGACCCTTTTGGCAAATTCTAAGGCTGCCTTGATTTCAATAGATTTAACCTGACCAATTCCTGGGATAGCCTGAAGTTCTTCCAGCGAATAACTACGGAAATCAGCTAGACTAGACACTTCTTCTAAAATATTATTGGCCAAGGTCAAGACGTGATGTTGCCTAGTTCCTGTCCGCAAAAGAATAGCTAAAAGCTCTTGATTACTGAGGTTTTCAGGACCAAGAGTGACCAGACGTTCTCTAGGACGCATGGCTTCTTCATGAATTTCTACATTGTACATGTTCTACCTCCTAACTGTATATTCGTAAAGAAGACAAAAAATCCCTTCAACTTTTTAAGTTGAAAGGATTTTTAATGTTCTATATAATCTTAAGCTTTTTGTTCCTTACGCAGAGTCCCAAAGACAATACCTGAGATAATAGCTCCGATAGCAACAAAGATAAGGTAGAGCCACCAATTAGTGGTCAAGGCTACTACGAAGATACCTCCGTGAGGGGCCATGAGCTTGATACCAGCCCAGCCAACTAGGGCACCTGTAATAGCTGAACCCAACATAAAACTTGGGATGGCACGACCTGGGTCGGCAGCGCCGAAAGGAATGGCCCCTTCAGTAATGAAGGACAGTCCCATGACGATATTTGTCAAACCTGAATCACGTTCTTCTTGGGTGAACTTATTAGGGAAGAGACGAGTAGCGACAAATACAGCCAAAGGCGGAACCATACCAGCAGCCATAACTGCTGCCATAACTACTGAACCACCATGTTCGAGGACTCCTGCTTCGGTCAGGGTGCCTGTACCAAAGATGTAGGCAGCCTTGTTGAAAGGTCCACCCATATCAATGGCCATCATGGCACCGACAATTAAGCCAAGTAAGACAGCTGAGCTACCAGAGAGCCCTTGAAGGAAGTTATTAAGACCAGTATTGATGGCTCCCATTGGAATATTAACCAGGAGCATGAGGAAGCCAGTAATACCAACCCCTAAAAGAGGCAAAAGCAAGATAGACTTGATACCCTCTAAGGAGCGAGGAACCTTAATATATTTCTTGAGCAAGAGGGCAACGCCACCAGCTAGGAAACCACCAACTAAGGCTCCGAGGAAACCTGAAGGAATCAGGGTCGGATTTTGAGCAGCCTTGCTACCGGAGAAATAAGCAACGGTGTTGATGGCATAACCATTAGAAGCAATGAAGCCGGCTGCAAAACCTGAGGCTAGACCTGGCTTTTCAGCAATAGAATAGGCAATGTAACCCGCCAGAACTGGAAGCATGAAACCAAAGGCAGCATTCCCGATTTGTTTAAAGATAGCGGCTGCCTGGTGGTAGACACCCAGATTACTGAGTTGATCCTTAGGCACGCCCATCATGTTATCAATCAGGAAGGCTAGGGCAATCATGATACCACCACCGATAACGAATGGCAGCATTTGTGAAACCCCACTCATCAGATGCTTGTAGAAGGCTGCCCCTAGGCCGGTCTTTTCACCAGCGTCACTTGTAGTTGAGCTTGCTTCTCCTGCTGCGGCATGATAGATTTCTGCCTTGCCATCAAGAATGGTATTAATCAATTCTTCTGGCTTTTTAATACCTTCGGCAACTGGCCGAGAAATCAAAGGCTTGCCATCAAAACGAGGCATTTCAACTGCCTTATCGGCTGCTACGATAACACCCTTAGCTCGCTTGATTTCATCAGCAGTCAATGGAGTTCCGACACCTGAGGCACCGTTGGTTTCAACCCGAACATTGACTCCCATTTCTTGCCCTTGTTTAATCAGGGCTTCTTCAGCCATGTAGGTGTGGGCGATACCAGTTGTACAAGCGGTAACGGCGACTACCGATGGTTTGTCATCATCAGTTACTGGAGCTGCCTTGCTAGCTGCCTCAGCCTTGTTTTCCTCTTCTGCTGCATCAAAGGTCGCAATGACCTCGTCTGGACTGCTTACCTGCCGTAATTTATCGGCAAAGCCATCCTTCATCAGATACTTAGATAACTCCGCCAAGGCAGCCAAATGAGTGTTGTTAGCGCCGTCTGGTGCTGCAATCATGAAGAAAAGGTCAGTTGGCTGACCGTCCAAGGCTTCATAATCAACTCCCTTGGCTGATTTAGCAAAGAGGACGGTTGCCTCTTTAACAGCAGCATTCTTACTGTGGGGCATAGCTATTCCATCACCCAAACCGGTTGAAGTTTGCGCTTCCCGATTCATAATACCTGTTTTAAAGGTATCGAAATCGGTGACAATGCCCTTATCAACCAAGGAAGAAATCATTTCATCAATGGCAGCTTCCTTGGTGGTTGCTTGCAAATCCATGATCATGACTTCTTTTCGCAAGACGTCTTGAATTTTCATAGTTTTTCTACCTCTACTTTTTGATAGGTTTCTTTAATAAAATCGATGTCGGCTAGGTCATCTGAGAAGGCCGTTGAGGTCCCGCAGGCCACACCCCACTTGAGAGCCTCAATTGGATCAGCAGACTTGACAAATTCACCGGTAAAACCAGCGACCATCGAATCACCCGCTCCAACCGAGTTCTTAACCTGACCTTTGATTGGTTTAGCAAAGTAAGCAGCTTCTGGCGTTACCAGCAGAGCCCCGTCACCAGCCATAGAGATGATAACATTTTGGGCACCTTTGGCTAGAATCTCTCTAGCATACTTTTCAACATCTGCTAAACCATTGAGCTTAACATCAAAGATGACTTCCAACTCATGGTTGTTAGGTTTAACGAGGAGCGGCTGATAATTGAGGGAGTCCAAGAGAGTTTGCCCCTCAAAGTCGCAGACTACCTGAGCTCCTGCTTGCCTAGCAGCAGGAATCAAACGATTATAGATCTGGTTGCCCAGACTGCTAGGGGCAGAACCGGCAAAGACCACTGTATCATCAGCTGACAGACCTGTAAGGATAGCCTCTAAATCAGCTAACTGCTCCGGACTGATTTCAGGTCCCGCACCATTGATTTCTGTCTCATCATCTGCCTTGATTTTGACATTAATGCGAGTATCCTGATCGACCTTAACAAATTTTGTTCTGATGTTTTCAGCCTTGAGACCATCTTCAACAAACTTGCCGGTGAAACCACCTAGAAAGCCGGTCGCAGTATTTTCTACGCCCAGACGTTGCAAAATCCGACTAACATTGATGCCCTTACCGCCTGCAAACTTATCATCGCTGGTCATGCGGTTGACGCTACCGACAACAACCTTGTCCAAACGAACAATAAAGTCGATGGAAGGGTTAAGGGTTACTGTATAAATCATACTTCAATCACCTTCGTTTTTTCTTTTATTGTGTTGACAATGGCGTTAGAGGAACGGTTGATAATCAAGGTCACTTCCTCAACTTTGGCAAACTTAGCAAAATAAATTTTTCCTAACTTGCTGCTATCAGCCAAGACAAAAGTTTCCTTACTGTTGGCAATAACCATCTCCTTAATCGCTCCTTCATAGATATCGGGCGTTGTCAGATTATCACAATCTGCACCATTTGCTCCTAAGAAAGCACGATCAAAATTGAGCTGATTAAGTTGCTGGAGCGCAATAGGACCAACATTGGCATCTGTTGAAATCTTAACATTCCCCCCAATCATAACTGTGGGAATTCCCTTCTCAGACAACTTAATAGCGTGATGAATGGAATTGGTCACCACGGTAATATCAATGCGATTCAAGCAATCAACTAGAAGTTCATTGGTCGTTCCCGCTTCGATAAAGATAACATCACCTTGGCAAATCCGCTCCTTAGCGGCATGCGCAATTAACTTCTTTTCTTGAACGTTTTTGATAGCTTTCTGCTGGACACTGAGCTCTTCTTGAAGACTGTGCAGTTTCTCGGCACCACCATGGATGCGGTGAAGTTTATGCTCAGCTTCAAGTTCATCCAAATCCCGACGAACCGTTGATTCAGAGGATTTCAGTATAGATACCAAATGGTCCAAGGTCACAAAATCAGCTTGACTTAGCTGGTCCATAATCAGCCGTTTTCGCTCTGACTTTAGAATACCAACACCTCCTTTGCAATCGTTTACATTTTCATTATAAAACTATTCCTGCCAATGTCAAGCATTTTCTTCCAAAATCTATCAAGACTCTACATGCCCAAATTCTCAAAGTAAGTTCCAGTTAATGTCCAAAACTAGGACTTTTCCTGAGAATTTAGCAAGATTCTACATGATATTGGACAGGTCTTGTTTAAACGAACATCAAACGGTTAGGGGAAGTCGATCCAGTCTCTAATTTCTCACTAACTGATTGACTATAGCTTCGGCCGTCGCTACTGCAGCCGACCTTTGCTACTGCAGCCCTAGCGAAAGTCACTTAGGGATTTAAGCTGCTGACCGTCTGAGGTGAAGTTAGCTGGGTCTAACCAGGCTTCTAGGGCAAGCTTATTGGCAGGCCACTCGGAATCTATAATAGAGAGCCAATCCGTATCTCGACTTCTTCCTTTATAGATAGTAGCTTGGCGCCAGGTTCCTTCAAAAGTGAAGCCCAACCTTTGGGCTGCCTTACGGGAGCGCTCGTTGAGATGGTCACATTTCCATTCATAGCGACGATAGCCCAAGTCCTCAAAAACATATTTCATGACCAGGTATTGGGCTTCGGTTGCAAGGCGACTCCTTTGCAGTTGAGGCGAATAGATGACCCAGCCCATCTCAACGGAGCGGGCTTGCCGATTGAGGCGCATGAGAGAAAAAATTCCCACAGCTTTTTGACTGCTCTTATCGCGTACGACCAAGAAGTAGGGGTCTGCTGATTGAGACCAGTCCGACAAGAGTTGGGCGAAAGCCTCCCTAGTCATCCCTCCAGAAATAGGTAAATAGGTCCAATCAGGCAAATTAGCATCTGGCCCAAAGAACTCATAGAGGTCCGTAAAATCTCGCTCATAGTCCAGCTTTTCAACGCTACAACTAGTCCCCTCTAAAGAAGAAATCTCAGGGCGTGATCCCAGACTGTCATCTGCAGCTTGACCAATGATTTGGCCGTATTCATTAACTGGCATAAAAGCACCTCCTAGTAAAAAATAGAGAATGGGACAGGAATCAGTATTTCGTCAAATTGATTTACCTCACTCCTTAATTTTAAGGTTTAAGAAAGTCCCTACAGTAGTCGCCATTTTGCGAACTACTAGGCTCTCTTACTTAGTTTCCCTTTCAAACTATCATCGAGTTTGTAAGGGACCTGTCGCGGGAAGTCTAGTCTATCCCCAGACTATCCTCGCTTTCCCGCCTCCGCAAAGTTGATTTTATTTTCTCCAAGGGTCTCCCAGGCCCTTGGACCTATCCCTGCCTGCAAGGGATAAGGACCTTACCGCCGTTTCACTGGCATGTGAATGACTAACCACTAAAGTGTCAAGTCACTCATCACAAATCAACCACTGCGTCAAACGTTTGATACTGCATAAATAAACAAAGCTGAGACATTTCGTCCCAACCTCAAAACATTTTCATCTACTCCTTGATTAAGGATGTTGAGTGGACCGCCCGATTGTCTCGGTCGGGATAGATGTAGCTGATAGCGTGATTGATGGCCGTTGGCGCTTCCCCGAAACCTGTGGCAATCAGGTCGACCTTGCCATCATAGTCAGCAGCATCCCCGATAGCATAGACACCCTCTTGACTGGTCTGAAAGACTGGGGAGACAGCGATATTGGTCCGCTTGTAGTCAATGCCCCAGTTGCGCAGATTCTTATTATTGGTCGAAAAACCAAAGCTGACAATCATGGCATCCAGGTCAAGTTCTACCACTTCTTCTGCCTTAACCTTTTGGATGGAGAGAGCAGTCAAGTTTTTGCCATCACCATGGAGCTCTAAGGGAACAAAAGGCGTCATAATCTTGACAGAAGAGCCTTGCAAAAGCTCGACGCTGTGCTCTTGAGCCCGAAAGGCATCCCGGCGGTGAACGATGGTCACACTCTCAGCAAGGGATTCCAGATGCAAAGCCCAATCCACAGCTGAATCGCCACCACCACAGATAACCACCTTTTTACCCGCAAATTGGTCTAACTTATGGACATTGTAAAAGAGATTGTTATCAGCATAGCCTTCTTCGCCTTCCAGTCCAAGGGTTCTTGGAGCAAAGGCCCCATTGCCACAGGCAATGATGATAGCCCGCGACAGATGTTGCCCCTTGTTAGTCTCAATCGTAAAAATACCATCCTTTTTTTCAAAAGATAGGACTTCCTCTTTCAGACAAATCTCGGTGCTATCCTTGAAGCGATCCAACTGACCCAAGAGATTCTCAGTCAGCTCAACCCCATTGGTCTTGGGATAGGCAGGGATATCATAGATAATCTTCTCCGGATAAAGGACGGCTGGTTGGCCACCTAACTCAGACAGGCTTTCAATAATCTTGACAGACATACCCCTCAACCCAGCATAAAAGGCAGCAAAGAGACCAACAGGTCCCCCGCCAATAATGGTAATATCAGTAATCTTTTCTTCAGTCATTTCTTTCTTCCTTTTCTCTTGTTTCAGCCTTTATAGCTTCTAAAAGCTCTGCCTCTTCCGGGCTCAATGAATAGTTTTCCAGCAAATCAGGTCGACGCTGCCAGGTCTTGCGTAGACTCTGCTCTAAGCGCCAGCGACGAATATTCTCGTGGTGGCCACTCATAAGGACATCGGGAACCGTCATGCCACGAAAATCATAGGGTCTCGTGTATTGGGGATACTCCAGCAGACCCGATGAAAAACTATCATCCTGATGGCTGGACTCCTTGCCTAAGACCTCTGGAATGAGCCGAACGGTCGCATCGACAATGGTCATAGCGGCCAGCTCCCCACCCGTTAGGACAAAGTCTCCCAAGGATACCTCATCAGTTACTAGGGTCTTAATCCGCTCATCATAACCTTCGTAGTGGCCACAGATAAAAATTAGTTGCTCTTCTTGGGCCAGATCCTCAGCATAGGCCTGGTCAAATTTGCGACCAGCAGGATCCAAGAGCAAGACCCGAGGCTTCTTGGCCTCAATTTTTGCCATGGTGTCAAAAATGGGCTGGGCCCGCAAAAGCATACCCTGACCTCCGCCATAGGGTTCATCGTCCACATGGCGGGATTTCTCAGCATTCTCGCGGAAGTTGTGGTAATTAATTTCCAAGAGCCCCTTTTCCTGGGCCTTGCCAACGATGGAATGCTCCAGGGGAGCAAACATTTCTGGAAAGAGGGTTAGAATGTCAATCTTCATCGTCATCCAGTCCTTCTAAGAGCTCCACTTCTACCCGCTGATTGGTCACATCTACCTTCTTGACCACCGGGGGAATGTAGGGCAGGAGCAAGTCGCGCTTGCCCTTTCGCTTAACCACCCAGACATCATTGGCCCCAGGTTGGAGGATCTCCTTGATGGTGCCCAATTGCTGATTATTTTCATAGACAGGTAGGCCAATAATTTGGTGGTAGTAAAACTCACCATCGGACAGGTCCGTCAAATTTTCCTCGGCCACCTTGAGGACATGGCCCTTGAATTTCTCAATAGCATTGATATGGTACATGTCCTTGAACTTGATGACATCGAAATTCTTATGCTTGCGGTGACTGGCAATGGTCACCTCCTGCACAAACCTATCCTTATCATCAAAGAGAGCTAGGCTACTCCCCCTTTTAAAGCGTTCGTCCGCAAAATCGCTGACCGAGAGAACCCGCATTTCCCCTTGCAGGCCTTGGGTATTGACAATAGTGCCAACCTTATAATAATTCATAAATCGTCCTTATTCTTTAATCATTCCCTAGTATTTTACCACTCCCCAGCCAGGAAAGTAAAGGAGCAAATTGCCAAGTAAGCAACTGAATCGACTAAAAAAAATAAAATTTTAGGGTGTCTAATAAAATCCCCCCCTTTAAAGACAGAGGTGTCGGACTAACAATCAAGAATTCTCAACATCAAAAGCAATTATCAACTAACTGAAATCAAGAGCCCTCTACAATAACTAGAAACTGTGCATCCTTAGTAAATATTCAAGTAGAAGGGAATTATCCAGATAGTCCAAATGGAGACTGAAAAAATATAGCTTTTAGCCTTTATGGGTCTACTGTAATAGGTAAAAACAATCTGGAAAAACCCAGAGGCATAACCCATTAACTGAATCGGTAATTCTATACTTAAACCGGCTAAGGATAGCGTTAGGATTCCTAATGCTAAGTCAGCCAAGTGCATCCTCGAATAAATTTGCAAGAAAGTCACTGATAAACTCTCATCTGCAATTGCTTAAAGATTAATTTATAACAGATTGAATTTAAAAAGGTGGAGGTTCTTATGAAATTCTATTCATACGACTATGTTCTCAGTCAGATCAGTCAGCAGAATTGGGCTATGATTATTGTGTCAACGCTCTTAGTAATTGTGACTATTTTTTTTTGCATTTAAAGCTTTCAAAGATAAAAAAGGAAGCAAGTTCCGTGAATTATCGATTATTTCTATTTTGACTTTAATTGCTTTTGTATTGATTAGTATTACGAATTTCCAAACTAGTCAATCCAATGATAATCAATTTCGTAGTTACTTACACTTCATCGAGATTGTATCAAAAGAGTTAGGTGTTGATAAAAAAGATGTTTATGTCAATACTTCAGCTACAACTGATGGAGCTATCATTAAGGTTGGCGATAATTTTTATCGTGCTATTAACGGGACTGACCAAGATAGCTATTTATTAGAAAAAATGGAACTGTATAAATCAGACGTTCAGTTCATTTCGTATCAGTTTTTTGCTTTTCAGTATAAAAGGGTGTATACTTAAATCAATATCTGATTTAGTTTAGATAATACAAAAAATTAATGGAGGTAACCCCATGTCAATCGAAGAAAAATTCAACCAAGCTAAAGGTTCTGTTAAAGAAGGTTTTGGTAAACTAACTGGCGATACAAAAACTCAAGCAGAAGGTGCTGCAGAAAAAGTAGCTTCAAAAGCTAAAGAAGTTGCCGGAGATGCTGAAGAAGCTGTCGAAGGTGCAGTATCTGGTGTTAAAAACATCTTTAAAAAAGACGGAGAATAATTTCCTGTACAATAAGCACTCTTATTCCACATGCTTAGAAAAGCATTGGAATTAGGGTGTTTTTTTGCTCGTTCAAACATCAGAAAAGCACCCCTTTGAGATACTTGATATAGACTTGGTAGTTATTCTAACTAATATGTATAAGAGATTGATGTGGGTTGGATAGAAGATATAGAAGAAATATTTATCCCCTCGACTTTTTTCTCCAACATAAAATATCTCCCTTCTCTTTCGAGAAAGGAGAGTTTCTTTTATGGGCTCTAAAATATTTGTAGTGGGTAAATCCCCTATGGATATTATGGAGCCTATTTTGTTGTAGAAAAAAAGTCCCATAAGATCTATAATGAAAAGTGACAAAACAACTCATTAGAAAGAATCATATGGAACAATTACATTTTATCACAAAACTACTGGATTTTGAGTCCAGCGCGTCTGCCAATTCCGCCACACCGGCCTAGCATAGAAGTGCAAATAAAAAAACTGGGGTAGCTGGATTCGAACCAACGCATGAGGGAGTCAAAGTCCCTTGCCTTACCGCTTGGCTATACCCCAATACAGCTAATATTCTACTGAAAAATAGGGTGCTTGTCAAGATGATTAGAGTAAAAAATTCTTATCACACCTCCTTAATCTATTGCCTTAACGAAGTCAGATCAATTATTCAATTTTTTCCACCTAAAAAAGAAATAGAAAACGTTCGCCAGTTTAGCTTAAAGCTCAACCATCAGTAAACAGAGTAACTCTCGTCAACCGAACATTGGATAAACACCACAAAAAGCGAAAAACAATCAATGTATAATTACGACGTAAACATATTGATTGTTTTCCCCTTACAGATTCTTTAGATTTCCATAAGTAATGTCATTGCCTCTTTTTCTTTTCCTGAAAGGTTCTTCATTATTTCTGATGCGGCTAATATAAATCGTCTATCTTTTGTATCAGCAACTTTTTGGAATAATTCAATAACTTGTGTCCAACCATTCGCGATCTCAACAAATAATTGGTAAGCATCCCTAATAACTCCATTCTTTGTGATAACATAGGCCTCATTTAGAAAATCACAATAGAGATTTCTAAAGATAGCACCACCAGTACCTGCTCTCTCCATTAAGATTGCAGTTTTTCCAAAATCTTCTGCAGTGGTCTGTGAACCATCAAACCACTTGATGACCTCCTCACTTACTTTTTCAATACCTCTATATTGCATATTCTTGATTGACGGACTTAAATAGTCTACTGCGTTATTCCGTATCGCTTTTACCACAGCCATCTCTAAAGATATCAAGTCCTTTTCTTTTTCAATAGTGTAAAATAAATTCTTAGAGGACATAGGACCTTTCTCGCTTCTTGCCAGCGCCAAACTTTCAAGCGATGTGCTGACTTGGCAACCTTGCTGATCCGTGTCTACTAAAAAAGCATCCTGATTTTCGTAACCAATGATAGCAACATAATGGCCTGCAAAGTGAATAGGATTAGTGAAATAATCCAAATGATAACAATCTAATTTCAGACCGACTGCTTTACCACTATCCAGCAAGCTTTTTACAGATTCCCAAGCTTTAACTTTAGAAGAGGTTTCCTTAACATCAAGTTTTAATCCAAGATTTTTCGTGATGTTTTGCGTCAGACGATCGGGTTTAATTCTCCCACCTATAAATGGCATATTCGAAGATTTCATCTTCCAAAAAACAAAGCTTAGCCCTTCTCCCAGGCCGAACAAGAGCGGTTCACTTAAAAAGATACCAAGTTGATTCAAAAGGGTTCCTGTAGCAGTCGTTTCACAATGTTGTCCGATAAAAGGTTTTACATCCAATTTCATCCGCTATCTCCTTTGATGATGTATAATGCTTCTATCCTTCCCTTGATTGCAAAATATCAATTTCCTCCTCTAACCAGCCCAACTCTGCTTGGAGCATGGTCATGCCTAAGCTGAATAATTGCTGGGCAGAGCGCGGTGCAAAACCCTCCCTTGCTTCTTGTAATTTCAAGACCTGCAAGTCCTCTTCTAAAACTTTCTTACGTATCTTGAAAGCTTGTAACAAATCCTTTGGTGACATATTTTGACTATTAGCCAAGGCCGTCATGAAATGTGAATTGGCTGGTTGGCGCTCTAGCAAACGCTGTTTGGTTTTTTCTGTCAAAACTGTTAGTCCCAAGTCTGTAATGGCATACTCTTTTTTCTCCTTTCCTTTTGCTGGTGCACTTTTAGCAAGCTCTTTTTTCTCCAGTTTATCAAGGACATAGTATATCGAAGAGAAACCAACCTCGGTCCACCGCCTCATCCCCCTGTCTTCAATTAGCTTTTCAATTTGATAACCATGTCTAGGCTGCTCTGCCAATAGTCCTAGAATCAACTCTTCTGTTAAAGATGTCTTAATGCTCATTTTTTACTTCCTACTTTTTTGATGGGATGACGAATAATTGTTTTTAGCTTATCTGGCGCCACTTTACGGACATCACCAATATAGATTTCATGGTGCATACGTTCATCGGTAATATCCAGTTGATATCCCTCTTCCTCCATGTAAGCATGCATGCGTTCAACTGTTGCAGGCTCGTCATTGTAGGGACCGATATGCAGACATTGAACACACAGACCTTCGTCATAAGTGAAATATTCAACCTTGGAAAAATCCAATTTCTTTTTGATAGTCGTTTGTTTAACTGCCCAGTCAAAATCTTCCTCGCTAACAAAATCAGGCAAGCGAAGAATGGCGATAAAATGAAAATCACTCTTACGATTGTAGTCAGCACCTGTGATTCCCTCTTGCCACCAAAAGCCTTCAAGTGGTGGGACGACAAAATCAAAATATCCTTCCATCTTGTAGTCTGTCTTTTTGCTCATTTTAATGGTATAGGCCAGCGGATAAAGTAAACTTATAGCTTGCTTATATTCACCTCCTTCTTCATTAGGGTCACCCTGTCCTCGAACTGCCAAAAAGTTCATTTTAGGGACCTTGACAATCGTCGGATTAGTCTTTGTCGGATACAACTCCTTCAACTCTTTTTTGAAATCAAATGCCATGACATTTTCCTCCTTTTGGAATATCTTTTTTGATTTGTATATTCTAGCATTAGAATATCATCTATTTATATTCTATCACTAGAATATAATTTGTCAAGCAAAAACAGCAAACCGTGAAGTCTACTGCTCTTACACTATTTTAATTTTTGCTAACCTAAGATTTATTAATCTACCCGACTTCTTTGATGAAAAATCATCCTCCAATTACCATAGATAAAAAACCAGATTAAGCACCTATTTGTTCTCACACCGCTTGTTCGATTCAAGAGGGCATATTACTTAGACATGCCAAATCCGACAGCACTACACAGGTGTAGCCTTCAATTTCGTAAACACTTGTGTTTAAATCTGCTTGTGGGAGCTCTGCTTTTTTCCACCTTTTATCGGAAGCACCAGATTCTTCATACTTAGGATGAAGGACCTCTAAAGATTTACCACTCTGTCGATTTTCTGAATCAAGGTGAAATTATTTATATTCAATTATGATACCCCTCCCACCTTCAAATTTCGTATACTCTGCCTAATATTCCTTGAGTATTCAGTCTTTTGGCATAAAAGCAAAAAAAGCAGCGGACAATCGCTACTTTCTTACTTTTCATCAATAATGATTCTAACTTTTTTGGTCTCAACGGGTACCGAATAGACAATCGACCTTATCGCTGTGATGGTTCGACCTTTTTTGCCGATAATCCGACCAATATCCTGAGGATCTAGGTCCAAATGGTACTCCATAAATTCAGAACCATCCTCAATTTTGATGCTGAAGCTATCTGGCTTTGAAATCAAAGGTTTGATGATAGCGATAATGAGATTTTCAATGGTATCCATAAGTTAAGCTCTTATTTTGAGTATTTAGAATCGTGGAATTTCTTCATAATTCCTTGGCGTGAAAGGATGTTACGAACAGTATCAGAAGGTTGAGCCCCTTTAGACATCCAGTCAAGAATGCGGTCTTCCTTCAAAGTCACTTGGTTTTCAGTAACCAAGGGATTGTAAGTTCCAACAGTTTCGATGAAACGACCATCACGCGGTGCACGTGAATCGGCAACATTGATACGGTAGAAAGGCTTCTTCTTAGAACCCATACGAGTCAAACGAATTTTTACTGACATGTTTAAGTCTCTTTTCTATAGTAATTCTTGCTTAGCCATAGGCTTCCTACGACTTTACTTAGCTAGTATAGCAGAACATCAAAGCTCTGTCAAGAAAAAATCTTGACAGGGTTGTTGAAATTTTTCCTTTCCTATCTCCTGTTCAAGCAAAAACGAAAACTCTAATCTTGAGAACAACTCTTAATAATCGTCTGAAATAATTTGGGAAAACGCTGATTAATGTCGCTCTGTCTTAAAGAGAGATAACGATGTCTTCCTTCAATTCTTACATAGATGACACCAGCTTCACGCAGAACTTTATAATGATGCGATAAGTTACTCTTTTTGGCTAAGTTATTAAAATAACTACAACTCACTTCTTCCCCTAAATGGAATAATTTAGAAAAGATTTGCAAACGAATGGGATCGCTTAGGGCATATAAAACTTGTGATAAGGATATTTCTTGGGCTTCTGGATGAAATAAATCGGGCATAATTTTGAGTTTATTCAGTCCTTTCTTGAAAAATTTTATTATTATGTTATCATTTAATTGTTCAATGATTATCAAACAATGTAAAGGAGGTTGTTACAATGACCATATTGGATCGCTATTTTATCCTATCTGACCAAGCTGGACAAGATAGAGAAAAGTTTGACGAACTCTGCACACTCTTTGATGAGCAAGCTACCATAGAACCACATAATGGGAAAGCCGTCCATGGGAAGGAGGCCATCATCAATTTTTTCAACGATTTTTTCAGTCGAAATCCTGTTTGCAAACACCTTTGGCATACCAGTCAAATCTCTGAAAACGAGTTTAGAGTGGATTGGGGAGTTGTATCACAACGCTCCGCTAATGACTATTTTACCCTGACTGGCAAAGATTTTGCAACCATCAAGGATAGTAAGATCAGTCATCTTAAAATTGTTGCAAATTAATAGCAGATTTAACTAAATTCATACGCCCTATATAAAGAGAACGGTCGACAGAAATCAACCGTTCTTTTTATATTTATAATTGGCAAATCAAGTATCAAGGGCAGCCAGAGCGGTTGTCGTATCAAAGCCCAAGCTAGCGATTGAGAAATAATCAATATAAAAGCTTGTTAAACTTTTATTGTCCCACAGCCAAAATCATTTCAACAATATATTGAAAGACCTCAGGATTGTTAAGAAGATTGAAGCAGCCTGCTTGGCCTCTCAGTACAAACTAGACAGGGTGTATGACCCTCGATATTTCTTCCAGTCTTTACACTGAAAAAGGCGATAGGCTGATTAACACAATTAGCGTTGGATAAATCTTTGTAATAACTTTTCCATAAGCGGAGAAGGCACCAGCTTGGTAAGGCGTATGAGGAAGCGATAGCCTCTGCCAGGATAATGAAGCAATTTATTAGCTCGCAAGGCAGCAAGAGATTCTTTCGCACATTGTTGGGGCGTGATTTCAACCTTTTTCAGAGGATTATTGTCTGCAAAATCCTGGGAAGAGCCAGAACCACCACTGCTGGTCCCAAAATTCGTAGCAACAGGACCAGGCTGAATCTCAGTAACATGTACTCCGGTGCCCTTTAAATCAATGCGAAGGCCCCTGACCAAACCATGGATGAGGTTTTTACTAGCAGAATAGTGGACCAGACTAGGCATAGGATGAGTGGCAGCCCCTGCTCCCATAAAGAGGATATTCCCCTGATTACGAACGATGGCAGGTAAGAAAGCCTGAGTGAGCAGAGTCGGAGCCAAAGCATTAGCAACTGTAGCCTTCTCAACAGTATCTAGATCTAAACTATCAGCCAAGCCGCTGACTCCATAGCCGACATTATTTACCAAGCTATCAATATTAAGATGTAACGCTTCAACTTGCTTAACAGCCTGGAAAATTCCCTCAACAGTTGATAAATCAGCACTGATAGTGAAGACTTCAAGGCTAGGATTTAGGGCCTCCAGGGCAGTCTTAGCTTGGGAAAGCTTGACCTGATTCCGAGCAAGGAGGACAATCTCTGCTGCTTCTCCAGCAAGTAGTTTTGCCAATTCTAACCCGATGCCAGAACTTCCGCCTGTCACAATAATCGTTTTTGGTTGTCTGTTGTACTTTCGCATAAGAACCCTCCATTCTTATAGCTCTGAATAAGTCATCTGCTCTACAAGTAGCTAGCTACTGGCATTAATTTCTAACCTTCACAGTCTTATCCTGACGGTTGGTAAGAATCTTTTCTGCAATATACTGAATAACTTCCGGGTTACTTGGCAAATCCGAATGACCAGCCTCGTCGCCCGATACCGTTACCTGCGTATAGTGCTTGGCCGTCTTTTGGAAGATATATTTACCAGTCTCAACACTGGCAAAAGGAACTATTTTGTCACCGTCATAAGACTCTGTCCCAGCGAGATTGTAGACACTCAAGCTTGCCGGAATTTTATCCTTAGCAGCCATTAAATCTTTTAGCATCTGAGTTTTGTTAGACATATTGGTTTCCTCAAAATTGTAGGGTGTCCCAATCGTCAGCAGATTTTGCATATCAAAATCATCTGCATCATAATATTTTTCCAAAAAGATAGTCCAGTTGAGACCACCGTTGGAGTGACCAATAGCATTAAAACGTTTAAACTTGTACTTTTCCTGCAGGGTTGTCATGGTCATATCAAGCCACTCCGCTTGCTTCTTGATATTAGCATAACCATCCTGGTTATTTTCAAAGGCAATCACAATAAACGGTTGGCGATCCTTGTTATTAACCTTACCAGAATAGCTGATACTATCATCCTTATGGACCGTTAGTTTGAGAACGCTATGGTTTTTTTCTCGACTATTTAAATCTGCTATCAAATCATTAAAGCGCTCCTGAGTAGCATCTGAACCAGGTACCAAAATAGTTGGGATCATTTGTGAATTATAAATTTTTGCCTTGTGGGCTGTCATCTGATTAATATAAGACTTTCCAAGGAAGGTCATGACGATTAAAACTAGTCCTACGAGAATCAAGTAGAGCCACTTAATGCGTTTTTTCATGGGCAACCTCCTTAGACAGGGCAATTTTTACAAATGGCAAATAAATCAGAACAGATAGGACCAAAATTACCAGGGTCACTAAGAGATAACGCCAGTCACCGTTGGATGCCAGAAAGCCAAATAAGAGACTAGGTGTCCCGTTGGGAACCGTGTAGACGGAAGGGTCTAACCAACCCAGCTGTAGGCAAAGAGCTCCCAATCCTTCTGCAATAAGGGTAGTCACAACCATTGGCAGCAAAAGAATTGGCTGCAAAATGACCGGGAGACCCAATAGGAAAGGAAGATTTTGGTCGAAGATAATTGGAATCATCGTCCAAAGAGCCAAGCGTCTATAGGGGGAATACGACCGTCGCCGACTCTCAATGAAGACAGCGATAGCTAAGGCTAAAATAAGCCCAACACCTCCAAACATGGCAAAGCTGTCCTTAACTGTATAAAGTGTGAATAAATGAGGAATTTTATCAATACTTTGGTTGAGAGCTGCATTTAAATTATCCCCTACTACTGTCAGTTCTGTGTATGGATGAAGAAGAACGTTTGGAATAACAAAACCAAAAATGAGAAGAAAAATGGCTAACAAAGACCAAAGGAGCACTTGCCACAAATGACTGGGACCGTTCCCCATCCAATCTGAAAAACTCATTTGCAGAAGATACTCCGGTTTAAAGCTCGGAAAATGTTTGAGAAAATTAGAAATAAGATAAATGGAAATCAAAATGATTCCTAAGCCTGAATATGCTAAAGCTTGAGACTGCCATCGCCATAAACGAACAACCAAGATAATAGCTAAGCTTATAAAAATCAACAGCAGCCAGGAAGGTTGGCTAAGGGGAGTACCATCAGCCCCTTGAGCAGACTTTGATACTGTCAGCCAGACGGCTAAAAAGCCTAGAAGACTGGGAAGGTAGGAGTCTGCCTTTGAATGCTCCAAGTCACGCTTAATAAAACTAGCCACAAAAAAGGCTGACATGAAGTAGGTCAAAAATCGCAAGACATTAGAAAGGCTTTGGGAAATAAACAGCCACCAGCCCTGCAAGTAAAAGTCCCACTGGCTGGTTTCTGCCAGAAAGGAATTTTCTGAAATTAGAAGATTATAACAGATGGCCAACCAAGCGTAAATCATCGCAAATGGGAAGACATCGCTAAAACTCTGATAAAGCTGGTATCGAAATTTTAAGAAATACTTGAAATAAGAATGCTTCATGAAACTGCCTTTTACTGAATAAGTTGTTGAATCGTAAGACCATTATAACATTTATGAGGTAGGAGAAGAAAAGATAAAATGATAGCCAACTATAAAAACGGTTTATCAGAAAGTCATTACAAAAACGGCTGATAATCTATCAATCCATTTCTTCCTAGCAGTGTTTGAAAAAGAATAATCTTAGAAAAATTAAAGTTGCTTCATCGCAAATAGCCCTTGTTTTATTGATACTCCATTAAAATCAAAAGTTAACTTTTTGATAGTTACCACAGAAGGGACATGAAATCCTTGTCAATAGATAGTGGGAAGTAAGCTTTTAAAAATGAAGTAACTTATAAATCTTATATTTGAAAATACCATTTCCTATACACTTTCAGTATCGGCAGGATTAATGATGAGATACTATTGCTAGGTGCAGAGTAAAAAAGAAAACGACCTCACAGAGATCGTTTCAATATTATTTTTATAAAACATTCGGTTATTCATAACGCAGAGCTTCAATCGGATCCAGCTTACTGGCCTTATTTGCCGGCAGAATACCAAAGACAATACCAACAAGGACCGAGAAGAATAGACTAATTAAGATGGTACCGAAGGAAATACTTGGCCTTCCTAACTGCGCCAAAAGTCCCTCTGACTTAGCTAAGAGACCAACAATTCCTCTAGCCAACAACAATCCAATCGCACCCCCTATTAGAGTTAGGAGGACTGACTCAATCAAAAATTGCATCAGGATATTTGAACGAGTCGCTCCCAATGCCTTCCGCAAGCCAATTTCTCTGGTGCGCTCTGTAACTGATACCAGCATAATATTCATAACACCGATACCACCAACAATCAGAGTTGTTGCTCCGATCAGACCAATAAAGAGAGAAATACCAGAAACTTGCGCTTTATATTGGGCAATCGCTTCTGTTAAATCGTAAGTCTTAAATTTTCCACTACTTGCCCCAGACAGTTTGGTCAGCTCTTTTGCTGCTGCCCTTCCCGAATCTAATGACTTATCAACATCAGGGACATGGACGTAAATAGCACTGATTTCATCCAAATTAAATTCAGAAGCCAACATACTATTTGTAAAAATAGCATTTCCTGACGCCATACTGTATGAGGTATCAGCCTCGTTGGGATCTTTATAAACACCAACAACTCGGAACTGTTTGCCACCTATCTCAACGATTTGATTGAGAGCCTCATCATAGCTTGAAAAAAGCTTATCCGCCAATTTTCTATCAATCATGGTATAACGGGATAGCTGGGTATAGTCCGATTCTTCCAAACGGCGACCAGCTAGAATTTTAAGACTGCGAACTTTAAAATAGCTTTGACTAACTCCCGTTAGAGTAACCTGTTTAACTTTTTTCTTGGTCGAAGCAACATTTGCGGTTGTCGTATTAGTAATATAATAGCCAGAAATTCCATCAACGTTCTTAACGATGGTCTCTAACCAAGCCTCTTGAACTTTAGGGGCACCTTTAGGCATTTGACCACTAGCCAAAGCTTCATTCTCATCTTCTGTACTACCAGATGATGAGACATAATAGACTTGAACATCATGTTGGGCCTTACTGATAGTATCAGCCATCTTGACCTTAAAGCCATTCCCCAAAGCCAAGACAAAAGACACCGATGCTACTCCGATGATGACCCCTAACATAGTCAGAAAGGACCGCATCTTGTGCCCCATGATTGAACCTAGGGCGAATTTCCAATTTTGCATCATAACCTCCCCCTAGTCAATCCGAACACTTTCGGTCGTGTCTTGGGTAATCTCGCCATCACGGATAACAATCTTTCGCTTGGCGTAGTCAGCAATTTCAGGCTCGTGAGTAACCATGATGATGGTCTTACCTTCCTCATTGAGCTGGGTCAAGAGTTCCAAAATCTGATTACTGGTCTTGGTATCCAAGGCACCTGTCGGTTCATCCGCCAAGATAATTGAAGGATTGTTAACCAAGGCACGCGCAATAGCCACCCGCTGCTTTTGTCCACCGGACAGTTCAGACGGCAAATGTTTGCTGCGGTCTGACAATTCAACTCTTTCCAGATACTGCTGGGCCAGTTTACGCCTCTGGGAGCCACCGATCCCTGCATAAATCAGAGGTAATTCAACATTATCCTGGGCATTGAGCTTGGAGAGGAGAAAGAACTGCTGAAAGACAAAGCCTAGCTCCTCATTACGGACACGGGCCTGCTCCTTGGGCGTCAAACGTTCAACCGCCTGACCGGCTAAAGTGTACTGGCCAGAAGTTGGTTTGTCCAAGAGCCCAATGATATTCATGAGGGTTGATTTTCCTGAACCTGAAGGCCCCATAATGGCAAGGAACTCCCCTTCTTTGACAGTCAGATCGATACCTTTAAGGACCTGGAGCTCCTGCTCACCATTCTGGTAGGATTTGGTAATACCGCTTAGCTCCATTAAAATATTTTCAGCCATAGCCCTCACCCCTTATCAGATGCTGCCATTTCTGATTTTGACAACTTTTGCCCATCTTTAAAGTTCTTGCTTGGGTTAGCGATAACGGTTTTACCTTCATCAAGACCGGCAACGATTTGCTGTTTCTTAGCATCAGCATTCCCTAGGGTAACTTGTGTCTTGGAAATTCTACCAGTCTTACTATCGTAAACCCAGACATAAGATCGATCTCCGCTAGTCGTCACCGCCTTAACTGGCACCAGGATACTTTCCGTATCGCTCTTGACTTCGATAGAGGTTGAGAAACCTTGCTTGAGGTCGCCAATATCGCTGGTAATATCTACCTTGTAGTTATAGGTAGAACCAGATGAAGAGGAAGATGAAGAACTGGACTGACTGCCTCCACTGCTAGCATCATTTTTTTCATTAGGATAGTTGGAAATATAGCTAATCTTACCGGTCCATTCCTTATCAGGGTAAACCTTGGATTTGATGGTAACTTCTTGACCAACCTTGACATTAGCCAAATCATATTCGGTCAGAGTCCCCTGAATTTGCAGCTGACCTTCACTAGCTACATGAACTAAGGTCTGGCTGGTCTGACTAGAAGGGTTGACACTGTCAGCTACTTCCACTACCGTCCCAGAAACATCACTGAGAACTGTGGTCGAATTGAGGGCCAATTGAGCCTTTGTTACCACGCCCTGTGCATCCGCATAGGCATCATTAAGAGACTGCAACTGGCTATTATATTCAGTTGTCCCTGCAATCAAAGCGTTGGCTGTCTTAAAATTTTGAATATCAGATGCTGCCTTGTTGAGGGCACGAACAGCACTATCGTAATCAGCCTGAGCAGAAGTTGCATCATACTGAACCAAGGCTTGACCAGCAGAAACCTGATCCCCTACATGGACTTGAATATTAGGGGTACTTCCCTTGTTTGGCTCATAATAAACATACTGCTCAGATACCGACTTAACCTTCCCAGACAAAATGGTTGAGGAAGCTAGGTTGCCCTTGTTTGCCTTAGCAGTCTTATAGAGGTTTCCGGAACCACCAGCCCCCATAAAGGCTTTGACAATCAAAAAAGCAAGTACTAGGGCAGCAAAAACTGAAATTCCAATCAGAGACCACTTCTTCCTTTTAGACATGGCCTTCTTCTTGCGTGTACGTGTCATCTTCTTACTCCTTTTCTAAGGCTGATGGAACAGCCCAACTTACCCTTTTAGTTTACCAATAATCCAAGTTGATTCACTTACAAATTTGTAAGTTTTTCAATTGTATTACTTTCATAGTATAGTTTAAATTATAAACTTAAAAAAGTCAATATGTAATCGGTATTAAATACAATAAAATAGGATTTAAAAAATTTGATTATCAAACCTTAATTGTATTAGTAATCATAAAGAAGATAAGCTAGAGATTATATAATCCAACCCCTCTTTTAGTATACCTAAAATTCTAGTCTAATTACCAGTAAAGTCGTGAAAGGGCCAAATAAAGTCGTCAACCGGCATTTTTGAGGGAATCTTCGCTATAAATACCTCTCATCAGACCTTCTGCATACAAAAAAGAGGCCCTTGCCTCTCCTTTTGCTATTAACCAACCTCGTTAAGCTGTTTAGCTTTGAGGTAGGTAAAGACGATAAGAACCACTTGGACTAAATAAAGGACTGTGCTAAACCAACTAAAGCCAGACAATACTTGATTGATGATTGGCAAAATGATGAAAGCCAGGCTCAAATAGTAAGGCCAGTAACTAATATAGTCCTTATTCTTGACAGCCCGATGATTCCTAAAAAGCAAATAAACCAGAATAGCATTGAAGACTAAAGCTAGCAGAATAGTAACCAAGAACCAAGGAGTCATAGTCCGGCGGAGAAGCTCGATTTGTTCTTTAGTGACGCCTGATTTTTCATAGGCCTTAGGATGCTTGAGGATGGCTATATTCATGTAGTAGCCGACGATTGACAAAACATTAGAAGCCAGACTCAAGAGCTTCCAGATAAAAAGAGTCATGTTGAGGGATTTAAGATTAGATTCGAGTTTTTCAATAGAAATCATAGACTACTCCTTTCAGATTTCCAAATTTTTGTGATAGTTTCTAGCACTAATATGAAAGCAAAGTGCACTAGCTAAACAAATAATGGCCCAAGCTGAACCAATACTTCCCCAGTCAGCTGGCTAGTTCTGGTCTATGAAGACCTCCAAAAATACTGATGGGCACCTCTAAAAACCCCAAACTTTTAAGATTTAGCAACAATTGTAACGACAAAATCGCAATTTTATTGAGTATTTAGAGGTGCCCTGATGATTAATCATAAAAGAAAAGCTAATAGCGCCATTCTTTGCCCTTTCCGATAACTTTTGAGATTAGCCAAAGCTAAAGGTATACAAATCATAGCAATCAGCCCTGTAAGAACCAAGAGGCTAAGAACCAGCCCAGAACCAGCTATCGAGTGATAATCAATGGTTGGCCGACTGGCTATAATATAAAGGTAGTGGCTAATTCTTAGCACGGACCAAATGACTTCCAATCCAAGCAAACTAAGGAAGGGCCAGGCTAAGATATAAGCATGATAGGGAACTCTTTGACCAGTAAGGTAGTTATGATTTATCACTAACCACTCCCAATCGTTGATTCTGACCAAGGATAAAACTCCAAGTTATGGCTACAATCAGAGACTCCATGAAGATACTGCTGATAGTCAGCCCTAAAAACTTGCCGTAAATTACTACTAGGAAAAACCAAATGACCCAATTGGTGCTTAAGAGAATGCCCGGCCATAGACTTTGTCTTTTGAATCTGAGTCTCAATAGCATATTTCTAACCTGACTAAGCAGCGCGACAAGAGTCAGCAGAAACATGGTCAGAAAGAGGCCAGTAATGACTAGGGATTGACCAGTATGCAAAAAGGTTCCCGGACTCAGCTTCCTGTAATAGCTATAAAAATAAAAGATTTGAGAGGCTCCGTAGAAAAGTAGGGCCAATAAAAATAGACTATTGGAGATGAACATACTAAGACGGTACTGCCTAGAATTTCTTGGTGTCATAAAACCTCCTCGGTATTGAAATTTTTGAAGAACTTCCCGCCCTTACTATAACATAAGTTTAAGACTTTTTTCCATCTATATAGTGAACGGTCATTTTTCGACAAAAAAAGGAGATAAAAGACTGGCTCGGCTAAGACCTTTTATCTCCTTTCCTGTTTTTATTTTTAAAGAAGCTAATGACCATATCGAATATATGACAGTTTTCTGAGTTCAGCTAATTCCTCTTGGACCTTAAGAGGTAATTCTAACTGGTTTTCTCGCAACAGCTTTGAAAGTTCCAGATTGAAACGCAGGAGGATAGCTGGAATGGGCGTGCTCCACTGATCCAATTCATGTCGATAAGACATGCATAGCCTTTGAAGCTCCTGACTATCTGGCATTTTAGCCACTTCTGCTATCAGAGTATCAAATATTTCTAGAGCAAGAGTTCGTCTTTCTTTACTACCGGAAAACCATTTTAAATGTGACATCAATTCATTATCATTTTCTAATCGTTGAAATTCGAGTATTCAAATAGATCCAGCCATCTATCCCAGCCTAAAAATAAAGAGGGAAGGTGAAGTCCATCCTTACTAAACTCCTCCCCCCTCCTCCCACAATTTACAATTGGGATGACACTCTCCTTTCAAGCTATTCCTACCACAGTTTCTTTCCGTCTTCAATAGAGGCAAAAAAGATTAGTAATACAATAATTTGAACATAAGCGAATCCTATCGGTAAAGTTTCATAATTCAAAACCTCATCAATAAATGTAACGGTAGTTAAGGCCAGAAACCCCAAAGCAAAAGCCGTAGATGTCACCTTTTTACCTTTATTCAGTTGAAGATAAGAGCGAATGAGAAGGACAATCGTTAGAATGAAAAGAAAGAAGATTAAACTTGTTAAAGCCAGTTGGCTCCAACTCCCTTTGCTAAGATTCAAAATGATTTTTGGAATAAGCAGTAAGCTATCAAGCATCATCATGATTAAAGATACAATAATAACCGACACTATTAACCTTTTCCTTATTTTCATTAGTAGACCCTCTTTCTTTACTAGTTTATCCTAACCATTAATATCCATAATTTCTCTGCATTTCTCTATAGTGATTCTCGTAACCGGTACAATAAAAGGAGCCGGTTAAAGCGCCACCTAGACCGTACGCAATCAATCCATATCGTCCACAGTAACCACCTATACAGTTTGAAAGATCGTTAGCATTTAATTGGTCAAATTTGTCAATATTAATCATAGTTCTACTCTCCTAATCATTAGTAATCAGCGATGGGTACGATTGTAATCAGACTCTGCCTGCATCTGTCCTAGCCAATGAGCAAACTGAAAACCTGCCATCACTGCCCCACCGGCAGCAATAATAGTACCTACCACACCTCCGTTTATAGTCTCTAATTGTTTATCATTAACAACATAAAATTTTTCAATCGCTTGAGTTTTCATAATAATACCTCCATTTTCTGTAAAGAGAAGTTTGCAACTTCTAATGTTTTGATTTTCTGAGAGTTCACTGGCTGATCACTTCCTGTGGACTTTCTCTGGTCTCTCATGAGGACACTTATAGGATACCAAAAATTTTCGTTTATGCATGTTTATGTCGTGAACGGTTCAAAATTTGTCGTGAACGGTCATTGCCTTAAATTAGTGATAATAGTTCATAGTAATACTCAATGAAAATCAAAATTGGCCAAGGCAACGAACTGCAGGCAGTACTGAAGTACGGCAAAGTGAGTTAACGACGGATAGTTTTGATTTTCGAAGAGTATAAAATTAGCTACTTTGATGGCCCAAAATTTTATCCTGATGCTAAAAAAGATGTCCATGACGAACATCTTTTCGGGTGATTGAACTTAAATTCCTAACTTTGCTAAAAGAGCATTGATAAGGGATGCAAGCTTATTGATAACCTTGGTCAATGTATTGGTGTCTAGTTTTTCTGTTTGAGGGGTCGCTTCTGCCTTTGTCTGACTTTGGTCAGTCGTTCCTTTTATGTCAGCTGATGGCTTACTATCATTAGTATTTCCAGCTGGTTCAGTTGGATTTTCACCAACTGTTTGGGTTTCTTGGCCTGTTGTAGTTTCCTCAGAAGCATTGGTTTTAGTATTTTCTGGTTTAAAAACCTTATCATACAATTCTTGTGCGGTACCACCACTGCCTAGCTGACCAGAAACAATCTGACCTTTTTCCAAATGGAGAACTGTCGGTGTACCGAAAGCTCCAATTTTTGTTCTCAAAAACTCTTTAGCTACAGTACTGAAATCGGCACTATCCGTATTGTAATAATAGACTTGACCACCTGAAAGGGTATTAAAGTCCTTGATAACTGGGGAAAACTTACGACAGTAAATGCAGGTTGGACGGCCAAGGTAGAGGGTATAGCTGCCATCTTGGTCATCAAACATATGGTAGACATCTGCCATAGTCACCTGCTTGAAATCCGCAACGTTCGCTTCATATTCCTCTGTTGAGATGTCAGGGTTGTATTGACCCTCTTGACTGTCATTCTTGGTTACCGCATTAGTTTCAGTCTCAGATTCCCTAGCCTGTTGGTTCTGGTTAGCTACTTCTTGGGTAGTTTGAGTGGAGGCCACTTGATTGTTAGAATCAGGTGCTTCTTCTTGTTTAGCTGTAGTTTCTTGTACCTGGGCAGTCTCTTGGGAAGTTGTTTGAGACTGTCCTGTTTGATTAGATTCAGTCTGACTGCCCTCTTGATTGGTTACAGCTGGTTGATTTGCTTGACTATCAGCTTGGGACACTACTGCAGCTGGTTGCTCTTGGGTAGAGATTTGACTGACTTCATCAGCTGAAACCGCACCACCAACTAGGAGCAGGGCAGTTGCTGAAAATAATAGAAATGATTTATAACGATTCATGAATAACTTTTCCTTTCACATAATTAAAAATATTTACTCTAACTAACTTTTATCTTTTTTAAGCAGTTTAGTCAAATACAAGAGGTTCCAAATTAGCGTCAAAACTGGTAGAACACTAACAATCACTAAAGCAACACGTTCTGTCGTATCTGGCGCTGTGATTACCTTATAAACAAAAATAAGTAGGGCAAGAAAACCTATTATTACTAAGGTAACAATCGTCTGAGTAGGACTAAACTGTTGTTCCTCGACTGGACGTTCCTTTAATTCCTTATAAGAGATGTAAGCTAAAGAGAAAGAACCTAAGGCTAAAATTCCCAGACTAACACTCAACCATACTGGGCCCTTGTTATCAATTAAGTAAAAAACAAAATTAACAACAATAAACGCTAGTAGAACACATCCAAGTCTTATAAATCGAAGAGCTTTTGAGCTAAGTTCTGATGGTTTCATACTATCACCTTTACTTGTATTTATATTTGATTTACTTTTTTTGATGCCAATTCCAACCAATTGGCATACTGGTCTCAATTAGAAAATTAAGAAGCTCCTGTCGCCAGCCACCACCTTGGATGAATGATAATTCCTTCGTAGATAAATTTTCATAATTGGTAAAATTGAATTTCATATATAAAGTTCCTTTATAGTTAACCAGATTTTCTGCTTCAAAAATTACACACAAAATTTCGTAAAGCGCAATTGTACAAAAACGAGAACCCACTGGTTCCCGTCTAATAATAAAGTAATTATTTTTCTCGTAAAATTGGAATAATAATCATAAGAAGAAAAATTGAAATTAATACTAATCTATAAATACTTCGAGAAGAAATCAAAGCATTTATACCAAATAGTGACATTATTAGTATTACTTTCATTAATTTCTTTAACATTTATCCACAAAATCCGGCAGCTGCAGCAGCACCTGCACCAATAACTAGAGGCACACCTGCACCTCCTGAAGCAAATGCAGTAGCTGTGTAAATTGAACCAGCGACAGCTACCGCACAAACAGGATTAATTTTGCCTCCGTAAATGTTTTCCAAAGTAATATTATCCAATGATTTTAAATCATTTAACACTTTATTTTTCATAATTAATCACCTTTTCTACTATTTTTATTACCTACACAGTCTTAAAGCTGTTGCACCCCCCAAAACTGCTGCACCAGCAGGACCACCGCCAAATACAAAGCCAGCACCAGCCATGCCTGCAGTTCCTAGAACACATCCCAACGATGCTTGACCACCTTCAACGGTAGATAAAGCTTCAGTATCCATAACGTCAAATCTTTCAATCGCTTGAACTTTCATAATAATACCTCCCTTTCTTGTAAAAAGAAGTTAAAAACTTCTATGGATTGGATTTAGTTGACGGAAATTTTGCTGGCTGATCAGTTCCAGCTAACTTTCGTTTTTGCCACTTGCAAGCTCATTTATAGGATACCCAAAAATTTCGGTTGTGCACGTTTATGTCGTGAAAGGGACAAAATATGTCGTGAACGGTCATTTCCTTAAACTAGTGATAAATAGCGCCTTCCATTCACGACAGAATAACGACCGTTCACGACTTTGATGAAATTTTGCTTCCTTTTTATGGCATAATGACTTTGATTATGCTTTTAAAGGAGTTTTTATGAATTTTTACAAATTTGTGCCTCAGATTGATGCTAGAAATGAGGGGGGACGCTGGTTCCGGGCTGCTGCTGAGAATAGTAAGAATGATTTGTAACGATTCATAAATAACTTTTTCTTTCGTTTTTCTTGTAACTATAATTAAGTTACTTTTTTTGATACCAATTCCAACCAATCGGTTTGCTGGATTCGAACTAAGCATTAAGAAATGCTTGCCACCAGTTACCGCCAATAATGATTGATAAATTTTTTGTTGTCAATTTTTCGTATTTATCAAAATTAAATTCTATAGGGGCCTTTAATAATAACCATATCTTATATAGGACAACTTTCTGATAGAGTTTAGTGCTTCCTTCACCCTATCAGTTAGAATAATATTGCTATCCCTAAGTACTCCAGACAGCTCTACGTTAAAACGGCTAAGAATAGTTGGAATTGGTGCCTTTTGTTTCTCAAGCTCATCCTTATAAGTCAATAAAAATTCTTGTAAAGATTCACTGCCTTCTATCTCTCGTATTTCTATAATTATAGACTCAAGTAAATCCAATGCATTATCCCGTCTTTCTTTGCTACCAGAAAACCACTTTAATTTGGACATAAAAACCCTTTCTACTTTAACAAAAACATTCTTTCATTTGATTTAAGAATGTTTTGAAATCAAGCAACAAGAAAACAAAGAGCTGGACAAAAAATGCTCAGCTCAATTTTTCCAAAAACTTCATCTTTTTAATTAAAGTTAGTGGAATAACATCTCTAAACTAACTAAGCAACACCACCAGAATGCCAACCCGCATTACCTTGAGTTGCCCAATTCATAGCAGAATTAGTTGCAATTGAATTAATTGTTTGTCCCCAATCAACCCAACATGTCTTATTACAGTATACTCCATTACCATAATAAATTGTTCTCCCACCTTCAACAGTGGACAACACTTCACTATTCATAACTTCAAATCTTTCAATGGCTTGAGTTTTCATAATAATATAATTCCTCCGTTTCTTGTAAAAAGAAGTTAAAAACTTCTATGGATTTAGTTGACGGAAAGTTTGCTGGCTGATCAGTTCCTGCAAACTTTTTCATGTCTCTCGCGAGGACAATAATAGAATACCAAAAAATTTCAGTTGTGCACGTTTATGTCGTGAAAGGGCCAAAATATGTCGTGAACAGACATTGCTTCAAATGAGTCATAACTTTGATTTTCCATTCACGACTAAAATAGGCCCTTTCATGACTTGGATGAAATTTGAGTCCTTTTTTGTGGCATAATGGCTCTGATTAAGTCTTTAAAGGAGTTTTTATGTCTTTCTACAAATTTGTTCCCCAAATTGATGCCAGGGATTGTGGGGTGGCAGCTCTCGCTTCTATCGCTCGCCACTACGGAGCCAACTATTCTTTAGCGCATTTGCGTGAACTGGCCAAAACCGATAAGGAAGGGACAACGGCCTTAGGTATCGTAGAAGCTGCCAAGGCTATGGGCTTTGAGACTCGGGCTGTCCGAGCTGATATGAGCCTTTTTGAAGAAGAGGAGATTCCCTATCCCTTTATCGCTCATGTTAACAAGGAAGGAAAGCTCCAGCACTACTATGTGGTTTACAAGGCCAAGAAAAATCATCTGATTATCGGCGACCCTGACCCAAGTGTCAAGGTAACCAAGATGAGTAAAGAAAGGTTTGAAAAAGAATGGGATGGTATTTCTATTTTCTTGGCTCCAGAACCAGCCTACAAACCCCATAAGGATAAGAAAAATGGTCTATTAAGCTTTGTCCCAATCATTCTCAAGCAAAAGGGGCTTATCTTCCAGATCAGTTTGGCCAGTCTTTTAGTGACCCTGATTGATATCTTGGGTTCCTACTATTTACAGGGGATTCTAGATAGTTATATTCCTAACCAAATGATTTCAACCTTGACCATGGTCTCGGTCGGACTGGTCATTACCTATATTATCCAGCAAATTATGACCTTTTCACGGGACTATCTCCTAACGGTCCTCAGTCAAAGACTGACAATCGATGTCATACTATCCTACATCCGTCATATCTTTTCCTTGCCCATGTCTTTTTTTGCGACTAGGCGGACAGGAGAAATTACCTCTCGTTTTTCGGATGCCAATTCCATCATTGATGCCCTGGCTTCAACCATTCTCTCGATTTTCTTGGATTGCTTCATCTTAATCATTATCGGGGCTGTCTTGCTTCTGCAAAACGCCAATCTCTTCCTCCTAACTTTGCTGTCTATCCCAATCTACACAATTATCATCCTTGCCTTTATGAAACCCTTTGAAAAAATGAACCAAGATGTCATGGAAGCCAACAGTATGGTTAGCTCTGCTATCATTGAAGATATCAACGGGATGGAAACCATCAAGTCGCTGACTAGTGAGGATACTCGCTACCGCAATGTTGATAATGAGTTTGTTGATTATCTAGATAAGTCCTTTAAACGCCACAAGTACGAAATTTTACAAACTTCCCTTAAAAAGGGAGCCCAGCTGATTTTAAATGTCGCCATCCTCTGGTTTGGCTCAACACTGGTTATGGTCAATAAGATCTCCATTGGTCAACTCGTTGCCTATAATTCTCTCTTAACCTACTTTACCAATCCGCTGGAAAACATCATCAACTTACAAACCAAGCTGCAATCGGCCAAAGTAGCCAATAATCGGCTCAATGAAGTTTACCTTGTTTCCTCGGAATTCGACCAGAAAACTACGAAAGTTAATCAGGAGGCTCTGTCTGGAGATATTGTCTTTTCTGATGTCTCCTACAAATACGGGTTCGGTCGAGATACCCTGACCGACATTAACCTTAAAATTGCCAAAGGTTCGAAAATCAGCTTGGTCGGTATCAGTGGCTCTGGGAAAACGACGCTGGCTAAACTGATTGTCAACTTTTTCCAACCCTACAAGGGAGAAATCACTATTAAGAGCCTAAATACCAACCTTTTGGATAAAAGGCTTCTTCGCAAATATATCAACTACCTACCTCAGCAACCTTATGTCTTTTCCGGAAGCATCTTAGAAAATTTGACTTTAGGTGCCGACGAGTCTGTCAGTCAAGAGGACATCATGAAAGCCTGTGAGATGACTGAAATCAGAAGAGATATCGAGCAAATGCCACTGGGTTATCAAACTGAGCTATCCGATGGGGCGGGACTCTCAGGTGGTCAAAAACAAAGGATAGCTCTGGCACGTGCCCTCCTGACAAAGTCACCGATTATGGTCTTAGACGAAGCGACTAGCGGGCTAGATGTCTTAACAGAAAAAAAGGTCATTGACAACCTGATGAAGATGACCGAGAAAACCATTATTTTTGTGGCCCACCGACTCAGCATTTCTGAGCGGACTGACAAAATTGTTGTTCTTGACCAGGGAAGAATTATTGAAACAGGTTCCCATCAGGATTTGCTTAAAAAGCAAGGCTTCTACTATCAACTTTTTAATAAATAAGCGGAGGTTACCATGGATAAAAAATTACTGAGCAGTTCTGAATTTTACCGCAGGCGCTACCAAAATTTTGCGACCTTGTCGGTTATCCCAATAGCTTTACTGGTGATTTGTCTTATTGTCTTTTCGATGTATGCGACCAAAGAAATTGTCGTTACCAGCACGGGTGAGTTGACACCAGCTTCAAATGTTACTTCTATCCAATCTATCAGTGATAATGCTATCACAACCAATAATTTACGAAACAATAAAACCGTCAAAAAAGGCGACACCTTACTCAAATACGAAAAAACAAAATTAGATAGCCAAACCCAGCTCTACCTTGAAGAAACTGGCCAGGCTATTCAAGAGGAAAAAGCTCCAGAAGTCAAGGCGACACAAGACGGCATCCTACATTTAGAAAAAGATTATAGCGGTCAAAAAGCTATTCCAAACGGCACGACTATCGGGGAAATTTATCCTAATCTTCAAAAGGAGAAAGCTATCAATCTCACTTACTATGTCAACTCAAACTATATTGCTAGTATTAAGACTGGACAGTTGGCTAGAGTTAGCTTAAAAGGCGATAATAATAAAAATCTCCTTCTCAAGGGAAAAGTGATTGCAATTGATAAAACAGCAACAACGACAAAAGAAGGCAATGTCTTTAAAGTAAGGGCTAGAATAGACCTCGAAAAGCAAGAGAAAAAATATCTCAAATTCGGCCTCCAGGGCAAGGTGACTAGTATTGTTGCTAGGAAGACCTACTTTGATTACTATAAGGAAAAGCTCCTAGCCTCATTCAACTAAGAAGAGACATAAAAGCTCCCAGATCCAGCAGATTTGGGAGCTTTTAGTCTTTTACTACTCTTTGAAATTAAAAGGAGGCAAGTTCCTACTTTTGACTCTTATTGGGAAAGAGATGTCTCATTCCTGCACCTCCAAATGTTGAGTAAAGAGGCCGTTCTGGTTGCTAGTGTTGAGTCTAACATTGGGATAAGTTGAGAGGATTTTCTTGACGATAGCCAGACCCACGCCCCTGTCTTTACCCTTGGAAGAGACGCCCGTTTGGAAGAGCTGAGCGATATTGTCAGTTTTTTCTTTGGTGCTATTGGCCAGAATAAAAACATAGGTATCGTCATGTTTAAAATAGGAAATCAAGAGTTGCTCATCCTCGGATTCATTGGCCGCCTCGATAGCATTGTCCAAGAGATTGGAAACCAGCCGAATAAAGTCTAGACTGGAGAAACTGACGGGAAGTCCAATGGGGTTGAGAATTTCCACTTTGATATCCAGTCCCAAGTCAATAGCCTTGGATAATTTGGACGAAAAAATACTCTTCAAAGCATCGTCTTTAAGATTAGCCAGATTAGCAATCTCGAATTCCTTGGTACCCAGAATTTGGTCGGATTCCCGAGTAATCTCATCCAGAGTCTGACGAACACTAGCCAAGTCATCATGGTCAGCACTATAGCGGAGGCTGGTTAGGATATTACTATAGTCATGCCGGAAGGAGCGAATCTTAGCGTAGAGATTTTCAATCTGGTGGCTATAATCAGTGATATTTTTGAGCTCACTTTCTTTTTGAGAGACTAAGCGTTCCTCATAGATTGTCGCAACTTTAAAATTTAGCATCGAAATGAAGGATAAAAAGACCAACATAAACAGCGTACTAGTATTAATCCGGAAGTTTGCTGCCTCTGTTGCATTAATCAAACCAAAAGGAGTGACGAGAACATAAGTCAACCAGAGAACTAGAAAATATGCCAAGAAAAAGATGTTATGGAATAGGATAACCGATTGAATACTTTTATCCTCTACGACTTCATTTATCCTCAGAAAATCCATTTTGAAATAGCGAATAATGACTTCATTTCCAAAAAGGGTCAGCAAAACCTGCAAAATTATAGAAACAATTGGTAGTTTTTGTACCGCAAAATGCGGAAACAAAGGGACGACAATTACAAAAAGTGTAAACCTAGCTATGATATCAACTCCTAATTTGACATAGAAGGCAAAGAAGAGTTTTAACCAAGTGTTTGTCACCTTTTTACTGAATTTAAAAATCAGTAAACAAATTAGAGCGAATTCAAAGAACTGATTAGCGTAAAAGAACTCGGTCAGCCAGAGGTAGGGTAAACTGCTGACGACTAGAAAGGCCAGTTGATAGGCCCAAGGTATGCGAATTTTCAGTGAGCGTCTAATAATGAATAACTCAACAAAGGACCAGAGCAGCATCTGGAAGGTCCGATTTAGATAGACTAAAGAAAGCATGATTACCTCCTATGTAATTTCTTCAAAGCATTGGCTAAGGGGCGCATCTTGGTTTTGGCGATAATGCAAGTTTCACCATTTGGAAAGTAAGCCAGACGTTGGCTCTTATCAACCTTAGCCACATTAGCTGGATTAAGACTGATTGATCGATGGACCCGGATAAAGCGATCTGTTGCTTTATCAACCTCTGCTAGGGTACCGTAAAATTCCATATAATCCTTGCGCCCATGCAAAATGATTTTGTGGGGACTGGAGGATGCCTCAATAAAATAAATTTCATTGTAGGGCATCTGAATACGAAACTCCTCATTTTCAAAGAGAAAGGAATCCTCAGCTAGATTCTTGCCAAGATTATCCTGAGCATGCCGTAAAATATTAGCCAATCTCTGCCTGAATTCTTCTTCTGGCAATTCCTTATCAATGAAATCCAGAGCAGAAACCTGATACTGGAAGGTTAGAGGCATGAAATTGGAATAGTGGGTTACAAAAACAATCAGCGCCTGAGCATCCCTAGCTCGGATTTCTCTGGCAACCTCAAACCCTTTCTGCTTCTGACCGTTCAAATCAATATCAAGAAAGAAAACGTACTGGCTACCCTTGCCTTCTAGGCTTTCCATCAATTGATCAGCCCTTCCAGAAACCGAGAGCTCGTAGTCCATAGTTTCTGCTGTCGCAATTGCCTGAATAGCACTTTCAATCCTAGCTTGCTGTTTAAAATCGTCTTCTAAGGCATAGATATATAACAAAGATAACTCTCCTTTTTTCGTCAAAAACCCTAATTTAAATCATTATACAAAAAAGAGTCTGGGACAAAACCCATTTGCCCCCATAAAAACAGAGGATCACTTGTTGGTGACCCTCTATTTTTTAGGTTCGGTTGCTTCTCCTGTTATATTTGATGAGATTATTGGCCATAAGGGCCAATCCCATGTCAATCTTGACCTGTCGTTTCCCCCGCAGATGACACCTTTTGTAACCCAAACAAGCCTTTATCTGCCCAAAGACAGGCTCCACATCAACCTTGCGTTGTGCGAAAACTTGACTGCCCTCAGGAGATAAAAGCGCTTGAACTTCTTTTTGCTTTAAGTATTGGTACCGTTCATTGATGTAAAGCCCCTTTTGAGGAGCTAATTCAGGCTCCTCAGCCTGGTAGACCTTAATCTCTTGTTCAAAACCTGTTTGCGTTTTCTGGTGTTTGAGATGATGAAACACCTATTTCCAGCCCTCTGGATGGGTGTAGCTATCCTCTTTTTCATTATAGTGCCAATTGGCTAGATTCTTGTCAGACTTTCTGTAGGTTCTCTTTTGTTCCTTATCAAACCGACCATACTTAATCAAGTGATTAATTTCCTCTTGGTCAAGAGTTAGTAGGTTCTCTTCACTACCATAACCAGCATCTGCGACAATAGTCTTGGCGTCATGGGGATAGGAGTCTAAAAATGGTAAGAGGGTCTTGGTGTCTGTCGGATTTGGGAAGATATCATAGTGGAGAACAAATTGATTCTCAGTAGCGATTTGGAGATTGTAGCCAGCCTTCAGTTGACCATTTCTCATGTGGTCGTCTTTCATCCGCATAAAAGTGGCGTCTGTATCTGTCTTTGAAAAACTATTGCGACCAGTGAAAGTGGCTTGATAGGTCTCATACTTTTGTGCACGGGCTGAAAAATCATCCCTTACCTTTCGAAGGACTTTCTTGAGTTTCCGACGCTTTGTTTGACGCTCATCCTTTCCTTTGACAGGATTTTCTTCGATGGCTTGGTTAACTGATTTCAATTCTTCCTCAAGGATTTGAGAAAACTCTGTCAATTGTTCAGAAGTTACAGGCTCTTGGTCATCTAAGACAATGGCCTCTTGAATCAAAGGATTAATTTCCTCTTGAAAATAGGTTTTTAGAGTCGCTTGAAGTTTGGCAGAAAATTTATCAACAGCCTTCCGCCAAACAAAACTGTACTTGTTAGCGTTAGCCTCAATCTTAGTCCCGTCAATAAACAAACACTCTAAGGACACTAATTCCTCCATTTTCAACTGAAGGTTGAGGTCAATAAAGAGATTACGAATCAGCTCCTCCATCCCAGGAGCCACACGAAAACGATTGATTGTCCGATAAGAAATCACCAGCTGACCTGTTAAGTATTGCATGGCAAGATTTTCCACCATCATTTTTTCTATCTTTCGTCCGGAAAAGATCCCTTGAGAATAAGCAAATAAAAGGGCTGCTAGGAGTAATTGGGGATGGTAAGAAGGCCGCCCAACCTCATGATAAAAGTTTAGAAAGGCATTATCATCTAGTTTATTGACCACCTTTTCAATCGTAAAAACGAGATGGTTGTGGGGTAAGAATGCGCTTAATTCTAGTGGCAGAGTCGTTTGATTTGTGTTATAGTGACTGTACATGAGGTAGCCTTTCTATTATTTTTTTGTCAACGATATTTTATCAAGACTACCTATGTCAAGCAAAAAGCAACGGTATCAAAACCGTTGCTTTTTCGTTGGCTGAGGGATAGTTTTGTCCCAACCTCTTGTCATGAAATGGCCATAATTTGTCGTGAACTGGTCATTTCAGAGGAGGATTAACAAAAAAGAGCCAGCCAAAAGTCCAAGCAGATAGCCTACAATGACATCCTTAGGGTAATGCATGCCTCCCAAAATCCGACAGAAGCCTAATAAAACCGACAAGACCAAGCAGAAGACTGCCAGCACCGGACTAACCTGCCAAAGACTAAGACTAATCATACTGGCTGAAAAGACATGGCGACTTGGAAAGGAAGTTCCCTTGGCTGTCTTATAAATCAAGGGGGCAATCGACCAGCTTTCATAGGGCCTAGGGTAATCTAACCTTCTCCTGAAGGCACTGAGAGCTAAAAAGGCACAGGCTGTAATAAAGATAGTCAGTCCTAAGTCCGTAAAACGCTTTTGCCAAAGTAGGTAAAGTAAAAGCATGGGGTATAAGACAGCCATAATTTTGGTCAAAAAACCATTGGTGACTTTTAAAAGTTGGATAGACCAAGGATGCCGTCGCAAGGGGGCCGTTAAACGCTCATAAAATTCAGCATAGTCCTTCATGCTTGTTGCTGCTCCTTTCTCATTTCATTGGGAGTGAAAGTCGTCAATTTTCCCTTGCTTTCTGAGTTTTAAGGCTTTACTAGAGGAATTTCAGCAGTCACTATCTTGCAAACTACTGCCCTTCCTTACTAAGGTTTCCTTTCAGGCTATCATCGTGTTTGCAAGATCCCTGTCGCAGGCTGTCCAGTCCGCCAGACTCCCCTTACTTCTCTACTTTTGAGCTCAGGCCACTCTACTCCAGAAATTGAAACGCTACTCCTACCTCGCACAGTTAACTCAGTTTTCTCCAACAGTCTCCCAGACTATTGACCAATCCGTTGTATAACAGGGATAAGGACTTTATCGTCGCTTCATTGGCTTGTTTTGCATTAAAAATTAACACGAAGCAGAGGTAAAGCCATTGACCTTCTAGTTTTGCCCTAATAATTGAGGTGTGGCTAAACAAGCACAACAGTGCTTGTAGCTAGTCATCGGCTACTTTTATTAGCCAGATGCATGCTGTCGCTTCGCTGGTATATGATGGACTAAATGTTGAAGCATCAAGCTCACCGTCACCAATCGACTACCGCATCAAAATTTATTATGCATACAAAATATAGTACCTAACGACTATTGTCTCAGACTCATAGCAAGTCCAGATTAACAATTGTAGACTCGCTTTGTCCATTATATTCTTTTGCTTTCCCAAGAATATTAATCTTTTGCTAAGCCTTCTATCACTTCCGCCTGAGCCAAAGAGACTAAGACCTCTGCTGGCAGGAGCAGTTTAGAAGTGACTAGTCCTCCGCCAATGACAAGCTTCTCTTGTTCAAGCAGGCTGCTATCAACTAAGATTTTCCAATCATCGGGAAGTCCAAGGGGCGTGATGCTGCCAAACTCCATGCCTGTCATCTCCAAAACAACTTCTAAATCCGCAAAATGAATCTTGCTTGCATCTAAGGGTCTCTTGACGGTCGCATTGGTCTTGGCTCTCTTTCCATAGGGAACTAAGAGGGCAGCGTATTTTTTATCCTCTCCTCTACTTCCTCCAACGACTAGGCAGTTGACTTCCATTTTGTAGGGAATGTCGTATTCCTTACTGAGTAACTCACCATCGGCAAAATCAGGATTAATTCGGGCAACTTTAACAGTCTGGCTCAGTCCTTGCTTTTGCACGAATTCAGCAACAGCTGGAGCGACTAAGTCTTCACGCCCTTCAAGAGGTTGAAATTCTAAATTCATTTGCTATCCCTAACCTTTCAATAAGTTAAGAAAATAGGCCAGAAAATGGCTCTATTTCCTACGGCAACCACTATGGTGGCTTGCCTAAACTTCTCACTAAGTCAGATAAGCGACCATTATCGGCTCAATTTTCTGACTGTCGCTAAATTGAGCAAGGCCTTGGTATTGTTTGAAAAAATATCTGCCTTATCAACCGGACTGATTGGCAAGGCCTCAATAGCCTGGTTGATTTCTTCAGTCGCACCTGCCGGTAAAATTCCCAGAGGGGCCGTCCGTTCCAAAGAGGACCTTGTCCAGACCAAAATAATCCAGACAGAGTTCTAAAGCCTTGGTATTGCCCAAGAGAGCCGTATCCACATAGAACTTTTTGAAATCAGCAGCCTAGTCCGCTGGTAAAATCCGCTCAATTCGTCCAGCAAAGTAAGGAGGCATGACAACTGCGTGATGGACAATAACCTTCAGGTCAGGAAAGTCTTGGAAATAACCGGCCTGTACCAATTGCAACATGGCCTGAGTCTGCTCGTATTCCCAGGAGAAAATAATATTATTATCGGGCTTGCGACTGTCAAAGACCGGATGAAGCCAGACCGGCAGATCAAATTTAGCCAAAGCTTCAAAAATAGGACGGAACTCTTGGTCAGCCAGAGACTTGCCCAAGCGGCGAGTGAACAGCTGAACGCCAAGAATCTCCGAATTGGCCTGCACAAAATTTTCAATGATATCCAGAGCTTCTGGAATATTATTCATGGGTAACATGGCCACCCCACCAGCAAAAATATCCGAATTTTCCCTAACTGTCGACAGCAGCTCGGCGTTAGCTTCCCTGACCAATTGAGCAGCCACTTCTGCTTCCAGATAGTCTTCAGGATTGGGGTTGACATAACTGATGATTTGCTTGGTGTCGGCTGGCATGGTCCGTCGCCGTTCCGCCATATTCATCAAGACTGGGTTCTTGATAAAGGGCATCTTCTTAGGCAGGTCTCCGTCAATTTCCAGCATCTTCCGATAAAAATCTGGTAGGAGCACATAGGCAAAGACATCTATTTTAGTCATAACTATCTTCTTCATAAGATACGACAGAGCAAAGTCATCTAGTTACTAAAGTAACTGATGACTAACGGCAACTGCCCTGGCAGTTGCTTAGCTCTCTCACTAACTTTCGATAAAGCAGTAGTCTGACTGCTTTATCTCCGCGTCGCAGAGCCGTTAAACACCACACAGGAAACTTCTTCTTTTTCCACAGTGGTGTAGGCGAGTTCATTTTAAATAAGCCTTTAATTTGGGCATGATTTTTTGGGTATCCGTCAGGCCTATATTGTAAATCTCATCAAATTTTTCGGGATTGGTTTCCAGTCGCCCAATGTCCAAATCCTTTTCTGGACGAACGACAAAGATTTCTCCTGCCTTCTCTAGCTTGATGACCTCTTCTACCTGACGATTATAAGTCTTCCAGCGTTGACTAGCCACCTTGACAAAGTTAGGGTACTTACGGTAAAAAAGCTGATAAATCCGGCCCTTGGAAGGCTGCTTGCGATAATCCTTGGGACGAGTCAGGACGACAATCAATTTATCAAAGCCCAGACTTCTAGCAAATTCAACAGGAATGGAATCCGAAAGACCGCCATCCAAATACTTCTTCCCCTGCCATTCAACGATTTTAGAAGCAAGAGGCAGGGCTGAGCTGGCTCGAAAGATTTCCATTTCTTTGAAAACATTCTTGACCGGCAGGTAATCGGGCTTGCCGGTTTCAACATTAGTTGCCACAGCGTAGAAATCAGCACCAGATTCCTCAAAAGTCTGCTCATCAAATACATCCAACTCCAGAGGCACCTTGTAGTAGGTGAAATCCTTATTGACAAAATTCCCCGTCGTCAACCAGGACCAAAGGCTCATATAATTTTTCTGACCGATAAAGCGTTTATTGTAGCGAAGGCCACGCCCCCTCTGCTGGGAAAGGAGATTGACACCGAAAAGAGCGCCAGCGGAGACCCCAACGAGTCCATCCACCTTGATACCGGCATCTAAAAAGGCATCGATGACACCCTGACTGTAGAGCCCTCGCATGCCTCCACCTTCCAAAACTAGTCCTATACGCATGACTGTCGCCTCCTTAATAAGTATTATTATAGCAGAATTCCTGGCAAGCAAGCACTTCTCCCGCTTGTTTTCAATGGTAGGTAAAAATTAGTAGGAGGTATAGGTGAACTGCAACTGCGGCTAACCTTGCAATCAAGACTTCTCAAATCTTAGATAGGCTTATCTGTCGGACTTTTTTGTGGAAAACTATTATTCTCCTTTCAATAAGATACCACGGAGCAAAGCCACCTTCTTGTTCATACAAGAGCTGGCTAAGGGAAATCACTAGTCTGATTGACTAGCTCCCTGATTAACTTCAACCAGCCAGTATTTTCAACTGGCTGGTTTTCGTATCGCCAAGCCGTTAAACAACTCACAAAATTAGGGAAATCAACGAAGGTGCTTACACCCAGTTGATTTCATCTAAATTCACAGAGTTGTAGGCGTGTTCAATTCAATAAGTTAAGGGAATGGGGCATTAAAATGCCTCTATTCCCTACGGCAACCACTATGGTGGATTGCCTAAACTTCTTACTAAGCTAGATATTCGAACATTATCGATTCTCTTATCTGGCTGTCGCTAAGCAAAAGAAAAAGGCTGAGGCATTCTCTCAACCCTTCTTAGACAAATAACTATCTATTAGAAAAAGGCAAGCAATACCAAAAGCGTAGGCTAGCAGGTCTGCCCATTGGAAACCTTGGCCCAAGAGCAGGTAGCCAAGGGTGGTTAAGCGAAAGCTGACCAGCCAGTGCCATCGGATTAACTGGGAAAATTCATCCAGAAGACTGACGACTAAAGCTAAGAGGGCGATTTTCTTGAGGGCTGTCTTAGGCCAGCAAAATCGCAGAGCTAAATAGAGGACGGCAGCCCAGAGACTGTCCTCCGATCCAAAGAGGAAAGCCTGCGACTTTTCTCGATAAAAGCCCCAAAAGTCCTACTAACAGTAAAACTATGCCAATCCTAAATCTCTTTTCCATTTCTTTCTTCCTTACAAATAAAGCTTGAGAGCTTGAGCCAATTTGGCATAGCCAGCCTGAGTCAGATGCAAACCCTCCTGAGTGTATTCTTCTGCTAATTGACCCTGTTTATCTAGCAAGGCAGTGAAAACATCCGCAAACTCTATGCCTGGCAGAGCCTCTAACTGCCGATTTAATTCTTCAATCTTGTTATTTCGCCTGATTTTTACCTTGGCCTGATACTTAGGAGCCTCATTAACCGGCAGAACTGAAATCAGAGTCAAGCGACTACCATAACTGAAACTGCGTAAACGATTAGAAATAGCCTCTATACAAGTAACGATTTCCTCGGTCTCATAGCCCATTCCAATATCATTGGTGCCGATCAGGAGGAAAATTTGCTCTGGCTGAGCTCCAGCCAAGACCTGGTCAACATGGTCACACATCCAGTGGGCAGAGGTCCCAGCTATCCCATGATTGACAAGGTTCAGGTCATAACCCAAGAATTTCTTGAGCGAGAAAAATTCCACAATTGAATCCCCCATAAAAAGGATTGAAGCTGGTTTAGTTGACTCCGACGCAAAAAATTGGCAGCGCTCTTCTTGATGACTAAGGATGCTTGGGTCTTTTCTAGGTTCTGCTTGCATAGCCTTAGTCTAGCAAAAATTAAAGGAAAATGCTATCGGTCAAAACAACAAAGATGCTTAATTCCGTCAAAACCAGCTATCACTGCAGAATTTGAAACATTTCTTTCATGCACCTACATTCCACCAAAAAGAGGCCGGAAACAATATCCAGACCTCTTTTCTGTTAAAGCCGATAGGGGCTATTGGCTAATTACTTGTCATCATTTTTGATGCCAGCACCATAACCATATTTACTACTAAGATTGTAGGTTTTACCATCGTCACTAGACTTGAACTCAAGCCGAACTGATCTGGCATGCGAGTCATCAGCGTCATAATCTGAGTATACAATATTTAAAGATTTTTCAACTTCACCTTTAGTGAACATAGAAACTGAGTAATAGGCTTCACTTGGTTTAGAGTGTTTACTCTTGACATCACTCCAGCTAGTTCCGCCACTACCAGTCTCATCATCCCCGACCTTTAAGGCATCAAAATCGGACTTGCTCCAGTCTGCCTTGTAGGAAGAATCGGTTGTGATGTCGTCAGCCTTGAAATCACCACTAACATAAGAAAGAACCCAGGTTCCATCGTATTGCTTTTTAAAAGCAACCCTAACTTGTTGTTGGGTACCGCCATCATCAGATTTTGAACTATCTTTGTAGGTAAGTGTCAAATTATCACCGGAAATTTCAGCTTCAGATGCCTTACCATGTTCCTTAATAACATCAGACACCTTGTCACTATCAATCTTCATGTCGGAGAGATCACTTTGTTTCCACTCAAATTTATAACTTTTATCTGTGTAGTCGCTGACATCGGTACTGTTATCCTTAACCTTAGTACCGTTATCCTTCTTCTTACTGCTGCTTACAGTTGAAGAATTATCGGATTTGCCAGATGATTGACGCGAGTTATTGACAAGCAGACCACCAACACTAACAATAACTGCAAGCAGAGCAACACCACTTGCAATAATGGACAGTAATTTCTTGCCCTTGAGGTTGAGCAATAAAAGCACTCCAGCAAAGATTAAGCCAAGGACAGCCAAAATCAGAAAAACAACTGCTGCTGGTGTAAATGATAAACCTGCGAACAAAACAGAAAGTACCAAAGAAATAATCGGTAAAACCAGTCCCAAAATCAACTCAGAAGTGTTGGATTTTTGAGTTGGCACCCCTGGAAAACCAGACTGTTGGAAGGGCTGATTGAAGGCCGATTGCATATTTGGATTTGGTTGCTGAGAGGCCTGACCTTGCTGAGAAGCTTGTCCTGGCAATGGCATTTGACCTTGGCCGCCTACAGATGCTCCTTGGGCTGGACCCGCAACTCCTGCCTGAGCCTTTGGTTGGTTACCTTCTTGGCCAGCTACCTGGTTAACTTCAGGTTGGCCCTGATTGGCTTGAGGAGCTGGATTTACAGGCTTAGCTGGATTAACTTGAGGGACAGAATTTGCCTGATTAGCACCAACCATTTCCGCTAATTTATTAAGGTCAAAATTATCTTTCTTTCCCTTAACAAACTCGTTTGCAGTCGGTTTACGACCAGTCAGAGCTTCAAACTGCTTGACCCATTCTTCATTATTATTCATGATGGACTCCTTTTGATTTATAGTACCATAGTTGGTCACTTGTCTATTTTAGCATAATTTAAGCTTATGTAAAGGCTTGATGGCAAATTTTTCAAACCTTTTTGTTAGAACTGGTACCTCAAGTTTTTTATTAGAAAAAAAGAGGTCATGTCCCCCTTTTTACTTATTTCACTTTTTCTTCCTGGTAGTCACAATCGCTGTTGCTACAGATGACCTGTTTGCCACCACCACGAACCTTCTTTTCGACCAGATAGTGGTCGCATTTAGGACAGTTGCGGCCAACTGGCAGATCCCAAGAGGTAAATTCGCAGTCAGGATAACGGTCACAGCCGTAGAAAATTCGATTGCGTTTAGTCTTGCGTTCAATAACTTGGCCCTTACCACAGGTTGGACAGGTCACGCCAATTTCCTTGGTGATGGCCTTGGTATTGCGACACTCAGGAAAATTGCTGCAGGCGTAGAATTTGCCATAGCGACCCAGTTTGATAACCATAGGGTGACCACAGAGGTCACAGTCAAAGCCAGCTGGCTCGTCCTTGATTTGGATTTTTTCGATTCCTGCTTCAGCCTTTTCCAATTCCTTTTCAAAAGGTTTGTAAAAGGCATCAATGACCTTCTGCCACTGCTCCTTGCCAACTTCAACCGCATCCAACTTGTCTTCCATCTCAGCCGTGAAGGCGACATCAACAATGTCAGGGAAGAATTCGACAATGAGATTATTGACAATTTCTCCCAGCTCAGTCGGTTCAAAGCGTTTGGCCACTAGTCGGACATAGTAACGTTTTTGGATGGTTTCCAGAGTTGGGGCATAGGTTGACGGTCGACCAACACCATTTTCTTCCAGAGTTTTAATCAAGGTCGCTTCGGAATAGCGAGCAGGGGGTTGGGTAAAGTGTTGCTCAGGATTGGTGGAAACCTTCTTAACCGTATCACCTTGGGCCATGTCTGGTAACATCTTATTCTTATCAGAGTCATTGTAGACGGCCAGATAACCATCAAATTTGACCTGGCTACCATTAGCTGTAAAGATGACACCGTTTTGATCTAGGGTTACTTTCATGGTATCAAAGACCGCCGCCGTCATCTGGCTGGCCACAAAGCGATTCCAAATCAGGGTATAAAGCTTGAGTTGGTCCTTGTTGAGGTATTTGGCGATGGATTCAGGCGTGTTAAAAACGCTGGATGGCCGAATGGCTTCGTGGGCATCTTGGGCACTAGAGCTATTGCGAACCTTGCTACCATGCTTAGAGTACTTGGCACCAAAGCGATCACTAATGAAATTAGCCGCATCATTTTGAGCGACTGGACTAATCCGAGTCGAGTCGGTCCGCATATAGGTAATGAGACCTTGCTGACCGCCCCGTCCCAGACTGATACCTTCATAAAGTTGCTGGGCCACCATCATGGTCTTACGCGTTCTAAAGTTTATCTTATTGGCCGCATCCTGTTGCATGGATGAGGTGGTGTAAGGCAGGGGAGCATTGCGACGACGCTCCTTCTTTTCTACCTTGTCAACCTTAAACTCATCGCTAGTAATCTTAGCCAGAACCTTTTTGACATCCTCATTGGTCTCTAGCTTCAACTTCTTGCCGTCTAGGCCATAAAAGCTGGCTTGGAACTTCTTATTGCCCTTCTTAAAGGCACCATCAATAGTCCAATACTCTTGGGGTTTAAAGGCCTTGATTTCATTTTCCCGGTCAATAATCAGCTTGAGGGCAACCGATTGCACCCGGCCAGCAGACAAGCCCTTCTTGACCTTCTTCCAGAGGAGAGGTGAAATCGAGTAACCCACAATTCGGTCCAAGACCCGGCGGGCTTGTTGAGCATCGACTAAATCCATATCAATGGCTCTGGGCTCGACAAAGGCGTTCTTAACGGCGTCCTTAGTAATTTCATTGAAGACAACCCGATTCTTGCCCTTTTCATCCAAGTCGAGAATATGGGCCAGGTGCCAGGAAATCGCCTCTCCTTCACGGTCCGGGTCACTTGCTAAATAGACTTGCTTGGCCTTCTTGGCCTCTTTTTTCAAATCATTGATGAGAGGACCCTTGCCACGAATGTTGATGTACTGAGGCTCATAGTTGTTTTCAAAATCAATGGACATGGAGGACTTCTTCAAATCTCGAATATGTCCGACCGAAGCCACAACCTTATAGCTCCGCCCTAGATATTTTTCAATGGTTTTCGCCTTGGCTGGCGACTCAACGATAACCAAGTTTTTCTTTGGGGTTGCTCGTTTTTTGCTCTTGGTCGTGGCCTTTTTACTAGT
Source organism: Streptococcus downei MFe28 (assembly GCF_900459175.1). Classification (NCBI taxonomy): domain Bacteria; kingdom Bacillati; phylum Bacillota; class Bacilli; order Lactobacillales; family Streptococcaceae; genus Streptococcus; species Streptococcus downei. The sequence goes on along the minus strand of NZ_UHFA01000002.1, from coordinate 1,323,280 downwards.
CGTTTTTTTACTTGTTTTGGCCTTAGTTGCTACTGCCATCAGCATCACTCCCTCAATCTTTCAAATAAACTCCTAGCATGATAACCCACTTTTTAGGGACTGTCAATAAAAAACTTTCTCCTATAGGAAAAAGCAAAAGGTCGAAAGTTAAAAATAAGTTAACAGAAGCCCATGAATTGGGCGTTTAAATGGAAATCGAAAAAATAAGCCCCTTTAAAAGTCGCTTGGATAAGTTGCAATAATCGGCTGACATTCGTAAAAACCAAGGTCAAATTGTTAGGTAGCATTTGTCAAAGAAAGTCTCAAACCCTGAACTATGAAAGGATTGGATTTCAACTCGGCCCTCATTCGTATTCGGCAAGTATATCCTGACCTGACAGGATACATTTTGCCCCTTCTTGAATCAAATGATGGCAACCATCAGACCTGCCATCCAGAATATTTCCAGGAATGGCGAAGACATCCCGTCCTTCTTCCATAGCTCGCTCACAAGTGATGAGACTACCCGAGCGTTGCTTGGCCTCAGCAACGACTGTCCCTCTTGAAAGGCCTGCGATAATCCGATTGCGCTCAGGAAAATGGAATTTCAGAGGTTGTTGGCCAGCTTCATATTCAGACAGGAGCAGATGATGTTTAGCCAAATATTCCTGCAAGTCCCGATTTTCCTTAGGATAAAAGACATCTAGTCCCGTCCCGACAACCGCAATCGTTTTACCACCATTTTTTAGGCAGGCAATGTGGGCTGCTGTGTCAATTCCCCTGGCCAGACCTGAGACAATGACAAACTGATTATCCAATTCCTTAATAATTTTTTGAAGGGACTTAGTTCCAGTTGTCGAACAATTTCGGGAGCCAACCATTGATAATTTTGGCGCATCCAAGAGAGTCAAATCGCCTTGATAAAAGAGGAGAACAGGAGGGTTATAGATATTGGCCAAATCACTAGGATATTCTTTGTCTAAAATCGAAAAAGAGGGAAAGCGATTAAATTGTTGGCGAAGCTCCTTCAGGTCTAGGTGCTTGTAGCTTTCCATAAAATGACCGGCCTTGCTAGTCTGAGAGACCACGGCCATATCCCTTAAGGATAAAGATTTGCCAACCTCTTTTTGATAGTCTAGAATATTGAGGATTTGCAAATTGGTCAAGCCAGCCTGCTTGAGCTTGAAGAGTTCAAAATTATTCATAAAATCACCTCTACCTATCTATACGAAAAGCCCTGCAAAAAATGCAGGACTCGACGAAAATATCTAGGATGATAAAGCAGAGGCAAGGACAAAATCAATTTGACGAAATCATGACTTCTGGTACGTAATCTTACAAGATTACAAGGTTTGTGGGTGGGGAGGAACTCCTCATGACTGCCTGTCTCGCTCTCAAATACCTATTTTCGATTAGTCATTAGATAGAGATAGGCACCAATTAGATTGGCCTTGTTGCCATTGGTCGCTGCCTCAATTTCCAACTGTTCGAAATGTTGGAAGGCTAAAACACTGGTAAAGAGCTTGTCGTATTGCTCAGCGATGGACTTGACCAAGAGAGGCTGGGCGCTAATGCCGCCACCGATGGCCAGATTTTCAACCTTGAGGAAGGTTTGCAAGTTTAGGATTAAATAGGCAATATCTCGGCAGTAGGTTTCAAAAAGCTCCTGTAGCTCCTCTGATGGCTCATTTTCCAGCGCTTTAAAAACTTTTTGGCCATCTGCTTCTTCCAAACCCAAGACTTGGCTGGCATCCTCTACAAATTTGACAGCGGATCCTGCATTGGAGAAGAGACTCTCTATACCGATACGATTAAGTTCCAAGGTGTGACTAATCTGCCGCCAGACCGATTGGTCGTTGGCTCTTAAGTCGGCAGTGCTGGGCCGTAGGTCTCGTGAGGGGAAGGTTACCAGGCGATTCTCTGAGACCACTCCTAGGCCGACGCCAGTTCCTAGCACCAAGATTGCTCCACAATGGCTGTCTTTGAGAACGCCCGATTTGGCTTCTGCTAAAGCTGCTGCATTGGCATCATTGAGAACACTCATCGGCATAGAAAATTGCTCAGACAGTTGCTTAGCTAGGGGAACATTCTTGAGGTAGGGGATAAGTCCGCCCCGATAAACACGGCCATTTTTACTGATTTCACCTGGACAGGAAATGGCAATGGCCTTAATTTTATCCTGATAGGATTCAACGATAGTCGTCAAACTAGTCCAAAATTCTGCCAAACTAGCTGGAGTTGGAACTTTACCTTCCTCGGTGACAACCAGGCGTTCATCAATTAAACCATACTTGATAGCGGACCCACCAATGTCAATGGTCAGACAGCTAGTCTCTGTTAAATCCTTAATGACCCGAGCTGGATTACCAGCCAGAACGACATTATCGCCAAAAGACTTGGTGACAACGGAGCCTGCTCCGACAACGACATTGTTCCCTAGGGTGACCCCAGGTAAAATAGTCGCACCAGCACCACACCAGACATTATCACCAATGGTAATAGGACTACCGTACTCCTTACCCCTGATACGTTCCTCAGCATCCAAGGGATGAAGGGCTGTCAAGAGTTGACAGTTAGGGCCAAACATGGCATTGTCGCCAATCCTTATCTCGCAGACATCCAAAAATGTACAGTCATAATTGGCATAGAAATTCTCACCGACATAGATATTGCTACCATAGTCGCAGACAAAGCGAGGATGGACGGTAATATTTTGTCCGGTTTTCCCAAAGAAGGTCTTAAGCAGGGCCTGAGCCTGCTCCTCATCTTCTTCAGCATTAAACATCCGCGTAATGACCCGAGCCTGTTGGCGAAGGTCGACTAATTCTGAATCGGAGGCATCGTAAAGAAGGCCTGCCAACATTTTTTCACGTTCTGTTACTTTTCCCATACGTTTTCCATTCTAGTTCAAAGGCTACCTGAGCCAGTTACTTATTCTTCTACGTCAATATTTTTAATCACATGAGCTGGTACCCCTCCAACGACTGTATTGGCTGGGACATCTTTTGTAACTACTGCTCCCGCAGCAATCACCGCTCCCTTACCAATGGTCACTCCCTGAGTCACGGTAGCATTGGAGCCAATCCAGACATCTTGACCAATTTTAATGGGAGCTAGGTGGAGACCCCCACGTTTTTGAGGGTTCAAATCATGATTGAGGGTGGCCAAGACGACATTGTGATCAATGAGGCAGTTATCGCCAATGCTAATGCCGGCCTGGCCTTGAAAGCGGCAGCCAGCATTAATGAAGACATTCTGACCAAATCTAGTATTGATAGCACAGTCTGTCGAAAAGGGCGGAAAAATTCGTAAATTATCAGGAACTTCCTATCCTGTCAACTCTCTCATAAGCCCAACAATTTCCTCCGGACTGTGATAACCTCCATTCATTTGACTGGTAATTTTCAGAGCCCTTTGGCTGTAAAAGTGAAACTGCTGGGCAAGTTCTGAGCCAGCTGGAATCATCGAGGTCTCGTTCAATGCCTGACGAAAGTCTTCTATTTTCACGATCTTTCCTCCTTAAACCTGGCTGACCAATCAGGACTTAACCATGGACTTTACAGGTTCAAAACTGCGCCGATGAATGGGGCTAACTCCCCATTTTTTCAAGCCTTCAAGATGGGATTTAGTGCCATAACCAGCATTGTGACTAAAGTCATAGCCCGGAAATTTTTCGTCATAATCAGCCATCAGCCGGTCCCTAGTTACCTTGGCTACAATAGAAGCTGCAGCGATGGATAAGCTAGAAGCATCCCCCTTGATGATAGAGGTCTGAGGAATTTCTAAATCTAGATCCATAGCATCAATCAGTAGGTGTTGCGGACGCAATGCCAACTGCCCTACTGCTTCTAGCATGGCTAACTTGGTTGCCTCATAGATATTGACGTGGTCGATGACCTCATTGGACTTAAGACCAATTCCGACCGCCAGAGCCTGGTCCATAACCTGATTATAGATGAGCCCATGCCTTTTCTTGGGAATCTTCTTGCTGTCATTGAGACCCTTGATTTTACAATCCTTAGGCAGGATGACCGCAGCTGCTACAACAGGACCAGCCAAGGGGCCACGCCCCACCTCATCAATTCCAGCGATTAGCTCAAGTCCATCAGCATAGAGGGCCTTTTCATAGGCTAACATGGCTTCCAAACGTTGGTCCTCCGCCAGTTCCGCCTGAATTTCTCGCTGACGTTTTTTGATTGCTGCCTGGACACCGGCCCGTCCATCACTAGCCAATTGGGCAAAGACAGGGCTGGCTAGCTCAGTCACATCGGCTAGTTGCTCCTTAATTTCCTTAATGGTTGCCATCTAAATCACTGACCTTATCTAGGGTGTAGCGACCCAGTTTGCCATCTCGGACGTCCTTGACAAAGAGATTGTAAAAGCGGTCATAATCATCGCGAAAGCCCAATTTTTGAGTTAAGTCCATGATGATTTCTGGCGCCTCCTCTTCCAAGTTAATTCCCTTGAAGCGCTCCATTAATCGCTGGGGATAATTTTCCTTAAAATAGTTGAGACCAAAGATGGTGACCTCATCCATAGGTAATAGATTATCTTTGATGGCCCCCGTCAGGGCTAATTTCAGGCCCACCTCTTGGTCCTCAAACTTAGGCCAAAGAATTCCTGGCGTATCCAGGATTTCCAAATCCTTATTGGACTTGAGCCATTGCTGTCCCTTGGTCACCCCTGGCTTATTGCCGACCACAGCGATTTTTTTACCAGCTAGACGGTTCATCAAGGTTGACTTGCCAGCATTGGGAATCCCAATAATCATCGTCCGTAGGCCTTCTTTTTGAATGCCTTTCTCCCTGAGACGCTCCAACTTGTCTGACATCAGGTTCTTGGCTGCATCGGTCAATTTCTTAACCGTTGACTGCTCCTTGGCATTGATAAGCAGGGTCTTGATTCCCTGCTTTTCAAAATATGCCTGCCAGTCCTTAATCAAAAGGGGATCGGCCAAATCGGCCTTGTTTAGAATTAGTAGCTTGGGTTTATCGCCAACAATCTTGGTCAACATAGGATTCTGACTGGATAAGGGTAGACGGGCATCAACCAAAACTGTCACAAAATCCACGAATTTAAGATTTTCCTGAACCTGTCGCCTGGCCTTCGACATATGACCAGGAAACCATTGAATACTTGCCATGACACTCCTCAACTAATTTCAAATATTACTACCATTATAGCATGGAATACCCCAAAAAAGCCCGACTAGTAACTTTAAAATCAGATTAAAAAAAGAAGTGACCCTTTAAATAATCACTTCTTCTGGATCCATGCCATCTCCTAAAATTTCCACTTGCCTTACTACAATTGGGACAAGGCAAATAAGATTTTGGAACTAAGTAGACTCTCCCACCTATCGATTTCCCCAAGCCTGCTTAAACATGCTAACAAATCTGGTATGGTAGTAAAGGAGGTAAACGACTAAGATAGAAATGACCAAGGCAAAGCCATCAAAGGGCAATTTCATCAAAGCCGTTAGCAGATTGGCATAGAGGAAGGACCGCCCCAAAAAGTAACCGAGCAGATTAAGAAGTCCACCCACAATCAGGGCTGTAAAAAATCTGGTCTTTGAGAGCTTTTCGTAGGCCTGTTTGACCAAGAGGCTGATGACCAAGACTTGTATACTATGGCTAATCAAGGTCACAAACATAGGTGCTGGATAAAAGAGAAAATCGCCGATGAAAGAACCAATCCCAGCAACGATGACACTCTCAGTTGGTGGAAAAAGCAGACCAACTAGACAGATGACAATCCCATTGATATAAAAATGCCCACCAGGAACTGGTACTGATAAATATGACGAGCTCAAGATAATGACCAGAGCCATAAAGAGAGCCGCTAGTGTTATTCTTTTAGTTGACATGAAAACCACCTCACTTATTTGGAAAAACCACATTCTCGTGATTTCCCTTATGGCTACCATTGTAAACCTGCTTAAAATAAGATACAATAGAGTCATCACAAAACTGTACGGGGACAGATTATGCCAAGTAAATTTCAAATGATTACTCAGAGTCTCACTCAAGCCATCCAAAAGGGACAGCTCAAAAAAGGAGAGAAACTACCGTCTGTTCGCCAGCTGAGCCAGGACTATAAGTGTAGCAAGGATACCGCCCAGCGTGCCCTCCTTGAACTCAAGTACAAAAAACTGGTTTACCCTGTCCCCAAGAGTGGCTACTATGTTTTAGAAGGCCAAGAACAAGAAGAGGAATCCCTTGTCATTAACCCAGAGTCCTATAATAAGTTAGCCTACCAGGACTTTAAAACCTGCCTATCAGAGACCCTAGTCGGAAGAGAAAACTTCCTCTTCAACTACTATCAGCAACAAGAAGGATTGAAACAGCTACTCAACTCCTTGCAGGCCCACCTCTTTGACCAGGATATCTATACTAAGGTGGAGAATCTGGTGGTCACATCGGGAACCCAACAAGCCCTCTATATTCTCTCACAGATGAGCTTCCCTAATCAAAAAACAAAGATTTTGCTGGAACAGCCCACTTATCACCGGATGAATAACTTGGTTCGCCAACAACAGCTCCCCTATTTAAGCATTGAGAGAGGCTTTTCTGGCCTTGACTTGGACCAGTTAGAAAAGCTCTTCAGGCAGGAAGCTATTAAATTCTTTTATACCATTCCTCGCCTCTCCAATCCTCTGGGTCTATCCTATAGTCCTCAGGAAAAAGAGGCTCTTGTTGATTTAGCCCAGCGTTATGACGTCTACATCATCGAGGATGACTATATGGGAGATTTTGCTAGATCGGACAACCTCCCCCTCCACTACTACGACACTCACGAGCGGGTCATTTATCTCAAATCGTTTTCAACTACCCTCTTTCCAGCCCTTAGATTGGGTCTTTCGCTACTTCCTCAGGATTTAGTAGCTGACTTTTTGGCCTACAAGAAATTGATGGATTACGATACTAGTCTGATCATGCAACAAGCCCTCTCCTTGTATTTAGATAACGGTATGTTCAAGAAGAATCTGAGCCAACTCCAGCACTTCTTCGACCAACGTCAAGAAAGTGCTAAAGAGCTTTGTCACAAGCTCCCCGACAAACTTAGTTATCAAGTCAGCCCCAAGAATCTTAGTATTCAACTACCAAGTCAAGTCAAATTGGGACCTTTTAGAGAAAGGGGGCTATCCCTCTTAGATACAGCCTGTCGAATAGACCAAGAGGAATCCGCCTATCTCCACCTGGCTAACGATCAGTCCTTGGCCAGAGAAATCAATAAAGTTAAGCGAGTTTTTGAAAATCTGGAAAAAATTAAGCAGTAAAAAAGAGCCGTTAAAGGAAGACAAATCCTCTTCCTTTAACGGCTCTTTGTCCTTATTTTAATTTTTCAAAACGCAGGTGGACAGCAATTTGATCACCATAACCATTACGTTCCAAATCTCTTTGCAGGCGATAGGAAATATAGTGCTCAGCAATGTTGATGTAACCAGCATCCATGAGACGATTTTCAACCTGAGATTGAACCATAGAAATGGTTGGTCGGTCGGCATGGGCCTCTTCCAGGTCAATAACAACCTTCTTTGTCACTTCTGCCAATTCTTGACGAAGCTTGTCATCCAGAACATAGACAGACTGTGCTGCCTTGAGGATAGCCTGATAAATTTTATCTGGATCAAATTCAACAACCTGACCACTACGTTTGGTAATTTGCATGTAATCGCCTCTTTTCTATTAGGATAGCTAGGCCCACCTAGGACTTTTGAAAAACTGAACATCTAACAGCTTGACTTTTTCCTTCTGATAGCTGGGCCTAAATCCTTTGCTTTATCTTTTCTTCTTTCATTATGCTGGCCACAAAGGGATTTGTCAAGCCAAGTGCCTGCTAGACTCTAATAATCTGGTCGGACAACACCTGTTACGGTCTGACGGGTAGCTTCAATATCTTCCTCTAGGACGACTTTGATAATACGTTTTTCTTCTTCAGGCGTGCAGGCTACCAATGGCAGTCGCAAAGGTCCAACTTCAAAGCCCAGATGGTTGAGAACAGCCTTGACAGGCGCTGGACTAGGAACTGAGAAGAGGGCATTGACCTTAGGAATAAACTTACGCTGGATACTGGCAGCCTTTTTAATATCATTGTCCGCAATAGCCTGTAACATCTGGTGCATTTCTTGGCCATTGGAATGACTGGCCACAGAAATAACACCGTCAGCCCCAATATTCATGGCATGGAAGGCCTCACCGTCTTCACCAGTATAAACTAAGAAATCATCTGGTTTATGCTCAATCAGATAGGCCATATTATCCAGACTGGTGCATTCCTTAACCCCGATGATATTAGGGTGCTCTGCCAAGCGGAGCATGGTATCTGGTGCCATCTCTACTACAACCCGTCCTGGGATGTTATAGATAATAATTGGCAAGTCACTAGCATCGGCGATAGCTTTGAAATGCTGATACATGCCTTCTTGAGATGGTTTATTGTAATAAGGAACAATGGCTAAGCCAGCTACGAAGCCACCAAAGGCGACCACTTCTTTGGCAAAATCAACAGAATCTCGAGTGTCATTGGTACCCACACCAGCAATCAAGGGAACACGCCCCTTAACAATCTCTTGAACAGCCTTAAATAGCTCCAATTCCTCATCATGGGTCAAGGTTGGACTTTCGGCCGTTGTACCAGCCAGAAGCAAACCTTGGGTGTGGTTGCTTAAGAGATGTTCCACCAAATCAGGCAGAGCATCAAAATTGATAGAACCATCTGGCTTAAAGGGTGTAATCATAGCCGTAATCAATTTGGCCTGACGCAGTTGTTGGATAGAATCTTGTGCAGTCATATTAACCTCCTAAAATCATTGTAGCAAGAACTGACATCATCACGCCATCCCAAGTGCCTAATACCAGTCCTGTGCAAGACTAGATAAACTCCTCAATGAGGGTCATCACTAGCCTCCCAATCTTCTCGACAAAAAGAAGGTTGGGACAAAAAGTCCTAGCCTCGTTACTTTTTCAACATTGGACACATTGACGCAGTGGTTGATTGGAAGTCCTTATCCCTTGCTAGGCAAGTGATAGCGGCCATCCTAATCAACTGTGCGGAGGCGGGACGACAAAATCGATTTCTGGGAAATCGCAATTTTTGTCCCGCTCTCTCCTCGTCGTAATCACTTATTTCAATTCAAATTTTAATTCTTTTGTAGATCGAACAAGCCCTTTTTCATGGAGGGTTTCTGCGATTTGAACAGAGTTCCAAGCAGCACCCTTGAGGAGGTTGTCAGAAACCACCCACATATGAAGACCCTTAGGCGCATCCAAGTCCTTACGAATTCGACCGACAAAGGTTTCCCGTTTACCGACAGCATTGACAGCTTGGGGATAAACTTGATGGACAACATCATCTTCTAGGACAGCACCTGGGAAATTGGCAATAGCTACCTTGACCTCATCAACTGGAGCCACTTCTTTGGTTTCAATGTAAACAGACTCTGAGTGGGCTAAGAGGACAGGAATCCGAACGCAGGTCGCTGAAACAGCGATGCTATCATCTTCCATAATTTTCTTGGTCTCATTGGTCATCTTCATTTCTTCATAGGTGTAGTCGTTATCGGTGAAGACATCAATTTGCGCTAGGGCGTTAAAGGCAATTGGGAAGTGCTTCTTATCACCACCTGCTGGCAAAATATCTGCCTGAACATCTTTAGGGTCCTTACCATCATTAAGGACTTCCTTAAGTTCACGCTGGGTTTCATTAATGGCAGATTGACCAGCACCAGAAACCGCCTGATAGGTCGAAACGATAATCCGTTCTAGGCCCCATTTTTGCCGAATAGGCTCCAGAGCCACCATCATCTGAATGGTTGAACAGTTAGGGCAAGAGACAATCCCATTATGGGCTTCCAAAGCATGAGCATTTACTTCGGGAACAACCAAAGGAACGTCAGGATTTTGCCGGAAGTAAGAGGTATTGTCCACCACAACTGCTCCTGCCTTAACGGCATAAGGCGCAAACTTGGCGGACACAGACCCCCCTGCAGAAAAGAGGGCAATGTCAACACCAGTAAAAGAATCCTCAGTTGTCAATTCAACGGTTACATCTTGACCCTTGTATTGGAGGACCTTGCCAGCTGAGCGACTGGATGACAAGAGGCGAACCTTGTCAATTGGCAGATTGGACTGCTCCAATTGTTGAATCATGCGAGTTCCGACGGCACCAGTGGCACCAACAACAGCGACTGTGTATCCCATAGCTTAGACCTTCCTTACAAAACTGTTCGTCAAAATTTTCTAAAAATTTATAATAGCTTCATTATACACTTTTTATAGAGGAATGAAAAGGTGAAATGAAAAGTTTTAACATTTAAGAATACCCTAGCAGCTTGATGATCCCTTTCTCGAGAATTCGGATTTCCAATCAAAATCCTATTTTTATTTTACACATTACGGAATGGCATACATAAGAAATGAATCATCATTTTTCCTTTATCTATTACGAGTTTAATATCTTCATCTTGAAATATGTAAGATTTCAAATAGTTGTATATTTTCTTGTTTCTGAGGTTTGTCAGCATAGAAAGTGAAAATGTTCTTTTTCCACTTATCGGGATTGTAACTAATGACTTTTCCTAACTCCTCTTCTTGGATTTTTTCATGAAGGGGAAAAGACTCTAAACTTTCTGTGGACGCTATGTCAATAACTTCTAAAGTTACAAATTTGCTGGCTTCAAAATTTTCTTTTAAAACGACTGAGGCGGTTACACCAATTTCGATAGGTCGCCAACCAAAGTCTCTTAGGATATTGTCGAAATAGCCATTAAAGATAAAATCAGTCATCCCCTTATCATCTTGCCAGACATAGAGGGGACAGTAACTATTGTGCTGCTCACCTTGTGCCTTTTCGCCGATTAAAAAAGCTTTAAAGAGCAGGCCGGGAAAGCCATCCATTAGATGGCCGGTTTGACCCACCCTTTGCCTGATAATCACCATATCATAATCAGATGGCAGAGTGATGTGATATTGCATCGCTTGCATCAGTTGTCCTCCTAAAAATTTGATATCCCCATAGTAACCTCTGGAAAGAATTTTGCATAGTACCAATTTATGATATACTTATCAAAAAAAGTGATAAGAGGTGGCGCATGAATCTTAATGACTTAAGTATATTTATCAATATTTATGAGACTGGTTCTTTAAATCAAAGCGCTAAAGCCTTGGGATATGCGCAATCCAATATCAGTGCCAGACTACAAGCTATCGAGAGGGAAATGGGCGTACAACTTTTTTCAAGAAAGTATACCGGTGTCGTGCCAACAGTAAATGGTCGAGAATTTTATCGATTTGCTACAGCAACACTCACGAATTTGAAGGCTCTTCAAGCCAATATGCATCCAACCAAAAAATCTGTGCTGATTTCAGAGCTTCTACTGGACTGGGATATTCACTATAAAAAAAGAGTGGACATAGGCAATGATGATATTGATATTTGCAAGAGTTCCGATATTTTTACTAGACTGCGAGAAAAAGAATTTGATAAAATTTTCTGCTATCAAGCCCTAACTAATTTAACAAATTATAGAGTTCAATCAAATAAAATTGTAGCCTCCTATCTATCCTTGGAAGAACCAGGATCTCAAGAGGAATTACCCCTGATTGTCAGTAAGGATAAGTCCTGTCCATTTAGGAAAAAATCTTTGATTGACTATCCAAGCTCAAAACAAATTATCGAACTGGACTCTTTTAAAAATATTATGAACTTAGTCGAGCAAGGGAGTGGTTTCGCTCTACTTCCTGAATGGATGGGGCAGACAAAGAATTTTAAGCGTTTCAATGACCAGATAATTGGAATCCCTTTTTATTTTTACGAAAAACTTTAAATCAAGAGATGAATAACAGTATGTCTGACCGTCCTCATCAATATCTATAAATCGTTGTCAAACAATAAAACTAGAGCTTGGGACAAAACCCATTTGCCCCCATAAAAACAGAGGATCGCTTGTTGGTGACCCTCTATTTTTTAGGTTCGGTTGCTTCTCCTGTTATATTTGATGAGATTATTGGCCATAAGGGCCAATCCCATGTCAATCTTGACCTGCCGTTTCCCCCGCAGATTACACCTTTTGTAACCCAAACAAGCCTTTATCTGCCCAAAGACAGGCTCCACATCAACCTTGCGTTGTGCGAAAACTTGACTGCCCTCAGGAGATAAAAGCGCTTGAGCTTCTTTTTGCTTTAAGTATTGGTACCGTTCATTGATGTAAAGCCCCTTTTGAGGAGCTAATTCAGGCTCCTCAGCCTGGTAGACCTTAATCTCTTGTTCAAAACCTGTTTGCGTTTTCTGGTGTTTGAGATGATGAAACACCTATTTCCAACCCTTTGGATGGGTGTAGCTATCCTCTTTTTCATTATAGTGCCAATTGGCTAGATTCTTGTCAGACTTTCTGTAGGTCCTCTTTTGTTCCTTATCAAACCTGCCATACTTAATCAAGTGATTAATTTCCTCTTGGTCAAGAGTTAGTAGGTTCTCTTCACTACCATAACCAGCACCTGCGACAATAGTCTTGGCGTCATGGGGATAGGAGTCTAAAAATGGTAAGAGGGTCTTGGTGTCTGTCGGATTTAGGAAGCTATCATAGTGGAGAACAAATTGATTCTCAGTAGCGATTTGGAGATTGTAGCCAGCCTTCAGTTGACCATTTCTCATGTGGTCGTCTTTCATCCGCATAAAAGTGGCGTCTGTATCTGTCTTTGAAAAACTATTGCGACCAGTGAAAGTGGCTTGATAGGTCTCATACTTTTGTGCACGGGCTGAAAAATCATCCCTTACCTTTCGAAGGACTTTCTTGAGTTTCCGACGCTTTGTTTGACGCTCATCCTTTCCTTTGACAGGATTTTCTTCGATGGCTTGGTTAACTGATTTCAATTCTTCCTCAAGGATTTGAGAAAACTCTGTCAATTGTTCAGAAGTTACAGGCTCTTGGTCATCTAAGAAAGACAATGGCCTCTTGAATCAAAGGATTAATTTCCTCTTGAAAATAGGTTTTTAGAGTCGCTTGAAGTTTGGCAGAAAATTTATCAACAGCCTTCCGCCAAACAAAACTGTACTTGTTAGCGTTAGCCTCAATCTTAGTCCCGTCAATAAACAAACACTCTAAGGACACTAATTCCTCCATTTTCAACTGAAGGTTGAGGTCAATAAAGAGATTACGAATCAGCTCCTCCATCCCAGGAGCCACACGAAAACGATTGATTGTCCGATAAGAAATCACCAGCTGACCTGTTAAGTATTGCATGGCAAGATTTTCCACCATCATTTTTTCTATCTTTCGTCCGGAAAAGATCCCTTGAGAATAAGCAAATAAAAGGGCTGCTAGGAGTAATTGGGGAGGGTAAGAAGGCCGCCCAACCTCATGATAAAAGTTTAGAAGGGCATTATCATCTAGTTTATTGACCACCTTTTCAATCGTAAAAACGAGATGGTTGTGGGGTAAGAATGCGCTTAATTCTAGTGGCAGAGTCGTTTGATTTGTGTTATAGTGACTGTACATGAGGTAGCCTTTCTATTATTTTTTTGTCAACGATATTTTATCAAGACTACCTATGTCAAGCAAAAAGCAACGGCATCAAAACCGTTGCTTTTTCGTTGGCTTAGGGATAGTTTTGTCCCAACCTCTTTTTTACGAAGAAAATTTTCTTGAAGCTATGTTAAAAAGCCTAGGTTTCCACCTAGGCTCAAGGGCACTTATAAAGTGTGATAGAAAGGTTCACACAGACTATCAAGGTCCGCTCCTGCGTTAATGACCTCCCAGCGAAAATGGTCTTAAAGACCAAATCGACTCATCGCATGCAATCATTCTAACATATAATCAGATTTAAAGCAAAGGAGCGACGGCCTTTACTACTGCTCCAATTGCTTTTTCTGAGAAAGGCAATTTCTTGAGGGTTTCTGGAGTAACCTGACGGCATTCTTCAAGGGTCGCCTGGAAATCCCGCTCAATCTTAGGAATTTCCGAAGAATGATAGAGATAAGTGGCACATTCAAAATGGTGATAAAGACTGCGATAATCCAAATTGATAGTACCGACAACGGCCCGACTATCATCAGCCACAAAGACCTTGGCATGAACAAAGCCAGGACTGTATTCGTAAATCTTGACACCAGATGCCAAGAGAGGTCTGTAATAGGTCTTGGCCAAGAAGTAAGGAACTTGCTTATCAGGAATTCCTGGCATAATGATTCTCACATCCACGCCCCGCTCAGCCGCAAACCTGAGAGCGTGCTCCATTTCACTATCCAAAATCAAATAAGGGGTCATGATATGGACATAATCACGGGCGTGATTAAGAATATCAATGTAGACGTTCTCTCCGACCTTTTCATTATCCAAGGGAGAATCCCCGTAAGGAATAACAAAGCCGTCAGTTGTCAATTTGTTTTCATGGTGACTCAGGTAGGCTTGAACTTCCTTGTGCTCATCCTTAATAGTCCCCCACATTTGCATGAAGAGAATCAAGAAGGTATCGACCGCCCGGCCACGCACCATGATGGCCGTATCCTTCCAATGACCAAAGCGTTCAATCTCGTTGATGTATTCATCCGCCAGATTAACACCACCAGTAAAGGCCACCTCACCATCAATGACCACAATCTTACGGTGGTCCCGATAGTTATAATAGGTTGATAGGAAGGGGGACAGAGGTGCGAAAGCCTTGGACTTAATCCCCAATCTTTCCAGCCGTTTGCTGTAATCAAAACTCAAGGTTGTCATCTCAATCATACCATCATACATGACCCGAACCTCAAGCCCTTCTGCTACCTTTTCTTCCAAGATAGAGAGAATTTCTCCCCACATCATGCCTTCATCAATGATGAAGTATTCCATAAAAATATAGTGTTTGGCCTGACGCAATTGCTTTTTAAGCTCGGCAAACTTGGCTTCGCCAGATGGAAAATAGGTAACCTGACTATTCTTATAGACCGGAAAATGATTATCGCCAAAGCTGAGGTACTTGGCCAAATTAAAGGCTGTGCTGTGGGAAGTCTTCAATTCTGCTAAGACCGAATCATTTTGATGGAGTAAAGGTGACGTTTTTTCGACATTGCCCATAATTTGCCGCTTCATGCCATTGTAGCCCCAGTCAATCTTGGTGTAGAGCAAGAAAAGTCCACCCAGGATAGGCATGGGCAAGACTACCAACATCCAAGTCAACTTGGCCGTACTATCCATGTCACTGTTAATCAAATAGAGGACCGAAGCACTGGCGATAATTAAGCCAGCCACTTGAATATGAATTTGGTATTGTTGGAACCAAATGTAACCGGCTGCAATTACATAAATTTGCAAAATTAAAAGCAAAACAATAACAGTCGTCCGGCTAAAAATCCCTCTCAGTAAGCTTCGACGCCCTCTTTTAAGGAGTCTAGTTGTTTTTCCTTCTTCGTCTATGATAATCTCCCCTCTCAGGTTAAATATATGCTCCTAATTATAACATAGAATCGAGACAAAAAAAGACGGAGAAAAATATTTTTTCCCTCAATAAAAAAATGGCTCAAAACTAAAAATAGAGACTCACCCAAAAGTGAACCTCTATTTTTTGAGCTGAAACTAGCTTTGTTTCAAACTCATCTTTTTTAAAAATTAAAAACATCATTAAGATTCTCAGCCATGGTCGGATGTGTAAAAATTTGCTGTTGAAAGTAAGTATAAGGAATACCATTATCCATAGCCAAAGTAATGAGATTAATCAGTTCATGCGCCTCTTGACCAAAGAGAGTTGCCCCTAAAATCTGCTGACTGTCTACATCAATAACCACCTTAAAAATACCGCGTAAGTCTCCATTGACATGTCCTCTTGGCATACCAGCAACCGGTAGGCTATTGGCCTTGTAATTGAGACCCTGTTTCTTGGCAGTTGCTTCATCAATTCCTACACGCGCCAGCGGCGGATTGATAAATGTCGTGTTTGGAACATGGTGGCGATTAGCTGCAGAATAAGATCGATCGCCATTAAGGTAATTCCAGACAATACGGAAGTCATCTAATGAGACATAGGTAAATTGAAGACCGCCATTAACATCACCAACGGCAAAGATATTTTCAACGCTGGTTTGACAAAAATCATCTACCTTTATAGCACCGCGGTCAGTAAGTGCAATGTCAGTATTTTCAAGACCAAGACTATCTGTATTTGCTCGCCGTCCAGTCGCATGAAGTACTGCATCAAACGAATAATCGCCATTCTGTGTGGTGATAATAACAGAGTCATCCTTATTAGATATTCGAGAGATATTAGAGTTAAGCTCAAAAGCCACCCCTGCTTCTTCCATGTATTCTTTGGCAAGTAAGGAGATTTCCTCTTCTTCACGTACAAAAATCCGAGACATAGGATCAAAGACAGTCACCTCTGAACCGAGTTTTGCGTAGAGACTAGCAAATTCTAAACCAATATTACCACCGCCAATAATGCCCAGACGTTTTGGCTGTTGCTCCAAATTTTGAATCTCTGTGCTATCGTAGACATGCTTGCTGTCTTTCAATCCAAGGATTGGCAATCTATTTGAAACTGCACCAGTATTGATGATAATAACTTGGGCTGATAACTGTTTGCTCTCACCGTTCGAAGTAATTTCAACTACTTTATTGGAAACAAATCTGGCAGTAGCATTGTATACATCAGCCGTTGGAGCCTTGTCTAGCATAGCAAAGTTTTTAGCACGCAGGCGCTCCGTTACTTTTTTACGCTCGGCCATTGCTTCTGAAAAGTTATGACCAGTTTCGGCTGAATGTATCAAGACTTTTGTAGGAATACAGCCAACATTTATACAAGTTCCACCGTACATATTAGCATCTTTCTCAATCATGGCCACCTTTTTACCCTGCGCTGCAGATTTTGCTGCGAAAGTTTTTCCAGCCTTGCCAAAACCGATAACAATAATATCATATAGTTCCATAAGAATCCCCTTTTTATTGATGTTCCAATTGTATCAAAGGATCAATAGTTGCGTCAATTAATTGCTATGAAGCCACTTCTCTGGCCAATGGATAATGATAACTAGCACTCCTCTACCTGTATCAATAGCTTTTTAGGTGTTGCCCATTCATCAATCTTGTCGGGAATTTCATTTTCCCATTTCGGTATTATACTCGATGAAAATCAAAAACAGGATGGAGCAAAGACCGCAACCACTAAAGTGGCAGTGCTCTAACGAGGCTGGGACAAAAGTCCTCACTTCATTACTTTTTCAACATCAACCACTTTGACCCAGTGGTCGATTTGTAATGAGTGACTTGATACTTCAGTGTTTAGTCACTCACATGCCAGTGAAACGGCGGTAAGGTCCTTATCTCCCTTGTTAAACCAGTGATAGCGGTCATCCTAATCAACTATGCGGGGGTGAGAAAGAAATAGTCTGGGAATAGACTATTTCTTATCGAATCTAAAAAATAAGAGAGTGAGTAAAATCGATTTGACGAAATCACGATTGTCTCACTCCCTAGCTCCCTTACTACCTTCACAATGTTAGTGAAATCGACCAACTTTATTCAGTATCGCCGAGCCGAAAGAGCATAAACAGTGCTTGGATAACTAGGCTAAAGTCAGCAAAGTGTGCTCATTGGATATTAGACTTCTTTCCTGCATAGCTGCGTGGGATAAACCAGAACAGAAGATACTCAGGCATAATTTCATAGCATTATAAAAAGCCAATCAAAGTTGGCTTTTTAAGTGATGATGTAGTATAACGCATTTTTGAAGATTAGAACAATCCAAGAGCCGTACCGTCTTCAGCAACATCCATCTTGAGAGCAGCTGGTTGCTTGGGCAGGCCAGGCATGGTCATGACATTGCCAGTCAGGGCAACGATGAAGCCAGCCCCTGTCTTAGGAACTAATTCACGGATGGTAATGGTGAAATCTTCTGGAGCCCCCAGCAAGTTTTGGTTGTCTGAAAAAGAATACTGGGTCTTGGCCATGCAGACCGGTAGCTTATCCCAGCCATTGGCCTGGAACTGCTTGATTTGCGTCTTGGCTTTGGCTGCAAACTCGACACCCTTACCACCGTAAATTCCTGTGACAATGGTCCTAATCTTATCTTCCAAACTTGCTTCATTATCATAGAGACGAGTATAATGGCTATCTTGACCTTCAACCAAGTTGACCAAGCTTTTAGCTAGGTCTTGACCACCGTCGGCTCCATGGGCCCAGACACTTGCTAGTTCAACTGGCACATCAATGTCAGCACAGAGTTCCTTGAGGGCTTGAATTTCTGCTGGTGTATCTGAGACAAACTCATTGATAGCCACGATAGCGGGAAGACCAAATTTCCGAACGTTTTCCACATGGCGTTTGAGGTTGGCAAAGCCGTCCTTGACTGCCTGAACATTTTCTTCAGTCAGGTCTGACTTGGCAACCCCACCGTGCATCTTGAGGGCCCGCAAGGTTGCTACAATAACTACTGCATCCGGTGCCTTGGGCAGACTTGGGGTCTTGATGTCAAGGAATTTCTCTGCTCCCAGATCCGCTCCGAATCCAGCCTCGGTAACCGCATACTCAGCCAAACCAAGGGCCGTTGTCGTCGCTAGGACAGAATTACAGCCGTGGGCAATATTAGCGAAAGGACCACCATGAACCAGGGCCGGCGTACCGTAGATAGTCTGAACCAAATTTGGCTTAATGGCATCCTTGAGAATTAGAGTCAGGGCACCTTCAACCTTGAGGTCACGCACATAAACGGGACTTCTATCATAGTGATAGCCAATAACAATTGAAGCCAGACGTTCCTTAAGGTCCTTGAGATCTGTTGCCAGACAGAGAATCGCCATAATTTCTGAAGCAACGGTGATGTCAAAGCCATCTTCGCGAGGAATCCCATTGACAGGGCTACCCAGACCAATGGTCACATGCCGCAAAGCCCGGTCATTGAGATCAAGGACCCGCTTCCAGATAATCCGACGTTGATCAATGCCTAGCTCATTACCTTGATGGAGATGATTATCAATCAGGGCTGATAGGGCATTATTAGCGGTGGTGATGGCGTGCATGTCTCCCGTAAAATGGAGGTTGATATCTTCCATAGGTAGAACTTGGGCATAGCCACCCCCTGCTGCTCCCCCCTTAATACCCATGACAGGCCCAAGTGAAGGTTCCCGCAGGGCAATCATAGTCTTCTTACCCAATTGATTGAGGGCATCTGCCAAACCGATAGTGACGGTTGACTTGCCTTCGCCAGCTGGTGTCGGATTGATAGCCGTGACTAAGATTAACTTACCAGGCTCATTGGCCTTACTGGATTTGATTTTATCAAGGGAAATCTTAGCCTTGTAGTTGCCATAGAGTTCCAAATCCTCGGCTTGGATACCTACTTTTTGAGCAATTTGGCTGATGGGTTGGAGCTCAACTTCCTGTGCAATTTCAATATCAGTCTTCATGGAATACCTCATTTAAAATAGAATAATCCCATTATAACAAAGATTATAGAAATGCGCACGTTTCCTTTTGTTTATTTTATATCGTTCGGATTTGAGACCTGCCGTCTACTGACTAAATCATCATTCCTTCCTAGCAAATCATTTACTAAGAAAGGACTTTTTAGTATAATTTTCCTATGAAAATCCTAATTACATCGGGCGGAACGTCCGAAAAAATTGACCAGGTTCGCTCAATTACCAACCACGCTTCAGGAAACTTAGGTAAGATTATGGCTGAGCTATTCTTGAAAAATGGCCACCAGGTTACCTTGGTGACCACCAAATCAGCTGTCAAACCGGATGCTCAAGCTGGCCTAAATATTAAGCTGGTCAGCGACGTTGCCAGCCTGCAGGAGACTTTAGAACCCTTGGTCAAGAGCCATCAAGTCCTCATCCATTCGATGGCGGTTTCTGACTACAGGCCAGTCTATATGACTGACCTAGCTGAACTTCAGACGACCAAGGACTTTTCCCAACTTCTCAATAAGAAAAATTCTGAGACAAAGATTTCCTCAGCCGCTGATAATCAGGTTCTCTTTCTCAAGAAAAACCCAAAAATTATCAGTTTAGTTAAAGAGTGGAATCCCGATATTCGTCTCATTGGCTTTAAACTCTTAGTCGATGTTCCCAAGGAAGAACTTTGGGAGGTTGCTAGAAGTAGCCTCAAGAGAAACCAAGCCGAGTTAATTGTCGCCAATGATTTGCTTGATATAAATGAAGACCAACATCTGGGCTACCTAGTTGACGAGAATACTCAGGAACCTGCCCGAACCAAGCAAGAAATTGCCCAAAAAATATATGAAAGGATTAGCAAGCATGACTAAAACCATTTTGCTGGCCGTCACCGGTTCCATCTCTGCTTACAAGGCCGCGGACTTAAGCAACCAGTTAAAAAAGTTAGGCTATAATATCCAGGTTATCATGTCCCAGGCGGCTAGTGAATTTATCACCCCCTTAACCTTGCAAGTTCTCTCAAAAAATCCTGTTTATCTGGATCTTATGACCGAGGACCAACCAGGACGTATCAATCATATTGATTTGGCTAAGGAGGCTGACCTCTTTATTGTCGCACCTGCTTCTGCCAATACGATTGCCAAGTTAGCCCACGGTATGGCGGACAACCTTGTAACTGCAACAGCTCTGGCCCTGCCAAGCGACACGCCTAAATTACTGGCACTAGCCATGAATACTAAGATGTATGACAATCCCCTAACCCAGCGAAATTTAATGACCTTAAAAGAAGTTGGTTATAAAGAAATTGAACCTCGCTCCGGTAAATTGGCCTGTGGAGATGTCGGTCGAGGCGCTTTAGCAGATTTACCTACCATCATCAAAACTATTGAGGAGACCCTAAATGAATCGCAGAAATAAGTCCCGTCAGGTCGCACAGATTGCCCTACTTTTAGCGACCATGGTCGTTGTTGAATTTGTCAGTCAGATGATTTTTTCAGCCGTTGTGCTCCCTATAAAACCAACTCTGACCATGATTCCTGTTATTGTGGCTTCCATCATCTATGGCCCTAAAATTGGAGCTGGTCTAGGAGCTTTTATGGGCCTCATGAGCGTAATCAGAAATTCCCTTGTCCTCCTACCAACCAGTTACCTCTTCTCGCCATTTGCTCCTAATGGTTCTTGGCGTTCCCTCATCATTGCCCTGATTCCAAGAATCCTGATTGGAGTTTTCCCTTATTTCATCTACAAACTCATGCATAATAAAGCAGGTCTGGCCCTCTCTGGAGTCGTCGGCTCACTAACCAATACAATTTTTGTATTCTTAGGTATCTATCTTCTTTTTTCTGGAGTCTATACCGGAAATGTCCAGCACCTTCTAGCTCTGGTCTTCACCAATAATGCTATCGCTGAAATGATTATTTCTGGTATTGTCATTCTAGCTCTGATTCCTGTTTTGGAAAGGATCAAAAGCTAGGTCTGATAAAAAGATTTTATAAGCTAAAAGAGCCTCTACATCAAGGATTAGGGGCTCTTTTTTGACCCTAGGCTTCGCTGTCTAACCTTGAAGCCGCCTTAATGATATGGTATAATGAAAGCGGTTAAAATATAGAGGAGGCAACTATGACTTATACAGAAAACTATCAACAATGGCTCAATTATAAGGATCTTCCTGACTATCTCCATGACGAGCTCGTTCAAATGGATGAGGCATCCAAGGAAGATGCTTTTTATACTAATCTTGAATTCGGAACCGCCGGTATGCGGGGGGTTATCGGAGCTGGTACCAATCGGATTAATATCTATGTAGTTCGTCAGGCCACCGAAGGTTTGGCAAAACTTTTTGAAACCAAGGATCAAGCAACCAAAGATCGTGGCGTAGCCATTGCCTATGACTCCCGCCACTTCTCTTCTGAATTCGCCTTTGAATCAGCTCAAGTCCTAGCTCAACACGGCATTAAGTCTTATGTTTTTGAAAGTCTGCGGCCTACACCAGAACTTTCCTTTGCCGTTCGTCATCTGGGGGCCTTTGCTGGTATCATGGTGACTGCCAGCCACAATCCTAAACAATTTAATGGTTACAAGGTTTATGGGGAAGATGGGGGACAAATGCCACCCCATGATGCCGATGCCCTGACCGACTTCATTCGTGCCATTGACAATCCTTTTGCCATCCAATTGGCTGACCTAGATCAAGCCAAGGCATCTGGACTGATTACTGTTGTCGGCGAAGATGTCGATAAGGAATACCTCAAGGAAGTTAAGGGTGTCAATATCAACCAAAAATTGATTGATGACTATGGTAAGGACATGAAGATTGTCTACACGCCACTTCACGGTACTGGGGAAATGCTTGCCCGCCGCGCCTTGGCTCAAGCTGGCTTTGACTCTGTCCAAGTTGTTGAAGCCCAAGCCGTTGCAGATCCTGACTTTTCAACCGTTAAGTCACCAAACCCAGAAAACCAATCAGCCTTTGCCCTCTCAGAAAAATTGGGACGGCAAGTGGATGCTGATGTTTTGGTAGCAACTGACCCCGATGCTGACCGTCTCGGTGTAGAAATCCGCCAACCCGATGGCTCTTATCTCAACCTCTCAGGTAACCAAATCGGCGCTCTTATTGCCAAGTATATCTTGGAAGCCCACAAGACAGCAGGCACTCTGCCTAGTAATGCAGCCCTATGTAAATCCATCGTTTCTACAGAGTTAGTGACCAAGATTGCTCAAAGTTACGGGGCAACCATGTTTAACGTCCTGACTGGTTTCAAATTCATCGCAGAAAAGATTCAAGAATTTGAAGACACAGACAACCACACCTATCTCTTTGGTTTTGAAGAAAGCTTTGGCTACCTGATTAAACCATTCGTTCGGGACAAGGATGCTGTTCAAGCCGTTCTGATTGTTGCCGAAATCGCTGCCTATTACCGCTCCCGAGGTATGACGCTGGCTGATGGTATCGCTGAAATCTACAAAGAATACGGCTACTATGCTGAAAAGACCATTTCTGTTACCCTATCAGGGGTTGATGGAGCTTCTGAAATTAAGAAGATTATGGACAAGTTCCGCAACAATGGTCCTAAAGACTTCAACAATACGCCTATTGTTAAGACTGAAGATTTCTTAGAATTGACAGCTACTAGCCAAGATGGTAGGGTTGAAAAATTGACCACTCCACCAAGTAACGTCCTTAAGTATCACCTGAGCGATGATTCTTGGATTGCCGTTCGCCCATCTGGAACCGAGCCAAAAATCAAGTTCTATATCGCTACAGTTGGTGATTCTGAAAGTCAAGCAAAGGATAAGATTACAGCTATCGAAGCCCAAATCAAGGACTTCATCAAATAGACTTCTACTCTAGACTAGACCTTGATTAGAAATCATGGAGCTGGGCAAAAACTCAAAATCTCACTAATTTTCTCAGATTTTAAAAATAAGAAATCGCATGAAATCAGCGTTTTTAAACGAAAGATTTCATGCGATTTTGTTAATTCAGGACTTTTTGCCCAGCCCCTTGTTCTGCGACTGTAATACTCAATAAAAATCAAAGATAGCCAAGGCAAGGAGCAAAGCTATCAGCCACTTTAGCGGCTTGATAGCTAACGGCAATCACTATAGCGATTGCCTAGCTCCCTTACTAACCTCACAAAGTTGGTGAAATCGACCAACTTTGCTCCGCATCGCACGAACTGAAGGTAGCTCAAAAGGTATGGTAGACCTTTTGAGGTTGGAAATAGGGAAAGCTTCGCTTTCCTCAGTAAGTACGGCAAAGTGAGTTAACGATGGATAGTTTTGATTTTTGAAGAGTATAAGTCGCTATTACCAGCCAGGACCAAAGGCCCACCGAAAAAAATCAGCTCCCAAAAATGAGGAGCTGATTTTTTCAATGAATTTGCAAGAAGAAACTGAGGCAACTATTACATAAGGAAAATTTATAAGGATAATTGATTGTAGGACCGATTAAAGGCCTCAATCATCTTTTGCGAAGCCTTGTCGTAAGAAACCTCTTCCTTATAGTTGGCAGAAACAATAATCCGATTAGTCGCTTCTGCATCATCACAGGTCACTAGGGTTAGATTTTTTGCCCCAGGAGTATCATTAATAACGGCGACATCAGATGGCTCTACTGTCTTAACTTCGGAAATGATATAGGTGTAGACCTTATTCTTGTCGGTCAGATAGATTTCCATCCCATTCTTAGCATTCTCTAGAGGGGAGAAGAGCATCTTGGAAGCACCGTTGACACCAAAGACATGGTGACTAGCCAAGGCATAATTGTTCTCGCCACCCATGACCTGGCTCTCCTTCATAGTGCCCGCCCCATAGGAAAGCTCCGTATTACCTAGGCCTTTAAAAATCGGCAGGTTAAGCTCCAAGTCTGGAATGGCAATACCTCCGATAACGGGTAGGTCTTGCGCATCCATCTGGGAACTGATAACGGATTGGGCTGATATGGACTTGACCGAGTCAAAATCGTAATTGACCTTGGCCTTTTTATTTTTCGTCAAGGTCTTTTTATCAACCTTAGAAACCTGATATTTATTCGTATTCCAAGCAATAACTGAATTACGGATTGAGCGGTTAAAAACCAGAGCCAAGCCGACTACCATCAAGAATAGGACAAGAATGGTCCGCAACCAGTGGTGCTTCTTTTTTGAAGACTCCTTTTCCTTTCGCCCTTTAGAATTTCGAGAGCTAGTTCTCTTCATTTACCCCTTGTCCCTTCTCTTCTTCATTTGCTTCAGCTTCCTCATCTGCTTCAGGCTCAGGCTCAATTAGCGCGAAGGTCACAATCTTGGCATTTTCATCCAAGCGCATAACCTTAACCCCCATGGTTGAACGTCCTGTTTGCGAAATGTTAGAAACACCAGTCCTGATAATGACGCCGGTGTCGGTCATAATCATAATATCCTCATGGCCATCAACTGTCACCAATCCAGCCAAAGAGCCATTTTTATCAGTGATATTGGCAGTCTTGATACCTTTACCACCACGCCCCTTGGTTGGGTACTCGCTGGCTAGGGTCCGTTTACCATAGCCCTTTTCGGTGATGACAAGAACTTCCTGGTCATCTCTAATGACAGACGCGCCAACAACCTGGTCAGCGTCACGCAAGGTAATCCCCTTGACCCCTGTCGCACCACGGCCCATATTACGAACCACTTCTTCCTTGAAGCGCACGGAGTATCCGAAATGGGTACCGATGATAATTTCATCTTGGCCAGTCGTTAAGAGCACATTAATGAGCTCGTCGCCGTCCTTGAGGTTGAGGGCCCGCAATCCATTTTGACGAATATTGGTGAATTCTGAAATGCTGGTCCTTTTAACCAGACCCTGTCTAGTCGTAAAGAAGAGAGATTTTTCATCAATCTCATTTTGGTTGAGACTGATGATGGTTTGAATGGTTTCCCCATCTGTTAACTTAAGGAGATTGACAACTGGCAGTCCCTTGGCCGTCCGGCCATACTCAGGAATCTCATAACCTTTGAGACGGTAAACCCGACCTTGATTGGTAAAGAAGAGGACCACATCGTGGGTGCTGGTCGAAACCAAATCCCTGACAAAGTCATCATCGTTGACCCCAGTACCTTGGACACCACGACCACCCCGCTTTTGAGAACGAAATTCATCTTGAGCCAAACGCTTGATGTAACCTTTATTGGAAAGGGTAATTAAGACATTTTCTTCTTCGATTAAATCCTCATCCTCCAGGGAGAGAACTTCCCCGACCATGAGCTCAGTCCGACGAGGGTCAGCATATTTACGCTTAATCTCATCCATCTCATCCTTGATGATGGTCACAACCCGTTCTGGCTTAGCTAGAATATCGGCTAAGTCAGCAATCAGGGCAAGTAGATCATTGTATTCATTTTGAATCTTGTCGCGTTCCAAACCAGTCAGACGGCGCAGACGCATATCCAAAATGGCCTGACTTTGGCGTTCTGACAGGTCGAAACGAGACATGAGTTGAGCCTGAGCCTCAGCATCGGTCTGACTACCACGAATAATGGCAATGACTTCGTCCAAGTGATCCAAGGCAATCAGCAAGCCCTCTAAAATATGAGCTCGTGCTTCTGCCTTTTCCTTGTCAAAACGCGTCCGACGAACGATAACTTCTTTTTGGTGCTCGATATAATTATCAATGATTTGTCGCAAGGACAAAATCTTGGGCACACCTTTTTCAATGGCCAACATATTGAAGCTAAAGTTGGTCTGCAGGCTAGTCAGTTTAAAAAGATTGTTGAGAATGACATTGGCTGAGGCATCTCGACGGACTTCAATGATGAAGCGCACACCTTCTCGACTGGACTCATCTCGAACTGCAGTAATACCTTCTACCCGCTTCTCTTGAGCTAGGCGAACAATATGCTCATGAACCTTAGTCTTATTAACCCCATATGGGAATTCCGTCACAACAATGCGTTCACGACCAGACTTGGTTGTTTCAATCTCGGTTCTGGAACGTAGAACGATGGAGCCCTTCCCCGTTTCATAAGCACGGTGAATACCTGATTTCCCCATGACTAGAGCACCAGTTGGAAAATCTGGCCCAGGCATAACTTCCATGATTTCCTTGGTGGTTGCCTCTGGCTTATCCATCACCAGTTTGACAGCATCAATGGCCTCACCTAGATTATGAGGGGGGATGTTGGTCGCCATCCCAACAGCAATCCCAGTCGCCCCATTAACCAAAAGATTGGGGAAACGAGATGGGAGTACCAAAGGTTCCTTCTCGCTACCATCGTAGTTATCTTGGAAGTCAACCGTATTTTTATTGATGTCCCGTAGCATGTCCAAGGCAATCTTGGACATGCGGGCTTCGGTATAACGTTGTGCCGCTGCCCCATCACCGTCCATGGAACCAAAATTTCCGTGACCATCAACTAGCATATGACGGTAGGACCACCATTGAGCCATCCGAACCATGGCTTCGTAGATTGAGGAGTCACCATGGGGGTGATACTTACCCATGACATCCCCTGTAATCCGCGCCGACTTCTTGTGAGGCTTGTCTGGCGTTACCCCCAATTCATTCATACCATAGAGAATACGACGGTGAACTGGTTTGAGACCGTCTCTGACGTCTGGTAGGGCCCGAGCGACAATGACACTCATGGCATAGTCAATGAAGCTGGTCTTCATTTCACTAGTCAGATTCACATTTACGAGATTTCTGTCTTGCATTAAATCTATCTCTTTCTTGTTTAAATATACCTTACTATTATAGCATATCAAGGGGATTATTTCAGCATTTTCGCCCGTGAAACCAAGCTTTCATTGATTTGCAAATCTTGCTTTTCCCTTGATTTATTAGTGACAATTCTATCAAAAGGTGGTAAGATAATACTGTATGGGCTTAGGCCTAAAAAAATTAAGGAGATGTTTAGACATGACTGCAACTAAACAACATAAAAAAGTCATCCTCGTTGGTGACGGTGCCGTAGGTTCATCTTACGCATTCTCACTTGTTAACCAAGGTATTGCTCAAGAACTTGGTATTATTGAAATCCCACAATTATTTGAAAAGGCTGTCGGTGATGCTCTTGACCTCAGCCACGCCCTTGCATTCACTTCTCCTAAGAAGATTTATGCTGCTAAATACGAAGACTGTGCGGATGCTGACCTCGTTGTTATCACTGCTGGTGCTCCTCAAAAACCAGGTGAAACTCGTTTGGACTTGGTTGGTAAAAACCTTGCCATCAACAAATCAATCGTCACTGAAGTTATTAAATCTGGCTTCAATGGTATCTTCTTGGTTGCGGCTAACCCAGTTGATGTCTTGACTTACGCTACTTGGAAATTCTCAGGCTTCCCTAAAGAACGTGTTATCGGTTCCGGTACTTCTCTGGACTCAGCTCGTTTCCGTCAAGCCCTGGCTGAAAAACTTGATGTCGATGCTCGTTCTGTCCACGCCTACATCATGGGTGAACACGGTGACTCAGAATTTGCTGTTTGGTCACACGCTAACGTAGCTGGTGTTAACCTTGAACAATACTTGGAAGAAAACCAAGGTCTCCAAGGTGACGAATTGGTTAGCTTGTTTGAAGGTGTTCGTGACGCTGCTTACACCATCATCAACAAGAAGGGTGCTACCTTCTATGGTATCGCTGCTGCCCTTGCTCGTATCACTAAGGCAATCTTGGATGATGAAAATGCTGTTCTGCCATTGTCAGTATTCCAAGAAGGTCAATACGAAGGCGTGACAGATTGCTACATCGGTCAACCTGCCATTG
The DNA here is from genome assembly GCF_900459175.1 of Streptococcus downei MFe28. NCBI lineage: Bacteria > Bacillati > Bacillota > Bacilli > Lactobacillales > Streptococcaceae > Streptococcus > Streptococcus downei. The sequence continues at coordinate 1,295,207 of NZ_UHFA01000002.1, read as the reverse complement.
TCGGTGCTCATGGTATTGTTCGTCCTGTTAACATTCCTTTGAATGATGCGGAATTGCAAAAGATGCAGGCTTCTGCAACTGAATTGAAGGGAATCATTGACGAAGCCTTCAGGAACCCTGAATTCCAAGCTGCTTCTAAAAACTAAGCCACCGATAAACTAGTTAAAAGAGGCTGGGACATCCATGATGGCTGTCCCAGCCTCTTTTCGTTTCTCACAGAAACTCATCCCCCTTAAATCAGAGAATTTCATAATTACCAGTTTGCTTGACATTTTAGAGAAATAGCGAACGAAGTGAGCTTGATCTAATGGTTTCGCCCTACCGATTACCGTAGTTTATCAGTGATTAAAATCACTGATAAAGGGGATTTCATTGAGTATTAATGCTTTACTTCCATTTCATCCTCTCGGTTCTATTAAGGAAAGAGCAAACTCCCAAAAGCAGCTAACATATTTATTAGCTGCTTTTGTACTTTTTATTTCTCTGCTCCAAGAGCTGCCATGGTAATGTAATTGTAGGGTTTATTAAAATGAGGCAGGAAAAAGATATCCATCAAGGCTAATCTATCAATAGTAACACCTTCTTGAATAGCCAAGGAAAACATGTGAATTCCCATAGAGATATTTTCTTTAGATGCCATCTGAGCTCCCAGAACTCGACGATTGTCCTTATCATAGACAACCTTAAGTGTTACAGGCTCATTCTGTGTCTCCATAAATTCAGGTTTTTGCAAATCGGTAATTTCTGTCACATCGGCATTAAAGCCCAAGCGCCGTGCTTTTTCCAAAGTCAATCCTGTCGAAACCATATTAAGTCCATAAATAGAAATGCCATTAGAACCCTGTACCCCAATTCCTTCTAATTCATGACCAGCGGCATTATGAGCTGCAACAATACCGGTCCGAAGAGCGTTAGAGGCCAAAGCAATATAATTCGTCTCTCCAGTAGCATTATCATAGATAGTCGAACAATCACCGATAGCATAGACATCTTTTATATTGGTCTCTTGTTTCTTGTCAACAATCCAGGCCCCATTGCGAAAAGTTTTGAGTTTGCCTTCACCCAAGGCTGTATTAGGCCGAAAACCAACTGCCATAAGAACCATATCCACATCAAATTCGGCCTTATCAGTAATAATTTTTTCAACCTTACTCTGACCGGAAATTTCCTTAACTGTTTGGCCAAAGGCTAATTCAATACCATGATCTGAAAGATTTCTAGACATCAAGTCTGTTAGATCCTTATCATAATAGCCTGCCATACAGGTATCAGCTACATCAATAAGGACAACCTCTTTCCCTTTACGTTGGAAGGCTTCAGCTAATTCAACCCCTATATAACCAGCTCCCACAACAGCTACGCGATTGATATTTTTATCTTTAAGTCTTTCAATAACATCCTTAGCATTTTGATAAAGCTTTATAAATTGAAGATTATCCAGAGTTGATTCAAACTCTCTTGAGCCCTCTTTAATAGCAGCCCCTTTGATAGGAGGAAGAATAGGCTGAGACCCAGTAGCCAAAATCAATTTATCATAGGACTCCTGACGTTCCTTGCCATCAACAATGGCAGTGACAACCTTTTTGTCATAGTCAATATGAGTCACAGGTGAATTCATATAAACCTTAGCACCAAGGCTTTCGAGTTCTTCCTTGCTTGAATAAAATAGACCATCACCAGTTGAGATTTGGTTACCAATCCACAGGGCCATACCGCAGCCCAAGAATGAAATATTTGAGTTCTGATCAAAAGTAACAACTTCATTTTCAGAACCATAATGACTCAGAATCGTTTTAACAGCTGCTGTACCAGCATGATTGGTTCCGACAACAACAACTTTTGACATAGCTTATCCAACTTTCTATTAGTGTTACACTTGGAGTCTATCACAAAGTGCAAACGATTACAAAATATTTGCTCAAAGCCTTACACAAAGTAATGAAAAAAGTTTAAAAAATAGATCTTATAGATAAATAAGTTAATGCCATCCGATATTTTTACGACTTGCTTCCCCAATCTTTTACAACTGGACTAATCCAGACAGGTATAAACCAAATAACCCTTCCCTTCCCCTATTTCACAGGCTTCCCTACTACAAGTTACAATAGAGAGACAACGCCAAGAAGCAAGCCAAGAGCTGTTTATCCAGCTAAGTATGGACAGAAGCTCCTTTAGGTTCTAACAATCTTTGAATAAATCCCAAAGCTAAATCTGAAACGACAGCCATCAAAGCCGTTGGCAAAGACCCTGCTAAAATGATCGCTCCGCCATTTGTGGCATTTGTTCCTCGAACAATAATATCTCCCAAACCGCCACCGCCTACAAAGGCACCAATAGCAGTTATGCCTACTGCAATAACCAGTGCATTTCGGATACCTGCCATAATAACGGAAAGCGATAATGGGATTTCTACCATGAATAATCTTTGTAACTTTGTCATTCCCATACCTCTCGCTGCATCAACGAGATCATCGTTAACACTCCTGATGCCAGAATAAGTATTGCCAATGATAGGCAGTAAAGAGTATAAGAATACAGTTGCAACAACGGTTTTCATACCCAAGCCCAATCCCAACATAAGAATTGAAATCATAGCCAAGGACGGAATGGTCTGCAGAACATTGGCTATTCCCATAACAACACTTCTTAATCTGCTTCTTCGTGCGATCAAAATTCCCAAAGGAATACCGACAATTGCTGCTAACAGGACACCATATATGGAAATTAGAAAATGTCTAATAAATTGAGTAAAGACGTAATCGCCATTGTGACTGAAATAATAGAAAAACTGCTCCCACATAGTCATATCTTTCATTTAATCACCTGCCTCCCTAAAATAATTATGTTCCCTTAAAAAGTTATGGGCCACAACAGAAGGTTCCAATAATTTATCATCTACCTGATAGTTTAATTGCTGCATCATTTTCAAGTTAATCTTGCCATCTAGACGGTGTAAGACCTTCTTTAACTTGGGGTATTTTCTCAAGAGATTATTGTTAACAACCATTGAAGCTTCATAAGGAGGGAAGAAACGTTTATCATCCTCCAATATCGTTAAGTCATAGCTAGAAATGCGCCCATCAGTTGAATACCCCAGAACTGTCTGCATTTTATCGCTTTCCACTGCGTCATAAACCAGACCAATTTGCATAGGATAGATGCTTTTAAAATTAAAACCATAGGCTTTAGCAAAATCACGGTAGCCATCGCCCTCACGGTTCATCCAAGTGCTGTCCACTCCTACTTTTGCACTTGATTGAACTTTTTTTAAATCAGAAACAGTCTGGAGATTATATTTTTTTGCGTAATCCGATGTTACCATAAAGGCATAGGTATCAGAAAAACCATAAGTCGGGAACCAAGTTTGATCAAATCGCTTTTGAAACTCTTTTTTGACCGTCCTAGAAGCTTTTTGCGGATCCTTTTCCGCCGGCAATGATAAAGTTCCTGTTAAATCTGTCCCTGTATAGCGTATAGAAGCGATATCTGCATCTCCTCTCAAGAGAGCTTGATGCTGAACATTGGCAGAACCCAAGTTTGTAATCAGGGTAGTCTGATAGCCTAATTCATGATTAATTAACTCAGAAATCATATTAGCCATGATACTAGATTCCGTTGATGTCATAGAGGTTATTTTTATATCAACCCCTTGAGATTTTCTCATTGTCTTGTAGCCAACAAAAGACAGCAAAGGAACTAAGATGATAAGGACTAGGCCAATCAGTCGCCAAAACGTCTTTTTTCTTTTCATCACTGCAATGCCTTCCTTTCTTGTCTGGGAACAATATATTTCTCTAACAATCCCAATAAATAATCTGAAACAAGAGATAATAGGATAACTGGTAGTGTCCCACCAATAATCAGTTTAGGCTGAAAGAGATTTAAACCGCTGAAAATCAAATCTCCTAAACCTCCAGCACCTATATAAGAAGCCAAAGTTGCCCAAGCAATAACATAAATCGCTGACAGTCTAATCCCTGTCATGATAACCGGCATAGCCAAGGGCAATTCAACTTGAAGGATAGATTGAAGCGGAGCCATCCCCATTCCTTTGGCACTGTCCGTCAAACTAGGATCAACATTCTGAAGGCCGACATAGGTGTTTCTCAAAATAGGTAATAAAGAATAGATAAATAAAGCGGCAACAGCAGGAGCTTTTCCGACTCCAAAAAGAGGAATCATCATAGCCAAAAGTGCTAAGCTAGGAATTGTTTGCAACATTCCAGTGATACCGATAACTATTTTGGCTGTTTTCGGAAATCGTGTCAGAACTGTTCCTAAGGGAATGGCAATAAGAATCCCAAAGGCAAGCGCTAAGGCAGAAATATAAATCTGCTCCCAAGTTTTCACCAGTAATTGATGACCGTACTGCGCAAAAAAGTCATTCATCATTCCACCTCCGTCTCTTCTTCCTGAGTTCCCCAAATAATGTCATACAGCATATCTACCAGAGATGATCGTGTGACAATCCCTTTTAAATGATTTTCTGAATCAACAACCGGAGCGTAATCATGTCCACGTTTCAAGATTTTCTCAGCCGTATCACGAAGAAGATCATCTTCCTTAACATAAAAATTGATTGTAGAAATGACATCGGAAATAAGTAAGTTTTTCTGATAATGCTGCCCTAATGTTTCAATATCAATCCACCCCACCAACTTGTCATCTTCAGTGACCAATAGTGAGTCTACACGCTTTCGCCTCATCAATGCAATTGCTTCAGCAAATGTCTTATCAGGTGTAATAGAAACAGGATTTTTTAGCATCACGGATTTAACAGGAGTGATATCTGCTTGAGCATGCATCAGTCGCTCCTCACCAATCATTTTCTCGACAAATGATGTAGCTGGATGACGCAATAAGCCAGTTGGAGTATCTTTTTGGATCATTTTCCCTTCATTCATGACAACTATTCTGGTAGCCAATTTTAAGGCTTCATCCATATCGTGCGTCACTAGGACAATTGTTTTCCCCATTTTTTCCTGAAGCGATTTCACTAAATCCTGAATCCCTTCACGAGTAATCGGATCAAGAGCACCAAAAGGTTCATCCATTAAAATAATATCCTGATCAGCAGCAAGGGCCCTGATTACCCCGATACGCTGCTGCTGCCCTCCAGACAATTCAGACGGATAGCGTTCTAAAAATTCTTCAGGCAACTCTACCAGTTCAAGAAGTTCTTTAGCTTTAGCCCTTTTAGCTTTTTCGGACCACTTTAAAAGTTTGGGGACCAGTGTAATATTTTCGTAGATTGTCATATGAGGCATGAGGCCAATGTTTTGAATGACATAACCAATCTTGCGTCTTAATTCAACGGGATTGAAGTGGCTAATGTCTTCTCCTTTAAAGAAGATAGTTCCATTAGTGGGTCTTAACATACGGTTAATCATTCTCATCAAGGTCGTCTTCCCTGAACCACTTGTACCAATAAAGCAGATAAAATCACCCGGCATAACTTTTAGACTGACATTATCTACAGCTGTATTTCCACTGTAGACTTTACTAACATTTTGAAACTCAATAATAGGTGTATTGTCCATAGCTCCTCCTCATGCTTGAAAATTGAAAACTTGCAATATGCATATATTTTATATTAACATTTCTTCATTGCGTCAAAATGTCATCATTAAAAAAATGTATCATCTTTGTAATACAAACGATACACTGCTTCTATATCTTTCTGTTATGTAAACTTCTATATGATTTGCTAACCGTGTAAAAGTCCCACGAAATTGATAAAGACAAACAATATAATAGCTGCTATCCTATCGTCTGAAAGATTATGAAGACGCTGTAGGAGTAAAACTTTAAACGCCACCATAAAATTATAGTAAGGACGGTCAATCATCTTTTACTTGAAGCTTCAAAGTATTCGAGAAGATAGCCGTCAGGATTGGTTCGAATTGTAATATTATTCAAAAATCAGATAGTCTATAATTACCAGTTTGCTAGACATTTTAGAGGGGGAGCGAACGAAAGTAAGCTTGAAGTGATAGTTTCGCCGTAGGGATACGATTAGCAATCACTGTGCGGTTGCTAATCACGGAATTTTCGATCCCCTATTAAGGGGCTCATCATCAGCAAGGGAGCAAAGACATCAGCTACTAAAGCAGCAAATGTCGCAGTAGTTGACTGCTGTCTTGACACCACTTCAAGGTGCAGCGAAACAAGCTAGTCGCCCTTGCCGGGGTAATCAAATAGTCCGGTGGACTATTTTAGCCCGACACCTTGAAATTGGAAAGTGAGGGACCATGAAGGTTTTGACGACTGTCAAAGCTTTTTCTGTCTGACTCCCTAATGCCAATCTCTATAACGGTGGGCTAGCTCCCTCACTAACTCAATTAGGCCAGTAAAATTGACTGTCCTAACTTCGTGTCGCCATGAAACGCCTTTGGATTTAACAACCCCTTCTCCAAACAGTTTGTTCTTGCGTCCGCACGACTAACGCCATGGTGTTTTCAAAAACGATGCTCTATTTGAAAATGGAAGAGTCAGGCAGTTAGGTAAGTCTCCCTAGTGCTTACCGTAGCGTATCAGTGATTAAAAATCACTGATAAACTTGCTACGTTAGAAACTATCAAATTTTGAATTTGGTTAAGTATAAATGGTTTGTAAATACAGATTTCAAAAAACTTTGGCACTTTTGAAATCAAGATACTGCCTGCCCTGAACACTAAAAAAGAGAGAATCCATCCGATTCTCTCAACTATATTCTCTTATCACCCACTGTGTAGCTTACATTGTTAGGAAAAGTGGCAAAATCAACCGTACAGAAATAAGACCGTAAAAATGACAATCTTGTCATCACCATTGTCTCCAACTCTTCAAATGCTAAGCTTTTCAACCCACTACTTTTTTAGTTCCCAAATTTCTTTGGCGTATTGTTCGATGGTATCATCGGCAGTAAACTTGTGGGACTTGGCAATATTTGTCAAACTAATCCGAGCCCACTTCTTCTTATCACGATAGAGACGACCAATCTTCTCTTGAGCCTTAACGTAAGAATGGAAGTCTTCCAGCAGGAAGTATTCGTCATTGTGTTGAATCAAGGCTTCATAGATTTCCATACCTTCACTTTGAATGTTTGGAATGGTGCCATTAACAAAACTGTCAATTACTCGGTGGATGATTGGATCATTTTCATAGAGGTCACGTGAATGATAATCATTCAGGCGATAATGGTCATAGACGGCATCCTTATCCATACCAAAGATGACGATATTGTCATCCCCTACTTCATCCTTAATTTCAATATTAGCCCCGTCAAGAGTCGCTAGAGTAATGGCTCCTGTCATCATGAACTTCATATTTGAGGTCCCCGAAGCTTCCTTGGAAGCCAGAGAAATCTGCTCAGAGACATCGGCTGCTGGAATAATCAATTCAGCCAGGCTAACATTATAGTTTTCCAGGAAGAAAAGATGGAGCTTGCCTTGCAAACTGTCATCATTATTGATGAGGTTGGCCAGTTCATTGATAACCTTAATAACAGACTTGGCAAAATGGTAACCCGGTGCCGCCTTAGCCCCGAAAATAAAGACACGAGGAACCATATCCTTGTCTGGATTGTCTTTTAAATCCAGATAAAGTTTGATGATATGAAGAAGATTGAGAAGTTGGCGTTTATAGGCATGAAGTCGTTTGACCTGAACATCGAAGATAGCATCTGTTGATACTTGGAAACCAGTTGTTTCCTTAATATAATTAGCCAGACGCTCCTTGGCATCCTTCTTAACTTGATAGAAAGTTTCGAGGGCTTGTTGATCATCTAGGTAGGTCTCAAGACCACCCAAGGAGTGGATATGACTCCGCCAGTCGTCTCCGATAAACTGGTCAATAGCACTAGATAACTCTGGTGCTGCAATCTGGGTCCAGCGACGAGGGACAATCCCATTGGTCTTATTATTGAACTTTTCTGGATAGAGCTTATAGAAACTCCTCAGGGTATCTTCTTTTAGGAGCTCCGTATGCAATTTAGCAACCCCATTCACAGAGTGGCCACCAATAATAGCCAGATTGGCCATGTGAATTTGGTCATCTTTAACAATGCGGGTGTTGTTAACAAGGTGAGCATCGTAACCAGCCTTACCTAACTCAGCTACAAAACGGTTATCAATCTCCAAGATGATTTGATACACCCGAGGCAGAACCTTCTTAAAGAGCTCAGCATCCCATTTTTCTAGGGCTTCCGACATAATGGTATGGTTGGTGTAGCTCATGGTATTAACCGTCGCCTTCCAGGCGGCATCCCATTCTAGACCATAGTCATCAACCAAGAGCCGCATAAACTCGGCAGGCGCGACCGCAGGGTGGGTATCATTGATATGGACAGAAACCTTCTTATAAATGTCTTCCAGAGGCGTGCCTTGCTTGAGATAGTGTTTAATGATGGTTTGCAAGCCTGCACTAGTCATGAAATACTCTTGAATCAGGCGCAATTGCTTCCCTTCAAGAGTCGAATCATCCGGATAAAGGATGGCCGTAATATCCTGAATGGCACGGCGAGATTCTAGGCTTGGATAGAGAGTCTCCTGATCCTCAGGAATTTCGACATCCCAGAGACGCAAGTTATTAATCGTATCATTTTGGAAACCAATCTGAGGCACATCATAAGGGACAGCCCTGAGCACCTGGCTATTCTGATAGGTCGGTACCAGATTTCCTTCTTGATTTTGCTCCAGATAAACATCACCAAACAGGCGGACATCTACAGCATCATGCTCCTTGCGAATTTCCCAGACATTACCCAGACTACCAAACCAATCATCGGGCAATTCTACCTGATAACCATCAATAATCTTTTGTTTGAAGAGACCATAGCGATAACGAAGACCATTACCAAAACCTGGATAGCCAGTTGTCGCCAAAGAATCCATAAATGCCGCAGCCAAGCGACCAAGGCCACCATTCCCTAGGGCCATATCGTGTTCGGCATTCTTGACATTTTCAAAATCAACACCTAGTTCAGCAAAGCCTTCTTTAACGACATCCAAAATACCAAGATTAAGTAAGTTGGTCTCCAACATCCGTCCTGGCAAAAACTCAATAGAGAAGTAATAGGCAATCTTCTCCTTATTGGCTGTCAAACTACGATTACGCTCCAACCACAGGGGCGTGTAATATTTTCGAATGACCTTAGCCAGGGCTGCAAAGAGTTCGGTCGGTGTGGCATCTGAAACCTTAATCAACTGCTCTTCATGGAGGGTATCTTTAAAGTCGCGAATAAATTGGTCTTTACTTAGTGTCATTGTTAAACGCCTTCTTCACTATATATTAAGAATATAATTCGTGGTATAAATGGTCGTAAGCCCCACTAGCTGTGTCCCAAGAGAAGTCCTGAGACATAGCGTTCTTTTGGAGCATCTTCCAGTCATCCTGACGATTAAAGTATGTCTCTAAGGCATATTTTAGGGTATTGGTCATTAAATAACCTGAAAAACCATGGAAGGAAAAGCCGGTCCCACTATGATTGACTTCATCATAAGCTTGAACGGTATCTTTTAGTCCTCCAACTTCATGAACAAGAGGAAGACTACCATATCTCATGGCCATCATTTGTGAAAGGCCACAAGGCTCAAAGGCAGACGGCATGAGAAAGAGATCGCTTGCCCCATAGATCTGTTGTGCCAGACCCAGGTTAAAGGTTATGTTGGTGGAAATCTTATCAGGGTACTGGCCAGCAAACCAGGAGAAACCATTTTCATAGTCGGCATAACCAGTTCCAAGTACAACAATTTGTAAATCGAACTGCAGGATATGCTGAAGCTCACTAACGACCAAGGAGAAGCCCTTCTGATCAGTTAGGCGAGATACAATCCCAATCAAAGGGATATCATCCCTGACGGGCAAGCCCAGCCGTTCTTGCAACTTAGCCTTATTAACCGCCTTGCCTGATAAATCCTCAAGCGAAAATGGGGCATCCAAGTATTGGTCTGTCATTGGATCAAAGAGTTCAGCATCAATCCCATTGACGATACCAGAAATCTTGCCAGACTCCATCCGCATAATTTGATCCAGGCCCTTACCAAATTCTGGTGTCATAATTTCTTGGGCATAGGATGGAGAAACTGTCGTCACACGGTCGGCATAAAGGACTGCTGCCTTCATCCAGTTGAGGCAATCATTCCAGCGCAAGGTCCCATCGGCATAACGCTCATAACCGACGCCAAAGAGATCCCAGAGAATTCCTGAGTCAAACTGGCCTTGAAATTCAATATTATGAATAGTGAACACGGTCCGGATATTACGGTAGGCTTCAATCCAATGATACTTTTCCTTGAGGAGGAAAGGAATCATGGCTGTGTGATAATCGTGGACATGGAGAATATCAGGAATAAAGTCAATCTTTTCCATCAGTTCAAGGGCTGCCAATTGGAAGAAGGCAAAGCGTTCCCCATCATCCCAATCACCATAGACATGGCCACGGAAGAAATAGGACTGATTATCTAAGAAATAGAAGGCCACCCCATCTTTGACCAGTTTCTTGACACCGACATATTGGTGGCGCCAACCGACATTGGTAAAGTAATACATGACATCTTCGACGTGGTCACCAAACTTACTGTCTACCACATCATAATAGGGTAGGACAACCGCAACCTCATGCCCCTTTTTTACAAGTGACTTAGGTAGGGCTCCGATGACATCACCCAAGCCTCCGGTTTTTGCAAAAGGTGCTCCTTCTGCTGCTACAAACATGATTTTCATTGAATAATATCTCCAGTAACTTCCTGTCCCTTACCAATAACTAATGGATTATCCGCACTTCCCCGCAAGGTGACTCCTGCAGGAACTGTAACCGTCTTGTCAACAATAACGTGCTCCAGAACAGCTCCTTGACCAATCTTAACCTTAGGGAAAATAACCGAATCACTGACCTTGGCATTTTCATCAATATAGCAGGACCGAGAAACGATGGAATGTTGGACACTACCCTTGATGATTGAACCCGAGGCCAATTGGGAACGCTTAACGTCTGAGCTTGGTGCAAAGTAGCTGGCTTCTTCGTTTTTGACCTTAGTATAAACCTTTTGGTTACTATAGAAGAGAGCATAGAACTTTTGTGAATCCAGCATATCCATATTCGCATCATAATAGGACTTAACTGAGCTGATATTGGAGAGATAGCCTGTGTGTTCAAAGGCCAAGGCTCCTGCCTCAACTAAGAGATCACGTAAGAGGTAACGAATTTTTCTTGGACGTTCTTGCTTGGCTTCCTTTTCCAGTTGTTCAATCAACCAAGGTGTATTGACCACAAAGATGTCAGCAGACATAGGCACAGGCTCTTGGACATTGGCTAAGTCCAACTTTCCTGTCACATGGTCAGTCTCGTCAATTTGCAAGATTTCATTAGCCTCAGAGATATGGTCCTTAGGAACCTTTTTATAAACCACTGTCACTTCCTGATGATTGACATTGTGGAGATGGATAACCTGTTGCAGATTAATATTGCAGAGGATGTCACTTGACATATAAACAGTCTGGTCTGAGTTGGCTCGTTTGAGATAGGTTAAAATTTGACCATAATAATCTGAATCGGAAATATGGGTTTGATCATCATTTTCATAGAAACCAAGGAAATAATGACTCAAAAGAGTGTTGAGCCCCCACTCACGACCTGATCGAATATGGTCAAAAATGGAGCGGATATTTTGACCTCGGAAAATGCCATAAACACTACGGATACCTGCATTGGCTAAACTGGACAGCTGAAAGTCCAAGAGACGATATTTCCCGTCAAAGGGCAGACTAGCCAATGGCCGATTTTCAGTCAATTTACCCATATCATGGTAGCCAACTGCATTACCTAAAATGGCAGAATACTTATCAATCTTCATTTGGAACCCCCACTACTTCGTTATAACCCACTACTTGAACCTCATCGCTACCATCGATGACAACATTTTCGCCAATGACAGCTCCTTCACCGACAATGGCCCGAGTAATCTTAGCCCCCTTCTTAATGGTGGCACCACTCATGATGAAACTGTCCTTAATTTCAACACCTTCTTCGACCTTAACGCTGGTTGAAAGGATGGAGTGGTCAACCCTTCCGGAAACAACACAACCGTCAACAATTAAGGAATCTGCCACTTGAGCTTGTTCCGTAATGAAGTTCGGCGGAGCAATCAAATTCTTAGAATATATCTTCCAGCTACGGTCACGGCTATGGAGCGCATTATCTTCACCAATATACTCCATATTGGCTTCCCAAAGGGAGTCAATGGTTCCAACATCCTTCCAGTAGCCTGAAAAGTTGTAAGTATAAACAGGCTCACCTTGTTCTAAGTAAGCAGGAATAACATTCTTACCAAAGTCAGACATATCAATATCATTCTTTTGGGCATCTAGAAGCATTTCTCGTAATTTCTTCCAATCAAAAATGTAAATTCCCATTGACGCTTTGGTTGATTTAGGATGCTCAGGTTTCTCTTCAAATTCAACAATACGATCATTGGTATCAGTATTCATAATACCAAAACGGCTTGCTTCCTTAAGCGGAACATCAATGACAGCAACAGTCAAACTAGCTAAATTATCTTTATGGGTTTGCAACATGTCATCATAATCCATCTTATAGATATGGTCACCCGACAAAATTAAGACATATTCGGGATTCATGCTGTCAATGTAATCAATATTTTGATAGATAGCATGGCTAGTCCCTTGGAACCAGCGATTACCTTCCGTTGCTGAGTATGGCTGAAGGATAGTTGCACCACTGTCAATGCCATCCAATCCCCAAGCAGAACCATTACCAATATGGCTATTGAGGGCTAAGGGTTGGTACTGAGTGATGACACCAACATTATTGATACCGGAATTAGCACAGTTGGAAAGGGCAAAGTCGATAATTCGATAACGGCCCCCAAATTGGACAGCTGGCTTTGCAATACTTTGGGTCAACTTACCCAAACGTGTACCTTGACCGCCTGCCAAGATAAGTGCTAACATTTCATTTTTCATATAGAAAACTCCTTCCATTAATGATGATTAAATTATTTGAACCTACGACCATTGAGCAGGCCTCATATTATTAATCCGAATTTTTTCTTGCGTGTCTTTTCACGCGCCAAATACTAGCTCCTAACGCTGGCATAGTAAAGGTAAGGGTCTGCTGATAATCCTTCCAAAGTCCTGTTCGAGTCTTCGTTTCAGGATTTTTCTCCTTCCAGACACCGCCGAATTCCTCTAATTCAGTATTGAAAACTTCTTCATAGAGTCCAGATACAGGAACACCAATCGTAAATTCCTTGCGTTCAACCGGCGCCATATTGAAAACACAAACCAGAAGATTCCCCTTCTTATCACGCCTGATAAAGGAAAGAATAGATTCCGCTGTATTATCTGCATCAATAATTTCAATGCCGTCATAAGAATCATCAATCTGCCAAAGAGCTTTATAATCCTTGTAAAATTGATTCAACTCGGAAGTATAATGCTGCATTTGATGATTGAGCTTATCTTCTAAGTTTCCCCACTCAAGCTGATAGTCGTACTTCCATTCTAAAAACTGACCAAATTCAGACCCCATAAAGAGTAATTTCTTACCTGGATGGCACATCTGATAAGCATAAAGACACCGCAGACCAGCAAATTGATTGTAACGGTCTCCCCACATCTTGTGCATGAGGCTCTTCTTGCCATGAACTACTTCATCGTGAGAAAAAGGTAGAATAAAGTTCTCAGAAAAAGCATACATGAAGCTAAAGGTAATGAGATTAAAATCATACTGACGATAAATAGGATCCTCTTCAAAGAACTTGAGGGTATCATTCATCCAGCCCATATTCCACTTGTAGTCAAAGGAAAGGCCACCAGACTCTATTGGAGCTGTGATTGGGGTTGCAGCCGTGGACTCTTCTGCAATCATCATAACATTAGGATGATTGTAATGAATAACCCCGTTCAACTTTTGCAAGAAGTTGAAACCTTCTAGGTCTCGATTGCCACCAAAGACATTAGGAGTCCATGGGCCATCATCATAGTCACGATAGAGCATATTGCTAACGGCATCTACCCTTATTCCGTCAATATGGTACTGCTCAATCCAATACATGGCACTTGAAATCAAGAAGGATTGGACTTGATTCTTACCGAGGTCGAAATTGAGGGCGCCCCAACGGCGATTGTGGGCCCTGTCGCTATCCGCATATTCAAAGGTCGGTGTGCCATCAAAATAAGCCAGAGCATCATCATTCTGGGTGAAGTGACCTGGAACCCAGTCAACAATGACCCCAATATTATTGAGGTGACAAGCTTCGACAAAGTCTTGGAATTCCCCAGGCTTGCCATAGGTGTGCTCAAAGGCAAAATAACCCATCAATTGGTAACCCCATGACATTCCCAAGGGATGAGCCATCAAGGGCATGAATTCGACATGGGTATAGTTCATCTCAACCAGATAAGGAATTAGGTCCTTGGTTAAATCCTTGAAGGTTAAAAGCTGGCCATCAGGCCCTAATTTCCAAGAGCTAGAATGAACTTCATAGATATTGACAGGACGTTCCTTGAAGCCGAAGCGTTTGCGCCGTCCCATCCAGAGGCTATCCTTCCACTTCTTTTCCTCAAAGGTCTTGATAATAGCCCCTGTTCCTGGTCGATCTTCCAAATATAGGGCACAAGGGTCAATCTTCTCAACAAGCTGACCACCACGACGCTTAACCAAATATTTGTAGATTTGACCTTCTTCAGCCTTATCAGTTTCTGCCTCCCAGACACCAGCCTGATTCATGACCATATCTAGAGGGGCATCAAACCATCCTGTAAAATCCCCAATGACTTGGACGTGCTCAGCATGAGGAGCCCAGACCCTAAAACTGTAACCCCCATCCTTTTCTCGATGGACACCCAAGTAATCTTGTAGGTGAAAATTTTCACCAGTCCCGAATGTATAGAGTTCTAAATCTTTTGTCATCCTTTCACCCGCCTTTTGCTATTTCTGTATAAAAATAAAAGCAACCTCACAAAAAGGTTGCTTGAATTGTCAACGACCAAAAACTAACAAACGTAAAGATTATTAGCCTTTCAATTATTAACTTTATTTTAACATAAACAATTAACTTTGTCAGTAGGATTCGAAAGATTTTTCATGATTATTAAAGATAAAGCTAGTTTTTTCTGGTTTTTCAATAGAAACTTTAACAATTCCCGAACAATATCCGTTTTCTTCAATAGTTTCATTGTGAATTATATCTTCATACCGTGTTTGTGAAAGTAGTCGTCCGCTTTTTTTAAAACTAACAAGTTTTTTAATTTTTTTGATGAGATCCTGATGTTCGCTGACTAAGGACCAATCAAGACTGTTAACGCTATCTGGGGCATTATAGCTATTGCTAGCCCGCAAGTAATCTCCTTCGGTTATTTCTCCATTTTGACCAGTTGGGTAAAGCTTGCTTCGCATAAATTCTTGACCCAACTGCATAAAACACAGTCCCTGCATGGACAAATTTAGGGCATTAGCCAGATAGACTCTGGCCTTCCTATCTTCTTTACCGTCATCTGGGTGGAGAACCTTGAGCAGATCATGGAGGTTATAGTTGTCATGCGCTTCGATATAATTTAAGACCTGTCCAGGCATGAGGTAGGGAGCAAAGGCCTGACTGCCAATGAGAGCTTGAGAGACCTCCCATTCCAATGGAGCTCCTGAGACAAAACCTGCCTCAATATCCCCATAGACCTCACGCCCCTTGACGGCATCCCTTGCGTTATCATTGAAGAAGGCAATTCTCGGCATCTGGTCAGCATTGGCCTTGCTAGCCTTCTGCTTGAAGGGAAGGCCGACGCCCATATCCCAACCCTCACCGTAGACGAGAATTCTCGAATCAATGCCGTCCAAGGTATCGCGGATCAGGTTCATGGTGGCGACATCGTGGAGCCCCATTAAATCGAAACGAAAACCATCAATATTGAACTCCTCAACCCAGTAGAGAATTGAGTCCAACATATATTTACGGAACATCTCCTTCTCACTAGCCATCTCATTGCCACAACCAGAGCCATCTTGGAAGGAACCGTCATTATGCATCCGATAGTAATAATAAGGTGAGGAAAGTTGAAATGGTGAATTATAGGAGGAATAAGTGTGGTTATAGACCACATCCATGATCACCCCAATACCGGCATCATGATAGGTCTGCACCATCTCTTTAAATTCTAGGATGGGTGCCAGCGGGTCTTCTTGATCAAAGGCAAACTGGCGATCAGGAACATTGTAGTTTTCTGGGTCATAGCCCCAATTATAGAGAAGTTTTCCCTTATCGGAGTAGGTCTTATGGTGGTCAAATATGGGTTGCAACTGAACATATGAATAGCCCATGGACTTGATATAATCAATGCCTGTTGGATGACCTGCAGGGTTTAGACTATTGTGGCGACAGGCGCCTAAAAATGTTCCCCGCAAGGACTGCTCTAGGCCAGACGAAGCGTGGCTGGTAAAATCTCTGATATGCATCTCACAGATAACTGCGGAGCAGGCATTATCAGTCCGCCAGACGGCCTCCTTGTCCTGTTTTACAGAGAAACCTTCAGGTCGCATGGCTTGATTAGAAGCAATTAAGGACCTCTTGTTATCCAAGCTCAGAGCCCTACTATAGGGATCTCTGGTATCCTGGTAGAAATTTTCCTCGTGGTAGATGCGATACTGGTAAGACCAGCCATTCAAATCACCATCTACTGTGACAGACCAAACCCCCTGATTATTTAATTCATGGTGGTCGGTATTAACCCGATGTCCCCTTTTCATGGGGATAATCTTGGCAGGCTCCTGGTCATTTTGATAGAGCAAAAGGTAAATCCGATCGGCTAAGGGAGACCAAAGTTTAAATTTAGTCTTCTCCTTCTGGTAACGAAAACCTAGCCAACCTTGGTAGGCCCAGCGGTGGTCAAAATCATTGGCTCTGATTCCCATATCAAAGGCTGTATTATCCCTTCCATTATAAAAAGGGCTAGTCAGGGCCACCTGTTTGGAATAATAGACATTGCTGTCTCCCTCAATAATCCAAATATTATTGGGGGCATCCCCTAAAAAGCGTCTAACGGCATAGTCACAGGTTTGTGACGACCAATCGGTCGTTTTGACTAAAAGATTGACCTGTTGGACAAAGTTTTCCGAAGGGTAGTTGATTTGGCCAACCAAGCCAAAATCATCTTGACCACTAAAGAAGGCATCCTCTCCCCAGTAGCCATCCAACCACTTCCACATACTGTAATTCTGATAATGCTCATTTTTGGTATGAAAATGAACCGTAATTTGATTCTTCAACATTTATAAAAACTCCCAATTCTATAGATGCGTGATTCCTTTATCTCACCTATATTTTATCACAGTTAAAAGCTAAAAAATAGATGAAAAAAGCAAGAATATCACAAGAGAGCTTGGGATATTGTTCACCTAGGTCAGGCGATAAAATAAAGGGTCAAAAAATAGAGAGCCACTTCATGACTCTCTATTTTTGAGAAGAAACTAGGAAGTCCCAGCTTCCTCTCGGCTATCCTATTTGGATTTTATATAATTGACACCATCAGCCTTAGGGGCAACCGCCTTACCAAAGAAGGCTGCCAAAACTAGGATGGTAATGATGTAAGGAATGGTTTTCAGGTAAGGTCCAGGGATATGGGCCAAAAATGGAATTTGGCTGGTACTGTTGACCAGGGACTGAGGAAGCCCAAAGAAGAGACTGGACACCATGGCTCCGATTGGATTCCAGCGACCAAAAATCATGGCTGCCAGGGCGATAAAGCCAGGTCCAACGATGGTACCGATACTGAAATTATTTGAATTCAGTTGGACATAGGCAGCACCACCGACACCACCGAGGAAACCTGAAATCAGGACACCAGCATAACGCATTAGCGAAACATTGATTCCTAAGGTATCTGCAGCTTGGGGATGCTCACCGACAGACCGTAGGCGCAAACCAAAGCGAGTCTTAAAGATAATAAAGTAGGCCAAGAAAGAAAAGACAATGGCCACATAGGCTAGGAAGGGAATGTTGGTGAAGAAAATTCGACCTAGAACAGGAATATCTTTCAGAACTGGCACGGAGCTGGTACTGAAGTTGATCTTAATGGTTGGCGTTTGCCCATTACCATTGTAGAGGAAACGACAGAGAAAGACCGCCAGGGATGGCGCAATCAAATTAAGGACCGTACCTGAAACGACATGGTCTGCTCGGAAGTTAATGGTAGCCAGGGCATGGAGGCAGGAATAGACCAAACCAACTAGACCTGCAACCAAGCAAGCTATCCAAGGCGTAGCCTTCCCAAACTGGTCGGCGAAAGTTAGGTTAAAGACAACACCCGAGAAGGCTCCCATAACCATGATACCTTCTAGGCCGACATTAACGATACCACCTCGTTCGGAAAAAGTTCCTCCGATAGAAGTAAAAATCAAGGGGGTCGCATAACTAAGGGTTGAGGCCACAATTGTGGCAATAACTGCTATCATGATTTTCCTCCTTTGCTAGCTGCTTTTTGACGAGGTTTAATGTAGCGACGAATAATATAATTAGAACCAACAAAGAAGATAATCAAGGCAGAGACGACATCAATAACTTCTTGGGGAACATCCTGCATCCCGGTTTTCCCGATGGCTAAAATACCATAAAGCAAGGCCGCAAAAGGAATGGCAACCGGATTATTAGAAGCCAAGAGGGCCACCGCCATCCCATCCCAGCCAATTTGCAAGGAAGAATACTGTTCAAAGAAATTCTCGAAGTAACCCAGACCATAGACGGCCCCTCCCAGTCCAGAGAGGGCACCTGAGATGACCATGGAAAGCGCAATGGTCCGTTTGGCAGACATCCCAGCATATTGAGCGGCATCAGGGTTGAGCCCAACAGCCGTAATCTCATAGCCAGTCTTGGTCTTCTTCATGAGGAACCAGACAAGGACTACCGCAATCAAGGCCATAAAGAAGCCAAGATTGAAGTGGGAACCTCCCGTTAGATTTCTCAGAAGTTCTGTTTGATAGGAAGCTGATTGGGAAACCTTTTGGGTTGCTTCTGTTGTTCTCATAATTGATTTGGAGAAATTACCGATCAGCCCTTGGGTTACATAAAGAACGATGTAGTTCATCATGATGGTGACAATAACTTCGCTGGTTCCAAGATAGGCTCTTAAGATACCAGGGATGGCGCCAATAATCCCACCAGCTACCAAGGCAATGACTACCGTTGCAAGAAGGGACAAAGGTTTGGGCAAGTCTGGATGCATGAGAGCAAACCAAGCAGCCACGAACCAACCAGCCAGTGCTTGACCAGGTAGGCCGACATTAAAGAAACCAGCCTTAGAAGATACAGCAAAGCCAAGCGCAATAAGAATCAGCGGCCCTGTTTGCGCCAGTACTTCGCCGATATTCTTAACAGAAGAAAAGAGAGACGTATAAATCAAGTCATTGTAGGCAAAAAGGGGATTGTAGCCAAAGGCCAGCATGAGGATAGCTCCTGCTATCATCCCCAAAAAGACAGCAATCAGCGGAACTGTCCAATTCTGCATTTTACTAGACATGTGCTTCCTCCTTGTCTAATTGGCCACCTGCCATGAGAATACCAAGTTCCTGCTTATTGGTTTGACTAGGGTCTAAAATCCCTTGGATTTTACCATCGTGAATAACAGCAATCCGGTCAGATAAGTCCAAGATTTCATCCAATTCAAAGCTGACAACAAGTACAGCCTTGCCCTTGTCCCGTTCAGCTACCAGTCGCTTGCGGATATACTCAATGGCACCGACATCCAGGCCACGTGTTGGTTGACTAACGACCAGCAAGTCTGGGTCTCGATCAATTTCCCGAGCGATGACAGCCTTCTGCTGGTTCCCACCAGAAAGAGAGCCTGCAGAAACTAATTCACTAGCAGCTCGGACATCAAATTCCTCCATCAGGCGTCTCGCATTTTTGTTAATATAGTTATAATCCAAAACACCATGATGACTAAAGGGCTCTTTGTAGTAGGTTTGTAGGGCTAGATTTTCAGCTAGGGTCATCTCTAAAATCATACCATCGCGATGACGGTCTTCGGGAATATGACCAACACTCAATTCTGTAATCTGACGAGGACTGGCATCTGTGACTTCCTTGCCCTTAATTTTAATGGAGCCTGACTTAACCTTGCGCAATCCAGTAATGGCCTGAATCAATTCGGTCTGGCCATTACCATCAATCCCAGCGATACCAACAATTTCGCCCCCCTTGACATCAAGGGAAAGCCCCTTAACCGCAGGCACACCACGATTCTCATTGACATGCAGATCCTTGATGGCTAGGATGGTATCCTTGGGTTGGGCAGCCTTTTTGTCAGTCTTGAAAGAAACAGCTCGTCCTACCATCATCTCAGCCAGCTCCTTGCTGCTGGTTCCTTCTACTGAAACCGTCTCAATTGATTTTCCGCGACGAATTACGGTCACGCGGTCAGCAACAGCCCGAATTTCATCAAGTTTGTGGGTGATGAGGATGATGGATTTGCCTTCCTTGACGAGGTTGCGCATAATTTCCAGTAAATCAGCAATTTCAGCTGGTGTCAGAACAGCCGTAGGCTCGTCAAAAATCAAAATATCGGCCCCACGATAGAGGGTCTTAAGAATTTCCACCCGCTGTTGGGCACCAACAGAGATATCGGCAACTTTGGCATCAGGATCAACAAGCAGACCATATTTCTCCGAAAGCTCCTTAATCTCCTGACTAGCCTTCTTCAGGTCTAGCATGCCACCCTTAGTGACTTCACTACCAAGAATAATATTTTCGGTAACACTAAAAGCATCTACCAGCATAAAGTGTTGGTGAACCATGCCAATCCCTAAATTAGCAGACTTGGAAGGTGAATCCAACTTAACAGATTTTCCTTTGAGAAAAATCTCTCCCTCGGTTGGTTCCAGCAAGCCTGATAGCATATTCATCAGGGTTGATTTGCCCGCACCATTCTCACCGAGTAAGGCGTGAATTTCTCTAGACCTAACGTCAAGATTGATATGCTCATTGGCAGTAAAATCACCAAACTTTTTAGTGATATTTAGCATTTCAATGACAGTTTCTTGTGTCATAGATGTTCCCTTTCTTCTTAATTTTTAGGACAGTTAAGAGACCCATTGAAGTTATGATTTTAAAAAATTCATTTCTTATACTCTTCAAAAATCAAAACTATCCATCGTTAACTCACTTTGCCGTACCCAAGTACAGCCTGCAGTTCGTTGCCTTGACTATTTTTGATTTTTATTGAGTATTAATCCAGTCTCTTAACTGAGATAAAAATCTCAGCCTTACCCTGAAAAAGCGACCCATTAGGTCGCCCTTTCAAGACTAAGGAATTAGGAAGGAGCTAAATCCATTTGGCTCAGCCAGTGATTTTGCTCTCCTCTTTTTAATTCACTTATTTATTTTTGACACCGTCTTTAACGGTAACCTTACCGTCAATGATGTCCTTCTTAGCAGATTCAACAGCTTTTTTAGTCTTTTCTGGTAGGTTGTTGGTAACGATATCAACACCCTTGTCTTTCAAGCCATAAGTTGTTGTCTTAGCTTGGAATTTCTTACCATCCAATTCATCGTTGGCAATATCCTTAACAACCGTACCAACTTCTTTGATGGTAGAGGTCAAAACAAAGTTAGATTCTTTATCGCTAGCCTTGTAATTACCTTCATCTGTTTGGTCACGGTCAACACCGATTACCCAAACCTTGTCCTTGCTATCTGCAGAAAGTTTTTGGTCAATATCTTTAGCAGCGGTGAAGACACCTGTTCCTGAAGCACCAGCAGCGTGGTAAATGACATCTGCTCCACTTGAGTACATAGAGTCTGCGATACCCTTACCGTTGGTAGCATCATTGTAGGAACCAACATACTGGACGTCTACCTTGATATTTTTATCAACGGAAGCAACCCCTTCTTTGAAACCAACTTCAAAACGCGTAATGGTATCAGACTTAACCCCACCGACAAAACCAACGTGGTCAGTCTTGGTTTGCATAGCTGCTGCAATACCAGCTAGGTAGGCTCCTTCATTATCCGCAAAGAGGACACTAGCAACATTCTTTTGACCAGTAACTTCTGAGTCAATCAAAACATAATTCGTTTTTGGATTAGCCTTTGCTGCATCGTTGATAGCATCATGCAAGTTGTAACCAATACCAAAAACGAGGTTGTATCCCTTGTTTTGAGCAGCATCAAGGTTAGTAGCGTAGTCTGACTCACTCTTAGATTGGAAGTAAGTGTAGTCCGTCTTTTCTTTGAGCTTGTTTTCCTTACCCCAGGCCTTCATGCCTTCCCAAGCTGACTGGTTAAAGGACTTATCATCAACACCACCAGTATCTGTAACGATGGCAGCCTTCACCTTACTGGATGATGACTGAGACGAACGGCTACATGCACCAAGTGATAGGATGGCAACAGCTGCCAAACCTAAGCCAATAAGTTTTTTGTTCATCTTCATGAATGAACTCCTCCTTAAAAAGTCGCAACTAAGTTGCAAAATATCTTAAACCCGAAGGTCTAATCCAAATCTTTCGCAGGTCCTAATTCACGGCCCTGGAATGAGTATGGTAATAACTCACCGACTGTCATCTCGACTGTCGCACCATCTTTAGCAATTAAAGTCACTGGGCAAGCCAAGTCAAAAAACTCAGCCATTACCTGACGGCAAGCCCCACAAGGTGAAATTGGACGATCTGTCTGGCCATAAATAGCCAGTCCAGCGAAATCCCGATAGCCTTCAGAGATAGCCTTAAAAATAGCAGTCCTTTCGGCACAATTGGTTAAACCAAGGCTGGCATTTTCTATGTTACACCCCTCAAAAATCTGCCCGGATCTAGTCAGTAAGGCTGCTCCGACTGGAAAACCCGAATAGGGGACGTAGGCTCTTTGGCTTGCCTGCTTAGCCAGCTGGACTAGGTCTAGATTACTGGTCGCCACTTGCCTTTTCTCCTTCAACAATAGCGACACCTGCTGATGCCCCAATTCGACTGGCACCAGCCTCTACAAAAGCCTTGGCATCCTGGTAAGTCCTTGCCCCACCAGAAGCCTTGACACCGACCTGATCACCAACAGTCTGACGCATCAAGGTCACATCAGGAATGGTGGCCCCACCAGTTGAAAAGCCGGTTGAGGTCTTGACATAATCTGCACCAGCCTTAACGGCCAGTTGGCAGGCTCTGACCTTTTCTTGATCCGTCAAGAGACAAGTTTCAATGATGACCTTGAGCAGCTTGTTGCCACTTGCCTCAGCGAGAGCATGAATGTCTGCTTCTACTGCAGCATCATTTCCAGCCTTTAATTCACCGATATTGATGACCATATCAATTTCGTCTGCGCCATTAGCAATAGCTTCCTTGGCTTCAAAAACCTTAGTCGCTGTGGTATTGGCTCCCAGAGGAAAACCAATGACGGTACACACCTTAACATCTGAATCTTTCAGCACTTGAGCACAGTAGGCAACCCAATAGGGGTTGACACAGACCGAAGCGAAATCATATTCCTTGGCCTCAGCCAGCAATTTATCAATCCCTTCCTTGGTTGCATCTGGTTTTAACAAGGTATGGTCAATGTATTTATTAATTGCCATTTCTCTCCCCTAATCAATAATTTTTAATATCTCTTTTGTCTGCACTTTTTCGTTACTTATTGTAACATTTTTTGCGAATTCTGTAATCTTTTTTTGAGGAATTTCTTGATTTGAATAGATTTTTGCCAACAAATCTCCTTTTGTAACCGCATCCCCCAGTTTTTTATCGAACAAAATCCCAGCATCATAGTCTAAATGGTCGGTTTTTACCGAACGACCAGCTCCAATTTCCATGGCAAAATGACCAAAGTAGAGCGCAGGAAGTTTAGCTAGATAACCACCTTCATCAGCCCTGACTTCATAAACAAAAGCAGTCTCGACCGGCCGGTAAATATCCTGCACCTGGCCCCCTTGGGCAGCAATCAGCTCTTCAAACTTTTGTAAGGCCTGCCCCTGGGTCAAGTGCTCTTTGATTTCTCTCAGACTTATTCCTTTGCCACCAAGCTTTAACATGATTTGTGCCAGTTGACAGATGAAATCCCTTATATCCGAACGCCCCTGCCCCTTCATGATTTGAACCGCTTCAAGTATCTCTAGCCGGTTGCCAATGGCTTGCCCCAGTGGCTGACTCATATCGGTCATGACGGCAATGGTCTGACGTCCAACTTCTTTTCCTAGACTAACCATGGTTTTAGAGAGTTCTTCTGCTTGCTCCAGAGTCTTCATAAAGGCACCGTCACCAACTGTAACATCCAGCATAATAGCATCGGCGCCAGCAGCAATTTTCTTGGACATGACTGAGCTGGCAATCAGAGGCATGGTATCGACAGTAGCCGTCACATCGCGCAGAGCGTAGAGCATCTTATCCGCCTTGACCATTTGCTCCGACTGACCAATGACAGCAATCCCCTTTTCTTGCACCTGCCTGATGAAGTCAGCTTCTGGAACTTCAACCTTAAAACCCTTGATGGATTCTAACTTATCCAAGGTTCCACCAGTATGCCCCAGACCTCGCCCACTCATCTTAGCCACGGGCACTCCAAAACTAGCCACCAAGGGGGCTAAAATCAAAGTCACCTTATCTCCGACCCCACCGGTTGAATGCTTGTCCACCTTGATACCAGGAATTGCTGATAGATCTAGTTGATCTCCTGATTCGACCATGGCCATGGTTAAATCTCTGGTTTCCGCCAGGGTCATTCCCTTAAAATAGGTCGCCATGGCAAAGGCTGACATTTGATAATCAGGTACTTTTCCTGCCACATAGGCAGCAATCAGCCATTGGATTTCCTCAGTACTTAATTGGCCACCATCACGTTTTTTTTGAATTAAATCAACTGCTCTCATTCTTTAATGCTCCTCAAAATATAATATCCCTTGTCCTTCTTGACTACTTCGACATTTCCAAAAACCTGCGCCATCTTAGCTTTGGCACTGGGTGCCCCCTGCTTCTTTTGAATGACAGTGGTTAAGCTACCACCTGGCTTAAGATGATCGTAAGCTCCCTCTAAAATATCATGCACTACCCGCTTGCCAGCACGTATAGGGGGATTACTGATAATCTGATCAAACTGTCCCTTTACCTGGTCGTAAATATTGGACTGATAGGTGTCCACTTCAACCCCATTGCGCTTGGCATTCTTTTGGGCTAATTCCAAGGCACGCTGGTTAATATCAACCATGGTTACTTTTAAATTTTGAACCTTGGCCAAACTGATTCCCAGGGGACCATAGCCACAGCCAAGATCGAGCAAGCTTTGGCCAGCAGAAAAATTCAGGACGGACAAAAGGGCCTGACTGCCATAATCAATCATCTTCTTAGAAAAGACGCCGGCATCCGTATAGAAGTGAAAGTCTTCCCCTAGTAACTGGACTCTCAAATCATGAATATCGTGCTCGGCATCTGGATTTTCGGCGTAGTACATCTTGCCCATATTCTTTACTCACTCCATTTTTAAAGTCACTCCATTTTAACATAATTTGTGCTACAATAAGCCTATGTCTCATGAATTTATCAATTTCGAAGAAGTCAGCAGACAGACCTGGCAAGGACTGCACCAAGCTGAACAGGCCCTACTGACGCAAGCAGAGTTGGATTCCATCAAAAGTCTTAATGACAAGATCGATATTCAGGATGTGAGAGAAGTCTACCTGCCCCTCATTAGCCTGATTCAGATTTATAAAAATGCCCAAGAAAACCTCAGCTTCGCCAAGGGAATTTTCTTGCAGAAACAGGCTAAAAAGAGGCCCTTCATCATTGGCATTTCAGGCTCAGTTGCGGTCGGCAAATCCACCACTAGTCGTCTCCTTCAGCTACTCTTGGCCCGAACTTTCAAAAATAGCCAGGTCCAAATGGTGACAACAGACGGCTTTCTCTACCCCAACCAAGTTTTAAAACAAAAGGGGATTCTGGACAAGAAGGGATTTCCCGAAAGTTATGATATGGAAAGCCTCATCAACTTCTTGGATGGTGTAAAAAATGGTCAGACCATGTCCATCCCTGTCTACTCCCATGAAATTTATGATATTGTCCCACAGAAAAAAGAGACCATTGAGGCGGCAGACTTTCTCATTGTTGAAGGTATCAATGTTTTTCAAAACCAACAGAACCATCGTCTTTATATGAATGACTACTACGACTTCTCAATCTATATTGATGCAGAAGTCGCTCATATCGAGAAATGGTATCTGGAGCGTTTCCAAACCCTTTTGAAATTAGCCCAGGCGGATAAGAAAAACTACTACTATTCTTTGACAAAATTGAAGCTGGAAGATGCCCTGGCCTTTTCTAAAGAGACCTGGGAAAAAGTTAATTTGGTTAATTTGGAAAATTATATCGAGCCAACCCGTAATCGAGCTGAACTCATTCTTCACAAATCCCAAAATCATAGGATTGATAAAATTTACCTGAAAAAGTGATAAAGGCTTGTCAAACTTGGCTATTTCCTTTATAATGGAATGGTTAGTAAAAATGGAGGTGAAAACTTTGGCAAATATTAAATCAGCTATCAAGCGTGCTGAACTTAACGTTAAGCAAAACGAAAAGAACTCAGCTCAAAAATCAGCTTTGCGTACTGCAATCAAAGCTTTTGAAGCAAATCCATCTGAAGAACTTTTCCGTGCTGCTAGCTCAGCAATCGATAAAGCTCAATCTAAAGGATTGATTCACAAGAATAAAGCTAGCCGTGATAAAGCTCGTCTTGCAGCTAAACTTGGCTAAAATTCACCTCCTTCTGGAGGTTTTTTTATGGCTCAAAATCGGGATACTAGTGCGCAACAAAAATCGTCCTTGCTAATAATGGCACTACGCAGAAAAAAATTGGATAATCACTTACTGGTTCGCTAATAAATCCAATTGCTTGGTATAACTTTCAGGTTTTGAGTTTAAATCAGTATAAAAGGCCCTTCGCAAGCAATGGCGAAGAGGCCTTTTAAGCATTTAATTTAATTTCAAAAACCGTTCCCTTGGGGTCATTGTCTCGGACGCTAATCGTCCCCTTTAGGGCTTCGACAATCTGCTTAGCCAAGGAGAGTCCTAGACCAAAACCACCCGTTTGCCGGGTTCTGGCCTTATCAATCCGATAAAAGCGATCGAAAATCTTTGTCTTATCTTCTTCACTAATTCCTGAGCCATTGTCTGCGACCCTGATGACCAGCTTCCTATCACTACTAGCCACATCAATACTGATGGCACCATCGTCTCCAGTATACTTAACCGCATTATCAAAGAGGATGGTCATGACTTGTTTAATCAAGGTCTTATCAGACTTGATGGTCGTCTCTAAGCCATTGTGGCAGGATAAGTCTTTTCCATTTTTCTCAGCGATGAGGCCATAATTCTCAAAAATCTTATCAAAGAATTTTGGCTCAATTTCTTCAATCTCAGGATTAAGCAAATCATCCCGTCGGGCTAAATTTAGCAGGTTGGTGGTTAAAATCCGCATATTGCGGACTTCTTCCAAGCTTGAGGCCACTGTCTCGTAATTGTCTAAGATGGTTTCATCAGGCTTACGAAAGAGGCTCTCAAGCCGATTCTGGAGAACCGTCAGAGGCGTTCTCAACTCATGGCTGGCATCCTCAACAAAGTTCTTCTGCTTCTCATAGCTTTCTAAAATTGGCTTGCGAGACCAGTTAGCCAGATAAACACTAGCAAAGACAGATATGAGCCAGAAAACAATCATCACCGTAATGATAATAATTTGATAACGAGAATTGGCACTATCTAACTGGTTGACACTAATAGCAATAGTCGCATAGGCCACCTTGGGGAATTGCTTATCTTTAACCGCTACGGTCTTATAGCGGTAATGCTCCTTCTCACGAAAGCTACCACTAACACTAATCTCATTCACTTCGCCAAGCTCGCTCTTATCAATTTGTAGCTTGTTAAGACCTGAAAGAATCTCTGAGCTATTAAGAACCTTACCATTCTTATCGTAAATGATGGTTTCAATGGTGGCATTTAATTCCACATGGGATTTGTTGGAACTTTGATAGAGACCCGAATTGGCATTGCCCGGCAGGGTTGTCCCATTTCCCAAAAATTCATCACCGTCAGTAAAAACAGATAAGTCTGCATTATTCTTACCATCAAAGGCAGAGTAAAGACTGGCCCGATACATATTCATATAGACATAAGAATCAATGCTATCGACAGCCTTGTTGAGATTATCATCTACTGACGAGTAAATTCCTATCCGCATAATTTGCAGAATCAGGATAGTCATGACCAAGAAAATGACTGTGAAGACGGATAAAAAGTGAAGAAAAGTCGAGAAACCTTCAGAAAAGATTCTCTTCTTCAACCTATTTAACATCCTTTAGAATATACCCCACACTGCGTAGTGTTTGAAGACATTTTTCAAAATCAGTTCCCTTTAATTTTTTACGAATTTTAGAAACATAAACTTCGACAACGGATACGGTTGTATCACTATCAAAGCCCCAAATTCGGTCAAAAATTTGCGTTTTAGGCAAGATGACATTTTGATTTTGAAGGAAATAAACTAGAAGGTCAAATTCCTTACCCAAGAGTTCAACAACCTTACCGTTTACTTTAACAGTATTGGTTGATGTATCACATTCTAAATCACCGTAGGTCAGCAACTTATCGTTAATTTTACCTGAGCGCTTCAAGAGAGCTTGAATTCGCATCTTCAATTCTTCCAAATAGAAAGGCTTGGTCAAATAGTCATCCGCCCCAAGTTCGAAGCCATGCCCCTTGTCATCCAGAGCTTCTTTGGCTGTAGTAATCAAGACAGGGGTAACGACACCCTTATCGCGCAACTCCTTAAGGACGGTAAAGCCATCTTTTTCTGGCAACATCAAATCAAGCAAAATCAAGTCATAAACACCTGTTTCTGCTTCAAATAGACCTTCTTCTCCATCAAAAACTTGGGTGACTTCAGCAAAATCATCCAGGAAATCATAAACGGAATTTGAAAGGCTCAAATCATCTTCTACCAACAAAATTTTAATCATTGAACAATACTCCATTCTTCACTCTATCTTACCATATTTCTAAGAACTTGTCCCAGTCCATTGCGACTGAGAAAGATAAAATATCAGCCGAGATTGACTCCCAAATCCTAACAGGACTGGTAGAATTATCTCATTAAATTTTTGAGATTTGTTTCAGTCTAACAATACTAGCTGAAATAGGTCTAAAACCCTTACAAAAAAGGGCCTAGAAGACTTTCTAGACCCTCCTAATCTTATTTCGCAACTGCCATGTCAATAGCAACTTGAACGGCAGCCTTTTCTTTCTCAATTAAATCAACCCGAGCAGCAATTTCTTTAATCCCCATGGTGATGTTTCGGGAAATCGCCATATCGTCTAATTGAGGCTCAAAGAAATCCTTATAGTCCTGCAGGCTCTCCTGAGTCTTGAAGCTATTGGCTGGATAAATGACAAACTTGTCAAAGCTCATATCACCGCCGAGGGCCGCCTTAATCCATTCCCAATTCTCTTTGGCCCAAGTCCAAACCTTGGTCTGAGTGAAAGGATGTTGCAAGAAGTAAGCATACCAAGTCGATAGGTCTTGGGGTTTGACCGCATCCTTGTTTTGCCATTGTGTCAAAATATGGTCCAGACTGGCCCCATCCTTAGTATTGGCTAAGGCACTAGCAACTTGTCGTTTGAAAATACCATCAGAGCTTGCGACATAAGCATCCAAATACTCTTGAACAAGTTCAGGAGATTCGGCATGTTTCATCTCGTTGATGAGGACTGAGGCACGAATGGCAGCTGGAATGGACTCAAGTCTGCCTTCATAGCTTTGGAAAATCTCATGAGCCTGAGCTACTGCCTTTTCATCATCTGCCTTGAGTATGAGACGGATAGCCGCTTGGCGAACCATTTCATCCTCATCAGCTTCCCCTGCTTGTTTTTCAAAACCTAGACGGGCAAAGTTCTGCTCGGCAGCCCTTCTAATCAACTCCTTAAAATTGGCCTCACTATCAGAACCTTCATCAATGAAGCGATCCAAGCCTGAGATAATCTGCTCACCAGCCGCTGCAACCATATAAGAAGTTTGGTCAGACAGCATGGCTAACAGGGGGACCAAATCTGCGTAGGAAATTTCCCCACTTTCTGCCAAGAGGCGACGCTCCTGAAGGACCTGCAACTGGCTGGTCTTATCCAAACCAGCAAAGTCTGCCAGTAGGCTATCCAAAAGTTGCCCCTGATAATTGGTGATATAGTGGGCTGTATTATCGGTATTTAATCGAAGTGCCCCTTCATTTTTCGCTGCCAATTCGGAATAGTTAGGAATGCTAATGCTAGCTTCTGAAAGAGTGTCTGGCAGACCAGACCAATTACTATTGAGAGGGATTTGCCAGAGACGGTTTTTATCCTCATGCTCCCCAATAAAGAATTGCTTCTGGCTGAGAATAAGCGTATCATCCTGAACTTGCGCACTTACAAGGGGATAACCTGGTTGCTCCAACCAAGCATCCATAAAACTAGCGACATCCTTACCTGAACTTGCCGAGAGCGCATTCCAGAGATCCCGACCGATAGTATTACGATACTGGTGTTTCTCAAAGTAGGCCTTGAGGCCAGCCGCAAAATCTTTGTCCCCTAACCAGCGACGTAACATATGCATGAGGCGACTGCCCTTAGCATAGACGATAGCTGGATCAAAGAGGGTATTGATTTCATCGGGATGATTGACAGCAACATGGACGGATTGAACCCCATCGGTGGCATCGCGCTTGAGAGCCAAAGGAACCCCCGTCGTTTGGAAATCTTCAAAGATATTCCAGGATGGTTCTATGGCATCAACAGATACATATTCCATCATATTGGCAAAGGATTCATTGAGCCAGAGGTCATCCCACCACTTCATGGTAACCAAATTACCAAACCATTGATGGGCTAACTCGTGGGCAATGACGAGAGCAACCTGCTGGCGACTTTCAGCAGTTGAGTTCTCGTCCAGGACCAAATAGATTTCTCGGTAAGTAACCAGCCCCCAATTTTCCATAGCACCTGCTGAGAAGTCAGGCAGGGCCAAGTGATAGGAATGGGGAATAGGATAGGCTACCCCATAGTAATCTTCGTAGAAATCAATGACACGAACAGCAATATCCAAGGCAAAGTCCAAGGACGAGGCCTTGTGGGCTTTAGTGGCAAAGATAGCGACCTCTGTACCATTTTTGGTTGCAGCCTTTTTGGCTTGCAAATCCCCCAGAGCAAAAGCTAAGAGATATGAAGACATCCTTGGGGTCGTCTCAAAGGTCCAGACTCCAGTTTCCTGACGTAGGTCAACGTTGGTCTCTGGCATGTTGGAGATGACCACTTCACCTTCTTCTTGATCAAACTTAATGGCCAAGTCGAAGCTAGCCTTGGCTTCTGGTTCATCAATGGCAGGAAAGGCTTCGCGAGCAAAATGGCTTTCAAATTGGGTCGCAATGACTTCTTTCTTCACCCCATCAACCTTATAGTAGGAGGGATAAATACCTGTCATATTATCCGTGATATGACCAGAAAATTCCAGAACCAGGGTCATACTACCCGTTTCAGGTAACTTGAGGTCAACAGCTTCTCTGGCATCATCCTCTTCAAACTCGACGGGCTGATTATCCAAAAGGACGGAGGAAATGGTCAGATTTTTCTGGTGGAAAGAAACCTGGTCACTAAGGGCTTCACCACTGATAGCGACGTTACCTGAGAAGGTCTTCTCTTTGCGATTAATCTCTAGAAAAATATTGTAGTTTTCAGGTACAAACTTATCAATAAAGCGTTCTACTGAATTCATAAGACTCCTTAATTATTGATGATTATAATTTACACTCCTCAAATGACATCATAGAGACAGTTAGAATACCCCTAAGGCGGACCCTACCAGCTCAATCCCACTTTCTTGGCCAAAATTTGAAAAAAGTGATGGGGCTTGCTTGGATAGATTGTCTTCCTTTAGATGACATGAGGATTATCGGTACTGATAGGCCAAAAAAAGATTGGCCAAAACCAATCCCAATTATAACATATTCATTACTAAAGTTCGATAATTTTTCCTGTTTTGAGATAGACAACCCACTCACAGAGATTACGGGCATAATCACCGATTCGTTCTAAGTACATCAAAACTTGGAAATATTCCTTAGCCGCAAAAGCCGCATCAGGATTAGCCTTGATAGCTTCAACTGTCATATTTTGTGTCTCAACGAAGAGATTGTCAATATATTCATCATTAGCGGCCACTGTATAGGCAGCTCCTTCGTCTGCCTTGATATAGACATTCATAGCTTCTTCAACCATATCACGGACAGCCCGACCCATCTTATTGATAGACTCTTCTACTTCTTCAATCCGTTCTTCACCCTTCATCCGAATAGTTGCCTTAGCAATGGCTGAAGCGTGGTCACCCATACGCTCAACATCGCTGGAAGCCTTGAGCACTGTGACAACGGAACGTAAGTCTGTAGAAACTGGCTGTTGAAGGGCGATAATCTCTAAGGACTTCTTCTCCAACTTAGTTTCATAATTATTGACAATTTCATCAGACTCAATGACTTCCTTGGCCAACTGACGATCATGACTGATAAAGGCACGAACTGTCTTACTGATTTGAGAACTGACTTCCGTTCCCATCGCATAAAACTGATTATGCAACTTATCTAATTCATCTTCAAATTGTGTACGTAACATAAGCAAATTATTTCTTTCTATCTATTTAGTCGGTAGACACTAACCAAATTTACCGCTAATGTAATCCTCAGTTTCTTCATGAGCAGGATTGAGGAACATTTCTTTAGTTGAGTTAAATTCAACCAAATCTCCAGCAAGGAAAAAGCCAGTCTTATCAGAAATTCGCGAAGCCTGCTGCATCGAACGAGTTACAATTAACATGGTGTATTTATCTTTAAGCCCATATAGGGTTTCTTCAATTTTACCAGAAGAAATCGGATCAAGGGCTGAAGTTGGCTCGTCCATTAGAATAATTTTGGGACTGGTTGCTAAAACCCGGGCAATACATACCCGCTGCTGCTGGCCGCCTGAAAGCCCCAAGGCAGAATCATGGAGACGGTCCTTGACCTCATCCCAGATGGAAGCACCAATTAGGGAAGACTCAACGGCTTCATCGAGAACTGCCTTATCATGAACCCCCTTAATCCTAAGACCATAGGTCACATTTTCGTAGATGGTCATGGGGAAGGGATTCGGTTGCTGGAAGACCATCCCGATTTCCTTACGTAGGGCGACCGTATCCGTCCTAGGACCATATATGTTATGACCATTGTAGGTGATTGCTCCGGTCAAGGTAACCTCTGGATTGAGATCCCCCATCCGATTGATAGACCGCAACAAGGTAGACTTTCCCGAACCCGATGGCCCAATCAAAGTTGTAATTTCATTGGGCATGAAATCCATATTAATATTGTTCAGAGCTTTTTTCTTATTATAGTAAACAGATAAATCTCTGACCTGCAATATTGGTTCTGTCATAAGGTCCCTTTCTAACCAAAGCGTCCAGAAACGTAGTCGCTTGTTGACTGACATTGTGCATTTTGGAAGATATGTCTGGTCTTATCATACTCAATCAAGTCACCCAAATAAAAGAAGGCGGTATAATCACTGACACGAGCGGCCTGTTGCATATTGTGGGTCACAATGATGATGGAATAATCTTTCTTGAGCTCAGCCATGGTTTCCTCCAATTGCATGGTTGCGATGGGGTCAAGAGCTGAGGCTGGCTCGTCCATGAGTAAAATATCTGGTTTTACTGAGATTGCGCGAGCAATACATAGTCTTTGTTGCTGACCACCTGATAGGGTAAAGGCTGATTTGTGCAGGTCATCCTTGACCTGGTCCCAAAGGGCAGCCTGTTTTAGCGAGGTCTCAACAATCTCGTCCAAAACCTTCTTATCCTTCACTCCTGCTCTTTCATGGGCAAAGGTAATGTTTTTATAAATAGATTTGGCAAAGGGATTGGGTCTTTGGAAAACCATGCCGATATGCTTACGCATTTCGTAAACATTGATTTCTGGACGATTGATGTCAATTCCCTCATAGAGGATTTGACCGATTACCTTGGCAATATCAATGGTATCATTCATCCGGTTAAGGCTGCGTAAGAAGGTAGATTTTCCACATCCTGAAGGCCCAATAAAGGCCGTAATTTTATTTTTCTCGAACTGCATATCAATGCCTTTGATGGCCTCTTTGGAACCATAGTAGACATGAAGATCCTTGGTTTCTAGGGCCAAATCCTTGCCCTCAAAACTCATGATATAGCGTTCGTCCCAATTGTATTCAGTCATTAGTCATCCTCTTATTTTGCAGAAGTTAATCTAGCATGGAGTTTCTTTCCAAGATAGCGGGCGGATAGATTGAAAATCAAGATGAAAATCAAAAGCACAGCTCCACTACCAGCAGAAACCATGGTAGCATCTGGGATAGTCCCTTCACTATTAACCTTCCAAATATGAACAGCCAGGGTTTCCGACTGACGGAAAATTGAGATAGGGCTATTGATACTTAAAGGATTCCAATTGCTCCAATCAACCGCTGGTGCAGATTGTCCCGCTGTATAAATCAGGGCAGCAGCTTCACCAAAGATACGACCAGAAGCCAGAACGACCCCAGTAATAATACTTGGAATGGCTTCTGGAATCACCACATGAATAACAGTTTCCCAGCGCGATAGACCTAGAGCCAGTCCTGCTTCCCTTTGGGTATGGTGGATATTGCGAAGACTATCTTCAACCGTCCGAGTCATCTGCGGTAAGTTGAAAACGGTCAAAGCCAGGGCACCAGAAATAATGGAGAAGCCATAATGAAATTGGACAACAAAAATCAGATAACCAAAGAGACCAACAACTACCGATGGCAGAGAGGACAAGATTTCAATACAGGTCCTGACAAAGTTAATTAGGCGCCCCTTCTTGGCATACTCTGATAAATAGATTCCTGCCCCCATAGAAAGTGGGATGGAAATGATCAAAGTAATCAAGAGCAAAAAGAGAGAATTATAGAGCTGGATACCAATACCACCGCCAGCCTGATAGGCTGAGGATTTCCCTGTCAAAAAGTGCCAGCTTACATGAGGTAGTCCACGCACCAGAATATAAAGAATTAGGGCTGTTAAGACTGCCACGATGATCCCTGCAATGGCATAGAGACAGGCAGTCACCAGCTGATCAATTTTTTTAGCGTTCATAATTTACTTTTTTCTCCCTAGTGATGAACTTCATCAACATATTGAAGGCCAGACTCATAATCAAGAGAACCAAGGCAAGGGACCAGAGTACATTATTTTGCACCGTTCCCATGACCGTGTTTCCAATACCCATGGTCAAGACCGAAGTCAAGGTTGAGGCTGGTGTAATCAGAGAGGTTGGCATAACCGGTGAGTTTCCGACAACCATTTGAATGGCCAAGGCTTCACCAAAGGCTCTAGCCATACCAAAGACGACAGCTGTGAAAATACCAGGCTTGGCTGCTCTCAGAACAACCCGCCAGATAGTTTGCCAGCGGGTAGCTCCCATGGCCAGGCTCGCTTCCCGATAGTGACGGGGCACTGAGCGCAGGCTATCGGTTGTCATAAAGGTCACCGTTGGCAGAATCATGACAAAGAGGACAAAGACCCCTGAGAGAATCCCAAAACCAGTCCCACCAAAGAGGGTCCGAACAAAGGGCACAACAACCTGTAAACCGATAAAACCGTAAACAACGGATGGAATCCCTGTCAGCAATTCAATGGTTGGTTGCAGTAATCTAGCCCCACGTTTGGGCGAAATCTCTGTCATGAAGATGGCCGCCCCAATGGCAAAGGGAGTGGCAATCAAGGCGGACAAGATGGTAACAATAAAGGAACCCGTAATCATGGGCAAGGCGCCCATAATATAATTACCGTGGGCATCCTTAACCGTCGGTTGCCAATTTTTTCCAAAGAGGAAATCAAAGATATTGACCCCATTAACGAAGAAGGTCGAAAGGCCCTTCTGGGCAACAAAGATCAGAATCATAGCTACGATAAAGACGATCAAGATTAAGCATAGAAATGTGATGGTCTTTCCGAATTTTTCCAGCCGTGAATTTTTCGATGGCGAGGTCAGTTGCTTCGCCAAATCTTGTTTTTTCATGAAAACTCCTTAGAAGAGATGGTGGGCTATAAAAGCCTATTGGGTTGGCACTAACTCTTCAAAAATCAAAACTATCCATCGTTAACTCACTTTGCCGTACCCAAGTACTGCCTGCAGTTCGTTGCCTTGGCTATTTTTGATTTTTATTGAGTATATAATGTCACCCACTCATCGTCCAATCTAGACTTATTTGGGGGTTACCTTGCCTTGGGCATCCTTTTTGACCTTCATCTCATTAATTGAGATATAACCCATTTTCTTAACCACCCGTTTTTGAACCGTATCACTATAGACATAATCCAAAAACTCCTTGGTCAAGCCCTTAGCCGGGCCCTTGGTGTACATATGTTCGTAGGACCAAAGGGGCCAGTCATTCGTTGTGACGTTTTTAGCATTAGCTTCGTGGCCATTTAACTTGATGGTGGCAACGGAATTGTCAACATAGGCAAAGGCCAGATAAGAAATCGCTCCTGGCGTTTGAGCAACAATTGAGCGAACCATTCCATTTGAGTCCTGCTCCTGGCTCTGCTTGCTAGCCTTATCCTTCATAATGACACTATCAAAGGTCGAACGCGTTCCAGACCCTGCTGCCCTATTGATGATGGTAATCTCAAGGTCCTTACCACCCAGTTGTTTCCAGTTGGTGTATTGCCCACTGAAAATCTTCTGTAACTGCTGGCTGGTGATATTCTTCATGCCGACTTTCTTGTTGACAATCACCGCAATCCCAGCGACAGCAACCTGGTGGTCGACTAATTGACTAGCATCAATACCATCCTTTTCCTCGGCAAAAACATCGCTATTACCGATTTGGACTGCTCCAGACTGGACCTGAGAAAGGCCTGTACCAGAGCCACCCCCCTGGACATTGACGGTCTTCCCTTGGTTTTCCTCAGAGAAGATATCTGCTGCTCCTTCAACCATCGGTTGTAGGGCGGTGGAGCCAACGCTAGTGATATTCTCCCCTCGGTCAATCCAAGAGGCACAAGCCGATAGACAAAAAAGAGCTGCCCCCATCATGGTCAGGAAAAGAAGACGCTTTTTATTCCATTTTTTCATTTTTAAATCCTGTAATTGTTTTCAAAATCAAGCATAATCAGTCTGTTATTAGAAGCATCAAACTTCTTATCTAATCATATCATATTAGACTTATTTTTGATATATGGCACATCAATGTAACAAAACTGTTACATCAGGAGAAAAAGCGCAGGCCCTTGGGAAAATAATTCTTCAAGGTTCCATTGACCAGCTTGGCAAAGCCAAGGCCATTTCCCTCTACCAAAATCTGATACCAGCCATTGGCTAGATTGCTATCCACGGTCAGGGTATTACCAGAAACATAGGTTTTAAAATCTGTCTCAGTCAAGGTCAGACTATGTTTGACCTGGTCACTAGCAAGGGCTAAACCGAGGGCGAAGGCTGGCTCAAAGCGCTTCTTTTTAAAGGTTCCCAAATGCAGACCATTGCGAGCAATTTTAATCTTGGCCAAATCTGGCAGGCCCTCAGGCAAGCAATAGAGCTGGTCACCAAAGACCTGGAGTAGACCAGATAGTTCCACCAGAAGGTTCTCCTTAGCAAAGTCCTGCCAAAGCCTCTTTTGCTCGGGGGTCAAATTACTCCTAGCTGGTTTGAGCTTTTGTGGCTTGCTAGGAGTTGGTCGCCTATCCTGAAAGTGGGCAAGGAATTGTCCCTCGCCTTTAAAACGATGGGGATACATCCTTGCCACCTGGGGCATGCCTATGCCTCCAACCATGCCATTAAGTTTCTCAACAGGCAGGAGCTCAAGGTCTGGGTAGGTCTCTAGTAGCCAAGTCACTACGGCTTCGTTTTCTTCTGGGGACCAGGTACAGGTCGAATAAACTAAACGACCACCAGGCGCCAGCATGGTCATGGCCTCAGTCAAAATCTCTTTTTGGAGGCGAGCACATTGATCTGGATAGTCCCCACTCCAATACTGACAGGCATCTGGGTCCTTGCGAAACATCCCTTCACCTGAGCAAGGGGCATCTAAAACAATGAGATCAAAGTAATTTTTAAAGACCTTAGCTAGACCTTGTGGACTTTCATTGGTTACCACGACATTGCTTGCCCCGAAACGCTCGACATTCTCAACTAAAATCTTACTGCGTTTTTTGGAAATCTCGTTACTTATGAGAATCCCCGTATTATCCATATAGGAGAGCAAATGGGTCGTCTTCCCACCGGGGGCAGCAGCCAAATCCAAGACTCTCATACCTTTTTGCGGTGCTGCAACTTGAGCCACCATCTGAGCAGCTGGCTCCTGCGAATAAACCAGCCCAGTTACGTGCTCAATGGATTTGCCAGAGACCTTACCATAATGTCCCCAAAGACTATTGGGAATAGGCTGAGGAAAGGATTTTTGAGCTTTTTTCAAAGGGTTGGTTCGAAAGGCTGAGACTGCTTCTTGCTGGAAAGAGGCCAAAAAATCAGCCGCCTCATCACCTAGTAAGTCTTGATTATTTTCAATAAATTCCTTGGGCAAAGTCATAGTTTTATTATAACAAAAAGGCTAGAGGTTTACAGCCATCTAGCCTTTTTTACCTATTCTGGACAATAGATTTTTGTATTACTTCCTCTAAAAGAATATTTAGAATCGGAAGCCATTCCATCCAGAATAAAACCGATTAGTATAGTGTGATCGATAGGTTGGTCGTCGGTAACCGGTAAAGTCATTCCATCCAGAATAAAACCGATTAGTACAGTGTGATCGATAGGTTGGTCGTCGGTAACCGGTAAAGTCATTCCAGCTATATTCTCTGATTAAAACCCCTTTGTCATTGAAGTAATAGGATTTTCCATCAATAACATGGTAGCCTGTAACGGCTACACCATCTTGATCGAAATAAAATCTTTCGCCGTCCGAATTTTTGATAAATTGATTGGAAACCATGTTTCCGTACTTCTTGTCGAAATATCTCACTTTTCCATCTTCACCAGTAACAAAGTCTCCCTTGACCTGGATTCCTTGGGCATCATAGTACTGAGTATAAGTGTTAGCTTTGCCCTTAACTTTGGTTAGTCCAACGGCCATCACACCATTTTCAAAATGACGCCACTTGTCAACGCCAAAGGAGTAATACCCATTTTCTAGGCGTTTGCCGTCATTATTGAAGTAATAGCTCTTACCGGCTGCATCCGTATAGATACCGTTCTTCAAAGCCTTGCCATCTTTACCAAAGTAGTAGGTCGCCCCTTTTACCTTCTGCATACCTGTGACCATGTAACCAGTCTTACCGAAGTAATAGAGATTGCCCTTATCGGTAACTAAGCTGTCCTTGACCCGTTGACCAGTTGCCAAACGATAAATGTATCCCTTGCCATCGTAAGAAATACCCGCAGATTTTGTCGATGGCTTAGATGGTTGAGTAGGTTGGCTAGGAGTGGATGGCTGAGTAGTCGTCGTCGCATTACTCAACAAAGCAGTTGGCAAGTAAAGTTTACCACTAGTTAAATTGAAGTACTGCTTACCATCACTAAGGACATACTTAGCTCCGCGGCCCAAGATATTAGAACCATTGAAGTACTTAGCTGACCAGTTGGTAATCTTAACTGATGGATCAATTGCCTTGCCTGTTGAGATTTGCTTAGTCGTGAAGAGACTTGGGTAGAGCTTTTGCAACTCATCCAAGAATTTACCACCATACTGCTCTTGGTAGTCGCCATAAGTCCGAGTGTTGACCACGTAAGGGATCTTATTGATGGCTGCCCTTGCGGTTGTTTGACCATATTGGTTAACCCGAGTTGCCGTAACAACCTCTTTTCCTGGCAGGTTATACATTTGGTCTGGCACCCAATCAGACAGAACCTTGATACCTGCGGCATGCAAAGCCTTAATAGCATTGGCCAAGTCTTGCTTAGAGCCATACTTGTTATTCTTGCTCATGGCCAAATCATAGCGATCACTGAAGGCATAACCATTCAAAATAACGGAGTCGAGGAAGGTGCCATCTTCTGATGATACATACTGCGGCGCCATTTCAAATTGAGTGATTCCCCATGACTTGAAAAGATCTGCATGCTTAGCAATCACCGCATTGGTATATTGTTCAGGCGTTTGAGCAAAGGCTTGGAAGTTTGAGAAACCTTCGTAGATAACCTGAGAATCCAAGGCGTCAGATTGATGATAAATATTACCATCTTTAGTAGCACTGGTACTTGGCGCTGTGCGAACATCTTGGTTATCGGCTGCTCCTACTGGCACCCAGACTTGAATCATCCCTGAAACTTGGACATTAGCAACACTGCGCAGTTCAGAAGCACTAAAACTCAAACGGCCTTCGCTATCAGTATATTTATACTGATTACTGTTGACATCGCGATCGTTAAAATAGGTCGCAATGCCATCTTTAGTTGACAAAAGAAGAGGACGGTAGGCCTGACGCTTATGGGCTGCTCCCATACTCAGGGTTACCCCACTGGAAGCTTGGAAGTTAGGCATATTGTTAATCAAGACAGCCATACCAGACGTGCGGGTTTCGCTAGATCCACGGTCTGTAACGCTATCAGCTCCCTTACCATAACGAACAGATGTCAAGATTCCGCCATTCCATCCTTGATTATAGCCTGCTTGTTGACCACCGGCCACATATTTGATACGAGCTTTAAGCATGGTTTCAATGGCATTGTAGAATGGGGTTTTAGTTGCCATATACTGACCGTTGTCAGTATACATATCACCATAATAAACTCGAGTAACCGTATCCTTGTTTTGCAACATCCAAGTATAGGCCATAGGTAGGTTGTTGATATAATACTGCTTATCAACTGAGTACATATCCTGATTATAGATAGCAAAGGCTTTTTCCAAATCATCCAAAGTGATATTGGTCAAACCGTCAACATTACCCATTCCTAATCTTTCTCGAATAACAGTGGCAATACGTGTTTGAACTTCAGAATCATGAGCCCGAATAAAGACATAGTTAGGAATTGGATCCCCACTACTGTTTTTGCTGCGGTTTTTCAATCCAGCAGTCACAAGTCTACTCAAATTGCCACGGTAGGCAGAAGCATAGCCAAAAGCTTTCAGCATACCTGAACGTTGATCATTATCAATAGAGAGAGAAAAGTTGTTTTGATCCTTGACGTAATCATTATCATTG
Organism: Streptococcus downei MFe28; assembly: GCF_900459175.1. Classification (NCBI taxonomy): domain Bacteria; kingdom Bacillati; phylum Bacillota; class Bacilli; order Lactobacillales; family Streptococcaceae; genus Streptococcus; species Streptococcus downei. The sequence continues at coordinate 1,254,006 of NZ_UHFA01000002.1, read as the reverse complement.
CCTGACCAAGCTTCCAAAATAGATAAGTGATCAATAGCATTCTTCTCATTTTTGTCAACACCGTATTTAGCCTTGTAGTAGTCGCGTTGAATTTGGAGGAGGTCGGCATCAACATTATCAACCGCATCGACACGGACACCATCAAAATTGGCATCCTTATCTCCCATAACGATTTCCCCCCAGTTCATGAGGTAGTGGAAATGATTGAGCTGCTCGGCTTGGACGATTGGATTCGAGTTGTCCACGTCATTGGCTAAGAGCAATTCATAACCACCATAAGATGATTTATGGTAGTTCACACGACCATTTTGTTGAGAGGGATTGCGATTGAGCAAACGCCAGTCTGAATTAGCATGCCCAGTATCCTTACTGTTTGAAAAGAGCAGGGCACCACCTTGCAAGTGGTCTTGGTTAGGATAACTTGTTGGATTTTCCGAATTGATATTCCATTGACTTTGTGATTGCACAAATTGAGTCATCTTGTTGCGCAACCAAGCCGTGTTTCCTTCAGTGGCAATTTTCTTTTCAATAGCGGTTTGAATAGCTTGAACCGCTGTATCTAAATTTCTTGCTGCTTGACTAGAAATCAGACCTTCCTTAGCCCAGAAATTGACATAGGCTGTCTTAGTGACTGTATCTGGCCACCATGACATCAGGACCGGTCGGAAATCACTCTCACTACTTGTAGTCCAAGTTTTTCCATCCTTCAGGATGGCCTTGGGCCGATACCAAGAATCTGCAGTCAGGTAATTATCGACGGTTTCAAAGCTTTCAGCCTGATTGCTGTAAGCTTGGTTATTCTTTGCAAAATTATTCTCTTGTGGCTGAACTACTGAATTTTTCAGATTAAGATTATTGAGATTTGTGCCAGTATTTTTAAAATCGGGCCTTGTCGTCACCAACCTACTTACTTCTGTTTTAACAACTTTTGGTTGAGCTTGAGCCTGCCTTGTCGCTGCTGTGGTTGCTGTATTAGTTGGAACCATGCGATTTACTTGAGTTCTAACAGCAGATGTTCGCACTTGGACTTTCTCATTAGAAGAGACAGCATCACTAGTTTGGACACTATTATCAGGGGTGACAGCAATGTCAACACTTTTGCCGACTTTAAGGTAATCTTGATCAGCTTGAATTGAAACAGCATCCGCTGTTGTTTCAACTGCAGGAGATACCTGATTATTAGTAGCTGTAATAGTTCCTTGGTTAGACTGATCGGTCGTAAGGCTTGTTTGATTGGCTACTGCTACACTGTCATCTGCACTCGCAGAGGGTGCTAACAATAGAGACATAGGTAGGGCGACCGTAGCAATCGCTACAGTTACCCATCTCTTTTTGACTTTACGCATTTTGTAGCGTAGTTTTGTTTCTCTCTCCATGAAAAACTCCTTTATGATTATTTATTCGATATGTGAAATTGTATCTCTCTTCAAATTATTTCAATATCCTAATCATAATAACATATTGTTCGAATTATTACTAGTTAATTATTTTAACTTTACGAAAATATATCTCATTTTTAAGATAATTTAATTTTCACAAAATACTTACCTCTCACGCTAAAAGCCTGTGAGTATTAAAAAAGAGCGGGATAGAGCTTACTACAGCAACACCGTCAAGTTCCCCCACACTTCTTAGTTTCAAGGCTCAAGGAAGGTAAGAGGGCAGTCGCCAGTATAACCTGCCTGCCTTCACTTACTAACTTCACAGGTAAACAAGCACCAAGTTTACCTGTGAAGTGTCGCGGGATTCAAGGTGCATTGCACCTTTTTATTTCCCACCCCACAGACTTACACTTGCCTAGCTTTCGAAAATACGGACACGACACGGCAATAAAATTATTATTATCGTTTTATCCTAGCTAGTAAGGGGACTAGGCAAGCATCACAGTGCCTTACCGTTAGTCATCAGCTGCTTTAGCAGCTAGATAACTTTGCTGTCTTGCAACCACTGCGTCCAAAGCGTTTGAGGTTGAAAAAGTAACGAGGCAAGGACTTTCGTCCCAGCCTCGTTAATCTTTATCCTTAGAAATTATCGTTTCCTGCTACCTAAGTAGGACTGGATTTTGTCAGACTCTGCTTGAGGAATAAACATTACAGCTTGGCGACTCTTGTAATCAAGAGGCTCTCCGGTCATGGTCAAGAGTTGGTAGCCCAACTTCTCTCCCATGATACTAGCCGCCGCATAATCCCAAGGAGAGATAGAGGAAAAATAGCCCAGTAGTTGGCCCTTTAGGACCCGACTCATACTAATACCGGCGCTCCCTAACACCCTGACTCCCAATAAATGACTGGCCAAGTTGGCTAATCCTCTATAGTTATTGGCATACATGCTACCATTTGCTCCGAGCAGTTGACGATTGAGAGGCCGTGGCTGGTAGGCTGGAAGAGGCTGACCATTGCAGGTCACTTGGAATGGACCACCCCCGCAGAAGAGTAAATCTGAGCTGACATCATAAATAAGGCCAAATTTACCGATGCCTTCCTCATAATAGGCCATCATAACAGCAAAATCCCGGCCTTGGGCAATGAAATTAACGGTTCCATCAATTGGGTCCAAGACCCAGACCCGACCTTCCTTGACATCATGGTAGAGGTCGTTTTCCTCACCCAAGATAAAATCATCAGGATAGGCCTCTTGAATCCGCCTAACCATCAGGTCTTGGGTATCCTTATCAATATTGGTCACTAAGTCATTGAAGCTGGATTTTTCTTCAATTTCTAAATCTTCTGTCATCCGCTTTTTGACGTAGGCCACAGCTTCACGGATGAGCATTTGGGCAAATTCAAATTTAGCTTGCAAGGGAAATCCACCCTTCTACTTTAGCTTTGGCAACCTGCAGGGCTCGATAGCTCGAATAGCCACTAACCTTCTCAAAGTCCCGGTCAATCTGTTTTTCCTGCATCTTGCTAGGAACGATCTCCTTAAAAGCCTCGTAGGCCTGCAAGAAGTTTTCAGCCTTGACCTTGGATTCGTAGGCAGCTTCTACACAATTCAAAAAAGAAAGCACTGATGAAATCTCCTCAGTGCTCCATGAAAAATCTAGCGGATAGGAATAATTCTTAGTCATGGTCACCCTCTAATTCTGCCCTAATCGTAGCCAGACGGAGTTCCTGTTCCCGATAGTGGCGAGGCAGGAAGGCCCGAATTTCATCTTCATTGAAACCAATCTGCATCCGCTTTTTATCCAAGATAATGGGCCGACGCAGGAGGCTGGGATTTTTTGCAATCAAATCAATCAGTTGCGAGATAGAGAGGTCATCAACGTCCACATCTAATTTTTGAAAGACCTTCGAACGGGTTGAAATGATGTCCTCAGTCCCGTTCTCCGTCAAAGCCAAGATAGCTCTGAGCTCCTCAGCCGATAGGGGACTGGTTATAATATTATGTTCCTGAAATGCCACCTCATGGTTGGTCAACCAAGCTCTTGCCTTTCGACAACTGGTGCATGACGGAGATAAGAATAGTGTAATCATAAAGTTGTTTTTAAAACCCTTTCACCCTGACATTATACACAAAAAACAATAAAAATGCTAGGTAGGTTTGAAGCGGCTATCGCTAGAAACTCTCAAAGGTTAACTCTCAGAGAAAGTTCCAACCCTCCTGTCAAATTGGATCGTAGTCTGAACGTTTCAGTAGCCTATTCTCTGTCAAGTAGCTAGACTAGCACTTAGACCCAACCTTGCTTGAAGACTCTCTTTAAAGGGCACCTCTAAATACTCAATAAAATTGCGATTTTGTCGTTACAATTGTTGCTAAATCAACACTTTAATTTAAAAGTTTGGGGTTTTTAGAGGTGCCCTAAAATTAGTTTAAATTCAAATGAAGAACTTTACAGTATTTGCGATTTTTATAGGTCTAAAGTTTCCACTCTTGAGCTATCTTTTGGTCCTTGTGGAGCTGGTCAACAAGTTCATCAATTCCATTGAATTTAACCATCTCACGAATCTTATCCAGCCAGATTAGCTCCAGTTGTTCGCCATAAATATCGCCAGAAAAATCGAAAAGATTGGCCTCCAAGCGAAGCTCGGTGCCACCAAAAGTGACATTCTTTCCGATACTTGTCATAGCCCGATAGCGCCTGCCCTTGAGCAAGACATCCGTAACGTAGACGCCATCTGCTGGTAGAAAGGTGGCATCAAGCGGGGCCAAATTGGCAGTTGGAAAGCCGATAGTCCGTCCCCTAGCATCTCCGTGAACTACGATTCCCCGAGTGGAAAATTCATAGCCTAGCAGTTGATTAACCTGGGCAATATTTCCTTGGGCGATGAGACCACGGATACGAGTGGAGGAAATCTTCTGACCGTCCTGGCTGACCTGGGGCACCGTCAGAACCTGACCAGGAAAATTTCTGACCAGATAATCTGCATCCGTTCGATTATGGCCAAATTTGTAATCAAAGCCAACCACCAGTGCTTTAGCCTTGAGCCCTCCAATGTAGTTCTTGATGAAATCATCTGAAGAAACTTTGGAAAAGGCCGAGGTAAAATTGGTCAGGTAGAGATAATCTACCCCATATTCAGCAAACTTCGCATAGCGCTTCTCTGGGTAGGTAATATGCTTGAGCAAATCAGGCTCAAAGCGAGAGAAAACCAGTTTGGGTGATTCGAAAAAGGTTAGAACAGCGATTTTTAAGTGCTTTTCTTTGGCAATTTCTTTGGCTCTATCAAAAAGAACCTTATGCCCCTGATGGAGGGCATCAAAATAGCCCAGAACAAGAACCGTCTCCTCCTCTTGCTCAATGGCTTGATAATTTTCTATCTCAATAATTTTCATCGTTTCTATACTAAAACCTTTCGCGGTTTATATAAGTGGCCCCTTCTTTCCAGAATGGCTTGGACCGCATCTCCATAGAATGCAGCCAAAAGGGGCTCCTGGGAGTCCAACTTAATAAAGCGACCAAAGGAAATCTCGGTCTTTTGTTCTTGATTTAGATCCACTCTGGGCAAATCTAGAACCCCGTATTCCAAGGGCAAGAAGAAACTAAAATCTTCTTTTACAACCCGATTAGCGATGTCTTCTAGGGTCAGAGCATCTTCCAAGACTAGGCCTGCTGAAGCTGTCCTTTTGAGGACTGACATATGGCTGGCCAAGCCCAATTTCTCCCCCAAATTAACGGCTAGGGTTCGAACATAGGTCCCCTTGCCACAGGCCACGCGGAAATCAAAGCGACAGAGTCCCTTGTCAAAGGTCAGAGGAGAAGTCCGAGTGAATTCTTTAATGGTTACCTGTCTTTGGGGGCGCTCAACAGTTTGGCCAGTCCTGGCATATTCGTAGAGCTTGCGACCATTGACCTTAACGGCCGAATACATGGGAGGAACCTGCGTGATTTCCCCTAAGAAAGTTGCCATAGTCTGGTCAACTTCTTCTTGGGTCAACTGCTCTTGGGAAATCGGTGTCTCAGACACGATTTCCCCACTAGCATCCTCTGTTGTGGTTGAATATCCCAGGGTAATTTGACCTTCATAGACCTTACCACTATCAGTCATGTATTCCAACACCCGAGTAGCCTTACCTAGGGCAATGGGTAAAACACCTGTAACATCAGGGTCCAGGGTCCCACCATGACCAATCTTCTTTTGGCCCAGAATTTTTCGCAGTTTAAAAACCGCATCATGACTAGTCATGCCAGCCTCTTTTTTGAGATTAATAATACCGTTCATCATTCTGCTATTATACCTTTTTTTAGACCTAAAAGAAAGAAGCCAAACCGGCAAGGCTTGACTTGAAGTCAGGAGTTTCCGTGTCCCTCGAGGGCTTATTCTGGTTAGAAAGTGGGAATAGTCGCTCCAAAATCAAAACATAACTTAGTCTGAGACAGAATCCTGTTGATTTACGGCTATTTTCTTAGACTTCTTTTCAGCTTCAAAACTCCCAGAAAAATCTGAGAATTTAGCGACTTTCTAGCACTTCTTGGCCAAATCAATCAAAAGTGACTTCCTTTGGCCTTTAATTTCCAAACTATGTTTCCCACTCAGCGAAAATCAAAGCCAACAATATGATGGGAATTAGGTAATATCCCTATGACTGTCCTCTTCTAAGTCAAAGAAGGGTTGAATATCTTGAACATATTCCAGGACACCTTGAAATTCTCCTGCTTGGTCTCGGACAGCCGCATAGGTCACATAGACGAACTTACCTTTCTTTTGTGATTTGAACCACATGGTCACCTTGTCCTTCTGGCCAGACTTTAAAACTTCAAAGACCTGCTTAACCTTATCAAGAACTCTTGGCGGATGGCAGAGCTCAACATTACGGCCAATCTGACTAGGCATTCGTTTAAAAATCATTTCCTTAGCTGGAACGCTATTGTTGTAGTATTGGAAAATATCATCCTTATTGACAAAAGTGATTTCCAAAGGGAGATGGTCCAAAATGAGATTAGCCTGGTCCAAGGAAAGATAGCCATTGGTAAATTGTTGTGGCTCTTGTCGATTTAGAGACTCTTTCTTTGGCTCAAAACTAATGGTAAATTGACCAGCTGGGGTCTCAATGACCTGCTCTCGCTTTTGGCTGGAAGCCCAGTCTAAGGAGCCCTGCCCAGTTGTTGGCTCTGACTTTTTGGACGCTTTCGGCTCTAGACTTGCCCCTGCTTTCGCTTGTGAATCCTCTGAGTCCAAGTCCGAACATGGCTCAAACTTCTCACGCTGAGGAATCCATTCCTTCTCAGGCTTAACAATAGCATAGCCGATAGCCTGACTTTCTTTGGCAATCTTGAGCCAGTCATCCTGGGTAAAAATTTCTAAGAGAATCATTAAAAGGATAGACTCTTCCTTGAAAATCATCTGTTCGAACTCATCCGCAAAGACCTCAAAAGACTCTTTGACAACTGCTAGCTCGACTTCTGGCAAGTCTTGGACCTTAGCTTGCAGGTCCTTAAAAAGCTGACGGATTTCATCGTCAACACCCCACATGACTCTGGGTGGAGAATCATGTCCATAGGACTCCATAATTGGAAAGAAGAGCTCTTCCTTGCGTTGGTAGTGGCGTTGAAATTGTCCTAAGAGTCTCATCTGATTTTTCAGGCCCTTAAGAAGTTCAGCCTGAAACTCCCTATTTTCTGGCTGGGCCAAATTATCCAGAATACGACGAATTCTTAAGAGGGCACCACGCAGGGCTAGGTTTTCCTGCTTAAAGACATAGACCGGATGCCCTGGCTGGTCGCTATCAGCCACTTCTACGCCCTGAACAGCATTCTTAAAGAGATTGGCATGGACATCGCAGAGCTCCATGACATCTTCAAAAGTCACGCCCGACTTTTCATCGGACATCAGTTCATGCTCCATGAGAGAAATTTCCAGTGCTGAAACGCCTTGGAAATGTTGATTAAAACGCTCCTGAACCGACTCCTGACTGGCACCGTGGTGAAGATCCACCAAAATGTTTTTTAGTATCTCAATCCTTTCCTCTGCCATCTCAATCCCCCTTAACCTCGTAGCCGTTAAATTCTAGTGTTTGCTTGATTTTCTCCAAAGGAATCTTGGCCAACTTGGAACCTGCCTTAAGGCTAGTCGCCTGACCCAAAGTTTTTAACATCAAAGGATTAGCCAGGGGTTTAAAGCCCAAATCAATCAGAATTTCCTTGAGCTCGGGATGCTCCTCCAAGGTCTTGGCAACCGGTTTGGATAAATCTATGGTATTGGTCATAACATGTGACTCACTTTCTCTAGTAATGTCTCCATTATATCAAAGGACAGGTCCTCGCGGGACAATCAGACTAAATCCGCAGACACAAAAAAAGGACCCCAAGCAGACTTGAGGTCACAATTTCGATTATTTAGCTTCCCAGTAACGGATGGTATAGTAGGTGGTCGTTGTGACATGGGTATTTTCATCATAGCTGGTTGACTGGCCAGATTCATCCCCTCGCCAATAATATTGGCTAAAGTCTGTCCCCTCTTCCTGAATAGGGTTGCCCTCAATGTCCATATTATGAACCTTGAAATCATATTGGCTCCGATAGAAATTAGGGTTCTGAGCCCGACCATAACGGTTGGTTTCTGTTAAACCGAGGGCAGAAACGCTGGAACCCGTTGCAAAAAGGGCAGCGACAAGGGCTGAGGTAAAGAGGGCTTTCTTAATTGGTGATTTCATTTCATTTTTCCTTTCAAAAAGTAAACTATCGCAAGGTTGTGAAACCTCGACCTCTCTAGTCTACTAGAGAGAGTAAGTCCTGTCTAGACACTTATCCGCAAATGTTTGGATACTATCCCGAAATGTACCTAACACTGTTTTTTTCAGCAAAAAGCGATTCATTAAGGAAGCTCCTTGTAGTCACCAATCTCTTGTTGGACTTTCTCAAAATTTAGCGATTTTACCTTCCCATTAGGCCACCTCTTATTACTTTCATGGCAAAAATATTTCTAGTAGAGGTCTGAGGTCTTTGTATACCTCTATAGTTAGCTATTATCTCCATTTTACCGCCCAACCTTAGCATATGGTCTAAAAAGGATTTAAGAGCCTCACTTTATATAAACCAAGTGAATTTTAGTCCAGATTCCATTTCTAATGTAATTCCTGATATAATATTGCTAAATCTGGTAAAAGGAGACAAAATATGAAAACAATCGGTTTAATCGGTGGCATGAGCCGGGAAAGTACTATTCCTTATTATCAATTGATTAACGAGACCGTTAAGGAAGAACTAGGAGGTCTCCATTCAGCTAAAATCATTCTTTTTAGTGTTGATTTTGATGAAATTGAAAAATGCCAAACTCAAGGTGACTGGGAGAAAAGCGGTGAGATCCTTGGTCGAGCTGCATAAAAGTTAGAAATGGCTGGCGCTGAGATGATTGTTATCTGCACCAATACCATGCATAAGGTCGTACCAAAAGTGACATCAATGATTAATATTCCTCTAGTTCACATTGCTGACGCTACAGCTGATGCCTTGGAAGAAGATAATATTGGAACAGTTGCTCTGCTTGGAACAAGATACACTATGAAACAAAAATTATTTGATAGAGGATTAACTGTTTTGATTCCAGAAGATGAACAAGTTGAAGAAGTTAATCGCATTATTTTCGAAAAACTCTGTTTAGGAGCTATCAAAGATGACTCACGCCAGTATTTTGCTAAAGTCATTAATCAACTAAAAGTAAAGGGAGCCCAAGCCGTCATCTTGGGATGCACGGAAATCGGTCTATTAATTTCTCAAGAAGATTCATCACTACCGGTTTTCGATACGACAGTCATCCATGCAAAACGTGCAGCTCAACTAGCTTTAGCAACTGATTAACCCTTGCAAAAGTAATTCAAGAGAAGCTTGAGTATACTTCGGAAGTTGTATAGGCTTCAATTTGTATCTATGGATTCCTTCTAATACTGAGTTAAAATCAAAGCCTGAAATCTATATAGAAAAGCTTTATCAAAAATTTAGGTTTACAAACAAACGAAGTAAGTCTAATTTGATTTTTGTTGAGTATAACTCCTCTTTTTCATATATCAAAAAAGAACCGAGCAGGCTCGATTCTTTTCTTTGCAGTCTGATAATCAGCCATAATGAACAGATGTCAGCTCACCAGTGTGAGCATCAAAGGTATAGCTGCGATTGCCAATTTTTACCGTAGTCCCTTTGGCCTGTGTTCCATCGGAATTGAAGTAAAGGTGTTGTCCCTTGATATCATGGAAACCTGTTACTGCAGATCCGTCATAACCAAAGAAATACCAATTTCCATTAACCAAAACAAATTGGTTTACAACACGACTGCCAGTAAAAGTATCATAGAAATACTTGCGACCATTGGCATCTGTCACTATAATTCCCTTAGCTTGTTGGCCAGTTTCAGCATCAAAATACATGTGCTGATTTTTTATGGTCTGGTTCCCCTTGACAGCATAACCATCTGCTCCCATGTAATACCATTGGTTAGAACCAGCCTTAGTTTCAAGGAAAGCGTTGGTTACCAAGGCACCTGTGTCAGCATCATAGTAACGAACCCCCTTGTCATCACGGATAAAGCGTCCCTTAGCTTGCTGACCTGTTTTTGTATCAAAGTAGAGCTTCTGACCTCTGATAGTCTTAGCTCCCTTAGCGACATGACCATTTTCATCGGCATAGAACCAAGCATTATTTCCTGTTGAGAAGAAATCACTTTGAACCATTTGACCACTATCACCACTATAGAAGGTCAGGTTGCCATCCTTGTCGGCAACAAAGTCACCCTTGACTTGGGCACCGGTCTTGGTGTCAAAGTAGAGTTTTTGACCCTTAATGGTTTGAGCCCCCTTGACCAGCAAGCCTTTATCATCAAGATAGTACCACTTGCCATCCTTATTGAGGAAGCGGTCCTTAACCAGATTACCAGAACCTTCGTCAAAGTAACGGGTTTGACCATCCTTATCAGTGACAAATTCGCCCTTAACTTGGAAGCCTTCTTCATCGTAATATTGAACACTACCATTGATGGTAACCAGTCCTACAGACATGATACCGAAGCGGTCAAAGTGACGGAAGCGTTGTTGACCCTTAGAGTCGGTCATGGCAAACCATTGAGATTTATCTGTCGCCTTGTACATGGTACCAGTTTTACCATAGTAAACCGAACGGCCCAACTCATCTTGCTTAATAGCATCCTTGAGCATTACCCCATTTGGCAGGAAGTAATAGAATTTGCTGTTAATCGTGTTTGGTCCTGTTACCATATAACCAGTATAGTCAAAGTAATAGGTATTTCCAGCTACGGTTACAAAGGCAGATTTAGCCTTGTTACCAGCCGTTGTATAGTAGGTCATTCCCTTACCATCATTGTAGAAACCAGTCTTGGCTTCCCTATCACCTGTCAGGGCTGCTGGTAGGAAGTCACCCTTTTCATTAACAGTGAAGTATTTGCCAGTTCCTTCATCGCTGAGGACATAGTCTGTACCACGACCCAGAACATTTGTTCCGTTCAAGTACTTAGCTGACCATTCCTTCAATTTGACAGATGGATCAATGGTTTTACCGGTTGAAATCATCTTAGCGGTAAACATTTCAGGGTATTGCTTTTGCAGGTCTTCTAAGAATTCACCACCATATTTAGCCTGGAAGTCTTTTCCTGAGCTCTTGGTATTGGCCAAGTAAAGTTTTTCAACCAATGGTTGGTCAATCTTAACACGGCCATAGTTATCAACACGACTTGCAGTTACCACTTCCTTACCTGGGAGTTGGTAAATTTGGTCTGGAACCCAGTCTGCGATAGCTTGGATACCAGCAGCGTGGAGGGCCTTAAGAGCATTGGCCAAGTCTTCCTTAGAACCGTACTTGTTGTTCTTGCTCATGGCAAGGTCATAACGGTCGGTGAAGGCATAACCATTTTCAATAATAGAATCCAGGAAGGTACCATCAGTTGCGGAAACGTATTGTGGCGCCATTTCAAATGAGGTCACGCCCCAGGCCTTAAAGAGGTCGGTATTTTCAGCAATCTTCTTATTGGTATATTGGGAGTCCTTCTTAACGAAATCTTGGAAGTTTGAGAAACCTTCGTAGATTAATTGTGATTCTAAGGCTTGACTAGCTGTATAAGTCTTGTCATCCTTACCATTAACCTTAGTTGAAGCTGCCACACGAATATCTTGATCTGCCTTTGCGCCGACTGGTACCCAAACAGAAAGGTAACCATTGACTTCAACCTGCTTGTAGCCCTTGATTTCACTGCCCTTGAAGGTGATATAACCATCCTTATCGGCAACCTTGGTCAGCTTAGTATCAGAATCATTGAGGTACTTTTGCAGACCCTTATCGGTTGTCAAAAGCAATGGACGGTAGGTTTGACCAGCATGAATCTTACCAACATTGACCCTGATTTCTTCATTGGCATCCAATTCTAATTCAGGGTTGTTGGAAATCAGGCTGAACATACCAGAGGTTTTAGCCAGCTTACCACCAGTCATATCGTCAGCAGACATCACATCTTGACCAAAACGAACAGAGACAAGAACTTCGCTGTTGCCAAGCACACTACCACTATCAGGATTTTTAGCTTTCATAGCTGCTGATGCCTTATAGGAATTGTGTTCCATGGTTTGACCACCAGCGGCGTAACGAATCCGGGCCCTAAGGAGGGTATTGATAGCATCGTAGTAAGGAGACTTGGTTTCCATGTATTGACCATCATCGGTAAAGAGGTCTCCATAGTAAACCCGAGTTACTGATTCCATGTTGGACAACATAACAGCGTAGGCTGCTGGAATATTGTAGTGGGTATAGTGCTTATCAACACTATTCATATCCTTATTGTAGATGTCAAAGGCCTGTTTCAATTGGTCCAAGGTGAAGGTAAAGCCATCAGTCGTTGGATCAATTTTTTTCTTGATGATTTGCGCAATAACGGTTTGCACTTCTGAGTCATGAGCCCGAACAAAGACATAGGATGGCTGAGTATCGCCATACTTGTCATCCTTGGTCCGGTCAGTCAAACCATATTGTGACTTAATCAAGGTTGACATACCAGGAGTCCGCTCATTAAGTGGACGTGTCAGGGTATAAAGCAGGGAGAAGCGTAGACCATTGTCCATAGCCAAGGCCGCACCATTGGTATCTTGGTTATAGTCATTATCATTATAAGACCAAGCTTCTAATACTGAAATGTGAGCTAGGGCTTGGGCTTCTGACTTGTTGACACCATAAACCGAATTAAAATAGTTAGTGTAGAGTTGCAGGGTATCCGCATTGACATTATCCACCGCATCCACACGGATACCATCAAAGTTGGCATCCTTGTCATTCATGACAATAGAGCCCCAGTTCATCAGGTAGTGGATTTGGTTGAGCATTTCCGCTTGAACGACTGGGTTGGAGTTATCCACGTCATTAGCCAAGAGGAATTCGTAACCACCGTATTCGTCAGCTTTAGAATAATGAGGCTTGCCATCCTGTCGGGTAGGGGTGCGGTTAAGCAAACGATAGTTAGAATCTGCCCATTGGGTCAATTTATTATTAGTATAAAGGAGAGCACCACCTTGCAAGTGGTCGTTTTTATCAAATTGCTCACTAGCGTAACTCCAACGAGACTGAGTCGCTACAAAAGCAGCCATAGCTTCACGAAGCCATTTGGTCCCTTGTTCCTTAGAAATACGAGCTTCAATCTTGGTTTGAATCAACTCAGCAGCTGTATTCAAGGTTGTTTGAGAGGTTTCTGTTGTAAACTCTTCCTTGCCACCAAGCGCCTTGGACATATAGTTGAGGTAGGCAACTTGGGTATCCTTGTTTGGCCACCAGCTCATGAGAACTGGACGAAGGTCAGTTTCTTTGGAGTCCACCCAGGTCTTGCCATTTTCAAGAATCTTAGCAGGACGGTACCAGCTTTCAGCTGTCAGGTAACCATCTACCAGTTCAAAACTCTTTTCAGAAGAATCGAAAGCCTTATTGTTGACTGAGAAATCAGAAACAATTGGTGTCAAACCTTGACTGAAAGAATAGGTAGAGGTTGAAGACAGGGCACCTGTTTTGGCATCAAAGTAAAGCATTTGCCCATCAACAGTAATGGCAAAGTTCTTCTTATAAGAGCCGTCTGCCATAACATAGTAATACTTTCCATCAATCTTCTTGATATTATCAAGCGAAAGAACTGCTGCTTCTTCTTTTTGGCTTAAGGCACCAGTTTCAGCTGTCTCACTTGCTTGATTGCTTGTCGCTGGTGCTTCTGAACTAGCTGTTTGGCTGTTTTTTGCACCAGTCTGTGGAGCTGGTGTCGCTGTCGCAGGAGCAGCTGCCTTTTCAGCCTTCTTTTCTTCTTGGGCTGGAACTTGGTTGGCTTCTGAACTAGTGTCCGAAGCTTGAGCAACTTCCTTCTCAGAGGTTGCTTTGGCACTGGTCGTGTCAACCTGATCAGAAACTACTTCTTCTTTTTCCTGATTGGCTGATGCCTTTTGCTCAGTCGCTGCCGCTTGGTCCTTAGCAAGATCGTCAGCAGAAACGGTTTGGCTCAAGGAGCCAGCACCGACTACGCTGGCCAAACCAGCAGAGGCGACAGCGATGGTCACCCACTGCTTCTTGACCTTGTGTAATTTGTAATGTAATTTTCTTTCCATGAAAATCATTCTCCCATAATATTTTTACTAGTAAAATAATCATGACCTGTAAATTATTTCACTTACCAAACTATAGTAGCACTTTTTCAAAAAAATTACTAGTTATTTACATTTCACTTACTCAAGAAAGCGTTTTTCTCCCAGAAACAGTCTAATTCTGGGGTTTTCTCCAGTCATCTTCCGTTACAGTTCTGTTACCTAGTCCCAAAGGGGCTCGGCTAGATATAAAAATAGCCCTCCTTCCCAAGCAAAGATTAGAAAACTAAGCTTGCTAGAAAGAGAGCTCTTTTAATATTTAGCGAGTATTAGGCTTACCACCTCGTGGCTAGGCCATTGCGGTTGAAGTAATACCAGTTTCCGTCAACGTTCTTCCAACGGTCCCGAAGCATATTACCTGAATCGGCATCAAAGTAACGCAGGTTGCCATTTTCATCCCAGACAGCCTTGCCCTTGGCCTGGATACCCTTGTCATCGAAATAGACCGTCTGACCATCAATGGTTTGTAAGCCTGTCAGAACTTGACCGGATTCATTGACATAGACCCAATTATCGTCGGAGGTTGAGTACCAGCCCTTGCCAACTTGGTGGCCCTGGTCACGGTCGTAGAAACGCAAGACACCTGAAGCATCTGTCGCAGTTCCACCTTTGACTTGGACGCCATTATCTTGGAAGAAGACCTTTTGACCATCAATAGTTTGCTCACCCGTCAAGAGTTGACCGTCCTTGCGGTAGCCCCACTGGTTATCTCCTAGGAGTTTCCAGCCTGCTTGACCCTGAGGAGCTGGATTGGCATTGTCTGTTTGGACCAAGTCACCCTGATCGGCATCAAAGGTATAGGACTTACCATTAATCGTCACGGTTTGTCCCTTGACTTGATAGCCATAGGCATCAAAGTAGAGGGTGCGATTATCTAGACTAACTAGTCCAATGGCGATAGTGCCATCACCATTGAAGTAACGCCACTTGTCTTGACCGTCAACTCTAAATTCAACGAAGCCCTTATTGGTCCACGTCCTACCATTATCATCATAATAGTAGGCCTTCTTACCATCATACCAGACACCTTCCTTAAGTTGTTTACCATTAGGCATAAAGAGGTAGGTATCATTGCCAATCTTCGTTTTTCCAGTAGCCATCTTACCGTCAGAATCGAAGTAATACCAGCTGCCAGAAATTTCCTTGAACCGATTCTTGACTTCCTGACCATTTTTATCAAGATAATGAATACCGCCATTCTTAGAAATAAAACCATTAGCCGATACTTGCGGCTGACCATAAGTATTATTGAGGACCGTTGGCAAGAAGAGCTTGCCATCAGCCAAGTTGAGATACTTATTGCCCTCACTCAGAACATACTTGGCACCACGCCCCAAAATATTGGAGCCATTGAAATACTTAGCCGACCAATTGGTAATCTTAACAGATGGATCAATTGGTTTGCCCGTTGAAATTTGCTTGGTGCTAAAGAGTCTTGGGTAGAGCTTTTGCAAGTCATCCAAGAATTTTCCACCGTACTGTTCTTGGTAGTCACCATAGGAACGGGTATTGGCCACATAAGGAGTCTTATTGATGGTCGCCCCTGATTTGGCTTGACCATATTGATTGACCCGGGTTGCCGTTACCACTTCTTTTCCAGGCAGATTATAAAGTTGGTCTGGTACCCAGTCTGACAAGACCTTGATACCTGCAGCATGAAGTCCTTTAATGGCATTGGCCAAATCCTGCTTGGAGCCATATTTATTATTCTTACTCATAGCCAGGTCATAGCGGTCTGAGAAGGCATAACCATTTAAAATAACGGAATCAAGGAAAGTTCCATCTTCTGATGACACGTACTGCGGAGCCATTTCAAATTGGGTAATGCCCCAAGACTTAAAGAGGTCGCCATTTTTAGCAATGACAGCATTGGTATATTGGTCAGGACTTTGGGCGAAGGCTTGGAAATTAGAGAAACCTTCATAGATGACTTGGGAATCTAGGGCGTCACTTTGATGATAGATATTGCCATCCTTGGTCGCTTGTGTACTTGGAGAAGTACGGACATCTTGGTTATCTGCCGCACCGACGGGTACCCAAACCTGAATCATACCTGAGACTTGGGCGTTAGCAACACTTTGCAGTTCAGAGGCACTAAAGCTTAAGTTCCCCTGACTATCGGTGTACTTGTATTGGCGAGAATCCACATCGCTATCATTAAGGTAGGTGGCAATGCCATCCTTGGTAGACAGCAAGAGAGGACGGTAGGCTTGGCTCTTATGGGCTGCCCCCATGTTCAAGGTCAAGTTCCGATAAGCCCTGAAGTTAGGTCGATTGTTAATCAGGAGGGCCATACCAGAATTGCGGGTTTCCGTGTTCCCAGCATCACTAGCCGAATTAGCTCCCTTACCATAGCGAACCGAGGTCAAAATTCCACTAGACCAATCTTGCTTGTAGGAGACCGCTTGACCACCAGCAACATACTTAATCCGGCCCTTAAGCAGGGTCTCAATAGCATTATAAAATGGGGTCTTGGTCGCCATATACTGGCCATTATCGGTGTACATATCACCATAGTAGACCCGAGTGACCGTATCCTTATTTTGCAGCATCCAAGCATAGGCCATCGGTAAATTATTAGGATAATAAACCTTATCGGTGGCATTCATATCCTGGTTGTAGATGTCAAAGGCCTTGTTTAAATCATCTAAGGTCAGATTGGTCAAACCATCAGCATTGGTCTTACCCAATTTCTCACGAATAATCTTAGCAATCCGTGTCTGTACCTCAGAGTCATGGGCACGAATAAAGACATAGTTTGGAACTGGGTCACTATCAGGATTTGCACTACGGTTTTTCAAGCCAGCAGTTGCGAGATTACTCAAATTACCACGATAGGCAGAAGCATAACCGAAAGCTTTCAACATACCACTGCGTTGATCATTGTCAATAGAGAGAGAAAAGTTGTTTTGGTCCTTGACGTAGTCATTGTCGTTGCCAGACCAGGCTTCTAGGATAGAGAGGTGGTCAATGGCATTTTTTTCATTTTGATCGGTGCCATATTTGGCCTTATAATAATCCCTCTGAATTTGTAGCAGGTCGGCATTGACATTATCAACCGCATCAACTCGGACACCATCAAAGTTAGCATCCTTATCCCCCATAACAATGTCACCCCAGTTCATAAGGTAGTGGAGGTGATTGAGCTGTTCGGCTTGGACGACCGGGTTAGAATTATCAACATCATTGGCTAAGAGCAATTCATAACCCGCATAGTTGGTTGTAAAATACTTTTGTTTACCAGTTTGGAAGGTTGGATTGCGGTTGAGCAGGCGCCAGTCTGAGTTAGCATGCTCGGTATCCTTACTGTTTGAAAAGAGCAGGGCCCCCCCTTGCATATGATCCTGATTAGGATAGACAGTCTCATTTTCAGAAGCAATACTCCACTGGTTTTGTGACTTGACGAATTGGGACATCTTGTCGCGCAACCAGTTGGTATTGCCTTCACTGGCAATCTTCTTTTCAATGGCAGATTGAATATTCTGGGTAGCCGCATCAAGATTGGCAGAATTTTGCCTGTAAGAACCTGAAATCAGGCCTTCTTTAGCCCAGAAGTTGGCATAGGCTGCCTTGGTGGCCGCATCTGGCCACCAGGTCATGAGAATAGGACGCAGGTCACCTTCTGAACTAGCCTGCCAGCTCTGGCCATTTTTCAAAATCTTGCGAGGGCGATACCAGGAATCCGCTGTCAGGTAATTATCAACTGTCTCAAAGCTAGAAGCCTCATTACTATAGGCTTGATTATTGGCCTGATAGCTATCGGGCACATTGTCTTGATTAGCTTGACCGGTCTTAGGCAAGTCGGTTTGCGCTTCGCCTGTCTGACCGTCAAAGTAATAGGTCTTGCCATCAATGACCATTGAATAGTTTTTCAACCGTTGACCATTGGCATCCACATAGTAAGTTTTGCCATCAACTGTTTCCAGATGACCTGGTTGGTCACTAGTCTGAGGTACAGCCTTACCATCTGTTGACGTATCAGCGGCCGATTGGCGATTAAGTGCTCCGGCATCAGTCGCTGGATTGGCCACATCTTGATTGGCCACATTAGCCGCAGGTTGATTAGCTGCTGGTGTCACCTGGTTATCAACCCTGCCATCTGTTGCTGGGCTAACTTGACTTGTAGCAGTTTGATCTGCTTGATTAGCAGCCTTAAACATAGCTTGAGCAAGTTGACCGTTTTGGGCTTGAGCGTCAAACTTGGGATCACTTGGCACCATTTTGTTGACCTGAACACTTGTCCCGTCATTATTGTTTGTGTCGGCTGCAACGACTTGGCCTCCAGCTAGAAAGCTAAGCGTTACGGTCGTCACACCAATGGCTACCCATTGCTTTTTAACCTTATGCAATTTGTAGCGCAAATTTTTTTCCATGAATATCATTCTCCTTATAAAAAAATTCGACAATTAAAACTTTAATAACCAAATAATTTTAATTATCAATTTATTTTAACATGTTATTTAAGTTTAATCTCAGAAATCCTAAATTTGTCATTAGATTGTAAAACAACATAAAAATCTCTTTAAATTTATTCTTTAAAGAGATTCATATTTATTGGAACA
Organism: Streptococcus downei MFe28; assembly: GCF_900459175.1. Classification (NCBI taxonomy): domain Bacteria; kingdom Bacillati; phylum Bacillota; class Bacilli; order Lactobacillales; family Streptococcaceae; genus Streptococcus; species Streptococcus downei. The sequence goes on along the minus strand of NZ_UHFA01000002.1, from coordinate 1,235,401 downwards.
AATCAATAATTAACTTGATGTTCAAGATGGTGAGAATGACCGCTACTCCATAGGCCAGGGCCGTGTTCCAGATGGCATTCTTGTGTTCGCCCATCAATTTCTTACTAGAGGTGAAATAAATGAGGGGGAAGATCGAGAAAGGCAGAGCCAGTGAAAGGAAGACCTGGGAATAGACAATCAGTTGATCCAGAACCTTTTCCCTGCTGCCCCAAATCAAAGCAGCAAGAATCACTGGCAAGAGGGCTAGTAGCCTGGTCACCAAACGAATAAACCATTGAGGCAAGCGCAGATGGACAAAACCTTCCATAACGATTTGACCAGTCAGGGTTCCCGTAATGGTCGAATTCTGGCCGCTGGCCAGCAAGGCCACTGCAAAGAGGGTCGAGAGCAGGCCGCTAGCAACACTCCCAGCAATCTTGGGATCCGCTAAGGCGTTATACATTTGCGCAAAGGCAGAAATTTGACTGGCATGACCATAAAAGAGGGCCGCTCCCAAAATCAAAAGCAGGGAATTGACAACAAAGGCTAGGCTGAGTTGAATATTAGAGTCCCAGGTCATGAAACGAACCGCCCGACGAACGGATTCGGGATTGTCATAATCCACCCGTCTGGTCTGAGAAATGGAGGAATGGAGATAAAGATTGTGGGGCATAACCGTTGCCCCAATAATCCCCAGGGCCAGGGTCAGCTTGGTATTTCCTCCTCTTTGATGGAGATCAAAAATCGAGCCACTCGGAAGGAATCCCTTGAGGATACCTGAGATACTAGGCTGTGAGATGACTGTTAAATAAAGGAAAATCAGAAGGATGGTCATTATCAAGGTCGAAACCACTGCCTCAATCTTGCGAAAGCCCAACTTCATTAGACCTAGAAGGAGAAAGACATCCAGAACAGTAACAAATATGGACAACATGAGAGGCCAACCAAAAAGTAAATGGAGGGCAATCCCTGAACCAATAACCTCTGCCAAATCCGTCGCCATCAGGGCTAGCTCAATAATGACAAATAAAAGATAGCGGAGCCAACTGGGCAAATGGGTTGCCGTCGCTTGTGCCAAATCTTGACGGGTTACGATACCTAGCTTGCCGGCCATCTGTTGCAGCTGCATGGCCATGAGCGACGAAATCAAGACGATGGACAAGAGGAGGTACTTATAACTTGCGCCACCGACCACGCTGGTAATCCAATTGCCGGGATCCATGTAACCGACGGCTACCAGAGCTCCTGGCCCAATAAAGGCCTTGAGGGTGCGCCAAAAGGAGGTGGTCTCTGGCACCTCTACACTCTGGTTAACCTCACTCAAGGAAGCCCCTTTATCTATCTGCTGCTTCTTTTGCACTTCCAAAAGAATGCCTCTTTTCTAAGTTCTTAATTGCCTTCATTATAGCACAAAAGAAAAATTAAGCAAGCCTAAGAAATGAATAAACACAACTGAATTAAATTGAATCTTTCAATAGATTTTCTCATCTAACCGCCCATTTTACATCCGATAGAACGGCTGAAAAAAGAGGCAAGCCTGTTAGCTCACCTCTTCAGTATCCGTTTTTGCGCAATCTTATAAACTTCATTGTCACTACGTTTTTCGACTACGACAATTTCAATAATTTCTATTCCTGATGCTTTCTGTCTAAAGACAATCCGCAAGCCTAGCCGTTTATGCTTTAATTTACGACAACCAGATAATGCCCCATGTAAAGCCTGACCAGCTTCCATACCAAGCGTTTCTAGCTTAACAAGAGATTTACGAATCTGAATCCTCTGACTATTATCTAATCGCCTTAAGTCCTTGGCAGACTCTTTTGTAAATTCTACTTGATAGGTCATTCCCACTCATCCTCTACTGCATCAAGCCCTTCTCGCCAATCAGGCCCCAAAATCTCATCAGCAGTATAATGTGTCTTTTCGAGCGTCAAATCGAAAGGAATACCATTTTTTTGAATCACTTGATTAAGATAAATAGTGACAGCAGTCGTCATATCCAGTCCCAATTTAGAAAAGACTTGACTGGCCCTTTCTTTCACATCGGAATCAATATTGACATTTAATCTTACTTTAGACATTTTGGCACCTCACTTGTTTTTCATACACTCATTATACTCTTTTTAGGTGTATAAAACAATTCTCATAGATGCCTAAAGTTATTATTTCCTTCATGATTACCCCTGCCCCCCTTCGTGTGCGGGGAAAACTTAGCTTGACAACCTTTTTATCGCTAGCTACGTGGAAAATCGGTTGACGTTTTGACAATTCTCCTCCGGTTATGGTAAAATGCGGTAAACGAGGGAATAACGTTGGGCGACTGGTAACAGAGCGTTCAAAGGAATTAGAGTTTTCTAATTCAGGCATGGTACTGCCTTCAGCTTCGAGCTGTAAAGACCCCTTACTACCATTGGTCCCCTCATTCATGAGCTCTTGACTTCAGTCAAGGGCTATTTTTTGGTTTCCAAAAACACGTGTTTTATACAAGAGCTATAAACCCCAAAAAAGCCACCCTGCTTAGCAGGATGGCTTAGTTAAGTCTGGTTTAGCGTTAGCTCAATCAAGCTTATAGATTGGCTGCAGCGCCATCATTGCCGAAATAGATCCATTGATCACCGATACGGACGAAGCGATTCTTAGCCATGTTACCGGTGTCACCATCGAAGTAATAGCTACGACCATCAATAGAAATGAGTTGGCCCTTGACTTGCTTACCAGTTGCAGGATCAAAGTAGAGGTCTTGATTGTCAATAGACTTGCGACCCTTGGCTAGGTTGCCTTGGCTATCAGCATAGTACCAAGCATTGTCACCAGTTGTAAAGAAACCATTGACCTTCTTATCACCTGTATTGAGGTCATAATAAGAGGTGTTTCCTTGACCGTCTGTCACAAAGTCTCCCTTAACTTGGATACCTGAGTTGACGTCAAAGTAGAGGTTTTGACCATTGACTTGAACGGCTCCCTTGGCTTGGCGACCAGTTAGATCATCAAAGTAATACCAGTTACCCTCCATTTCTCTGAAGCCTTTGGCCACATTACCATTGGCGTCGGCATAGTACCAAGCGTTATTGCCAGTTGTAAAGAATCCGCCAGCAAGCTTGTTGCCGTTGTCGCCACGGTAGAAGCTGGTATTACCAGCATCATCGGTCACAAAGTCTCCCTTGACTTGAACACCAGAGTCCTTATCAAAGTAGAGATTTTGACCATTGACTTCTACTGCTCCCTTGGCTTGTTTACCGGTCGTTTGGTCGAAGTAATACCATTGGTCTTGGTTTTCTGCGACTTGTTTGAAGCCCTTGTAGACATAGCCATTTTCAGCATAGTACCAGTCATTACCATTTGGTGTGAAGAAGCCACTAAACTTGAGGGCACCAGAGTTTCCATCATAGTAAGAAATGCGACCTTGGGCATCTGTAATAAATTGTCCCTTAACTTGGACACCTGTTTCTGGATTGAAGTAAAGGATTTGATTGTCGACAGGGTATTGACCCTTGACAGCATTACCATTACCATCCATGTAGTACCAATCGTCACCAACATTGACAAATTTATTCTTAGCCATGGCACCATTATCTTCATCGAAATAATGGGTTCCCTTAGCGTCTGTCAGGAGTTCGCCCTTGGCTTGGTAACCATTTTCGTCAAAGTAGTAGGTTTGACCGTACATGTCCTTATAGCCGATAGCCATGACATTATTGGCATCAAAGTAACGGAAAACTGTCTTGTTGGAATTCTTAGGATCGGTAAATGGATACCAATTGTCCCCCTTGTAGAGGATACCTGTGCGACCATAGTAGTAACTATTGCCCTTGTCATCTTGGTAGATGGCATCACGCATTTGGATACCGTTTGGCAGGAAGTAATAGTCATTACCATCAGCAGCCTTGTAGCTACCAGTTACCATATGACCGTCTTTATCGAAGTAATAATAGTGGCCACCTTCATAAACAAAGCTGTCTACCGCCTTATTACCTGACGTTGAGTAATAGGTCATGCCGGTGCCATCATAGTAGAAACCAGTCTTAGCATTTTGGTCACCTGTGAAGCTGGCTGGCAGGAAGTCTCCATTTTCATTGACGGTGAAGTACTTACCAGTAGCATCATCGCTGAGGACATAGCCAGAACCCTTGCCTAGAACATTGGTACCATTGAAGTATTTAGCTTCCCATTGTTTTATCTTGGTTGATGAATCAATTGGCTTACCGGTTGAAATCATGTTGACATTGAACATGTCAGGATATTTAGCCTTGAGTTCATCCAAGAAGGCTCCACCATACTGGGCTTGATAGTCACTACCGCTACTCTTGGTATTGGCTGCATAGAGGGTGTTATTGATGAAGGCATCAAAGGTCGGCTTACCATAGCTATCAGTCCGTTTAGCGGTGACCACTTCTTCGCCTGGCAATTGATAAATTTGGTCTGGCACCCAGTCAGCAATGGCTTGAATACCATTAGCATGAAGGGCCTTGAGAGCGTTAGCCAAGTCGTCCTTAGAACCGTACTTATTGTTCTTACTCATGGCCAAGTCATAGCGATCCGAGAAGGCATAACCATTTTCAATGATGGAATCCAAGAAGCTACCGTCGGTTGCTGAGACGTATTGTGGTGCCATTTCAAAGGAGGTAATACCCAATTTCTTGAAGAAATCGGCATTTTCAGCAATCTTCTTGTTGGTGTATTGGGAGTCATTGTTGACAAAGTCTTGGAAGTTAGAGAAGCCTTCAAAGATAACTTGGGAATCCAGCGCAGCTGAGGTCTTGAGGAATTTACCATCGGTCTTTTGTGAACTATCTGCTGCTACACGGACATCTTGACCATCCTTAGCACCAACTGGTACCCAAACAGCTAGGTAACCACTCATATCAACAGTTGAGTAACCCTTGATATCATCAGCCGTAAAGGTCAGATTACCATTAGCATCGGTATATTTAACCAGATTGGTATCTGAGTCCTTGAGGTAGGATTGAACGCCGTCGCTGGTTCCCAAAAGCAATGGACGATAGGCTTGGTTGGCATGGGCCTTACCCACGTTAACGGTTAAACTATCGCTACCAAGGTTGAGGTTAGGATCATTGCTGACCAAGGTCACCATGCCAGAAGTACGACTGAGGTCGGTTCCTTGGGTATCATCAGCAGACATGAGGTCTTGACCATAGCGGACAGACGACAGAATTTGATTGTCGCCATTTAGCTTATGGACCTCTTCACTTTGACCACCTGAAACATAGGCAATCCGACCTTGCAACATGGTTGCAATGGCATCGTGGTAAGGAGACTTCTTAGCCATGTATTGGCCGTCATCGGTATAGAGGTCACCATAATAAACCCGTGGAACAGACTCCATATTGCTGAGAAGCAGGGCATAGGCCGCTGGAATATTGTAGTGGGTGTAGGTCTTATTGACCTTGTTCATGTCTTCGTTGTAGACCTTGAAGGCATCTTTCAGTTGGTCGAGGGTAAAGGTGTAACCATCTGAATTGTTATCAATCTTTTCCTTAACGATTTTAGCGATAACAGTTTGCACTTCTGAGTCATGAGCCCGAACGAAGGAATAAGTAGGAATGGTATCGCCGTAGGCCGTATCATTGGCGCGTTCCTTATTGGTAGACTCGCTAATCAGGTTTGAAAGGTCAATACGTTGACCAGGTTGTTTGGTCAAAACAGCCAGAGAAGTAAGACGTGATGAATTATCAATAGACAGGGCTGTACCATTGGTGTCTTCATTGTATTGATTGTCATTGCCCGACCAAGCTTCAAGGATTGAGATGTGAGCCAGGGCATTGGCTTCAGAATCAGTTACCTTGTAGTTGTCCTTGAAGTAGTTGCTGTAGACTTGCAACAAGTCAGCATTGACATTATCAACCGCATCGACCCGAACACCGTCAAAGTTGGCATTCTTGTCACCCATGACAATGTCACCCCAGTTCATCAGGTAGTGCAACTGGTTCAGTTGTTCTGCTTGAACGACAGGGTTTGAGTTATCAACGTCATTAGACAACAGGAATTCATAACCCCCTTCACCAGCTTCAGTAAAGTACTTCTTGGTGCCATCTTGTTGGGTTGGGGTGCGGTTAAGCAGACGGTAGTCAGAATTTGCCCAAGGAGTCAAGTCAGAATTAGTATAGAGCAGAGCTCCACCTTGTAAGTGGTCTCCCTTGTTGTAGTTTTCTGTGCTCATATTCCATTTTGGTTGGGTAGCCACGAAGGCTTCCATGGCTGTCCGCAACCACTGGGTGCTGTTATCAGCGGTGATCTTTTGCTCAATCTTGGTTTGAATAGATTGGGCTTCCTTATTGAGATCTGCTTGAGGGGTCTCATTGGTCACTTCTGTCTCGTTGGCACTTAGATACTTATTCATGTAGTTGACGTAAGCTACTTGAGTATCCTTATCTGGCCACCAGCTCATCAAGACTGGTCGCAAGTCATTTTCATTTGAAGCTTCCCAGGTTTGACCATTGCGCAGAATAGAAGCCGGACGGTACCATGAGTTAGCTGTCAAATAGCCATTGACCAATTCAAAACTCTTAGCGGTCGAATCGTAGGCCTTGTTATGGCTTGAAAAATCATCCACCAAATTGGTTGTTCCTTGTGAGAAGGAATAAGTTGAGGTTGATGAGAGGGCACCAGTATCCCCATCAAAGTAGAGCATTTGACCATTGACCGTAATGGCAAAGTTCTTCTTATAAGAACCATCAGCTTGGACGTAATAGTACTTACCATCAATCAACTTAACATTGTCAAGTGACAGGGCTGCTGATTTTTCTTGTTCAGAAGGGCCTGTTTGAGCCACTTGATCTGCCGCCGCAACATTAGCAGCATCGCGAGGTTGGACCCTGTTGCCTTCTGTAGCTTGATTCTTATCCGCTTGGTTGTCGCTTACCTGATTATCAGTAGTTTGATTGTTATTGCCTTGAGCTTGATCAGTGGTGGCGGAGTTTTGGCCAGCCTGTGCTTGATCAGTGGTCTGATTTTGAGTCGTTTGACCTTGATCTAGGGACTGGTCATTTGTGTTGGTATCACTAGATGTCGCCTGGTCCCCTTGATTCGTGTCGGCTGCTTGACTGGTTTGAGCAGCAGTATCGTTAGCCACCTTATCTTCTGCGGAAACGGTGCCAGCCCCTATGAGACTGACTAAACCAATTGAGGCTACTGCTATCGTAACCCAATGTTTTTTAACCTTGTGAAGCTTATAATGTAGCTTTTTTTCCATAAAAAAACACTCCTTTAGCTATGAGCTTAAAATTATTTAGTTATCAGCGGAGACCAGATGGTCCCCACTAAACCATGAATTATATGATAGCACTTTCATATTTACAAACTGAGAATCTAAAATAACAGTTATTTTGAATATTATTTCAAATTAGTAACATTACAAACAATTAACTTTCATGGCAGTTTCACATCAATAGGTGTTTGGTTTCACCTTCCCTATGCAAGTTTCAGTAACTTTCATTTTAAAAGAAAAGGGAGCGAGGCAAAAACTGGTACGGCAATTCCGTCAATTTTGTTGTCTCGCCCCCGCACAGTTGATTTTGGTTTCCTCCAAGGGTCTCCCAGACCCTTGGACCTATCCCTTGCCTAGCAAGGGATAAGGACCTTACCGCCACTTCGTTGGCATGTGATTGGCTAAATGCTGAAGCATAAAGCCAATCATCACAAATCAACCACTGCGCCAATGTGTCTGATGCTGAAAAAGTAAAAAGTTAAGGACTTTTGTCCCTAACTCTGGCTTAATATAAATTCTTGGCAACGTCTTGCTTGATGTGTTCCCACTCCTGCTGGGCCCTGGCCAATTTACGTTGGTAGTCGGCCTGTCCCTTGTAGGCATATTGAACTAAATAATTCTGCTTCACTAGGGGAATATGAGGAACAGGGATTTCTAAAAGTTGGGCTGTTGAGATATTCAAGACAGCCTTACCCTTATCAGTCCTATCAAGCAGGGCTTGACCTAGGTCAGATTCTAAAAATAATTTGAGGTAAAACCCACTCAATTCCTCGGTCGGTCTTAGGACTGTGATATTGGAGGAGGCGACAACGGGGAAATCCTGTGATTCGAATACAGCAACCTTTTTGACCGTCCCCTTGGAGGCCACCAAGACATCCCCAGTCTCTAGGAGGTACTTCTGCACCTTATCTAAATCTTCTGCGAAGGTCTTGAGATGGTCATAATCAATACCGAATTCTGTCATGTCCGACAGATTAATGTAGCTTATCCGACCAGGATCAGCCTTGCCAGATACAGCCTTACCCTTGAAAGCCCTTGCCAGCTGACCCAAGGGTAGTTTAGCTACTGGATTAGCAAGATAGTCTTCAATCAGCCTCATGGTCTGCCTCCTTCTCCCTCAACTTCCATGGAAATTCATGAAAATAGCTCATTCTTCTGCTCTATCATACCTTAAATTTTCAAGAAAATCAAAGGGAGCTAAAAAGAAGGTAAAATAACCAGAGATCCACAGCTACTTCTGGGTGTTAGTTTGATTTTCTTGTCCCACCAGAACAAATCAATTATTTTCTATAGATTTCAGCTCTCTCAACCTCTCCTGTTCAAACTTCAACATCTCTTCTTCCACCTTGCTCCATTTACCAAAGAGACAGTTTTGTAGAACGTCTCCTGCTGAAGCCTCATCAATTTCTGAATCGTAGATGCAAGTTCGATCTCTTTGATAAATTTGAATCTGGTCAAAGGGTTTGTCATTTTCTAACTCTCGCAAGTTATCAATCAAGTGGTTGACAATGCCATCATGATGTTCTTTTGGAGTGGCTCTAGCTTGGTTTGGATCTATGGCATGGAGTTCCTCGTAGCGTATGAGGGTGCTGAGGTATGACAATTCTGGTTTTGTGGCAATCAGCGATAATGATACTCGGTAATTCCTTGATTTCAAGAGCTGTGTTGTTTCCCTAGGAACTTCTGTCGTTCTCAAGGTCCCCTCAATTAACAGATGATAGCCTTGTTTACTGAGTTCATCGGCGAGGTGCTCAACCATTTTTCCCGCAAAAGATTTTGTGTAGTCCACACTATCTTTACCATATTTTTTCTGTAAGGAAAGATAATTGGGGTGCTGGGAACGGTAGCTATCGCCATCAATAATGATAATATTGCCTTGAAATTCCTTTTGCTTAATTCGGTGTATGGTTGTCTTTCCTGCTCCACTCTGCCCACCTAATAGGATAGCTCGGGGCTTGGCCAAGGCTACTTTTCCTCGACTTAGGGAACGAATGGTTCTCTTCAGGGCTAGGTCAAAATCTGCCTGGCTAAATTCTTCTAGCGACATTAGGCAACCACCTGGTGACTCGCCAACTCCAACATACGCTCAATGCCATCCAAATAACCATTATAGCGATCTAGCTCATCAAAACTAGCCACAAGATAAATCTTGCTATTGATAAGGTCAGACAAGTCATCACTCATTAAAATCCAAGGATTGCTCACATCGTCAAAATCAATCCCTTGACTATCCTGGTAACGATAAAGTTGGGATAAGATACCTGCGCCCCGCTCCTTGATAATTTCAATTTTTAAAGTCAGTTGATAGTCTTCCACAGGTCCTAGCATTTTTTCTTGACCCACAAGGTCAATATAAGAAACATTGAATTTCTGACAGATACGATCAAGGAGCTCTGTCGATACCGAGCTTGTCCCGTTTTCATAACGGCTCAGACTATTTCGAGAAATTCCAATCATTGCCGCAAATTCTGGTTGGGTCAAATGATGCGACTTTCGTAAAGCTTTTAGGTTATCTCCAATCATGGGCTTCCTCCTCTTATTTGCTTTTTAGTATAACATAAAAAAGCGGCTAACGCACCAAAATTGGTGCGTCGGCTACTTTCACTTCAGGTTTTCGAATCATCAGCGGAGCTTTTGATTATCTATTGTTTTCGAGGGCTTGAATCCGATAGAAAGTAAGCAAATCACGGGTTTGCTTACTTGTCTCTCTTTTTTTCTACAGGTCTTATAGGTATAAATTTAGATAGCCTTGACCGCCTCAATGGCCGCCTGGTAGTCTGGCTCGGCATTGATATTGTCCAGATATTGGGTGTAGGTGACTTGGTTCTGTTGGTCCAGGACTAGGACAGCCCGAGCTAACAGGTGCCACTCTTCCATCAGGACTCCATAGGCCTGACCAAAACCATTGTCATAGTAATCCGATAGCATGATAGCTTCATCCAATCCTTGCACCCCACACCATTTTTGCTGAGCAAAGGGGAGGTCGGCCGAAATGGTAATGACAACCGTATCCTCAAGGTTTGACAGTTCCTGATTGAAGGTTCGAGTCTGTGTTGAACAAAGTCCTGTATCAATGGAAGGTACAATACTAAGGATCTTCTTTTTACCAGCAAAGTCTGACAGGCTTTTTTGGCTCAAATCCGAAGCCATCAGGGTGAAATCTGGCGCTGTATCTCCTACTTGCAGCTGTTTATCTGCTGCTACCGTCACTGGTTTTCCTAAAAATGTTAGCATAGTATCTCGCTTTCTAGCCGTCACCTAACGGCACTTCATCATAACGCTTTTGAAAATAGATTTCTAAAATTTTGTTTTGGGCTCCCCAAAATTCGAAATAACCTTTTGAACTCAAAAGAGTAATATACCTCCTTTTATGAGTAGAAAATTGACTTTCATTAGGTCTAGCCTAGGCAAACTCGCCTAATCAAAAAGCCCAGAAGAGCTACTTCCAGGCTGGGTTTTAGCATATTAAAAAATTTATGAGCCCCAAACACTCACTTTTCTTGAAAGTTCTGAAAGAGTTCCAAAATTTTTGCTGCAACTGCTTGGCTGTCAGCTTCAACTTGGTCATCCGCATAAGTCTTCAAGTAAGGGTAGTGTCCCACCTGAACAGCGTAGAGAGCCTCCTTAAACATATTGATGTCATTTTTATCATTGCCAAAGGCGATATAAGGCTCCTTGATAACCTCCTTGATAGTAGAGGCTTTACTGATATTACTTGGATTGAGATAGAGACACTTTTCATTTTCGTGGTAGGTGATCTCAAACTTGTTCATTTCCTTAGTCCGATAGGTAATATCCGCCAGTAAATCTTCGTGGTTGCCCAGATAAACCACCATTTTGATAGGATTCTTTAGGTCGTCAGCGGAAACCTTCTGAGCTAAATTCAGAGGATCAACCATTTTTATAAAGGGAATATAGTCCTCAATTCCCGTTGCATAGTTAAAGGAATTGTCCACAAAGAAAGGCAAATTGTAATAGCGACAGTACTTAAGAGCTTCCTGGTAACCTTCGTAGTCCAGCTTGTGCTCCAGAATCAACTGGCCCTTTTCATAGACCAAGCCACCATTCAGTCCAAATACTCGTTCCTTGGCTAGGTCTTGACCTAACATATCAAGCGAATCACGATAAGAGCGAGCTGAAGCAAAATTGATTTTATGACCGTAGTTACTGGCCTGGGCTAGGACCTTCCTGCTTTTTTCATCAATACTAAGACCATCAAACGACAGAGTTCCATCCAGGTCAAAAATAAAATTCATAGCAAACTCCTAATTGAGTATAGCTCAGAAATGGCCATACCCACCATTATTAAAGCACTTACAATTATAGCAAAAAACTAGGCCGAAACCTAGCTTTTACTGGATATTTGTGGCCTGACTGCCACTTTCTTACGAATTTTCAGGTAGAGGAAAAAACAAACAGATGCATAAATGACTAAGGTCACCAAGCTTCCCTCAATACCAAATTTACCACCGGTTAAAAAGTCTGGTCCAGCCAACTTGAGCTTAATAATAGCTGACGGCAACACACCTAAACCAGAAACCTGAACACCAAAGATGGAACCCTGAAAACAGTTCCAAGCCGCATGAATACCAAAAGCTCCCCAAAGATTACCTTTCCAAATAAGGTAAAGACACATCATGAGACCAAAAAGAGTTGCATTGGCAAATGAAATCAGGGTCACATTAGGATTCAATAAATGCATGGCCGCAAACAGGACTGATACAATGGAGACGGCTGTTATCCTGCGGTGATGACTGGCTAAAACCGGCAATAACCAGCCCCTGGTCATCAATTCTTCACCAGCACTTTGGACCTGCCAAGCCAGGATAAAAAGAATGAGAAACCCTAGACTTGAGACCGTCAGATTTATTTTATCAATCTGAACAATACCAAAAAGACCAAGTAAGAAGATAATCAAAGTAAACATTGCTCCACCTAGGAGCCAACCTTTTAGCAATTCCACTCCTGCTCGATTCTTAAAGAGACCCATAGAGGAAATGGGACGCCTTTCAACCCATTTGACCCAGGCAAAGAAAACCAAGAAAACACCAAAATCATAGTTCAAAAAGGCCAACGCCGTTATAGCTGTCGTTTGGCTGGCCAAGCCAAGCAGGGATAAAATCTTGACAAAAATAGTTACGATACCAATTCCCAGCAATTGACCAACAATAAATAACAGAAGGCCAAGTGGGAGCACAAAAACAATAGGTCTAATAAGTCTACCTTTAGCAGTCTCTATAAAAATATTCTGCTTCATATTGTCACCTCCGCAAATTAGGTTTAATTATGTTGTACCATTTTGATATATATATATATATTTAATATATACTTTTTTAACATAACAGATTCTACCAAAATTTGCAAGGGTAATCAAAACAAAAAGGCACAGACTAAAACTGTACCTTAATATCTAAATAGGTATTTAACACCATTCATCAACAGCGGTTTGGGCTGCGATGCGGCCAAAGGTGAAGATGTCGGTCAGAGAGTTACCGCCTAGGCGGTTACCGGCATGGAGACCACCAGCAACTTCTCCTGCTGCATAGAGACCGGAAATTGGCTGAGCCTTTTCGTTGAGAACATGAGCCTGAGTATCAATTTTCAGACCACCCATGGTGTGGTGAACAGCTGGCTTACGAGGGGTCGCATAGAAAGGTGCTTTTTCAACCTTGAGGTCAAAGGCCCCCTTGTCAAATTCAGGGTCATGACCCGCATCTACATAGGAATTGTAGTTGTTAATGGTTTGGACAAAGACCTCTGGATTGACACCGATTTGTTTGGCCAGGCCTTCCAAGCTATCATCCCTAAAGAGGGTTCCAGCAGCCACCTGAGCATCAATCTTTTCTTGACTGGTATTATAGGCCGTTGCCTTGATATTGTCATCGGAAATCAAATAGAAGAGACCACCATTATCAATGGCTGCTTGAGCTAGTTTATCCCTGCTACCATATTCATCGACAAAGCGTTTACCCTCTTGATTGACCATGATAAAGTTAGCCGGTGGCACTTGCAGACCTGAGAATAGGGCACCAGTATTGGGGTCGGAAACTGGCATCATTTGGGTGAAGCCCATGCCGACAAGGTCTGCTCCTACCGATCGGCCTAGGATAATACCATCACCTGTAATGGCTGGTGAGTTAGAGGTCTTAATGTCATCATCAATTTCAGTCCAATAGGTATTGTACTTTTGGAGCATCTTGGTATTGGCACCAAAGCCACCTGATGCCAGAACAACAGCCTTGACATGAACTGTAATCGTCTGATCGTTGCGTCCGGTCGCGATGGCTCCCTTAACCTGACCGTTTTCGACGATTAGCTCCTTAACTGGGCTATCGGTCAAGATAAAACCACCTTGCTGGCGCACATAGTCGTCAAGGACAGAAATGTAGGCAAAGCCCAGCAGAAATTCATTCCCTGGCATAACGGTCGCATTAACCCCAGGAGCATCCAAAATTTGGCGCAGGTGGAGCTGGGCCCGTGAAGACCCCTGCTCAGAATAGGAAGCCCCAACAATCATAACTGGCTTGCCATCCAGCGGATGGATATTGAAAGACAGCCATTCCAAGAGACTATTGAGGCTGGAAGGAATGGTATGGTTGTGTTCGGGAGTCGCAATAATGACCCCGTCCGCTTGACTAATCTTTTGGTTGAAGGTCTGAATGACTGGGGAGTCTGTTTGATCATCAGTCTCATCAAACATAGAGACCTGGTCAATATCCAAGACTTCAATGTCGGCCTTTTTGGCAAAATGTTTGGCCATGAACTGCAATAATTTTCGATTATAGGAATGCTTGGCATTGGTTCCTGTAATAGCAACTAATTTCATGATTTCTCCCTTCTGTCCTAGTCCGCGGCTTCCCAAGCGAAGGCTTGCTTGCGTTTGGTATCAGCTTCCTTGACCAGTTGATTGGTCAGGCTGACAAATTCTAAGAACTCAGCAAAGCAATCTTCTAGCTCAGCCACCTTATCAGCATTGGTCAGCTCTCCCTCATCGGTCAAGACTTGTTCGGAATGACCCAGTAGAAATTCATTCCCTGGCATCAGCCTTGCCTTAAGTTCAGGCGCATCTAAAATCTGTCGCAAATGAGCCTGGGCACGTGAAGTTCCCAACAGCCCCAGCGAAGCCCCTACAATCATGACAGGCTTATTTATCAAAGGACGACTCGTATAGGCAATCCATTCCAAGGCTGAGGACAGCGGGGCTGGAATGGTGTGGTCGTATTCTGGTGTCGCAATAATGACCCCTTGAGCTTGGACAATTTTTTCAGTAAAGCTTGCCACGGCTTGAGGAGCTATCTTATCCTCTGGCTCATTAAAGGCTGGCAAATCCTTGATTTCAAGAATTTCAATGTCCGCCTGCTTGGCAAAATGCTTAGCCATGAACCTTAGTAATTTTCGGTTGGTTGACCGTTTGGAATTGGTTCCAACAATAGCAACTAATTTCATCTTGTTACCTCTTTCACACTTTTTCACCCTCATTGTACTACGCTCCAATTTTTTTGTAAACGCTCTCTTTTGATTTTTAAAACAAAAACATTTATTTATCGTACAATAGTATTGGTTTTTTGATAAATCCCGAATTTTTATCCAATAGCATTGACGGCGTTTTCAAAAGATAGTATACTTTGTGAAAACACAAACAAAGTCACAGAAAGGACTATTGCTATGACAAAATCTATCAATCGTTGGCATACCTTGGCCACCTCTGCTGCCATCTTACTCTGTACGGGTGCCATCTATGCCTTTAGTGTCTTCGCTGGACCTCTTAGTAAAGAGACTGGCTGGACCATGCCAGAGATCATGTTGGCCTTCACCATCAATAATGCCATCGGCTCCATTCCTATGATTCTTGGAGGTTATTTGGTCGACAAGGGTTATGTGAAATGGACAATCTCCCTGGGTGCCCTTTTATTTGCTGCTGGCTTTTGCCTCAGTGGCTTTGCAACCAGCCCTGGTATGCTCTATCTGACTTACGGCCTCATGGCTGGACTGGGACAGGGATTTGCAGCCGTTATCGCGTCTCCTATCGCCAATCTCTTAATTCAAAGTCACGATGCTAAATTTGCCTTTCGTATTTTGGGTCTGGCCTACATTATTGTTGTCCTTCTTGCCAGCCTCTTCATCAAAGCTGTTCCAGCAGGCTATAAGCCTGAAGGTTGGAACCCACCTCAACAAAAACAGGCTGGTTCCCGCAATATCAACTGGCTGGGTATGCTTAAATCACCGATTTTCTATGCGATTATTTCCATGTTCTTTGTCGGTTCATTCTCCGGCCTCATGATTGCTTCGCAAGCCGCCACAATCGGTCAGTCCATGTTCGGATTGTCAGCAGGCACCGCTGCCCTCAATGTTAGCCTCTATTCTATTTGTAATTCTAGCGGTCGCTTTATCTGGGGTACGGTTTCCGATAAACTGGGACGTAGCAAGACCTTGACTATTATTTATTCCGTTGTTGCCCTAGCCTTATTGGTTCTGACCTTCATCCCAGGCCAATTTGGTTTTGCCCTCGGCATTATTGGTCTAGGGATTTGCTTCGGTGGTGTTATGGGCGTCTTCCCATCCATGGTTATGGAAAATTATGGTCCCGCCAATCAAGGTACCAACTACGGTATCGTCTTTACTGGTTACTCTCTGGCAGCCTTCTTCGCTCCTCGTGTTGCTGTCCAAATAGCTGGTAGCAACCACGGTAATTATAGTTACGCCTTCTACGTAGCAATTGCCTTAGCCCTAATTGGTTTAGCTCTTAATTTTGTTTATGTGAAATTAAGCAAGAAAAATGCCTAATGATTAATGGAATAGAAATTTCCTTGCACTCCTTTTTTATCCCCAAATTTTTTAGTACTGATGGTTCCGTCTCAAGCAGAGGTAGAGGTATCATATTCAATAGCTTATATTATAATGAGCTTATAAGATTGATTAGAATGAGGCAGATTATGGTTCAAGAATCTTCTTATATCAAAGATAATCCATCCGGCTTTCCCTATAAATTTTATCAGACCCGCTTAGCCTATGGACAGCCAGGAATCATGTACCACTGGCATCCTGAATTGGAAGTTTCTTACATCAGCAAGGACAAAGGGACCTATCTCATAAATTATGAAGCTTTTGACTGTCAAACAGGGGATATCATGTTGATTCAACCCAATAGCATGCACTCTATTCAAGCAGCAGCCCAGCAAGAATTGATTAGTGATACCTTTAGTATTCATCTGGACAATCTCGGCCGCTCAATCATTGATAAATACGGCCAACGCTACTTACAGCCCCTGCACAATGCTCACTTTAAAATCATCCCTCGCATTCAACCAGGTATGTCTGGTTACCAAATCATTAAAGACTGTGTTTATTTGAGATTTTTGAATTAGTCAGGGTTCAATCTCTTTATTTTGATATGTTATTAAAATCAAAATGTCATGAATTTCTCTATCTACTCTTTAAATACCGCCATATTAATCGTCACTATACAGATAACACTTACCAAAATTATCAAAAACTCAGGGAATTAATTGACTATATTAATGACCATTATGCCGAACATCTGACTATCTCATTTTTAGCTGACTACTTCGGCTACAGTCGTACCCACTTCATGAGTATCTTTAAACAGCACACCGGCAGTAGCTGCCTTGAGTTCACCCTACAGTTGAGGCTCAACAAGGTCTGTGAACTGCTTGTGCAGACTAGCCTCACTATTCAGGACATTACGAGTCAAGTCGGCTTCTCCAACCAATCTAACTTTAATCGTCAGCTCAAGAAATACTATAAGCTGACTTCCAGACAATATCGGCAAGAGTTTTCAGGAAAAATTTTGCGAGAATAGTGTTCCACTCCAAAACAAGATTACTCTATTCTGGGAAAACACAAAAAGGCTCTATATATCCTAAAAGGGATAATGAGCCTTTTCTTATCAATACTATTTGAAAATCAAAATCAGATAATTTGTGCTTACTAGTTTGCTTGACATTTTTAGAGGAATAGCGAACGAAGTGAGCTTGAAATGATATCTTCGCCCTAGTGGTATGATTCACAACACCTGCGGGGTTGCGAATTACGGGAAATTGAGACCTTTAATAGAAGCTCATCATCAGCAAGGGAGTAAAGACATCAGCTGCTAAAGCAGCAAATGCCGCAGTAGTTGATTGCAGTCTTGGCACCACTTCAAGGTGCAGAAAGGACAGCTAGTCACCCTTACTGGGGTAGTAAAATAGTCCGGTGGACTATTTAGCTCAACACCTTGAAATTGGAAGTGAGGGACCACGAGGGTTTTGGAAGGTTTTGACGACTGTCAAAGCCCTTTCTGTCTGACTCCCTAATGCCAATCTCTATGACGATTGACTAGCTCCCCCACTAACTCAGTTAGGCCAGTAAAATTGACTGTCCTAACTTCGTGTCACCATGAAACGCTTTTGGATTTAACAACCCCTTCCTCAAACGGTTTGTTCTTGCGTCCACACTAGTTAAAGAAAGCATCCAGTGGCTGTTTTTTGCCTGAGCCTAGAAATGAAAAAGCGAAGGCTATCGAATTTTGAATTTGGTTAAGTATAAAAAGCTGTTATGGCATTACTACTGTCATCAAAGTCAGAGTGGTACTCAAAAATTATAAACCTTTCCTTTTATCGCATGACAATGCAGCTCCTTCAGCCTTACCATGATAGAATGGAGGCATAATGCTTTTTCTTAAGGAATACGATCAGCAGTATAGCTATCATCCGATAAAATACGGGACAGAAAACGACGTGTCCGCTCTTCTTTAGGCGCTGTGAAGAACTCCGGAGGAGGAGCTGATTCAATGATATGACCACCATCCATAAAAACGATATGACTGGCAACATCTCTTGCAAAACTCATTTCATGTGTCACTACAATCATGGTCACACCTTCCTCAGCCAGTTGCTTCATAACCCCTAAAACATCTCCAATCAATTCTGGATCCAATGCAGATGTTGGTTCATCAAAAAAGATAACATCAGGCTTCACTGCAATCGCACGCGCAATACCGATACGCTGCTGCTGACCACCAGACAACTGATTAGGATGATAATCTTTATAACTTAGCAGTCCTACCTTCTCTAAAGCTTTTAAAGCTACTGTTTCTGCTTGTTCCCTTGGAATTTTTCTAGCAATAACAAGACCTTCCAAAATATTTTCCAGGGCTGTTTTATTAGCAAAGAGATTATAATGTTGAAAGACAAAAGCTGTCTTCTTCCGAATAGTCAATATCTCTTTACGATTCAGGTCAGCTAGGTCATAAGACTGATTATCCAAAGTTAGCCGACCTTGATCGGCCTTTTCGAGATGATTGAGACAGCGCAATAAGGTTGTCTTCCCTGAACCACTAGGTCCCAGTATAACAATAACATCTCCTTTATTAACTTTTAAATCAACCTTGTCAAGGACAGTCTTATCTCCAAATTGCTTTGATAATTTTTTAACATCTAACATAGATCCTCCTTAAGAAAAGCGCTTCTCTAAGGCTGAGAAGCCCCATTGGATGAAACCGCAGATAATAATATAAATAATGAAAATTACCAAATAAGATTCAAAATATTGGTAACCGTGAGCTGCTTCTACCTTGGCAATCGCCGTTATATCCTTAACCGTCATCACAAACACCAATGATGTCCCCTTAACGATATTAATGACTAGATTACAGAGATTGGGCAGAGCGTTTCGTAAAGCCTGAGGAAAGACAACCCTAAAATAGCTCTGAGTAGTGGTTAAACCAATAGACTGAGCCGCCTCTAGCTGTCCTTTATCAACAGTTAAAATAGCCGCACGTAAAATTTCTGATAAAGTTCCCGTTGCCATTAAGCTAAAGATAATAAAAGCATAATAAATAGGATTAAGTTTAAAAATATCAAGGCCGCTTGATTTTAAAAACACATTTAAAACACTGGGTAAAAGACTGTAGAAAAATAAGATTAGGAGTATCGGCGGGGTTGCACGGATAAAGGCCAAATAGACTACCGAAAAAGCCGTCACACCTTTGATTTTATAAATTCTTCCTAATGCCAAAAAAAGGGCCGGTAAAAAACTTAATAGAAGCGAGACGACCATGATAGCTAAAGTAACAGGAACACCTTTTAAGGAGAGTAAAAAAGTATGAATAATATAGTTAAAATCCATAAGCCCTCCTAACTATTTTCTAGATCTAGATGATGCTCCAGCAGATGAGAAGCCACTGATAAAATCAAGGCGAGTCCCCAATAAATAAAGGCAACAGCTGTATAAGTTTCCAAGGAATAATTGCCCAGATTGCGGCTGATTAGTAAATTACCTGCTCCCATGACATCTACCAAACCAATCGTATAAGCTAAGGCAGCATCCTTCATCAAATTTAAAATAGCTGTTATAATATTGGGCAGGGCAATTTTAAAAATCTGCGGTAACAAAATTCGTCTAAAGGTCTGATAGCCTGTCAAACCAATACTGAGGCCAGCTTCCATTTGTCCCTTAGGTACCGCTAAATAAGCAGCTTTAAAAACTTCTGACACAGATGCAGCAAAGAGTAACACCATGGTTACAACAACAAAAATCGTTCGTGACCAACCATCAACATCCAAATGGAGCCACCATGTCAAAAATTGAGGCAATCCATAAAAAACCAGAAAAAGCAAGACAATCGGCGGAGTACACCTTAGTGTAAATACATAAGCCCTAGCAAAACCAGCTAAACCAGTATCAGAACCTACCTGTGCCCAAGTCAGACTAGCTCCCAAAAGTGTTCCTAAGAACACCGTTAAAGCAATAACCCACAAGGTCACAGGGAGGGCAGACAAAATAATTGGAAGAACCTTAAAAATATAAGACGGTGTATAAGGAACCATGGCTTCCCCCCTTTATTTTGTTACATAATTGAAAACATCTTCTCCAAAATATTTCTTTGATAGCTTAGCCAGAGTTCCATCATTTTTCACTTCTTTAATAGCTTTGGTATAGTCCTTAACAAATTTTTTGTTGGATGTATTGCGATGAATCAAAGGGTAAGTCTCAATTCCTTTATAGGGAACCCACGTCAGCTGATCAGCGTATTTATGGTAAGCACCGTCCTTATCCTTAACAGCTTGTTCAAATGACAGCTTTATATCAAAATAAGCATCATAGCGTCCCTCAAGTACCCAAGCATAGGCATCCGCCATGGTAAAGCTTTCAGCAGCTTTAAGGTCTATGGTATGTTCCTTGTGTTTCTTATTATAATCTTCAATTACGTTCCATTGGGCATTTTGAGGAGAAATAGGAACTAATTTGCCGCTTGATTGGGCAAAGGAATCAATATCTTTAAATTTTTCTTTATCGTCCTTGCGAATAGTAAAGCCAATAACACTGGCACCAATCGGATCATCAGGAATAATAAATTTCTGCGCCCGCTCCTTTGTATACCAAGCACCCTTAATCCCGATATCATATTTTCCAGATTCCAAACCAATTAGCAAATCTTCATCACTTGTACCGGTATAATCGAACTTATATTGAGGTAACTTCTTATCAATCGCTTTTAGAACCTCAACTTCATACCCCGTATGTTTTCCTTTATCATCAACATAATCATAAGGAGCATAATTCTGCGTATGGGCAATTTTTAAGGTTGTTACCTTATTGCTATTAACTCCTTGTCCTGCAAAATGACGGCCGATAAAGGTACCGCCAATAAGTAAAACAAGAATTCCGCCTGCTATGAACCATTTTTTTGTGTTATTTTTTTGTGCCATCCATTGACCTCCATTCTACCAAGCAGCTGCTTCTTTTACCCAAGCTATGCGCTCAGCGCCGATATTACTTGGAATCGTGCAGTCAGCACCAATAATAGTGGCTCTCGTACCTGCTTCTTGTAAAAGTTCTTTCACACGCGCTTGAACTTCCTCTTTACTGCCACTGTACAACACTCCCTCTTGAGTATTGACAAAACCACCTAAAACAGGTTTTCCGCCAAAGAGCTCTCGTCCCTTGGACAGACTAACTCCTTCAGGCTTTACTGCCCAGTTATATACCTGCGCTGGATAGTCTTTAAAGAAACCGATATTGTTAGTAGCACCCTCATAGCCACAAATGTGAAGCACACTCACCCCGTCTACCTGATGAGCTGCTTCAAGAATTTTTAAATCACTCGGAGCTATGTAATGGCGGTAATCTTCGTCAGAAACTCTATCATCTTGAATAGACTGCACACTGAGATAAATACCATCAATTTTAGCTTCAGTAATTATCTTTCTGACTAAAATGGCAATATCACCAGCAATCGTATTTAGCACCCTTTTCAATATTTGTGCATTTTCATGCAGAAAATCAGCAATAAAAGTATCTCCACTTGCTATCTGGCCAGCTAACTGCCATTTGAGATAAGTTACAGGAGCGAAAATATTATAAATCGCAACGATGTCCTCCGTAAAACTATTTTTAATAGCCTTAACCAGCTCTACCTGTTGCTCAAACCAAGGATGGTCTTCACCAATAGAACTGATTTCAGATAAGTCTTGAATAGAGGAGACTCCTGTAGTGATTAGAGGGTTGGGATAAGTGAAAAAGCCATCGCTCATAATCTTAATAAAGTCAGGATCTACTTCCTTAATAAATTTACGATGTCCTTCAAGGTTCTTCTGAAAAATAGTGTGGTTATTAAGCCCTTGACCTAATTCGTCTTCTGGCAAAAAATGGTACCAAAAACCGACCGGCACTCTATCCACAGATTCTCCATGAAAGGCTTTTATGACTCTCTCTTTTCTACTGATAACCATAGACTTCCTCCTATAACATCCATTGCTTTTCTAAAAATATAAGTGTATTGAAACACCTACAAAACTTATTTTCATTCTATCACCTTCTAAGAATCTGTCTAATCTATATTTTTTATTCTCCGCTATAAATTTTTCTTATAGATAGCGTCGTGAGGCTAAAGTATTTTCAAGCGAGAACTATTGAACCAGTCTCCAATCACAAGCATTCAAAGAAACCTGATCCCCTGTTAAATCAGACGCCAATAATTGTTACCTCACCTTGGTAAACTTGTTGTCTTCTATTTTTTTCTGCAACCTCAAACAGTGCTCCTAGACTGGCACAAAGCTAAGACTTTAGAGAGCCCCAATAATATTGACTTCCTTTGCTTTTATTCCTTCCTATTCCCCTGAAATGAAGCCCATTGAACAGGTTTGGGCGGAGATTCGTAAAGACGGCTTCAAACACAAGGTCTTTAAAAACCTTAGAGAATGTCATTAATCAGCTACAAGCGGCATCCAAGGACTTCATTGGCAGGATTTACAAACGATTGTCCACCAAAAGTGGACAGCCACTCTTTTCGAAAATATGACTTTCTTAAAGAGGAAAAAGATTTTCAGATTGTGATCTTATACTCTTTGAAAAACAAAATTAGCATTTGGGATATTTCTTAGGTTGTGCGGACGCAAGAACAAACAGTTTGGGGAACTGTTTGCTAAATCCAAAGGAGTTTCATTGCTAATTCTTGAGCTTAGGGTCTCAAAATTTCCGTTATTCGTAACAGCGCAACTGTTACGAATAATACCACAAGGGCGAAAGTATTCCAATTTGTCTATTCTGTTTACATAAACTGAGATGAGAACAGTGGATATTCTTTTGTAATAACTGCTATTTTTGAATTTAAATGAGTATTAACTAGAATCTTGGTTAAAATTTTTAAAAGGATGGTGGGGTTAGCTAATGACTATCTCAGTATCATGAGTATACATAAAAAGCCACTAGGAAACCTAGTAGCTCTTTTTATCCAAACTCAGCTACAAGCTTACTTTTTAAGGTTGTAGAATGAGTTAATACCTTTGTATTGAGCAACTTCACCAAGTTGATCTTCGATACGAAGCAATTGGTTGTATTTAGCCATACGGTCTGTACGTGACAGTGAGCCTGTCTTGATTTGACCAGCATTAGTTGCAACTGCGATGTCAGCGATTGTTGAATCTTCAGTTTCACCTGAACGGTGTGATACAACGGCAGTGTATCCAGCTTCCTTAGCCATTTCAATAGCTTCGAAAGTTTCTGTCAAAGTACCGATTTGGTTAACCTTAATAAGGATTGAGTTTGCGGCACCTTCCTTGATACCACGTGCAAGGTAGTCAGTGTTTGTAACGAAGAAGTCGTCACCAACCAATTGAACACGGTTACCAAGACGTTCTGTGAGGGCCTTCCAACCTTCCCAGTCGTTTTCATCCATAGCATCTTCGATTGTGATGATTGGGTATTTGTTTACCAAACCTTCGATGTAATCAATTTGTTCTGCTGCAGAACGTTTAGCACCTTTTTCACCTTCGAATTTAGTGTAGTCGTAAACGCCATCTTCGTAGAATTCAGATGAAGCACAGTCGAAACCAAGCATGATTCCGTTTTCACCAGCTTCATAACCAGCAGTTTCGATAGCCTTAAGGATAGTTTCTACACCATCTTCAATTCCGTCGAAACGAGGTGCGAATCCACCTTCATCACCAACGGCTGTTTCAAGACCACGTTCTTTAAGGATTTTCTTCAAAGCATGGAATACTTCAGCACCCCAACGAAGACCTTCCTTGAATGTTGGTGCGCCAACAGGCATAATCATGAATTCTTGGAAAGCAATTGGAGCGTCAGAGTGAGAACCACCGTTGACGATGTTCATCATTGGCGTTGGAAGAACTTTAGTGTTGAATCCGCCAAGGTAGCTGTAAAGTGGGATTTCAAGGTAGTCAGCGGCTGCGCGTGCTGCAGCGATAGACACACCAAGGATGGCATTAGCACCCAATTTACCTTTGTTAGGAGTACCATCAAGAGCGATCATTGCACGGTCGATTGCTTGTTGGTCGCGTACATCGCAACCGATGATAGCTTCTGCGATGATGTTGTTTACGTTGTCAACAGCTTTTTGAGTACCAAGTCCGCCGTAACGAGATTTGTCACCATCACGAAGTTCAACTGCTTCGTGTTCACCAGTAGAAGCTCCTGAAGGAACCATACCACGTCCGAAAGCACCTGATTCAGTATAAACTTCTACTTCAAGTGTTGGGTTACCGCGTGAGTCAAGGACTTCGCGTGCGTAAACATCAGTAATAATTGACATTACAATACTCTCCTTATGAGTTTAATTTTTTTACACCATAATAGTAACACAAACTTTGTTAATTCGCAAACAAGAACCGTATCATATAAGAACTAAAACTGCCTAGCCATAAAGGTTCGTTGCAAAAGGAAAACCGATTATATATCCCACCTTCTCTGACACAAACAAGTCTTAGTAATTCACTTATCTTCAAATTCCAAGAACTAAAAACTAATAAGACTATTTTTCAAAATTTCTAAGCTCCTATTTCAAACTGGCTTAAGGCGATCTAGCCATTCTCTCCTATCTTATGGTAGAATGAGTCTACGAGGTAATCTATGGACAATATAGAAAAGAAATTAATGGCTGCTGCTTCTGGGGAAACCAGACTCAAGCCTGATGAACAACGCCAGTACATTGGTACTTTTAGAGAGCGTGTCCTCTTAACTATTGATAAAAATATGGGCAACCGTGACGATGTCAAAACCGCCTTCCCCAAAATCTTAGAAGATTTAAAAGCAAAGCATCCCGTCCTTAAAATTAAATCCTGTTCCAATCTGACCCAGACCAACCAGGTCATCTACATGAAAATGGCTCAGACAGCTGGCATCAGCTTCACCAATGTCAACGAAGGTGGCGACCATCCCTTTGATTTACTGATTCACACAGACCAGGCCGTCCACCAAGAAGAAACCGATATTTTTAAACTTTATCCCCAATTCTTTGAATCAGACAAGGAGGAAACGACTGAGAAAAAGGGATTCTGGAAAAACTTATTTAAGTAAGAGCCAAGATTAAAATAGGAAATGGAAGGAAATTCCAATTTTCCTTAAGCTCTAGAGTGCGCTCAATGAAGTAGGTCAAGTGGCCTACTTTTTCTCTGGTCAAAAGAAGCTAGGCTGACCTTTTCCTGACCGCCACACTCAAGTTATAGTTATTAGCTATACCATTGGCGGTGAATTAACTATTTTTCAAATGAGGAGTGACAGTTTACAATAGTTAGTATAACAATTCTTAAGAAAAGAGGTTCGATGAATGTCACAAGCAAAATTCCAATTGGTTGGTTCACTCCTACGTCCGGCTAATCTCCGTCAATATAAAACGCAAATCGAAGAGCGTGATGATATTTCCTACCCCTTCTACGATGCCCTACCAGGCTATCAAGAGACTGAAACTACCGACATCAAAGCAATCGTGGCAGAACAAAAGGCTCACGGTATTTCTCCCTTGACTGACGGCGAATTTGGTCGCTCCATGTGGCACCTTGACTTTGTCTGGGGTTTAAAGGGGATTGAGCGTTACATCGCCCAACAAGGCTATACCTTCCAAGACCATGAAGAAGGGGATTTTGAGACTCGCAAGGATATCGGTATTCGGATTACCGAGCCCCTCTCTGGTAAAAATCATCACTTCCTTGATATTTACAAATTGGTTAAAGAGGAGGCTGGTGACCAAGCTACTAAGCAGACCATTTGGGGACCTGCCCATGCCTATACTGAACTAGCTATTTTTGATGAGTTAGCTGGTCCTAACCAAGTCTACAAGACTAATGAAGAGTTAAAGGTAGGACTCATTGGCGCCTATAAGGAATTCTTGACTGAATACAAGGAGGCCGGTGGCCAAATCGTCCAATTTGACGACTGCCTCTGGGAACTCTTCGATGCCAGCAATCCCCTAACCCCATTTGCTGGTCTCAGTAATGAGCAACTAGCTGGTTTGGCAGATGACTTTATTGCCATCAATAACGAGGTGGCTGACTATGGCCACCAAATTGGGCTCAAGGTCTGGACCCATAACTGTCGCGGAAACTACGAAAGTCGTTCAGCAACCGGTGGAACCTATGAGGCCATCGCTAAGAAATTCCTGGCCAACCAGCACTACGACCGCTTCTTCCTAGAATGGGATAGCGACACTTCTGGTGATATTAAGGCTCTGGAGGCCTTGAAGGACAAAGATGCAGAGGTTGTTCTGGGACTGCTGTCTTCTAAGACAACTGAACTAGACGATGAAGATCGTGTCTACAAGCTCTTGGAAGAGGCTAGCCAAATTCTCCCTAAGGAAAGGCTCTTCCTCTCCCACCAATGTGGCTTTGCTTCCTGTGATTCAGGGAATGAATTAACCATTCCTCAACAATGGAAAAAGATTGAACAAGGCCAAAAAATCGCAGAAAATTTCTGGAAATAATTTTCAAAAATCCAATCTGGGACTTGATTTCAGATTGGATTTTTTCGGTCTTTTGTCTTATGCTAATGATAGTCTAATGATGAGGAGCCAAAAGATGCAAAAGGATTATCTTCATAAAATAGAGGTTTTTGAAAACTATCAACTGGTGACTTTTGACTACGGCCATGTGGTTGTCAGGAGTGACATTGTTTTATCTTCTCTGAATTACTATGGCCAGGCCCACGGGGGCTACCTCTTTGCCATGTGTGACCAGATCAGTGGCCTAACTGCCATTTCGACTGGCTACGATGCGGTCACTTTGCAAGCCAATATCAATTACCTAAAAGCTGGAAATTTGGGAGACCAACTGACCATCGAAGGAACTTGTAGTCATGACGGTCGCTCCACCAAGGTCATCGATGTCCTTATCAAAAATCAAGCTGAGGACCTGCTTGCCAAGGCCTGCTTCACCATGTATGTGACAGGTGAGCACCAAGAGGACGTTAGCGATCAGTAAATAACTGCCTGTATGAGGATAGTCAGATTCTCTGTTAGTTTTGAAATGGTGTCTACTTCTATCTTAATCATCAAAAAAGTCTCGAAAATCCTTCTGAATAAAAGTAATATCGGGGTGGCTTCTGGCCACCCCGTTTTTGGCCTTGTCTATCCAGATAATCTTCTTGGGGACTTGCTGTAAAACCAAGCCTGCTAGAGGATAGACTTCCAAGGTCGATCCGATAACAAGCAGGCAATCGCTGGATTCGGTCCAGTCAACTGCCAGTTCCAAATTAGCTGGTTTTATGGCATCCCCATAGAGGACAATCTCGGTATCCGCATGGTCTGCCAAAATGTGTAGAGGTTCTGTGGTGAGTAAGCCATGGGAGTGCTCCAAAACAGCCTGATCATCTCGCAGGTCTATCTCCCCAAAGCAAACTTGGCAGAGGGCTTTGTCGGCTTTTCCATGAAATTCAATGACTGCTTTAGAACCTGCCAAACGGTGGAGGCCATCAATGTTTTGTGTTAAAACAGGGATAGCCTGCTTGGCAATCCAGCGGTGAACCTTATTGGGCTTAAGATTTTGCAAGAACTGTTGCTGATGCCACCGCCAAAATTCTCGAGGATAGGTTTGGAAAAAGGGCCGTGATAAAATTTGCCGAGCTTGAAAATAACGGCCCTCAACCTTGGTTCCTTTCATGGTTGTGTAATCGGGTACCCCCGAAAGGGTAGAGACACCGGCTCCTGTCACAATAATCGGATTTCTTGCCTTTTGAATAATTCCTTCAAGTTCTTTTTGATTCATAGCAACCTCCCATCTATTACCTCCATTATACTCCTTAATTCACTCATTCTTCCAAACAAAGGGCCAGTTAGCAATAAAGAAGGCAGACGCTTACATGAGAAGCAAGCATTTTCGTTTGCTAGAAACTGCTATCCTAGGCCCATCTGGCTAAGCGCAAGTGAAAAGTCTCAGGTAACTTTCACTTGAGGCTTTCCTTGGTCTTTCTTTTCTGGCTAGATTGTTGGACCAGCTCCTTAAAAGCATCCACCTGATCCTTGACTACCTGGTAGCGACTCTTCCCCTTGAAGGCAAAGTAACCATTTTCATTGAAATAACTGTCTATCCACTTTCTCTTAGCTGTTTCTGAGCCTTCATCCCTCAAGGTATTTGGAATCTTGTAGGTTTTAATGACCTTCTTGCGGAAAGACGGATCTAATTTTTGGGCGGGTTTAATGTCTAAAATTTGATGACTGTCGCTATTGGCTTGGGCATAATTAAAGCTGGCACCGTTAGCTATCCCATTTTCACTTTTGCCTTCTTTGTCTAATTCATTCACAAAATGGCCATTTTCGTCTAGGATAAACTCCGTATGAAAATGCATGACCAACTTAAATTGGATATGAAGAGATTGGTCCATTGGCTGGTTTTGGCCAGCCTCTGGCTCTCCTTCAAGGTCTCGCAGGGGAATTTTATTATGGAGGCGAGCAGACTCGTCCGAGCTATAATCGTAGTAATAGTCAGAATTATCCACGCCAATCTCCTCAAGAAAGGTATTGCTCTCGTCTAAGTCGCTAACATAGTCCGCTAGGGCCTGGGCATCGGTCCAGCCCTTTCTTTTATGGTGGCGACGAATATAATCCGCCTGCTGGGCAGAAATCACATAGCGTAACTGATGAACCTGACGGTAGAAGGCCTTCTTTTTGGACAAGCCTTTGGGGAAGGTATACTGAACCCAGAGGGCCAATTGGCGCCAGTAAGGCGAATCTGGTTCTAGATCTTCATCAAAATGTCCCAGTAACTGACTCGTTTCCGTCTGACTTCCTGATAGATTGGAAGGCATGGAAATAGTTTTCAGGGCGATTTTCAAGAGATGGCTGGCTCGCTTTTGCTGGTTCGAAAATTCTGGGTTTTTAGATTTTTCTTGTCGCATCAGGGCGATTTCCTTATCTAGAAACCGATTGTAGGTGGGGCTAGCCAACTTTTCTTTCTCTAGATTCATGGTCTTGATTTCTTGGTCACGTTTCTTGGCATCCCACTCCTTTTCAAGGGGTTGCAGATAGGCGTAGTAGATAACGGAATCCGACCAACCAATCTGTCGGAGCTTAGCCACCCCTGCCCTGACCTGGGCCATGGCCTTGTCTGCCTGGGGTTTCAGACTTTGCAGGTCTACTTGCATTTGGTAGAGGTCCAGTTTTTTATTAAGGTCAACCGCCTTAATTTTTTCCTCCTGGAATCGGTATTGCGTCTTGCCACTATATAGGGTCATGTCCTGTCGCTCTATTAAATTAGCAGCCAGACCCAAGCCAATCAAAAAGTAGGCCAGACTAAATAAGATTAACCATCGTCTTCTCATGTTTCCATTATAGCAAAAGCTCCCTTAAAACAATAGGAAGGATTAGGATTAGTCCACCCTAGCAGAGCAAAAATTGGAAAAAAATAAAAAGAGGTCCACGGATGAGCGAACCCCTAAGTTACTAACTAGTGTTATTTTCTATCCTAGCTCCGAGAGTGACAGCCTGCTCCTGCTTCATCTGCTCAGACTTCTTAGACTTCTTAAGCCTTATTTTGAAAAGGGGAGGTGTTCTTTGGTAAAAACAACCTGCTCTTCAGTCAGTCCAGTCAAGTCTAAAAATTTAGCCTTGAAATCTTCCAGGGAATCCTCGGAATGACCGTACCACTCATCTCCACTAGTGATATACCACTTAGCGAGAGATTGGATTGCTGGAGTGACTTGAGGAATAGCCGACTTATCTTTAAAGGTAACCATATAGACAATTTCAAAAGCAGCTGCCATGGTTTTATTTTTTAGGGCTTTTAGTTTTTCTAACATAAAGTTTACCGGCTTTCTAAAGAATACTGATTGTAAAGGACTTTAGATCGGTTTGACCAGGCTTGACCCAGCTAACGTTTCGCTTATCCTCAAAATAGTCCGATTCATCCAAGGAGGTGGAAAGACCACTCCAGGGCTCCAGAGCGATAAAAGGGCCTTGATTAGTTGTTGACCAGAGGACTAAGTAAGGAAAATCTTCAAAATCTAATTGAATACCCTTGTCATGCTTATGGGAGTGCAAGCTGATTGAGCGCGATTTGAGTTGATCTAGGGTGATAGCATCTTGGTCAAATAAATCATGACTCAAGTTTAAGGTCTTTTGCTTCTGTAAGAAGGGCTTGCGATCCTGCAGGTCTAAGAGACCTGTGTCTGGGAAAGATTTGGGGACTGAGCAAGTTTCCTCTTGTGCAAACTCTAAATAATAATCCTCGTAGTCCTCGTCAGCTAGCAGGGGACAATTAAAGCCTGGATGGCCACCGATGAAGTAGGGCATATTCTTTTCAGCCTCGTTGTTGGTGACCAAATAATCAACCCTAATCATCTTACCTGTTAGAGTATATCTGATGTCTAACTGGAACTGATAAGGGTAGGCCTTGAGCATAGCCTCGCTTGCTTTGATGCGGAAGGTCACTGAAGTTTCAGTCACTTCTTCTAGAGTAAAATTCTCTTTTCTAACCAAACCATGACGGGGCATGGAGCCTGTGAAATGAGGTCGCTCAGCTGGCCGATAAACCGTCCAGTTAAGCCTTAGACTACCGCAGATAGGAAAGAGAACTGGTGCTTGACCTGACCAATAATCAGGATTCCCCTGCCATAGATATTCTATCCCATCATTATCTTTAATGGAAGTCAAAGCGCCACCCAGTTGGCTAAATTGAACTTCCAGATTATCATTTTTTAGATGGATTACCATAAACTCCTCCATAGACTTAAGAGGCCGAACTCACCTAGCTCAAGCCTCTTAATACGTTCATTTCTAAGTAGCTGTGCCTCACTCAATTTGCTGAGTTTGGGCTAGCTTCTTGTACCAGTAGGCGCTCTTCTTAGGATAGCGTTCCTGCGTGTCAAAATCGACATAGAAGAGGCCGTAGCGTTTCTCATAACCATTGGACCAGGAGAAGACATCCATCAGCGACCAAATAAAGTATCCCTTGACATTGGCGCCGCCAGAAATGGCATCTGAGAGGACCTCCAGATGTTGCTTGACGTAGTTAATCCGGGCATCATCATAGACCGTATTGTCGACAAATTCATCCTTATAACCTAGACCATTTTCGGTGATATAGATTTTCTTGTAGTTGGGGTAATCCCGCTTAACCCGCATGATTTGGTCATAGAGTCCTTGAGGGTAGATAATCCAATCCCAGTCAGTTTTTGGAACATTGGTCGGAGCGACTCTTTCACCAACACCCTTGATTTGGTATTTAGAACTGTCTTTCTCTCCCTTACCATTGTGAACAATCTCAGTTTCACCATCAAAGGCAGCCATCCAATCACTCATATAATAGTTAATTCCTAAGAAATCATTCAAGTCTTTGGCAGCCTCCAAAGCTTGGAAATCTTCTGAGCGCAGGTCCAATTCTCCTCCATTAACAGCTAGAATATGATTGACCCCGTCCATGGTCTTGTCGGAATAATGCCCCAGATAGGTGGCATCAAGAATAAATTTATTATGAATAATATCTTCCAACTCGGCAGCACGCACATCGGCCGGATTATCAGGATCAAGAGGATACTTGGTTGGCAGGGCATGGACTACGCCAATTTCTCCTGAATAGCCAGCATCCTTGAAGAGTTTGACGGCACGCGCGTGAGCTACCATCATATTATGATGAGATTGGAAAACCTTGGCCAGATCGTATTTAATGCCCGGAGGAAATTTACCAACCAAGTACTGACCATCACCGATAGGACCAATTTCGTTGAAGGTCGTCCAATAGTTGACCTCAGGGAATTCCTTAAAACAGAAGGCTGCATAATCCACGAAATGGTCGATATTTTCCCGATTGAGAAAGTCACCATTGGAATGGAGAGCTGCAGGTGTATCGAAATGGTGGAGGGTCACAAAGGGCTCAACATGTCGCTTGTGACATTCGGCAAAGAGTTTATGATAGAACTCTACCCCTTTTGGATTGACCTGACCATAGCCGGTCGGGAAAATACGGGACCAGGCAATAGAAATCCGAATCCCATTAACCCCAAACTCCTCAGCCAATTTCAAATCAACTGGATATTTATGATAGAAATCACTAGCCGGTTCAGCCGTGTACCAGTAGTTATCTTCTAGATACTTATCCCAAGCCACAGGACCTTTACCATCCGTCTTGGTTGCCCCTTCCGCTTGGTAGGCCGCCGTCGCCCCACCAAAAATAAAGTCTTTTGGTAAAGTTTTCATTTTCAAACCACTCCTTAATCTTTAAACTGTTCTTCTACGAAGGCCAAGGCTCCTTTACCATCACGAGTCAATTTAATATATTGGGCCCCTTCTGTTTTGGCTAACTTAATACCCAACTTGTCGGTTTCAGCCTTCATATCGTCGTAGTTGGATGCCACTTGAGGGGCTAGAACAACCAATTGATACTGAGGTAGAATTTCACGGTGAGCCCCATAGCTACCAGCGGCTGCCTTAACCGGTACATTGTATTCAGCTGCTGCCTTATTGAGAGCATTAGCCAAGAGTCCACTCGTACCACCACCAGCACAGAGAACTAGTACATTGGTTTCTTCTTGAATGTTTCCACTTCCGCCATTAGACTTGGCTTCTGAATTTTCTAAGATAGCATCAGCCTTCTTAGTATCAAAGTTGGCAGCGACCTTTTCCTTGAGAGAGTCTGCTACATCTCCATCTGCTGCTTCTTCCGCTAAAATTTGTTCATCATAAACCTTAAGGAATGGA
Source organism: Streptococcus downei MFe28 (assembly GCF_900459175.1). Classification (NCBI taxonomy): domain Bacteria; kingdom Bacillati; phylum Bacillota; class Bacilli; order Lactobacillales; family Streptococcaceae; genus Streptococcus; species Streptococcus downei. The sequence continues at coordinate 1,202,777 of NZ_UHFA01000002.1, read as the reverse complement.
TAATAGATAGCAATATCAACAACAATCAAGAGAGCAGCAAGAGCAAATGATAAAGTTGCAAAACCTGTCCCCATAACAATTCCCAAAGGACCCGGAGTTGTCCAGGGTAGGTTGACACTAAAACTATTCATGCCCAGAGTATCAACAAAGAACTTGAACAACCAAACATTAACAATTGGTGTTAGAACAAATGGAATAAAGAAGACAGGATTTAAAACGATAGGTGCTCCAAAGAGAATTGGCTCATTAACCCCAAAGAAAGTTGGAACAACTGAGGCACGCCCGATGGCCCTGTTTCGTTTCGACTTAGTCAACCACATGAACATAAATGGTACAACCAGAGTTGCCCCTGTACCACCCATCGTAGCAATGAACATTTGAGTACCGGAGGTGATTACCTTGTCAGCATGTTGGACAGCCTGCAATAATTGGTAGTTAGTTTCGACATTGGCATAAGAAATTGCAGCAATCGCTGGTTCAACAATAGATGGACCATGGATGCCAACAAACCAGAAGAGAGCATAGGCACCAAAAATAATGGTAATTCCAAGATAACCATCTGCTGCCGAGAACAAGGGAGCCAAAAGGGTTCCAATTGATTCCGCTACATTTACACCGATAAGGGTGTGCACCACTAATTGAATGGCATAGAGAATAATGATTGAGAAGGCAAAAGGGAAAATATCTTTAAAGACTTGAGAGATATTTGGTGGAACCTCCTCAGGCATCCGAATGGTAACATTGTGTTTGACACAGAATTTATAAACATTAACGGTAATAAAGGCTGCAATGAAGGCAGTTAAAAGTCCCTTTGTCCCCATAAAGGCACTAAGGAAGCCACCTTCTTTGGCAGGATCTGCCGCCATAATCAGGAAGCCCGCCATTGAGGCCAACATGGTCGAAATAAAGTTAATTTGATTGGTGCTTTCCAAACGACGATTCATAGAATCTGTCAGAGATTTTGCCGTCGTTCCAGCAACCAAGAATCCGATAATTCCCATAGTGTAATTGTAGGGCGTCATCAGACCATTTTCAATAGTCTTAGGCCAGGTGAAGCCAAAGATATTTGGAACATAGGCAATCAAAAGGAAGATACTCGAAAACAGGATAACCGGCATAGCAGAAATAAATCCATCCCGAATAGCCCGTAAGTAAATATTTCGAGATACCTTCTCAAAGAAGGGTTTTCCCTTTTCTATTTGAGCAATCAAGGTGTTCATAATCAGTTTCCTCTCTTATACAATTCGACAATATGGGTAATCAAATCCTTGATGACCATGGTTGTCATCAGGTGATCCTGACCGTGCATCATGGTCACGCTAAAAGCAATGTCATCGCCCGATGCTTCTTTTTGTAGCAAACTTGTTTGAGCATTGTGGGCATCAACTAGGCAGGCATCTGCCTCTTCAATCAGCTTTTCAGTTTTTTTATAGTCTCCCGCTTGCGCCGCTTTTAGAGCTTCTAGTAGTTTTGAGCGAGCATCACCCGCATAGGCAACAATTTCAAAACCTAATAAGGTCGTTTCTTCTCTATTCATTTTTTCCTCCTTCTAAATGAACTTATAACAAGCGCTGTATATGTAGTGCGATATAAAATCGTTCACTTGGATATGAGTCTACCCCTGTTTCGATTATGATAATCCGATAGATTTCATCAGCAATTTGATAAGCTCTTGGATATGTCTGCTTTATCTGATCTTCCATTTCTAGCAAAGACAAATTATCGTCTCGACTTCTATCCAAGTATTCAATGAAATAAGTCAAATGAACCATCAAGCGGTCATAGAAATTGACATTAGTCTTAGTCCGTTTAATATCATATTGTTCCAGAATCTTTTGAACTTGTTCTAGAATCGTTTTCGCCGTACGGACCTTTAATTTTTTATCATCCACTTTTAAGCTCTTAGCATTAATAAAGTGCAGAGCAATTTTTCCAATCTCATCATCAGGAAAGTCAGCCAAGAGCTTACTTCTAAAGATTGCTAAAGCTTCTGTAGCCATCTGATACTCTTCTTGGTATTCTTGCGATAATTGACGAATATCACTCTTTTGATAGGTATTATCCAAGATAGCCTTGTATGAGCAGTAAATATGGTCAGTCAGGGTTACATACAGATATTCTTGAACAGGGTAATGATATTTGCTGGATAAGCTGTCAATTACATCATAGGTGACCGTAATAAAATCAAGAGGGACATCCCTTAAGAGTGTCAAGAAATTTTCTTTGGACTCTGAGCTCTTTAGTGAAAATACTTTCTCAATTTTGTCGCTAACAATTAAGTCGCCTTTGGACTTCTTATATGTAATTCCCAACCCCATAACAACTGCTTGCTCTCCGTATTTATCTTTTACAAGGGCTACGTTATTATTCAGGGCCTGAACAATCCGATACATGGTTTTCCTCCTTTCTAATTTCAAACAAAAAGGGACCACAAACAAACCCAAGAAATTTACTAATTCTCCGATTCATTTGTAGTCTCGCCTAGTCTGATTAGTTACGATCCACCCTATTCAATTATGTACTTATATTAACATAAACAAGGAAAAATGTAAACCCTTACTTTTCATGATATTTTCAAAGATAATTTCAAGTAACCTTAGAAATACAATGCTTATCATTAAATGCCAGGCACTTCTCTTTCTCTAAACACAAATCACTTATCTACTGCTTTTAAGCCTTTTCCTGCCAAGAGGTGGCTGTTGCTTGTAGGATCTTGTTCAATTGGTCAATGTTTTGGAAACCTGTGGTCCGCAACCACTGACGGGCTGCTTCAGGAC